>JBDGRK010000027.1:0-51601 GCA_042218075.1 Candidatus Nanohaloarchaea archaeon
CAGATCAAGCACAAGAGAGGGAAGAGGGAGAAGTTCGAGAAGAATAATGCTCCCAAGGAAAGAGACTACGGAAAATCCAAGAAAGAATGCAGGAGATGTGGAAGAACCGGCAGGGGAGTGATCAGCAAGTATGGTCTTGACTACTGCCGCCAGTGCTTCCGCGAAATCGCAGAGGAAATTGGCTTCGAACAGCTGAAGTAGGTGAAAAATCATGCAACACGATACTCTGAGCGACGCGCTTTCCGCGATAAATAACGCGGCGAGGCAGGGCCAGACCCATGCAACGGTGAGTCCTGCCAGCAACCTGATCAAGAACGTGCTGCTGAAGCTCCAGGAGGAGGGATACATAGGAGTATTCGAGCTGATTGAGGATGGCAGAGGAGGAAAGTTCAAGGTTGAAGTTGAGCCAGCTGTAAACAAGTGCGAGCCCATCAAGCCAAACTTCTACGTCGGAAACGACGAGTACACCAAATGGGCGAAGAGATACCTGCCCGCGAGAGACTTCGGAAAAATCATAGTTACAACACCTGAAGGAGTTTTAACTCACGACGAGGCTGTCGAAGAGAACGTGGGCGGCAAACTCCTTGGATACGTTTACTGAGGTGCTTCAACAATGCCAAGCGAGAAAGTTGAGCTCCCCGAAGACTTTGAAGCAGAGTACGAGGAAGGAGTACTGACTGTGGAAGGAAATGGAGAGCAAGTCTCGAAGAAGATGCAGCATGCTCTGATCGAGGTAGATACGAACGGAGGGGTTGAGTTCTCAACGGATGAGAACAGGAGAGATATAGTTAGTCTTCTGAGCACCTACAGGGGTCATACGGAGAACATGATTGAAGGACTTCAGGAAGAACACGTCTACACCATGAAGGGAGTCTACGCCCACTTCCCGATGGATATCAAGACCCAGGACAACAAGCTATTGATCGAGAACTTCATGGGCGAGCAGAAGCCCCGGGAGGTAGAAATAGAGGAAGGAGTTACAGTGGAAGTTGACGGTGAAGACCTTGAAATCAGGGGTCCTGATAGAGAGTCTGTAGGTCTTACCGCAGGAAGAATTGAACAGGCATGTAAGAAGGGAGACAGGGATCCTAGAACCTTCCAGGACGGTATCTACATCACAAGCAAGGGAGGTGCAGAGTGATGTCAGACGATTTCAAGAGGCAGAACCACCACAAGAAGAAGCAGACCCCAGATTCGTGGAGGAGAGCCAAGGGAACACACTCGAGGGTCAGGCTTGAGAAAAAGAGTGCGCCAGCCAAGCCAAAGATAGGCTACAGGACTTCTGCGGAGAAAAGAGGAAAGCATCCCTCCGGCTACGAGGAGGTTCTAGTGCACAACACGAACGATCTTGAAGAGGTAGAAGAAGGAGAGGCAGCCAGGATAGCCTCAAAGGTTGGAGAGAGAAAGAGAGAAATGATAGTCAAAAAAGCAGAGGAAGAGGACATCAAAGTGCTGAACGCGGGTGAAGAGGAATGACTGGAGGTCGTATACCAATGGATGATACTGAATCAGTCAGTTTGCATGATGTGGCAGAGAAGCATGCAGAGCAGAGCTCTGGAATGGCAAGTATAGAAGAGCTTGTAGTGAGACTGGAGAAAGAAACAATTTTTGATGAATATCAAAGAGAATGCGTTGATAGGATTTTGCAACGTAATGACGAATATATTTGGTCTGGAGATCATTACACCCTTGCAGGTGATCTATCATGACTGACCTGAAATCGCAGAAGAGGATGGCCGCGGAGGTCATGGATGTGGGAGAGAACCGTGTGAGAATCAATCCTGATGAGCAGGAGAAAGTCGAGGAAGCTATCACTCGAAACGATATTCGGAACCTGATCGAGTCAGGAGTGATCGAGAAGAAGGATATTGAAGGTACTAGCAAGGGAAGGAGCAGAGAGGTCAAGAAGCAGAAGAAGAAAGGACAGAGAAAAGGTCACGGAAAGAGGAAGGGAAGGAAGACTGCGAGAAAGGACGAGAAACAGGAGTGGATGGAGAAGATCAGAGCTATCAGGAATAGGCTGAAGGAGATGAAGGAGGAGAGAGAGATAGACAAAGAGCGGTACTGGAACCTTTACGATAAGGCGAAAGGAGGCTTCTTCCGCGACACAAAACACCTTGAAAACCACGTGGAGAACAAGCTGGAGTGATAAAAAATGGCGGATACATCCAACTATGAGGTTCCGTTCAGGCGGAGAAGGGAGCAGAAAACTGACTACAAACTCAGGAAGAACCTGATCAAGTCTGGAAAGCCCAGGGCAGTTGTCAGGGTATCGAATAATCACACTAGAGTACATCTCGCCCACTACCAGAGAGAGGGCGACGTAAATGAAGCACAGACGTTAAGCAGGGAACTCGAGGACTTCGGATGGGAGAACCATACAGGCAACCTCCCGGCGGCCTACCTGACAGGTTACCTTGCGGGAATGAAGGCTGAGTCGGACGAGGCTGTGCTGGATATAGGATTGAGGGAGAAGAACAAGGGAGGCAGGATGTTCGCCGCGCTGAAGGGATTGATCGATGCAGGGGTAGAGATACCGGCGGGAGAAGAAGTCTTCCCGGATGAATCCCGGATCAGGGGGGAGCATATCGAGGAAATGACGGATAAAAAGCTTCCCGAAAACTTTGAGACTGTGAAAGAAAATATCAAAGGTGAGTACAGTGGCTGAACAGGAAGCTGAACAAGAGATATGGAAACCTAAGACCAAACTAGGCAAGATGGTCGCAAACGGACAGGTCTCGAGCATTGAGGAGGCGCTGGACTCCGACTACAAGATCATGGAGGAAGAGATAGTCGACCAGCTGACAGATCTTGACGAAGAGGTAATACTGATCGGGGGAACTCCTGGCAAGGGAGGCGGTAAGAGGAGAACTGTCTCCAAGAGAACGTGCAGGATGCACAAGTCTGGCGGAAGATACTCGACGAAAACCATGAGCGTGCTCGGAAACAGGAGATCGGTTATCGGTCTAGATGAGGGCGAGGCAAACGATACTAGAGCTGCGATAGAGGACGCGAACAGGAAGGCAAAGCTGAACCTTATACAGGTGAGTCAGGGATGCGGTTCCTGGGAGTGCGCCTGTGGAACCGATCACACTGTGCCCTTCGAGGTCGAGGGAAGCTCCGGCAGCGTTACCGTTGAGATCAAGCCCGCTCCGAAGGGAATCGGCCTGGCATGTTCCGACGAACTGAAGAAGATGTTTGAACTCGCCGGCTACCAGGATGTCTGGGTGAACGCAAGAGGACAGACAAGGACGCGGGAAAACCTCCTGAAGGCGGCTTTCAACGCACTGAAGAAGATCAAAGAGTACAAGCGTGATTAGAATGGCGAAGAAGATTGCGGCTATCAAGGTAAGAGGTGATATCGATGCAAGGAAGAAGGCGAAGAGAACCTTGAAGGATCTCAACCTTGATAAGAAGAACCAGTGCATTGTTTTCGAGGACAGCGAGTCGGTGAGAGGTATGCTGAACGTTGTAAAGGATTATATTACGTTTGGCGAAGTTGATGAAGACACCGTTGAGAAGCTGGAGGACAGGAATGGTGAAGAACTCGAGAACGGAGAAACCGTGGAGCTTTCGCCTCCAAGCGGAGGATTCAGCGACACGAAAAAGCAGGTCGGCCAGGGTGGAAGCCTGGGCGAGAGAGAAAATATGGACGAACTAATAGAGAGGATGGTATGATAATGGAAATCGAAGATTTCATGAATGGCAGAAAACCGGAGGTTTTCAACTAATGACGAAAAGACGCTCAAAGAAGAAAAAGTCCGGATCGCATGGTCACGGAAGCTCGAAGAAGAACCGTGGAGCAGGAAGCAGGGGAGGCAGAGGTAACGCCGGAAGAGGAAAGAAGGCCAAACACGAGAAAATGACAGAGGACGGGGTCCACCAGCTTGGAGAAAAAGGAGAAGGATTCACAGGTGGAGAAGACCAGAAAGGCATCAACCTGAGGGATATTGACCAGAAGATAGAAACTTTTGTTGAGGAAGGAGTGGCGGAAGAGACGGAGGAGGGATACGTTTTCTACGCCGGCAGGGCTGGTTACGACAAGGTTCTTGGAGGCGGAAAATTGACTACAGAGATCGAGATACATTCTGAAAGTTTCAGCTCCTCTGCGGAGAGAAAGATTGAAAAAGCCGGAGCTGAGGCTGTGGAGAAGGAGTAATGGAGACCATTTTTAACATCAGGGTTTCAAGCTAAATTCAGGCCATGTCCACGGTAACCAAGCTTGCCGGTTTTCTACCTAGTATAAGGGAGCCCGAGAAAGAGCAGTCGCTGAAAGAGATGCTGACATGGACTGGCATAGTTCTTATCGTGTACTTTGTACTCGGGTCTATAGACCTTTACGGGGCGAACTCGCAGGCGGTTGAACAGGCTCTGAACAGCCTCCAGACCTTCCAGACCTTGCTGGGAGCTCAGATCGGCTCGATCATAACCCTGGGTATCGGGCCTATCGTAACTGCCTCGATTGTGCTGCAGATGGTTGTGGGATCGGAGCTTCTTCCCTGGGATACAAATACCGATGAAGGACAGAGGAAGTTCCAGGCCGCGCAGAAGTTACTCGCGTACGCGCTGACTGTTATACAGGCCTTCGGTTACGTTCTCTCCGGTACGTTTGGAAATGTTACAGGTTCGCCGGTGCTGATGTTGATGCTGGCAGGACAGATAACGCTTGGAGGATGGATTATCATCCTGCTGGACGACCTTGTACAGAAATGGGGTTTCGGATCGGGAGTCGGGCTTTTTATCGCGGCGGGAGTTTCAAGGCAGGTTTACGTTGCTATTATCTCGCCCCTGACGACTTCGGGAAGCCTTTTCTGGATGGTTGACGGTAATCCTGTGGGAGCAGTATTCAGGTTCGCTACAACACTCGAGTACACCTCCTTAATACCTATTGTTTCGACGCTGGCGGTATTCTCGGCGGTAGTCTACATGCAGACGATGAAGGTTGAGATCCCTCTTACCTTTGGAAACGTGAGAGGTTTCGGGCAGAAATGGCCCTTGAAATTCATCTATACCTCGAACATGCCGGTTATTCTGATCGCCGCCCTGATATCCAATATACAGATACTGGGCACAACTCTGGCGGGCCAGGGAGGTTGCAGCATTCTTGGATGCGTTAACAACCAGGGACAGGCAACCACCGGACTTATAGGATGGCTTACAGCACCGCAGCAGTTCGTCACTGAGATACTGACCGCTGGATTGAGCAATCTGACACTTTTCGGCACTGAAAGCGTATTCCACGTATTGTTCTATCTTTCCGTCTACACGTTTGGTTCCGTACTCTTCTCGATCTTCTGGGTGAAAACTTCGGGGCAGGATGCCGACTCGGTTGCGGAGCAGATCCAGCAGACAGGCATGAAGGTCCCTGGCTTCAGGAAGGACAAGCGTGTTATCAAGAAGGTGCTCCAGCGCTACATTCCCGGCCTTACAGTGCTTTCAGGTGCTGCTGTCGGACTTCTCGCCGGACTCGCCAACATGACACAGGCGGCCGGAGGAGGAACTGGAATCCTGCTGACCGTGATGATTCTCTACAGGCTGTACGAGCAGCTCGCACAGAAGCATATGGAAGAACTCCACCCGGCGATGAAAGACTTCATCCAGGGCTAGAGTCTCTCAAGATTTCCCTGCATCTCTTTTCATAGAATTCAGCATTATTTTTCCATTCCTGGTTCCAGAAGTTCATGTTTATTACCATCGGAAAAAGCAGATACAGGTTTCTTCTTTGCCTCCATCCATCATCAAGCTCTCTGGTTTCCCTGTAGCCGTCGTAAAGATGTTCCCTGCAGCTTTTCCAGAGCCTTTCGGTCCTTAAACTCATGATTAACTGGGCCTCGGCGTAGAATAGATCAAATTCGGCGTGGCCTGAAATACAGTCATCCCAGTCAACTATACCCGCAAGATTTTCACCCTCAACCAGAATGTTCTTCTTGTCTAACTCCCGGTGAAGCAGGCTGTAATCCGAAATTCCCTCAACCAGGTGAAGTTTATCGTCCAGAAAACTCCTGATCTCGGGCTCCATGTGGGAGAATTTCTCATTCATGTCTCCCAGCCAGTTATCGAAGATTTCTTCCAGGAAATCTTTCCAGGAATCTCTTGCTTCCACGCAGATCCCCCCTGATTCGAGTACAAGCTGGCCAGTTCTATCGAATTCAATCTCTCTGTGGATACTTGCGATATGGTGGCCCAGCTGTCGAAGTATTGATTTCTTATTCTCTCTTGAGATGCGGTCAAAGTAGGGTCCGGTTGAATTGAAATATGGAGTTTTGCCTTCCAATTTCTCCAGGAAGTAGTAAGGGCGTCCTCGAATATCTCCGCTTCCAAGCGGCTCAGGTGCAGGTACTTCTGTTTCTTCCTTAATTTTTTCAAGAAGTCTAGGGGCTACAGTAAAACCCTTCCTGAACCTGTCGTCGAAGTCTTCAAGATCAAAGATTTTCAGGACTACCTCTTTTCCTCCGAGCCTGACCAGCAGTGTTTGATGGGCATGTCCGCCGCTCAAAGGCGTGAATGATTCCACTTTCTTTGCCTGGAAAGAATCTCTGACCGCCGCGGAAACCTCTTCATCCAGCTTCATACCCTAGACAATATTCCTGAGTGATAATAAGAGATGCGGGTCCGGTTTAAAAGCATTCGATCCTGAGTTGTTGCTATGGCGCTGGGAATCGAGCCAATACTTTCAACACTTTTCAGTTTTTACAACACTGTTTTCCAGCCACTGCTCGCCTTCGGACCTTACTCAGCCCTGGTATTTTTCTCGACGGCTCTCGCAGGAGTCTTCTCGATTATCTACTGGTTCCTGCTGGATATTGAGAAGAACCAGAGGCTAAAGGACAGGATAAATGAACAGCAGGAGAAGATGAAGCAGGCTAGAAAGAATGATGAGAGCGAGAAAGCTTCTGAGCATATGCAGGAGACGATGAAGCTGAACCAGAAGATGATGATGCTGAACTTCAAGCCGATGATAGCTACCATGGTTTTCGTCGCGTTAATATTCCCCTGGATGGGTAGTACTTTCGCGCCAAAGATTGAGCTACAGCAGACAGGAAATAACACGTACTCCGGCAACTTCACTTATGCGGGAGAGACCTCTGAAATGGTGGTTGAGAATGGTTCAGGGACTGTTCTCAGGATAGAAGGCGAGCAAGTGAGGCAGGGAGAGAAATTAAAGATACACGGTATGGACTGGAACTTCAAGAAGTTTGGAGACAATACGGGAGGATTCTTCTCATCCGGTGGAGAAGGGAAGATTGTTAAGCTCCAGGCAGTTTTCGTTCCACTACCGTTCTCAATACCGTTCGCGGGGAACGCGCTCAACTGGCTGGGATTCTACATCCTGATAGCGATGCCCCTGACCTACGTCTTCAGGAAACTTCTTGGAGTGCAGTGAGATAACTAGAAATTTTCTATTCTTTCGAGGAGTCTTTGCCTCTTTTTCTCAGCAAGTTCCTGCTTCTTTTCCTCCCTCATTCCTTTTGACCATCCCTCAAATGTCCAGAGAGCCTCAACCGGCCTGAGAGCTCTGTAAAACTTTCTTCTTTCACTCCATCCCTCCTCAAGACTCACTCTTTGCATATAGGAGTCCAGAAAGTAGTCCCTATACTTTTCTCTGGCTTTCTGAGTAGTAAATTGTAGGATTGATTCCTCGGCTTTAGCAAGATCGTATTCATGATGACCGGATAAAGCCCTCTCCCAGTCAACGATTCTAGATATCTGATCGCCATCGACTAGAATATTTGGCCATCTGAAATCCTGATGGATCAGGCAAGCATCTCCCGCATTTTCCAGTATATCAATATTCGATTCAACGAACTCCTCTATTATGGGCTTGAGGTCCTGAAATTTCTCCGGTAAATTTGAAACCTGTTCTTGAATTATTATTTCCCTGAAAGTTTCCTTCCAAGAACCTTTCTGGCGGAATTCGAGCTCTGAATTTCTACACCTGAAGTGTCCAAAGCCTTCAAAACTAGTCTGGCTATGAAGATTAGATAGCTGTTCCCCGGCAGATTCCAGCAGAGATTTTTTTCTTGATTCAGACATATAGGCGAAATTCGGGCCTGAAGAATTCTCCCACCTGTCGACGTTCTCACCTTCAACGAACTCGCATATCAGGTATTGAAAATCGTACTTTGACCTGGAGTTGTCGAAATCAATTATCTTGGGAGTTCTCACGTCTTTAGACTCCAAAAGTTCCAGTACCGGGGCTTCGACCTGAAATCTGGTATCGTTATCGGAAATCTTCAGCAGGTATTTTTCATTCTCTGTACGGAGTTTGAAGGTATGGTGGGCTCTTCCTATAGAGCTTTTTTCTATATCGGAGACTTTCTGCGGGAGTTTGTCTTTGAGAAGTTTTTCGAGTTTTTTCTGCTTCACAAACTGTCTTTCAAAACTCGCTGATATTAAATTCTGTCCTGATATAAGCCTGGTATTTAGAAGTCCTTTTATCTAGTAAAAATAGGCATCAAGAATCATCAGTTTCAAGTTAGAAAATTCTATCGAGAAGTAATTATTTCAAGATAGGTTTCTGGAGTTAGATTATGCTTGAGGATGCACTGGAATATCCTTTCAGGACAGAGGAAAAGTTCAGGAATTACGGTATAGCCCTGGTTCTGATGATTTCTTCAATAGTGATATTCCCGTTTTTCATCCTCATGGGCTATTTCGTGAAGATAGTGGCAGAATCACTTGATGGAAACGACCAGCTACCCGAGTTCGAAGACTTCTCCGGACTTTTCGTCGACGGACTTAAGCTCGGTTCAATACTGCTACTTTACCTATTTGTTGGAATGATACCTTTGACGGCTGTATCGAATCTTGGTTTCAAGGCAGGGATAGTTGGTCCTTTTGGAGGCTTGTTCTTTGTTCTGGTGCTTTACATGATGCCTTCCGCCGTGGCGAATTTTGCCAGAAAAAGCAGAATGCTATCAGCCTTTGATCTCAGAGAGGTCGTCAGTCAGGCTTTCACCAGACAGTACTTTATCGGAGTACTTACGATAATAGCCTCACAGCTGATAATCGGTGTGACTGCGCTAGTGACGATGCTGGTTCTGGCGATCACTATTATAGGGATTCCGCTCCTGGTTGTTTTTTACCCTCTGGCATACTTCTACCAGTACGCGGTAATGCACAGGCTAATGGCCAGAGCGGTTGAGTGAAGCTGTATAAAGCTGATATTCGATCTTCAACCCATGCAGTGGCACATCAGGGAAGAGGCGGAGACAGACCCGGAATTCGGATCTGTGCCTGAGAAGAGGTCTGTGGAAGAGCTTATGGATAAGGGCATACTGATAGTCGACAAGCCTTTCGGCCCGCAGTCTAAACAGGTATCCGGCTGGATCAAGCAGGAGCTTGACCTGAAGAAGGCTGGACATTTTGGAACCCTGGATCCAAATGCGACAGGTGTTCTCCCAGTAGGATTGAACTCTGCTACAAGGGTTAGCAAGGCGCTAGCAGAGGCTGAGAAGGAATACGTATTCGAGGCAGAGCTTGGAGAAATGGTTGAAGTGCAAGAGCTGAGGAGAAAACTGAGTGAGTTTAAGGGAGTGAATACTCAGATGCCACCGGAGAAGAGTGCGGTGAAGAGGGAGGAAAGGGAGCGCGAGGTCTACGAGATTGAGCTCCTCGAATCTGAGGGAGAAAGAGTGCTGGGAAGGCTGAGTTGCGAGTCCGGTTTCTATGTTAGAGTTCTTGTCTCCGAGCTGGGAGAGAAGATTGGAACGGAGGCGGAGATGCCTGAGCTGAGGAGGACGAGACAGGGAGGTATAGATGAGGGAGAAGCCAGCAACCTGCAGGAAGTGGTCGACGCGTATCACTTCTGGGGGGAGGATGGTGAAGAGGATAGTATAAGGGAGGTCTTGCATCCGTTCGAGAAGGCGATCAATCACCTGAAGAAGGTGGCGATTAAAGATTCAGCGGTGAATGCGGTGGCTAACGGGGCGGATCTGGGAGCTGCGGGTATTTCAAAGCTCCAGGACGGAATTTCGGAGGGAGAAAGAATAGCGATAACGACGCTGAAGGGAGAGCTCGTGGCTCTTGCACAGGCCGAGATGAGCTCTGAGGAGATGTTCGACCAGGATGGGAAAGCCGCAACCCTTGAATCCGTCCACATGGATCCCGAGACCTATCCGAGAAGGTGGAAGCAGTGAGAATGGATTTAAGAATTGGTTTCTGACTCCAGGATATGTCTGATACTCTTGTGACAGGTTACCATACGCCGGACCTGGATGGAACCGCCTGCGCCATAGCCTACTCCGAATTTTTGAATAGAGAAGGAGGAGACACGGTTCCGGCACTTTTTGGAACTCCGAACAGGGAGGCGAGTTGGGTACTGGATAGGACCGAGAAGGATTATAGGGAAGGAGTCGAGGCACTGGAGCAGACTGAAAACGTAATTCTGGTGGATGCGAGCGATTTCAGGGGTCTTGATGATAAAATCAATCCGGAGGATGTAGTTGAATTTATCGATCACAGGGAGGAGCATCACGCCGAAGAGTTCCCGGAGGCTGAATCACAGGTTGAGATGGTTGGCGCCGCAGCGTCTCTTATCGCGGAAAAATTCTTTGAGCAGAATGTAGAGATCTCTGAGGATTCTGCGCTGCTTCTCTACGGAGCTATAATCTCCAATACTATGAACTTTGAAGCTGGAGTGACGACGAAGAGGGACAGGGAGATGGCAGGATGGCTGAAGCAGAAGATCGATGTGAAGGAAGACTTTGAGAGAAAGATGTTCGAACACAAGTCGGAGCTTGAAGGCTCTCTGAAACAGGTCTTCCTGGCGGACCAGGCCTCCGAGACTTACGATGGAAAAGATGTAGGGGTTATACAGCTGGAGATAGTGGATATAGATAGCTTTGTAGAGAATAACAAGCAGGAAGCCCTGGAGGTTCTGGAGGAGATCAGGGAAGAAAAAGGATGGGACTATATCTTCCTGACCTGTGCCGATCTTGAGGAAGGTTTCAATATCTTTATCTCTCCGGGTAAAGAAACTAGGGAGATTCTATCAAGTGCTCTGGACGTGGAGTTTTCGGAGAAAGAAGCCAGTAGGAGCGATGTTCTTCTCCGCAAGGAAATTATACCGAAGATAAAGCAAGAGATCCAGCCATGAAGAATCTGAAGTTTCAAGATCCGTTACCGGAAATGGTGCTTTCAGGTGAGAAGAATACTACATGGAGGATAGATGACGAAAGGGAGATAACGGTTAACGACATACTCTCCCTGAGAACGGTTGAAGGGGAAGAATTTGCGAGAGCTAAGGTTCTGTGGACAAAGATGACTACCTTCGATAGTTTGAGTGAAGAGGACAGGAGAGGACACGAATCCTTCGAATCGGAGGAAGAGATGCTGCAGACTTACTCGGATTATTATGATATGGATGTCGATGGCGACACAGAAGTTAAAGTAATCAGGTTTGAAGTTTTTGACAGATGAGCTCGATCGATTTTCTGCTGGATGTGCTGGAACTCAAGAGCGAGGAGAGAGCCTGGATTGATATTTTCGAAGTAGAGAAGGGAGAATCTGTGGCAGGACACAGCTGGTCGACTGCTTTTCTAACACTATTTTACGGAAGAGAGTTAGATATAGATCTGGAGAAGGCCCTGAAGATAGCTATAGTTCACGATATAGCGGAGGCGGAAATAGGTGATATAGCCAACAGGGTGGACGAGGAGAACAGGGATATTTCCCTGGAGAAGAAGCATAGGATGGAAGAAGAGGTATGGGAAGATTGGAGAAACCATCTAGGTGACGATATATTTGATATGTGGCAGGATTTCGAGGAAAGAGACTCGAAAGAGGCGAAGTTTGTGAAAGATATGGATCTGATTGATCTGTGTCTTCAGGCGCTAAAGGTTGAGAAACAGGGTATATATCCAGATAAGCTTGATTCAGAATTTGAAAACCTCGATGAAGTTTTCAAGAATTCGAGGATGAGGCTAAAGACAGATTTCGGCGAAAAAATTATGGATAAGGTTGAGAGGAGGTATGAGAGATCGAAATGAAAGAATTACTCGAATTATTCCGCGACATCCACGAGATCAAGCACATTGAGAGACGGGGATGGAAGGATATAGGTGTTGAGAGGCCGAGAGATACTGTTGCATCTCATTCCTATGGAGCCGCGATGATCGGCTGGATTATGGCGGAGAAACATGATCTTGATCCTGAAAAAATTATCAAGGCAATGCTGGTGCACGACCTGATACAGGCCTACATCCCGGATTACACTCCGGAAGACGAGGAATTCGAGTCGAAGAAGGAGATTGAAAAACGTGAAATGGATCGGCTTCTGGAGGATATACCGGTTGAGATAAGACAGGAAGCGGAGGACCTGCTTGAAGATGTACAGGATGAACCAAAGTTTTCCCGGGTGGTGAAAGAATGCGACAAGATCGAGACCATTCTACAGGCCTATCTCTACTCTGAAGAAAAAGGTGAGAACCATATGGAAGAATTCATGGACAGCTACGAAGAATATTTCAGGACGGAAATTGGCAGGGAAGTATTCGAGCAGCTTGAAGAAATGAATCGTAGTCTAGAAGATTAGCTTATAAGACTCTTGGCCGCCAACTAATCTACAGAGACCTCCAAAAGCGCCTGCCTAGCAGGGGCTTCTTGCGATGTAAGAGCGTAACCTTACTGCCGGAGTGACTGAGTGGCTAACGCGAGCGAAACCTGAGAAGGTTTCTGGACGAGCATACTGCTCGTCTACTACTCGCAGAGGCTCGAAGGCTAAAGGTGCCGGTCTTGAGTCCACCGACTTCTCGAGCTTCAGCGAGAGATGGCGGTTGGAGAAGCTCTAGTTCCACTAGCTTCGACGGAAGCAAGTTAACCGGTGGGCCATCTGCGCCCTCCTGGGTTCAAATCCCAGCTCCGGCGATATCATCGCCTATGCTGGCATTTGATAAGAGAAGCTCCAACTTCTGCGAGCTTCGGATTCAAATCCCAGCTCCGGCGCAACTCCTATCAAAGAGTTGGCATGCGACAAGCCATGCAACAGGCATGGCTTTCAAGTTAAAGATCTGCCAAACTGCTCCAAAATCCCAGAGGAGTTTGTGCGAACACAGAAACCGCAAAACGGTTTCGACTGGATCGCCTGCTAGTTGCGGTAGAACTCCAGGCCCAGGCTATGCTTTTTGCCAAACAAAAAATTAGCAAAAAGATTTGCCAAAATAGTTTGAACAACTTTAAAGATGGAAATTCCAAGTTTCAGCAATTTTTTATATATTTAAATTGATTAATTGGTAGTAAAGTGTTATATAAAGCCTAAAAATATTATTAATAGATCAACCAAATTTTGTCATGGGCTTCAATCTTCTATGGAATGATAAAGATATTGAGAACGCTTCAGAAGATTTTTCGTATCATGTAGCGAGAGAGCTTAAGAACGCCTTGAAGGACAAGGAAAGGCAGATTAAGTGGAGTAAGAATATGACCCAACTGCGAAAACGGTTTCATGATATGTTCAATCTCGATTGTTTGACAGTCGCCGAAATCCGTTTTTCATCCATGAGTGCAGAGTATCGAGCCCTATGTATAGTAATCACTGATCAACAAGTTGTGGTATTTCACTCCCTAGTTCCAAAGAAAGGAAGTGCCCAAAAGAGACAACTGAAGCTGATAGAAGAGAACTCTGAACGTATAGAAAAATCTATTCGGAAGAATATTCTTTGAGCTTATCCTCAAAGTTATCCATATCTCTCTCAAAACGTTCCTCAAGTCCCTCGACTGATAGATTATTTATTTTTTCAGCCGGATCGTTTTCAGTCGTTTCAGGCATAAATACATTACTGGATGGTCAGACTTAAAGATTTTGTGATAAAGGAGAGAAATCAATATAACTGATTCAAATACTTTAGATTTGGTATCTGGTCCAGTTACTGCGCTTATATCATATCAAGCCATGAGAACATCTGCCTGATCAGCTTTTGTTTACCTTTCTCGGAGAAAGAATGCTGTTCTCCTTCAAGAATCTGCAGCATCACGTCTGTCTCTAGTTCCTGAATCGCCTGTATCGAGTTCTCGGTGTGGACTGTGGTATCCTCTGAGCCGTGGAATACTGCGACAAGGCATTCTATTCCCGATGCAGTTTCCGGGAAACTATATTCATCGAGATCGTCGAAGAAACGCTGGTCTATCGGCTTTCCTTCAATGTATTCGAACTCTCCCTTCTCCTTCACAACTTCCCGGAACTTGTCCATTACCCGGTTGTAGGTTACAGGCGCCTTCGCGACCACTCCGTCAACTTCTCTTCGAGACGCAACTTCTAACACGACCCTGCCTCCAAAGCTTGTCCCGAACAGGAACACCTCATCAGGGTCAAAATGTTCTATTGCAGCTTCCAGATCTTTTATCCTCGAGCTAAGATCCTGTTCTATGAAGTCTCCATCAGAGTCTCCGTTTCCCCTGAAATCGATTCCTGCTGCATTCAATCCACTATCAGCTGCTGGTTGCATGTATTCCGACTGTCTTTGCTTTGTTCCGCCGAAACCGTGGCAGATGAACAGGTACTTTCCAGAGTTGGCTCCGTGATGGATGGCGCATACCTCTTCCCCGTTTTCGACCTCTATGAAATGTTTCTCCATTAATCTTCACCGTATAGTTTTTCCAGTTTTTTGATTTTTCTCTCAATCAACAGGTGCCTGTTCTCGCCCTGCGCATTTCTCCTGGCGGCCCATACCGCGTCGTGGAAGGCAAGGAATTTCGGATGGATTTCTCTTACTTCTTCGAATGCTTCCCCAAGATCCTTCTTCTTCCGGTATTCATCCAGGAAGATTTGTCTCTGCTCCTGATCAAGTTTCCCGTGCTCGAAAAGTATCATCAGGTCGTGGCCGTGGAAGCCGATCTCGCTGTACTCCCAGTCCACTACGAATACTTTTTCCCCATAAGTTCGGATATTGAAGCCGAGATCGGAGTGGATGAAGCTGGTTTCTACCTCTCTATCAGGGACTTCCTCAAGCAGCTCCTGCTGCTTCCTGTAGAATTTCTGGATTCTTTCATCTGGTTCTTCCACGTTATCAAGGTATTCCCTGTAGGGTCTCTCGGACCATCTCTCGAAGTCTCTGCCGTAAAGCTGCTGAAGGCTCTCCTTTTTCGAGCCTTCAAAATACTCGTTGGAATCACCAAAATCTATCGAATGTATATCTCCCAGGAGCATGGCAAGGTTCCTGAGCTGTGTCAGATTGAGCGATCCAGCTCTTTCGACGTCACGCCGACCGACAAAACTCTGTACCAGAACTGAGCCTACTTCCCGCTCTTTCTCATAGAGCTTTAACCTTGGAACATTAGCTATCCCTTTTTCCTCAAGTAGCTGGAGAGCCTTTGACTCATTCCTGAGCCGATCCTTCCTGGAAGATTGCTTGGAAGCTCGAAGAACGTATTTTTCTTCTTCTGACTCCAGTATAAAATTGTGGTTGGACTCTCCCTCCTTTTTCCTTATTATCTCTGGAGAATCAAGCCCTAGCTCCTGTTCTCTTTCACTGAGCCAGTCAAGAATTTGTTGCTTTTTCACCCTCTCACATTAGTTTCCACCGACAATATCTTTAATTCCTGCTCCCTATTCAAGGTACCCAAGCTCTTCTGCCGCCACCACAAACATTGCGTGGCTCCATGCAAGAGGTCTTATTCCCCTTCTCTGGTCATCGAAAAGCTGTTCTGGTATGTACCTTCCTTCCAGCTGGTTGATCTGGTCGTGGAAGAGCTCTTCCGCCTTTTCTTTCCTGCCAAGCATTGAGAGAACCTTCACGTACCAGAAGCTCAGAAGAGGCCATGCCCCCGCACCTTTCGACAGGTAGCCGGTATGGTGTAAAACTCCGTCGTACATGTCGCCCCTGTACCTCATCAGTCCTCTGTCGGTCATCAGCTCTTCCTCCATCTTCTCCAGTGTGCTGTCGATCCTGTGATCCTTTTCTATCACGTCGAAGGGCCAGATTATACCCAGCACGCTGGAGTCGATTGAATCGTCGCAGACTTCGCCGCACGACCGCAAAAAGTACTGCTTTTCTTCACTGTAGTGATCGATCAGCTCGCTCTGCATCTCTCTAGCGGTCTTCTCCCACTTCTTTTCATCCATTCTTTCTGCCCCAAGGAAAAGAGCCTTTGAACAGGCAGCCAGCGTGTAGGTGAAGTTCTCTTTCTTGTCGTGGTAGGCGGTTCTCTCCTCCCAAAGGTCGTGGGTGTCCTGGACGAAGCTATGCTCTCTCCACTGGTCCCAGAGACCGTCCGCCAGGAGGTGAACAGTCTCACTCTGCTTCTCATTCAGTTCTGAGTTGGTATCAAGTATAGCCCAGAGAAGTGCAGCGGCCTGATCCGGCTGGTACTGGTGTCCGAAATCTGTATCCCTCGCACCGTTCGTGGCGTAACGGTGGAATACAAGTCCTGACTCCTTGAAACCTTCAGCTCGATCATGAAGCCATTCGATAAACTCTTCCTCCATCCGGTCCATTCCCAGCAGTTTCTCGGCGTAAATCGTGTATGCTGCGTCCCTGGGCCAGACAAACCTGTAGTTGGCGACATCCTCGGGGTAGTACTCCTTGTCGGTGTTCGCGGCGACAATCGCACCGTTCTCCACCTGGCATTCCTGGATGACCTGTCTTGAAGATTCCACGAGTTCATCTATCGAGGGCATGCAAATTAATACGACTCAGCGTTAAAACAGGTTATGGTTCTCTACTTCCTCAGTCTCTTCTCCACCTGCTCCTGGAAATCCATCAAATGTTCTGTGATGACTGCGAAGCCCTGGTGCGGGTGATCGAAGTAGGAGAAGTAGTTGTGGACCGATCCATCATCGTATGTCTTGGTGGCGATGTGGTGGAGGTGGTCGGAGGTTGTGAACTTTCTCCACACACTCATCACCTCCTCGTCGTCCAGCTCTTTAACCTTTGACTCTAGCTCCTGTATCCTGTCGAAAAGCATCCGCTGCATCGGGTTGCCTAGCCAGGCCGAGGCGTCCATCTCCTGGTCCGCCCACGAGACCGTGTTGTACTCGAAGGCGTCGAAAGTTCCAACCGGATCGTTTTCGGCAACTTCCCTCACCTTGGCGAACTCCATGTGGTCGTGCTTCAGAACTTCCTGAGGAAGAGCTTCCAGGAACCAGAGTATTCCGGTTCCCTCCCAGTGATGCTCCCCGAAAGTCTCGTAGTCCATGAAGAGGTTGATATGGTCTCCCTGACAGGCGGAGAGCCACATCGAGTACTTTTCCGCTGTGAGTGGATACTCGTCCCACCATTCCGCGCTGAAACGGTATCCAACGTCATCTGTCAACTTCCTGTTCCTCAGCATTATCGAGTTTCCGTCCTCGGTGACAAAGTCCGGCTGGGTGTAGTTGTGGTTGGCGGATCTCCAGCCCAGAATTCTCGGGACTCCCTCCGTGAAGATGCCGCTGTAGCCCTCCTCTGAAGCAATTTTTCCAATCTCGTTGTGGTAGATCAGCTCAGTGTTCGTCATCACCTGTGGAGTGACACCAAACTCCTCCTCAATTATCTCTCTATGCCTGTTAAGCTGGTAGCGGAACTCTTTCTTGTCGTTGAAAAGTCCTGTCAACGAATGGTAGTGGGACTGGCCGATGAAGTCGATAGTCGAGTCAGGGAAGCGGTTGAGCATGTCGAGCAGTTCAGGGTGGTACTCTTTCGCCTGTTCGATCCAGGAGCTCGAGATGGAAAAGTTGACCTTGAACTCTCGATCCTTGCCTTCAAACTTTTTAGCCTCCCTCAGCAGTCGCTCCGTCGCTGGGAAGTAGCAGTTCTCTGCCACATCCCTGAAAAAGTGCTCGTTCATCTCGTCGTCAAAGTAGCGGTCGTAGAGGTTGGAGGCGTCCTCGTTCACTCCATCCACTCTCAACCTGTGGGGCTGGTGAACCTCGAAGGAGAGGCTTATTGGAAGCATGTGGAAGCTTTTTCCTCTTCTGTTTAAAACCCATCCGGTGTTCTCGAGAAGTGTTAAAAGCTGTGGTAGTTTATTTTCGGTATGGCTGAGTGGTTTGTCTTCGCAGTTATCGGGATGCTGGGTTCCGGATTCCAGAACTTCGGGTATAAGCTTGCGGCTGAGAAAGGCTGCAATAGCGCAACTTTACTTTCCTCGTTTATTGGTACAGGAGCTTTACTCGCATACGTGATGATCCTTTTTATGGGGGCCGAAGTAGGTAATATCCAGGTTCTGATCGGTCTGGCTCTTGCGAATGCTTTAGCTTATGTTGTGAGATTTCTGGCGAGACAGGAGGCCCATAAGCTAGTTCCTCTCGTATGGTCTCTACCTCTTATGAAAATGAGTACTGGTATCGTGGCTGTTCTCGGAGTGATCTTTCTTGGGGAGACGATGAGCAAGTTCAACGCCTTTGGTGTTCTAGTATCTCTTGCAGTGATATGGATTCTCGGTACCGAAAGAGAGGGAGGAGATTTCGTAAATGTCAGGAAAGGTGCCTTATTCATATTTATAGTGATAGTTGCGGCTGTGGCAGGTAGCTTTGTGGTTAAGTTCGCGAGCGGTTTGGACAAGTTTGTGTTCATCGCGTTAAGTTATTCTATGATGTTTTTCATGGCATTTCCTCTACAGAAAAGGTTCAGCAATCTTTCTGAAGCTACAAGTAGAACTGCTATCAAGTGGGGAAGCATTATTGGCGGAATAAACTTTTTGAGCTTCACAAGCCTGCTTACGGCACTTGAAGAGGGCCCGATCTCAATAGTGTTTCCTCTCTTCAGCCTTGGAATGGCAGTATCAGTGGCTATGAGTACCTTAATATTGGATGAAAAATTAAATCTGAAGAGGATTCTGGGATTCTTTGCCGCTATATTTGCTTTAGTTCTGCTTCGAATTTGAATGCCAATTTGAATTAAAAGTTAGAGTACCGAAGTTGAATAGCATGGAGGTAGAAACCGAGGAAGTGGAGGAAGGAACCCTGATCAGGGTCGCAACTGGTTCAGAAGTCGCTGTTGTAGTTGAATCTGAGGAAGGGGAGAGAATTTACCTTCCCGAATCCGGTGGATCCGACAGCACCTATTACGTGGACGAAGTGGAGAGCTTGAGAAAAACTGAATCAGGTTATTCTGTGGTGCATCCCGGGAAAGCGGAAGAAATTCAAGTTTTAGGCTAGATTCTCGTATGTCTCGATTACCTCGTCCGCCATCTCTTTCCAGCTCCTCTGTTCGTGTACAGGAACTTCGGATTCAAGGGCTTTCTCTACACCCTGTTTAATCGAATCCGAATCCGGCTCGATTCGGAATATTGAATCCCCCGCTATCTCTTCCACGCCGCTTCCTGTCGCAACAACAGGAGTACCGGACTCCAGCGCCTCCGTTATCGTGAGGCCGAAGGGCTCCTCTATCGAAGGTGAAACGAACACATCCGCCTCCCGGTAGTAGTCTCCCAGCTCTTCCCTGGGTATGAAACCGGTGAAAACCACACTATCTTCAATATCCAGTATATCCACGAACTTCTCGAGTGATTCTTTCATGTGTCCCTCGCCACCCACAACCAGTGTCGCATCCTTCTCCCTAAGGAGCTTATTGAAGCCATAAATCAGGTGCTCCACGCCTTTCTGCTCCGCGTGCCTTCCGACAAAGAGGATCATCTCCCCTTCAATATCGAGCGCGTCCCTGACATCCTTTCCGGATTCCGGGGGCTTTGAGAAGCCATTGTGTATCATCCGCGGTCCCCTGCCGTAGTTCTCCTCCACCTGCTCCGCCAGCCTCTGGCTCACCGCGATCAAGCCATCAGAGCTCTCTGCGGCCGCTCTCTCCATTTTTTCTATACGCTCATCCGGATTCCTGCTCCTGCTGGAGCTCAGGGAGTGGAAAGTATGCACCCATATAACACCGTTATACTTCCTTGTCTTGAAACCGGACTCTGATCCAAACCAGTCATGGGTGTGAATGATATCAAAATCGGATGATAGATCTGCTATTTCCTGGCTCATTTTCCTGGCTTTCTGCACCATGTCGCCGTCTCCTGTCTCGATCGGGACTATACTCTCTCTCTCCGGAGCTCTTTCCTCTGGAAGTGCAAGCTTGACTTCGATACCTCGATTCTCTAGCTCCTCAAACAGGTGCCTGACGTGGATGTCCAGTCCTCCATCTATCTCCGGGGGAAAACCCCAGCCAACGAGTAGAATCCTCATTTTTGGGCTCCCGGTTTCTCTATTTCAAGCTGATCTATTCCATCGAAGTCTCTATCTCCTGTGACTAGATTTGCTCCTGTCTTTTGAGCTGTACCTGCTATCAGTACATCTGCAAGGTTAACTTTCTTTTCTTCTTCCTCAAGATTCTTCTCGATTTTTGCGGCATTCTCAGCTGATTCCTGATCCAGCTTTTGTATCTTGAGCCAGCTCAGGTCCTCCTTTAAGCGCTCTATGTCATTTTTTCCTTTTGATTTAAGTTCGCCTCTCGATAATTCGAAAAAACTTACACTGCTGGCGATGAATACTTCATGGGGTCTTTCTTCAAGGTATTCCAGTGCGTACTCACGACCCCTGAGATAATCTACCAGGAAACTGGTATCCAGGAATTTCATCTCTTTTTCCTCAAATCCCTGTCAAGCTTTTCCCTACCCTTTTCAACTACTTCCTCTATATCTTCCTTCTGCTCCCAGCGGCCGAATCCTCCGCTGAAATCCTTCTCTCCCTCCGTGACCTTCATTATAACATCGCTAAAACTCTCGTCTTTCTGCTTGAAGTTTTTCAGTCTTCTATATGCTTCTTCACGAATTGAGAGACTCTTCGTCGCCATATACGTATATACGTGGGTATAGGTTAAATTTCTTTTGAAATCTATCTCTCTGTGATTTTTCCATCCTCAAGCCATATAACCTCGTCGGCCTTCTCTCCGTGCTCCTGCTCGTGGTTGACTGTTATGACCGTCTGGCCTGACTCCGATATATCCCTGAAAATTCCCATTATCTCGTTCGAGGTCTCTGTATCCAGCTGTGAGTTAGGCTCGTCCGCGAGTACAATCTCCGGCTGGTTAACCAGTGCTCTTGCTATCGCAACCCTCTGCCTCTGACCCCCGGAAAGCTCTTCCGGGGTGTGGTCCAGTCTGTCGGCAAGCCTGACTTTCTCAAGCGCTTCCCTGGAGCTCTTCCTTGCCTCCTTTTTTGGTTTTCCTTTCATTACCAGGGGCATGAAGACATTCTCCAGTGCTGTAAATCCGGATAGAAGAGAGTAGAACTGGAAGACGAAACCTATCTTTTCCATCCTGAGATGGGCTTTCTGCCTGTCCGAGAGCTTTGAAGTTTTCTTCCCGGACAGGTAAACTTCTCCGGAGCTGGGTGCGTCAAGCAGACCGATCATGTGCATCAGTGTCGACTTTCCTGATCCTGATGGACCCATTATCGAGGTAAAACTGCCTTTCTCTATCTCAAGATTGACTCCTTCAAGCGCCTTCACCGTCAGTTCGCCCATCTGGTACTCCTTCCTCAGGTCTTCAGTCCTTATAGAGTAGTTCATCTCTGCTCGATCACCTCCACTATCTGTCTCTGGGATACCATGTAGGAGGGGATAATCCCGGCGATCAGAGTCGCCACCATCATCCAGATGTTTCTTGTTATCAGGAGTTCTTTGGTAAGCACTGTCGAAAGTATTCCTATAGGCGTATTTAGTGGGTTGGAGGCGAGATAAGTGTGAACAGATATCATTATCAGGTTCCCGATTGCGAGTCCAATCAGGCCGAAGATCAGGGCTTCAAGAACGAACACGGACATGACTTCAAGTCTTTCAGCACCTATAGATCTTATAATTCCTGTCTCCCTGGCTCTCTTGTTGGTGTTGATGAATATAACGACTCCGACCGAGGTAATCGCGACAATCAAACCAACTAGCGATACAACGCCTGTAACAATTGCAAAGGTTGAGTTTATCGAGTCCGCAACATCGGAAATCTCGTCCCATGTCTTTATCTCGCCTTTCACATTCAGTTCTTTCAGCTGTTGCTTGAACTCGTCCGCGTTTTCCCTATCTTCCAGGAGCACTTTTACAGCGGAGGCTTCTCCCTCCGCATCAATCAATTCTTCAGCGGTATCGTAGGGGATTATGACCTGCCTGACAAGTGTTCCAGGACCCTGTCTTCCGACTCTTCCTACCGCTTTAAGTTCTCTTGAACTGTTCTCGTGCCTAACCGTGACTATCCTTCCAGGCTGGAGGTCTAACCCCTCGTTTCCAATAGTATTTTCATCCTCCGCAAGGCTGTCTCCTATGAGAACCTTCTCCGTGTCCCCGTTTCTTAGGGGATCTCCTGACACTACTCTTGAGCTGTAGGTCTCGGAACCGGGAGTTGAGCTCCCTATAACTGTTGCGGAAATCGTTCTGTCCTGGTGTTCTATCTCCGCGGTGAACTCCAGTCTTTTCTCCACTTCAACCACTCCTTCTAGACTGGATATTTTTCTTGAAAGCGCTTCCGGGTTCTGGATACGCCCTTCTTCTGCTGTGATTGTTATATGGCCGGTCTGGGTCTCGATTATGTTAGAGGTGAACGTGTCGCTGAGCCCCTGGATGAATGCGGGGAAGAATACAAGGTTAAGGAAGGAAAACGCCAGCATCGCGACTACTACAACTGAAATCTTCCTGTCGTCCAGTATGTCCCGCCTTGCCAGCAGGAATACGAACCTATACCTCTTCCAGTTCATCTTTTCTCCTCTTTCTCCAGTAGAATCCAAGAGCTGCTATAACCAGAACAGCCGCGATCGCGGGCAGAATAATTGAATTCTGTTTCGAGGAACTGAAGCTGAATTCTTCTTTAATCTTTCTCTGACTGTGATCCCGGAACTCTGTCCGGAGTGTACATTCTGCTCTCACGGACTCCGGTTCTACAGTGAAAACCATCGGAACGTTTTCCTCGTCCTCAAGCTGTCCGACGAAGGATTTGCCGGACTTGACTCTGGCTCCCTCGCATTCCAGACTTGAAACGATCTGCTCTGCCTCTCCAGGACCCAGGTTCTCTATCTCGGCTGTAACAGTTGTCTCCTTGCCTATAACCGCTTTCTCCACTTCGACATCTGAAACTGTAAGCTCTGCCTTTTCCAGCACCTTTACCGGTAGTTTGACCGTATTCTCTCCGGACTCGGACTCGTCCCTGTAGTCCAGTGATAGCTCCAGCGATTTCAGTCCAGAATCTGTACTCTCGTCGGCGCTTACTCTTAATCGCTTCTCAACGGTCTCTCCAGGTTTTACCTCTCCCAGAACTGTCTCCGGAGGACTCACGCTAAATGTATCTGAAGCAGAGCCCAGCACTACCTGTGAGGCCTCGTCCGACCCGATATTTTCGATCTCAACTTTTGTTGTTACATTCTCTCCCGGTGTCATCTCGATCCTTCCGGAGTTTATCACCAGGTTGGGCTCCCCGTCCACGCTCAGCCTGAACTTCTCTACAACTCCGTATCTCCCCGAGGAAATGTTGAGGTCGACGGGATATCTTCCGGTATCGGCCGACTCCTTCACCTTGAAGTAAAGCAGACCGGTCTTCTGGCATCCTCCGCACAGCGAGAAAGATTTCCTGAAGCCAGAGGTCGTGCCTATAAATCTAACCCCTTCGACAGTTTCCACGCCAAGCGGTGAAAATCTGGCGGATCTATCGCCTTCATTCTTGACAAGAACGGATAGTTCGACTGTATCCCCGGGCTCGGAGGGCTGTGGTTCAACGTTTTGGACTGTAATAACGGGCTCGGGTGCAGCGTACGTGAAGGGAACCATTAGCAGGATAGCGATGGCTATGTATTTCTTCATGAAGATAATTTTACCATCCCTATTTTTAAAGTTAGTTTACGTTAACTAACATAGGGTTTTCTCAGGATGAACTTCATAAGAAAGGACACCGAGGACCGCCAGGAGGAGATACTCAAGGTTTCTCTCGAGATTATACACGAGGAAGGGCAGTCAGCTCTCACGGTCAGGAATATAGCTGAGGAGATAGGTATATCGGAAGCGGCGGTCTACAGGCACTTCGAGGACAAGCAGGAGATCGTCCGGAGTCTCTCGGAGAAGGTTATCGAACAGGATGAAATGCCAGAGTGCGTCGAGTTCGATTCCGCTGAACGCATGATGGAAAGTATTCTGGAATGCTTGTTTGAAAGTATTGGAGAAAACCCGGAGATGACCGCTGTAATCTTCCACGACGAGTTCTTCAACCAGTACGACGAGGTGAGAGAGATGTTCAGAGAGCACAGGGAGAGGAAGGAGGATTGGCTGAAGGATCTGCTGGAGGAGGGGAAAGAAAGAGGTATTGTGGGGGATGAGGTTGATTCTGAAACGTTCTCGACAATCATGGCCGGAACAGTGATGATGTCTGTCAGGAAATGGCGGGAGGGCGACTTCTCATACTCGCTGAAGGAGGAAGCAGGAGATCTAGCGGAACAGCTCTCAGGGATTCTGGAAAGCTAATTTATCACTCTATCTCCATCGTCTCGTTGGTCTTCCTGATTGAAGTTTCTCGATCCTCCATCTCGAACATCGCTCTTATGGCGTCGATGTTATCCGGCACCACGATTGATTCCTGGTGCACCATGTGGATCCAGTAGGCCCTGTTTCCTTCCACCTTTACTGTTTCCTCCCAGATGCCTGCCTCGGGCATGTCGCTCCTCTTCCTGTGGAGGTCCCTCATCATCTCGTGGATCTTTCCCGTCGAGTCGTAACCTTCCTCGGCGGAGAACATTCTCACCCTCGGTTGATCCTCGAAAGCTTCCTTGACTTCCCGCTCTGAAACTTGCTCTTCAAGGTCTGCCTGCACCATGTGAACGTGTCCGAAGGTTACAGGCACTTTTACCGCGAGGGTCGTGATGTCGAGTTCCGGCATCACTTCCTGCACATCGGGTCCGTGGTGGGAGGGTATCTCGGGAACCGGTATTGTGGAGTTGATTGGTCCTCTTCCATCCTGCGGGATGTCGCCTCCCCTCCTGACAAGGTTGGCGACAGCTTTCTCCACCCCGTGATTTTCATCCAGAGCGCTCAGGGTTCTTGAAAGAGAGGTTGTGTTGCAGGATACAACTTTCACAAAGTCTTCTCCTCTAGCTTCCTCATAGTTCGCGTCGGCGTTGAACTTCACCTCCGCCATGGAGTCGGAAGCGCCTCCCTGGAAGATCGCCTTTACATCGTGGGGCTTGTACAGGTTTTCTTTATTCTTCTCATCGATCCCCGGGGGCGTGCAGTCGACAACGAGATCTACTTCATCGAGCTGTTCTTCAAGAAGCCCTTCCACGTAGAAACCCTGCCTCTCAAGTTTGTCTTTACCATCTTCGTTCGAGGCGTAGAGGTCTGTGCCGTGCAGAGGTCCCTCCTCACTCAGGACTGTCCTGATCCCTCCTGTTTGGGAGACATCTGCTACACCGTAGAGCTCCATGTCCTCCTGGTTTTTGACTGCTTCAGCCACCCTTTTCCCGATCGTGCCGACTCCGGCCACGACAACTTTTACCATGATATCACATCGGAGATTTCCCGAAGCTTGAATAAAAAAACTCCACATTTGGAATCCATGGAACACCTTCTGGAAAAACTGGATCGTGACCCAGATTCCCACAAGGGGGAGAATGGGAAAGTTGGGATTATAGGCGGAAGCAAGGATTTTACCGGAGCACCCTCCCTCTCTGCAAAAGCTGCATTGAGGACGGGCTGCGACCTGGCAAAGATCCTGACTTCAGAGTACTCGAGATCGGTGGTCGCAGGATTCTCGGAGAACTTTATAGTCGATTCCCATCCCTCCGGCTATCTAGACGAGAGAGGAATGGAGAAGGCCGAGGAGCTTCAGGATTGGAGCGACTGTTGTGTTATAGGTCCGGGTCTTGGAGATCCTGATGATGATACGATCAGGCAGATGGTTTCGGAAGCCAGTAAACCTCTAATAATAGATGCGGAGGCGATTCAACCTGCTCTGGACGCCGAATTGTATGATGCTGTTTTCACGCCCCACCGCGGAGAGGCTGAAGTAATTCGGGAAAGATTCACCTCGATCCAGGATTTTGTGGACGAGAAAGAAGTGGTCGTGGTTGTGAAGGGTCAAGTGGATAGAATCTACTCTCCGGAAGGAGTTGAAGCGAACGATACTGGAGATCCAACGATGACAGTTGGAGGCACAGGAGATGTCCTGACGGGAATAATCGCATCTCTAGTCTCGCAGGGGCTCGATCCTGAAGAGGCGGCAAGGCTCGGGTGCTGGATTGACGGAAAGGCGGGAGAGCTGGCCTCGGAAGAATACGGAAATGGAGCTTTGGCGACCGATATGATCGAGAATATTCCTGAAGTTATAGAAAGTAATTGAAGTCCAAATGCTCAAATCCTGCTTTTCAATTCCCGCTCAGTTTCTTTCCCGTATCCTTTCTCTCGATGAAAGATTCCTCTCTCATATACCTTCTCGTCTTCTATCTGGTAGAAAATTCGATGGTTGAGTCTTGAGTTCCTGTCTTCTTCCTGCAGTTTTATCCTGAAGAGATCCAGACTCCCAATTTCTATGTAAGTTGAGTTATCTGGCGTTGCGTTCTCTTCCAGTTCTTCAATCTGGTCTATGATTATGTCTTTTATATCCGGATCCAAATCGGCCAGGTCCTTGCGGGCTTCTTCCTTCACTATTACTTCCATAAGTTACCGGAACTCTTCTTTCACTTCTTTCAGGCTATGGTTCTTGCCTTTTTCTGGATCATTTCCCTGCTCCATCAACCTTCTCAATTCATCCGGATAGAGCTGTGTTTCTTCCTTTATCTTCTCTCTCACAGCCTGACGGATGTATTCTGAACTATTCATGTACCCTTCTTCCTCCGTTCTTTCCTCTATCTGTCTCTTCAAACTGTCAGGTAGTTTTACTGAAACTGAAGCCATTTGAGTATCACCTTAGTAATCTATGGCGGTACAAAGGTATTAAATCTAACGGTCTGGTTACCGGCCAGAGATATTGAGAATAAAATTTGGATCAGAGAGAGGTATTCTTTCCGTTACTTCCCACGTAATCCAGGAAGCTCCTGTACACTTTATCCGACTCCAGTGTGTCAGAATCCCCTATCACTACCAGCTTTCTCTTGGCTCTGGTCAGTGCGACGTTCAGCCTTCTATAATCCTTCAGGAAGCCGATCTCTCCCCTGTCGTTGCTCCTCACCAGCGAGATGAAAACTGCCTCCTTTTCCCTTCCCTGGAAGCCGTCAACCGTCTTCACCTCTAGGTCTTCCCTGTCAAGCTTCTTTCCAAGAAGATCGACCTGGTCGTCGTAGGGAGAGATAACTGCGATCTCCTCTTCTTCCAGTCCTGCCTCGATCGCTTTCTCCACCATCTGCTTCATAATCTCCGCTTCCCTCCTGTTTTCCTTTGAGGTGGAGCCGGGAGGAGTTCTCTCCCCTGCGTCTATCTCTGCGGTATCCACGAACACCACAGGCTCTTCCGGATCCAGAGTTTCACTCCTGTCCTCAATCTTTGAGGTGTCAAATTCAAGATCGGATAGAGTGTGTCGCCTGACAGATTCGTGGGCCTCGAGCTTCCCTTCGTAGAACTCCTCGCTAGAGAATTCCATGATTCTCTCGTGCATCCTGTACTGTTTCCTGAGAAGAGACTTTATCTCCGGGTGTTTCTCGGCTAGCCTCTCGAAAAGCGTGTGCTCAAGCCCTTCCGCGTCCAGGTTCTTCACGGTCGGAGGGAGCTGTCTGTGGTCTCCTGCCATAATCACCTCTCTTCCATAAGTGATCGGTATCAGGCAGGAAGGCTCTGTTGACTGTGTTGCTTCGTCTATCACCACGACGTCGAACTCCTTACCCTCCATCAGCTCGGATCCCGAAGTCGAATTTGTAGCGCACACGACTTCCATCGATTCGATTATCTCCTCGACCGCCTCGTCTTCAAGCCGATCCGACTTCTCAAACAGCTCATCGATCTCATCCTGCAGCTCCAGCCATTCCCCCATCTCCTCTATCTTCTCCTGAGGTACTCCTCTTGAGCCTTTTCCCTGCTCCGCCAGCTCTTTGATCCTCTCATCACTCATGCCCCTCCTCCACCTTCCGCTCGGATGAGTCAGATCCTCCTGTCTATCCTTCAGCTCGAACGCTTTTTCCCTAATCTCTCTCGACTCCTGGTACTTCTCGTTCTTCTCTACAAGAGCGTCGAGCGTGTTCTGCCTCAGCTTCGGCGCAACTCTCGCGGGATGTCCGACCCTCACAGCGTCGACGCCCTGCTCAAGCAGAAACTCCAGCATATTGTCAACCGCCGCTTTAGAATCCGCGGTAGCCAGCACAGTCTTTCCCTCGTCTATATACTGCCTGATGACTTCTATAGCGGTCGTTGTCTTTCCGGTTCCGGGAGGTCCGTGGATCAGGTGGAAGTCCTCCGCTCCGAGAGCTTTTTCCACTGCTTTTTTCTGCGATTGATTCAGCTTTTCATCCCTCCACTTCTTCACTTTTTTTCTATCAGGTTCAGGCTCTTTCTCTCCGATTATCACATCCCTGAGCTCTGCCTTTTCTCCTTCTAGTTCTCTCATCTTTTCCAGCGCCTCCTTCATCCTCTGGTAAGTAATATCGTTTACGTAGAGATCCATTCTCAGGCCTTTCGCCCTGTAGACGAAGCCCTGTGGTCTCTCATCGAACGCGACGGTAATAGAGTAGTTTGTCTTCTCTATGACTGTTCCTGTGGGATTATCGTCTCTCAGCGGATCTTTCTTCGAGATCATCACGAGGTCTCCGACTCCAATCTCTGTCTCGGGAAGCTCCTCACCCTTCCTGTTCCTCATGAACTTTATCCTGTGACCTTCGATTCCCTCTCCCTCGTCTCTGGTCCTGAGATGCAGGAGGGCTCTTCCCTTCTGCTCTCTTTCCCTGCCGGAGAGGTTCTGTATCTCCTGCTCGTGCTGTCTCATCTCCTCTCTCCGCTCCATCTCAACCAGCTCTTTATACTCGTTTATGTAGCTCTCCAGCGAGTCCATCTTCTCAGCTTTCTCGCCCTCGAGCTTCTCCACCTCGACCTCTGATCTTCCGATCTTTCCACCGTCCAGCTCTGAGATTATCTCTCCGATCGCCTCTTCCTCTACTTCAACCTCTGCAGTGCTTCCCCTGATATCGATCTCCCCGAGAACTTCAGGACCGTGAGATGTCTCGCCCGCGACCGCTCCGACAATGTCTCCCGGTCCTTCCTCCTCCAGGTTTTTGATAAGCAGCTTCCGCATATCGATCCGGTGAAGTCTTAATCTTTAAATCCTAAATCTCAGCCATGGAGAAGTTTGTTATTCTGGGTCTGGCTATGATATTGATCGGCTTAATTTTGATCGTGGCAGGCAGTGTTATGTCCGAAGGCTCGAATGTTGAAGCCGGCGGCGTCATCTTCTTAGGGCCGATACCGATACCTTTCGGAAACATGAAGATGGCTCTGGCGGGTACTCTTCTAGCAATTGTGGCTCTAATAGTTTTCTATCTTTTAGGGGGAGTACGTTAGTCCGCCGTTCCGTGGTATGCGTTCTCCTTCTTCCATCCCGGTTCGTACTCGTAGTCGATACCGGATTCTCTTATCTTGTCCTCCAGCCCTGAGATCTTTTCCCTCGCGCAGTCCGACACGAGATACCGCCACTCCTCCCCCGATCTCATTCTTCTCCTTACCTCGGTACCGGAAAAAATGTCGTGGCTGTATAGCTCGTGATCCTCCAGTTTGAGTTCTTTGTCTTCCCTGACAAGTTTCTTCACCAGGTCGTTCTGTGATATCACCACGTCTGCGCCAGATTTCCTCTTCAGCTCTTCGATCCACTCACTGTCGCTCTCCCTGTCCTCTATCCCCAGGATCTCCAGTTCAGGGTAGCACTCCTCTATAATACTCTTTCTCTCTTCGAAGCTGAGAGGGTTTTCCTCTTCTCTCCTCTTTCCGGAACTTCCTATCACGATGCAGAATTCTTCGAATTCGTTCCGGTACTCTTCCACTACTTTCCTGTGACCTTCGTGGAAAGGCTGGAATCTCCCGATGAAAGCTGCCTTCATTTTCTACCCTCTATCATTTTTTCTGGATATCCGTCCCTTGAATCCCGATCGAATACTGCAATTATAACGATTTTACCATCATATACGTTGAATACGACTCTGTGGTTGACTGCTTTATCTCGATCAACTATTTTCAGCCTGTAGACAGGATCGCCCTTCAGCCATATCAGCTCTGAGTTTTCGTGGTCCAGGCCTTTCTCCTCGAGTTCAACTATATTCTCCCAGAGAATCTCTCTTGTTTCAGGTTCAAACTTCCTGATGTCGCTGATTGCCTCTGGCAGAGGTTCAACATCCATCTATTCTATCCCCAGCTTCTTCCTTGCTTCATCCTTTGAAACAGGCTCTGTCTCTCCTTCTTCCAGTTTTCTCTTTCTCTCCGCCACAACTTCCTTCTCTCGCGGACTCAGTTCTGAATCCGCTTCTATCCTCTCCCTCAGAGCGTCTCTTATATACTCCGAGGTGTTGGTGTACAGATTTTCCTCCGCCAGCCTCTCCAGCTTCTTTTTCATCAGGTCGGGGACGTCAACTGAAACCTTTGCCATAATATAATTGTATATTTTTGAATACCAAGTTAATAAATTTTCCCTATCCGAAGAGCCGGTCTCCTGCCTCTATGACATCGGATCGCTCCAGCCCTGGGAAATCCTCAAGGTCATGCTCCTCCAGAAGCTTCTGCCCGATAAGGTAGGCCGCAGAGTATCCAATCCACCTTGGGAAACTCTCGCCTCCCATGAAAAGCTGATGTTCGTACCAGCCTCCTATCTCTTCCCCCAGGACTTCTTTCACATCGCTCCAGTACTCGCCTACTTCCTCTCTGGAGAATCTCTGCCTCATGGGGGATTCGATGCCCGGGTATATTTTCTCCGAGAAGTTCTGGGTCAGAGCTTCCTCCAGCAGCCACTGCCAGAGGAATTCTGCCTTAGGCTTCTCTTCGTAAAAGTAGGCGTGGGCGTACTCGTGCGCTATAGTCCTCTTCAGCGCGTCCTCCCAGCCCTCGGCTTCCGGGCAGAAGCTCGCGGTTACAGTTGTTGGCGAGTAAGTTCTTCCCTGTGATCCATTCATTTTCTCCCTGACCGACTCTCTGCCGTCACCTGCGAGAAAAACCTCTACATCCTGCTCCTTTTCCAGGACGGTCTTTGAGCTTTCAAGTGCCTCCTTCGCGGCTCTCCTCGCCCTCTCAAGTTCGTGTTTTTCAGGCTTTATTGTGTATTCCATGAAAGGGATTTCATCTGCAACTATTAACTGGCTTTTCTAAACTATCAGTAACCCCACTGCAATACCTATCAGAGAACCTGTAATGACATCGGATAGGTAGTGGTCCTCCAGGTAGATCCTGGAGAATGCCACCGTGGCAGCGAGACTGATAAATACTGTTTCACGACCGTAGAGATCGGATAGTAGAATCGCCGAGGTGAAGGCGGTGGCTGAATGACCGGATGGAAATGAGGTCCTTCCGATTAAATGACCTATATGATTCTCGGGCCTCTCCCTCTTTACAAGGTGTTTGAGGCTGTATACCGGCATCCAGGCCGCGAGGTAACTGATACCCAGGAGTCTTGCAGCATCTGTGTGACCGAATCTCCAGAGAAACACCAAAATCAGCAGGCTGAAGTATATGGATCCGAGAGAGGTCAGCGATTCCATCGCCTGTATGCCAAGGGGAAATCTCTTCTTGCTTATCTTCCTGTCGAGACTCTCGTCTATCTTCCTGATAGTATCTACTGTTCTTCCTAACACTTGATAGAACACCCCTGCGAGGGATGAATCTCTTCCGGAGGTTCGCGCCTTTTCAGCATATCTTCGATTATAGATTTCATCTCCCTTTCCTCGACTTCCTGGTCCGGACTCATTTTATCGTTCAGTCTTCCGTGGTAGTGGAGGCGATGTCTCCAGTCCAGCAGGAAGGGATCGGGTGTGCATTTAGCCCTGTATTCCTCCGCAACTTCCTGTTTATCGTCGACGAGGTAGTAGAAGTTTGAGTTCTCCAGCCGGTTTTCCTGGACGAACTCTTCCATTTTATCGACTGAGTCCCCGGGATGTGTCTCCGCGTTGGGATTGATTCCAACTATCGCAAGGCTGGGAAATTCCTGGCTTAGCTTCCTTAGCTCTTCTGTCTGTGCCTTCACGTAGGGGCAGTGGTTGCATATGAACACTACGAGGACGCCATCGTAGTTGTCGAGGTCGGAAAGAGCGACCTTTTCTCCAGTGTAGTCTTCGAGCTCGAATCCCGGAGCTGTTTCCCCAACTTCCAGATCTGAATCCGATTTCTTGAGTGCCATGTAAGGGTTTTCTGGTGCAGCTTTAACTTTTTTCAGCTGAAATGTTTATGACTGTTGCGGGGTAAAATTTTTCCCATGGATTTTCTCGATTATGATGAAAGGTACTGGAATCTGAGGGAGAGGGACAGTGAGAAGGCTGATAAGCTTGAAGCATTAGTTGAGGCGAGAAAAGATATTTTGGATATGATGGATTACAGGCCTGATTACTGTGAGATTAAGGTTTTCAAGATGCTGGGCGACCTGTAGCTTGGAGGTGATTTTTCTGGTGAGGATCGCGGGGATATCCGCCAGGTATTTCAGGTGGCCAGCCAGTTCTTTGAGGGTGTAAGACTGGAGGACGAGGGATGGCTGGTTTAGTCGGGAAGTTTGTTTAAATATTCAGAATTAGAGAATCTTATGGAGGACGAGGACGTCTGGAAGGGAGCGAAGACCGCGGCGAAGCTGGTAGGCGGAGTTATGCTTGCGTTTTCAGGTCTCGTCCTGCTAGACTTCTATGGTATTATAGATACAGGTTTGAAGCTCGATCCCCAGCTCTTGATCTTTACACTCGGCGCATTCATGGCTGCAGGCCTCGCATCTTACATGATAGATAGGATTGAATGGATATAGATTATAGTGGTGTCTGCCTCTCCTGAAGGCTTCAACTATCCAAACTTTATCATCATCTATAAAATACTCAAAACGATGGTCGCCAACTCTAAGCCTGTACATTTCCCGGTCCTTGCCTTTCAGCTTCTTTATATCGCACCTGGGTCCAGATCTGTAAGTGTCCTCTCCGAGCTTCTCGAGCGATTCCTCGCATCTTTCCGTATCGGAAGCCTGAAGCTCGTCAAGGTATTGCCTGACATCAGGGTGAAGCCTGACCTCCATACTCATTCACTTAGTTTCTCGAAGTCTCCACGGTCTTTTTCTAGCTTCCGGTACCTGCTCTCGATATACTGGTCTAGAAGTCTCTTCACTATATCGTCATAGCTGTCACCCTTTTCACCCATTTTTTTCAACCGGTCGCGTGTCTCCTCACTGACTGAAATTGTGGTTGCCATAGATGTTATAGAATTTATAAGAATTATAATAGTTATGGATTTACTATCCTATCGACAGCTCTTTAAATCTCATCGTAATATGCTGTAATATGAAAGACATTGAAGACTCCCCGATCACCCGTAACGGAAACTCTCTCATTCTCGCGTACGACCACGGTACTGAACACGGTCCCGTGGATTTCGAGCCGATGCCGAAGAGTGCTGACCCCACTCATGTGTTCGAGGTGGCGAAACACGATGCGGTGACCGCTATCGCCCTGCAGAGGGGAAACGCTGAGTACTACAGGAAGTGGCAGCGGGAGACCGGGAATCGTGACTCTGCTCCCCTTCTCGTGAAGCTGAACGGAAACTCCAATCTGGCATGGAGAGAGGACTACTACAGCCCGAAACAGTGTACTGTGGAGTACGCGGTGGAGGAGCTTGATGCTGATGCGATCGGATACACGATGTACGCTGGAAGTGTCAATGAAGACAAAATGTGGGAGGACTTCAGGGAAGTTCAGGAAGAGGCAAGGAATTATGGTATTCCTGTTGTGATGTGGAGCTATCCGAGAGGAAAAGGTATTCAGGAGAACCCTGACTACTCCGGCCAGAAGGATGCTGATGTGATCGCCTATGGCGCGAGACTTGGACTTGAGCTTGGGGCTGACATGGTGAAGTGCAAGTATCCGGGATCGAGGGAGGAATGGAACCAGCTCGAGAAACAGGTTGCTGAACTGAAAACGGTTATGAGCGGCGGATCGAAGAGGAGCGATGAGGCCTTCCTTGAAGATGTCAGATCTACTGTAGAGGTCGGTGGAAACGGTCTAGCGGTTGGAAGAAACGTCTTCCAGCGCGAGAATCCCAAGGATCTGCTGGACAAGCTTGAACTCGTGATCTACGAGGGAAAATCTGTAGAGGAAGTCTTATAGGTTATCAAAATGGATCAGGAAGCTGTAATCGAGGAAGTCTTTGAAACTGTATGCGGGATAGCTCCCCACATTTCCTCCGGGCTTCTGCACAGGAGGGAGTACGTCGGGGAAGAGAACCCGTCAAATGAGAGGCAGATGGAGGCGGATGTCTGGGCCAACGAGTTCCTGAAGCAAGAGCTGACTTCTATAGATGGAGTTGGAGAGTTCGCCTCGGAAGAAGAGGAGAGAGTTTTAGACTGTGGAGAAGGTCTTTCCGTGACTGTGGATCCTCTTGACGGTAGCTCGAATATCCCGACTAACAACCTGGTCGGGACTATAGTTGGGATCTACGATGGAGATCTTCCCTGCAGCGGCGAGAATCTTGTATCGGCTTTCTACGTGGTTTTCGGACCTTTGATTACTGTGATGAGAACTGAGGGCGATGAGGTGAACGAATATGTAATCGAGGAGAAGAAGGGAGATCAGGTTGAGGTACATCTTGCTTCGGAGTATATCGAGATTCCTGAGCCCTATACCTACGGCTTCGGAGGCAATAAAAACTGGAATGAGAGTTTCAGGGAATTGGAGGATGATTTCTCCAGGGAGTACAAGCTCAGGTACGGTGGAGCCCTTGTGGGGGATGTAAACCAGATGATACACCACGGAGGAATATTTGCGTATCCTTCAAGGACTGATGCGCCGGATGGAAAGCTCAGAATTCTTTTTGAATGCAATCCGATCTCATACATTGTTGAGAAGGCGGGCGGAGCTTCTTCCAACGGTGAGAAGTCAGTAATGGAAGTTGAGGTGGATGAAATCCACCAGAGGGTGCCTTTCTTTGTCGGCCACGAGGATGTGATTGAAAGAGTCGAGGAAAAGTTGGGTTGAAGGCTTTATCCGGGCGAAAATTTTTAAAAGAGTTTTCTAATCTTTATACATGGCTGAAGCAATCTCAGAAAATAAAAAGGATGTTGGGACAGAGCTGGAAACGGGAGATGTTACTGAAGCTCGACCAGAGAACTTGCTAGAGACTATAGAGTCTCAGTTTGATTCAATTTATATTCTCTCGGGCTCTGAAAGGTTTTTTGGTCGCAGGGAGGATGTAGAAGCTCTTGATTATCCTCATGAAGCTGATCTGGACGCCTCCCCGGATTCAGTTTTAATTGTCTATCCTGAGTACCTTGAGTCACTTGGAGGTGATTTGACGCTTTATGGCAGAATGCTTGAGGATGATTTTGAGGGAATTGTGGTTCCTTCTCACTACAATGGCAGGGAAATCGTACCGCCTGAAAGGATGGATATTGAAGATGGCTTCTACCCTTCAGAGCTGAGTTACAGAGACAGGGCTCTTCTCTACTCTCAGAATGACTGAATACAGGGGGGGAAATGTTTTTAAGCCAGTAGGGATTAAGATTTGCTGTGAACACTGATAAACTGACAGTTGCGGTTTTTGCTTCATTGCTGATGCTTTCTCCCGTACTTGCCCAGGATTCGACTCAGGACTGTGAGGCCCAGATACAGGAACTTGAGGACCAGATGATGCAGGAGATGGAATCCGCGAACTCGACGGAGGAGAGGGAAGCCATACAGGAGGACTACGAGCAGAGGATCCAGGAACTGGAGAAGGAGTGCTACCAGCAGGAGAACGAAACGGAGGAGCCTAACCAGACGTTTGAGGAAGCGCCCGAAGAAAGACCTTCCGACTATCCAAGAGAGGAAGAAGTAAATGACCGGGAAGAACCGCCTGAGAACTTCAGTGAAGCCGTTGAGGAGGAGCCGCGTGAAAACATATCTGTGGAGTTTAATAATGAGCTACCGCCTTCTGTCCCCGAAAAATGCAGGCAGAAGGTGAAGGAGGTACAGAAGGAGTACAGGCAAAGGATTGAATCCTCATCTCGGGATAAGATGGAACAGCTAATGGAAGAAATGGACAGGGAGGTTGAAAAAGTGCTTGAAAAATGTGCCGGCAGTGTTGAGTCGGGAGCTCCGGAGAACCTGAGCGTACCCGAGGGAGTACCCGAAGAGATACCGGAGGATAAGAGACAGAAGATGAGGAAGAGGATATGCAAGCCCCTGAAGCAGAAGCTGGAGCAGAAGAACCAGAGGATCGAAAAGCTGGAGGAAAGGGTGAGCGAACTCGAGTCGCAGCTCGAGGAATCCGGCCAGCAAGTGCCTGATAGCGATGTTCCTCCTGAAGTCAGTGAACCGAAACCGGTGGAGCCGGAGAAGCAGGACAGTGATCAGCCTCCGGGAACGCCTTCAGCGCCTGATCAGGAACCGGGTGCTGGAGATCAGTCAGCCACGGGAGCTGACTCGGGATCCGGTACAGCGAATCAGCAGCCAGAGCAATCAGGAGAGAAGGGTCAGGGAGCTAATCAGAATCAGGCTGAGCAATCTTCGGGTGAAGGATCCGGTGGACTTGTCTCCGGGATAGTCGGTTCGATCTTCGGCTAGTTTTTCAGTCGTCTGAGGCCTCGACTTCTTCTCTATCGTAAAATTCGTCGGCAAGTTCCTCAACGTATTCTTTTGATTTAAGGAATTCATGGGCGTATGCATCCACTGCCAGCTTCTTGGCCGCAAAGCCTGATCTGGTGCTTACCTGGTCGAGGTTTATTCTGAACGGGAAATCCGGCCATTCATGGTCGTAATCCATATCTCTCGCGAATGGTGTGGCCTGGTTCATCATGTCGTAGAATTCCCTGAATTCATCGTAGAGATCCTCGAGGTAGTTTACAGCCCTTTCAAGTTTTAGCCTGGAATCTGTTTCAACCCCCTTTTCCGCGAAATATTCGGCGGCTTCCATCTCTTCTGGCGCGGATAGCAGCCTGTCTGCCTTCCTCTCCAGTTCCCTCACGAATCGTGATGATCCAGAATTTTTTTATTATGCGGTGACCACAGTCTCCCTGCCTGTTTTTAATACTGGAGTTTCAGATTTCGAATGTGGAAAGGACAAAAGAAGGAGCGAAAAAGTATTTCAGCGAATTGCTGAGGAGGGAGGATGAACTCAGGGCTTCCGCTCTGGCTGAGGCTGAGACCCGGAGCCAGGCTTGGGATGAGTTTTCTGAGCTTATGGAGGATGCGAGTCTTTTATTGACCCGGGATGGAGAAAGAGCTGATGTTGAGGACGTTAACTGGAGAGCCATAGAGGATGACAGAGTGGAGTACGGAGTTGAGACAGGGAATGAAGAAACTGTCTACTATGTACGTAAAGAAAAAATCGGAAATCTCTGAACAGCTGTAGATGTCAGGGAGAGAGGAGACGGTAATCTTATGAAAAGGCTGCGTGATCTCGACCTGATGAACCAGTTTTTCCCCAGTTGTACCTAGAAGTAATCCATGATATTTTCCCTGTCGAAGATGTTCTCCTGGCCGACCTGCTTCTTCAGCTTCCTCGCGGTCTTCTTCCCGATCAGGCGTTTCAGCTTCTCGAATTCTGAGTCCCTTATCTGCTGTCGATCGCGAATTCCATGGTCGTGGAGCTTTCTCGCCCTGACTCTTCCGATCTGGTCGTACTGCACCAGGTTCAGCAGCTCTTCCTGTATTCCATGCTTCAGCCTTATACCCAGCTTCTCAAGTTCCGTCTCTACCTCGTATTCCTTGAGTCTTGCTAGTTCTTTCGAGGCGTAGATCAGCCAGTCCGCGTCCTGCATCTTGGCTCTTATACCCCCTGGAGCAACTCCGTATTTATCCATCAGCCTTTCCTCATCCACTTCGGAGATCCATCCCTGCAGCAGCATGGCATTCTTCATGCACTCCATGAAATGCTCGTAGCGGGGCTCCCACTCGTTCGGAACCGACTCAAGTATGTACTTCTCCGCATCCGACATAGCGTTCTGTATCTCGCTCCACTCCTTGTCCTTGACGCGGGGTCGGGGTTGCATTTCTGTCGTCCTGGAAAGCATGAACAGGTAGGAGATCGGCCTATTATCTTTTTCCTCTGCTTTCTCTAAAGATTCAAGAATCAGGTTCGCGGAGTCCGGATCGATGTAGAGCTCGGATACCCTTCTCCCTGTCTTCGTAGCTGAAACATCTTCGGTCAGGAACTCGTATTCTATCAGGTCCTGTACCACAGATCTTATCTTCTCCTCAACTTCCTCCATATCGCCGAACTGATGAGCGTAAAAGGTCTTCTCGTAGAAATTAACTAAATCTTCAAAAGAGGAGCAGAAGTTTGAAGCGACTAGGGAGAGAGTGTGCATCCTCAGGATCGGCTCCGCCGCAAGCTTCGACTGGATATGCTCTGCTTCTCCCAGTATATATCTCTCAAGTATCTCCTCCTTCATGCCTGGATTCTTGGCTATAGCGATCGCCTCTCCCTGATCATCGTACTTCGGTCTTCCAGCTCTGCCTGTCATTTGCTCAAACTCCAAAACAGGTATCCAGTCCATTCCCTGTCCCGTGTAACGTTTCAAATCCCTCATTATGACCCTGTAGGCCGGGAGATTGATTCCAGCTGCAAGAGTCGGCGTGGCTGAGACTGTCCTAATTAGTCCTTCCATGAAGGCCTCTTCAATTAGCTTTCTCTGTTTGTTAATAAGCCCAGCGTGGTGATAGGCCGCTCCTTTCTTTACATTCTCCGCTAAACGTTTGCACTGGGAAGTTGGATTTCCTAAAACGTTCAGTATTTCTTCAGAGTACTCTTCCAGCTCCTGTCTATCCTCTCTAGAAAGATCTGGTTCAGTTACCTCTGCACATCGATCTGAACTTTTCTCCGCTCCTTTCCTTGATGAGCAGAATATTATCGCCTGTTTTTTCATTTCGAGTGTGTTTTCCACAAGGTTTGATGTCGGTCTTCCGTGATTATCTTCAATAAAAATCTCTTCTGTCTCCATCTCCTGCTTTTCTTTCTCTTCTTCAGCTATCTCCTTGCCTGTCTTGAAACCCGAGTCGTTGTTCGCTTCATTTGAACTCTCATTCGAGTAACCTTCCGGGAAGTACTCCACCTCGTTCCCCTCCATGATTCCCTCTTTCAGTTCGACAGGACGATAATCTGACTCAACAAGCTCTGCGTCTAGCCATTCTGCCATCTCTTCGGAGTTGCTTATAGTCGCGCTCAGACCCAGCAGCTGGAAATCAAGGACATCTCTCAGCCTTGTCAGCGTCACCTCGAGAGTGGGTCCTCTTTCCGGAGAAGTAAGAAGATGAATCTCGTCTGTCACCACCAGGTTGATCTCATGTATCCAGGAAGGGCTGTGCCTCAGCATCGAGTCAAGCTTCTCTGAAGTCACGATCACTATGTCCGCAGTCTCAAGGTAATCTCCCGACTCGTCCCTATCCCCAACAGACATCATCACATCAAGCTCGGAGTAGCGCTCCGAGAAATCCCGGTACTTTTCAGAGGCGAGGGCTTTCAGCGGAACGATGTAAATCGCCTTTCCCCCCTGCTTCTTCACCTGGTTGACCATCGCCAGCTCCGCTATCAGGGTCTTACCAGAGGCAGTTGGAGACGCGACAACCATGTCCTCTCCCTCCAGAAGCCCCGCCTCAACAGCCTTCTCCTGCGGAGGATTCAGTTCGGTTATACCCGATTCTATGTACTCTTTCTTCACTTTCTCAGGAAGCTTGAGATCCTCCACTTTCATGCAAAAATCATTATTCGGGAAGTCTTTTGACTCTGTCGAGATGCCTTTCTTCTGGTTCCCTGAATGGTATAATACGGGGGATGTAGCAGTTATTTGGTAAAATGAACAAAATTCGGTAATAAAGCTTTTTCGGATTCAAGATTTGGTGTTTCGTGATGGAGGTGAGAATAGTCAATTATTCAAAAATTGACACAGCAGGGATCTCTCAGCCAAATAGATTTAAATAATAACTTTACCAATTAAAGCTAAATCATGTCCAAATCGTGTACAGAATCGAAAGTTCTACTTCTATCCGGACTGCTTGTTCTGTCAGTTGGTATCGTTTCAGCGCAGGGCCTGACACTGAATGTTATCAGTCCGCCCCAGAACAATTCGGTGACCAGCAACGAAACAATTCATATCAACGCTACAGTTGATCCGGAAGGAGACAGTAAGGGATGGTCTGCCTACAACCTGACTTACGTTGATTCCAGTCCTCCTCAACCGGAAAAAATCAATAAAAGCTTCAATACCACCCTGGATGCTGGAACCTTGGAACCAGGAAACTATAATCTCACGTTCAAGGCTCAGGACAGTGCGGGAGATACCGGTGACAAGCTTATCAACTTCTCAATTGCAGGTGGCGGCGGAGGTCCTGAAGGTCCGGGAGGAGGCGGCGAAGGCCTTGAAATAGATGACCAGAAGGCTTCTACCCGAGACACTGAATCTCCGAACATCGCGTTTCTTGGGAACGACCTGGATCTCCAGAACGGCGATATCTCCCATCTCTATAATCTGACAAGGAATATCTCAACCTCTGAAACCCTGATAGATGGCCACAATGTTACGGATGATCCGATCACCACATCTCTCTCCGATCCTGAGGGAAGATACACTCTATACGACGAGAATAATTCCAACAACAATATCAGCATCGATCTTGTGCGAAATTACAGCGAGGTAGTGGGGAGGGTGAACTCGACGAATGTGACCAATGTATCGATGCACTACTGGCAGAATGGATCCTACGAGCCGGGCCTGAGGCAGGGTTTCAGCCTGAACACCAGCTGGGATAATTCGACTGGAGAATCCCTTTTTCGCATGAATATTACGGACTCTGTCTCAAAGTTCTGGCTCAACATCACTTTAGATTCCGGCAGCAAGTTCACGACTTCCAGGGGAGCCCAGGCATTCAGGAAGAATGTTCAGGTTCCAAGGGTGAACGATGTCAATATTTTCGGAACAGCAAACTTCACGGGCAATGTAACGAACAACATGACAAATGCTCCAGAGAAGAATATCAGGGTAAGAATAAGGAGGAAACCCGGCAACGAGTTCTATCCGTCGAGGTTCCCTAAAGCGACCGTGCCGCCCACGAAGTATCAGCTTACCGATTCCTCTGGCAGGTACAAGTTCACCGGACTGCAGAGCGGGAACTACATAGTAGATGTCCGGAATTACTCCGCCGCAAGGTCCAGCAAGAGAAGTGCGCTTGATTCGATGGGTACTCCGGCTAAACCAAACTTCCCCGGCAATAAAGATTTCAACGTAACCATGGATGTTGGCAACGCCAGCCTCAAGATGATCGGGAATAGCGGGTCGAACCTACGGTATGGATTCATAATCAGTAACTACAATTCGGGGAACAGCTACCTGAAAACAGGAGTGAATCCGGGAGTTGAAACCCGGATCACAGTTCCGAACGGTTCGTACAGCATCCTTGCGGCAAAGTTCGTGAGCTCTGACGGTTTCTTCCCTTCCATTCTCACGGATTCCGCGAATGTGTTGGTTCCGGAAGGCAGTAGCTCCCAGACTAAAGAACTCGGCTTCCCGAAGCTGGTGACGATTAACGGTACTGTGGAGGATTCCAGCAATAATCCGGTGAAGAACGTGCAGGTTATCGCGGAGAACCAGAGCGAGGCCGCGTTCTTCAGCGGCAGGACGGACAGCAACGGCGAATACTCGCTCAAGGTCAGGAACCAGACTAATTATTCCCTTACAGTCGAACCAGGATTCGATTCAGAGCTAAGCAGTAAGAACAAAACCATCTCGGTTCCGGAGAACAAGACGGTAGACTTCACGCTCTCCACGGGCCCCTACATCGAGGGTTACTACAACATAAGCAGCGATGGCACAGGAGTTGAGGATGTGAGGATAAACGCTTTCAATTCGTCCCTGAACTCCTATGGCTTTGCGGAAACCGGTCCGAACGGTTACTTCAAGATTGGAGGGCTGAGAAACAACACCGACTACACCCTGTTTGTTGAGACCCCTCCAGGTTACCCGAGCAAGCAGAGGCAGGATGTCACCGCGCTTTCATCCGGGAACTGGACGAACTTCACCTCGGGCAGCACTCAGAGGTACGACCTTAATGGAACGATAAAGTCGGAGTCCGGAAAGAGGCTCAACGCAACTGTTATTATCGAATCCCTGTCGACAGGAAAGAGAAGTACCAACATAACCTCGAATGGGTCTTACTCGTTCTCACAGATTGACAGCGGCTCGTACGGTGTGCTAATAGAACCCGAAAACAGCAGCTTCAGCTCCGAGAGAACCCGGCTAGGGCTTTCCTCGAACGAGACTGTGAACTTCAGTCTCTCGAGGCTAAACACAGTTTCTGGTTACGTGACCTCGAAGTCAGGAAACACTGGGTTATCTGATGTGCTAGTGGTCGCGAGGAACACCACTTCCGGCAGCTTCGGCAGCGACAGGACGAATTCTTCGGGATACTACAGTATTGAAGTCTCAAATGTCAGCCATACAGTTGAACTGTATCCCGCCCCTGACTCCAGTTACCAGTACAACAGTTCATCGATAAATACTTCGGTCATAGGCGGGAGCAGGGACTTTGAACTTGAATCAGGGGTGTACCTGGCCGGGAATGTAAGAGATCCGGGCGTGAAAAATCTCTCGGGTTACATCAGCATATGGAACAACAGTGTGAATATCACACGCTACCAGAAGTTCGATGACGGCAGTTATAACGTTACAGGACTGGATAAATCGGTAGGCTACAATATCTACGTCAACACCGATAACAGCAGCTATGGATTCAACAGATCTAGTATAACCGACAAGAGTGTCCCGGGAACGAGGGATTTCAACTTCACTGGACTGAAAGGACCGGAGGTCTGGGTGACCGTTAAGGCTAATTCAACTGGAGGAACGCTGGCTAATGCAACAGTAACGCTTAATGGCAGCGTCCGGACGACTAATTCTCAGGGTATAGCCAAGTTCGGGAAACAGGTTGATGGGAAAAAAGTCACGATCAAGGCGACTAAGACGAATTACAATACATCCCTTGAACAGGTAACGGTTAAGACCAACTACTCTTCAGGTGCAGGAAGGTCTTCAAGGGAGATTCAGAATGAGACTCTGGTGATCAATAACTCCATAGGGAATCTGGTTGATGTCTCCATCAATGTCACGGACGGGTCTGGTTCATACGTTTCCCAGGCAACAGTGGTAGCGAGGTCCAACGCAACAGGCAGGACCTCTTCCGGTATAACGGACAACTCGGGATCGGCGACGCTCTCCAACATCCTCCCCGGCAAGAACTATGTGACAGCCATCTCTTCAGGTAACAAACTGGAGGTGCTGAATGTGACATTCACGAGGGGCGATGACACGAGTACCACGAGAGGAAATAACTTCGACCTGGAGTACGAGGTGCCTAAATAGATGAAGAGAGCAGCGATAGTGATCGCTACAGTGATGTTGATAGGTGCGGCAAGCGCAGCCAACGCCGAGATATCTGACGGGACGCCGGATGACATTGTACTGAACTCCTCGAACAGTTACTCCGTCGAGAAGCAGTTTGATGGAAGACCTTCCTCCCCGGATTCAGCGACTCACCGGTGGACCTGGAAGGAGAACAACACCCAGAAGACCGGAGAGACAGTGAGTTTCACCTTTACCAGGTCGAACGGGCAGGACAACACCATAGAACTTACCGTTATAGAAAACACGAGCGACACCACAAGCGTGACACAGACCCTGAGGGATACTCCGGAGATCTCCTATACAAACGTAAACGATACATCGGTCGACCTGAACAGCTCAAACGGAGAGGTCAGGTTCGAGGCTTCAGCGAGCACAGAATTCGACTCCCCGGTCAGCTACGAGTGGACCGACAGCGGCGGATCAGTAGTTTCCAGCTCCCAGAACTTCACCAAGGACTTCACCAGCACTGGGGACTACACCTACACTGTAAATGTTACCGATGACGAGGGGTACTACAGCTCCACTACCGTCAGCACGGTCAGCGTTACCGACAGCTCAAGCAGCAACAATAACAACAATAACAACAATAACAATAATAACAACGGTGGAGATGGCGGATCGACCGCCGGCACCGGGAAGGAAACGGTCAGCCTGGGCGACATAGCCTCGGGCAAGACTGAGAGCGCCAACTTCTACGACTCGCCTATCTCCCAGGTCTCTCTGAAAGTAAACCAGGAAGTGACAGATGTCCAGCTGACTTCGGAACCTAGCGACAGTCTTCCGAGCGAGGCAGACGAGGAAGCTCCGGGAGAAGTCTACGAGTACGTCAACCTGGAGAAGACTAACGTTTCCGACGACCAGATTGACAGCGTAGAGTTCGAGTTCAGCGTGAGCAAGGACTGGGTGAATAACAACGATATAGTTGAGAACAGTATCAGCCTGAAGAGATACGATAACGGATGGAAGACACTGGAGACGAACAAGACAGACGAGACAGGAGATGAACTCTTCTTCGAGGCATCTTCCCCTGGACTATCGGCCTTCGCGATAACCGGTGAGAAGGCGAAGGCGGAGTTCGAGGTTACAGATGTTCAGGTCTCTCCAAGTACGGTGAAGACAGGTGAGAGCGTGAATGTCTCCGTAAAAGTGAAGAACACAGGTACGAAGGATGGCAGCTACACTGTTAGTTTCGACCTGGCGGGAGAAAGCTTTGAGAGAGATCTCCAGATTGATTCAGGCTCCTCAAAGACAGCAGAATTCTCGGTGAAAGTATCCAGCTCCGGGAGCTACAGCATAGATGTCGGGGGTTCCTCTGCATCGCTTGATGTAAACCAGCCCTCCCAGTCGCAGCAGAAGCAGCAGGCAACCAACAAGACCAGAACCCCGGGGAAATCATCCGAGGGAGGAACGAATCTGGCAGTAATCCTGGGCGGACTAGTTGCGGTGGTTGTTCTTGCTCTGGCCGCGGTATTCGTTTTCACCGACAAACGGCAGAGAGGAGAGTACATGGATGAACTGGTCGACTTCCTCACAGGTGAGGAGGAAAGTGAAGAAGATGTAGGATGGGAAGGATTCGACGAGAATTAATTTTTTCTCCCGTATTCGATGAATGATATCTCTCCTCTATCATCTCTCGAAACCTGTTTCCATTTCTCCTCACTCCATTCAGGGAAGTATGAGTCGCCCTCGAAGCCTTGATGTATCCTTGTTACGATCATCCTGTCCGCTTCCACTAGAACCTGCCGGTAAACGCTTGATCCGCCGATCACGTATACTTTTTCTCCATACTCTTCCGCCTTGCTCCACGCCTCCTCCAGAGATCCTGCCTTTTCAACCTCCCCCGGCAGATCGGGATCCGATCTTGTGAGCACTATGTTCTTCCTTGCCTCCAGAGGTCGGAAATCTTCAGGTATCGAGAAGTAGGTCTTCCGGCCCATCAAAACAGGACTTCCCATCGTCTCCTGCCTGAAATGCTCCATGTCCTCCGGGTAGTGCCACGGAATATCCCCGTCCTTGCCGATTACTCGATCCTCGTCCATCGCAACGATAACTATCTTCTCCACTATCCGCTCCACCTGTAAATCCCCACCTGTGGTTGCACTACCTCCATTTCCTTGAGATAAACTTCTGCTGTCTCTAGGATTGCCTTGATCTCTTCATTTGAAAACCCAGGATTTGCATCCATGTTCTCCAGACTACTTGCGCTGAGATTGGTTTCAATACCCTCGACTTCATCCCTGAAGTATGTCTCGAACCGGTCCAGGTTTCTAAGTGCAAGTTCTTCCATCTCCTCGGGCCGGTATTCGTTGTCGTGAATACTGCGGTAGTCCGCGGTCGTCATTCCGCTATCCCGAACTTTATTCCCGGATGGGGATTGTAGTTTTTGAGCTGGAAATCCTCGTACTCCATCTCGTCTATCGGCTTGTCCGGAACCTCCATCTCCGGCCTTTCCCTCGGCTCTCTGGAGAGCTGTTCAAGCATCCCTGGGATGTGATCTTTCCGGTCTTCGTTGTCGGTGGGAGCGTTGTCCTGAATCCAGTCCCTGACTTTCAGGTATCCCTGCCTGTTCTCCACCTCTCTGACTCTCGTGCTGAGTTCCTCGAGGAATTCACCGTACCACCTGCCTCTTTCGCCTCCTCCACAGTAGATATGTGCGTCAACCAGTGAGTGGGCAAACTCTCCAACCTCTAGATCTGTCTGCTTCGCTATAATCTTGAGTATAAGCGAGTAGCAGGCGATATTGAAAGGCACTCCCAGAGCGATATCGCAGCTTCTCTGGGTCAGGTGGAGGTTGAGTCTTCCATCCTGGACGTTGAATATGAACATTACGTGGCACGGAGGAAGCTTTGATACCTCAGCGTTGGCGGGATGCCAGGCGTTCACCACCAGCCTCCTGGTCTTGGGGTTGTTCTTCAGCTGGTCGATAACGTACTGAATCTGGTCTATAGTGAACGTTTCTCCTTCTCTATTCACCCAGTCAGTGTCTCCATCGGCCCATGCCTCTCCCTCCAGCTGCGCCTCACCTACAGGAACAGGGTAGCGCCTCCAGAACCTTCCGTAAGCTGTTTCCAGGTTTCCTTCCTCCGTAGCCCACTCGTCCCATATGCTGGTGTGCTCCCTAAGGTTCCTTATGTGTTCCTCTCCGGAGAAGTACCAGAGAAGCTCGTGTATAAGAGAGTTCCACCTGTAGCCGGAGAGATCCTTGGTTGTCAATAGGGGAAAGCCTTCCGACACATCCACTCTATGAAAGTGCCCGAACTTGGAAATTGTATCGATAGCGGTCCTGTTCGGCTTGTAGTTTCCGTTTTCAAGAACTGACCTAACCAGATTATGGTACTGCTCCAGAATCCTCCCCTCCAGTGAAATATTGACTGGAAATATTCTTATTGGTTTCCGATATAAAGGCTAGGATTAATGTTTCAAGAATATGCAAGAGTACAATGATTTCAGGTTCGATGCGCTCCAGAGATTGATTTTCCCGGTAGCAGCAGAAGAGGGTATAGGAGATATTGATCGTTATGGAAGGGGCGGAGAACTCTTCAGGCAGAGTTACGATAACATAAGGAGAACCTTTGAGAGAGTAGATCCCGCTATTACGGGAGACGCGGCTCCAGATCCAGATGAGTTTGAAAGATACAGGCAATTGGGTGAAATCCCCGAGAATCAACTGAAATCAGTGTACAGTAGTCTCAGGGTTATCCATGACTTTCAAGGCATGGAAGACTACAGTGAACTGGAGTATGTTTCCGAATCCGAATCTCTGAAAGAGCTTGCACAGTGTGTAAGGGAAGAACTGGAAAAGAGGCAGTAGAATCGCTCTAGTAATCGACCTCCGATTCCTCGTATAGCGGGAACTCTTCCAGCAGCTCTCTCACCCTGTCCTGCGTCTTCTTCCGTACGAACTGGCTTCCCGGGTTCTTGATGACCTCCGATATCATACCTCCTATCTCCCTGAGCTGTTCCTCTTCCATTCCTCGAGTAGTCAATGCTGGAGTGCCTATCCTGACTCCCGAGGTTACCTTCGGAGACTCCGGGTCGTACGGTACCGTGTTCTTGTTGACCACAATACCCGCTTCTTCAAGCGCTTTCTCCGCCTCTTTACCCGTCACTTCTCTTTCCCTGAGATCGACTATAACGAGGTGGTTGTCCGTGCCCCCGGAGACAAGCTCCAGATCGTTTTCCTGTAGAGATTCAGCGAGAGCCTGGGTGTTGTCCAGAATCTGCTCCGCGTATATCTCGAACTCAGGTTTCAATGCTTCCTTGAAGCATACCGCCTTACCCGCTATCTGGTGCATCAGGGGTCCTGCCTGCGTGTACGGGAACACCGCGCTGTTTACATCAGACCTGTACTCTTCCCTGCACATCACCATGCCACCTCTTGCTCCTCTAATCGACTTGTGGGTGGTAGTCGTGACTATATCGCACTCGGGAAATGGATTCGGATGGACTCCAGCCGCAACAAGTCCTGAGATGTGTGCAATATCCGCGACAAGGTACGCGTCGACTTCGTCCGCCACCTCCCTGAACATCTCGAACTGGAACTCTCTGGGATATGCTGAGTAACCCATTATTATCAGGTCAGGATCGTGCTCCCTCGCGGCTTCCAGAACATCTTCTTTCTCGAACTGCTCGGTCTCCCTGTTGATCGGGTAGGTGTCGAAGTCGAAGAGGTCGCCTGAATAGTTGGCGGCGTGGCCGTGGGATAGGTGTCCCCCGTGGTCCAGCTTGGGTCCAAGTATACTGTCTCCCTGGTCAATTAAAGCGAAGTAGGCCGCGAAGTTTGCCTGCGTTCCCGAGTGAGGCTGGACGTTGACATGGTCTGCATCAAACAGTTTCCTGGCTCTCTCCTGCGCAAGCTCCTCCACCTTATCGTGGTACTTGCATCCAGCGTAGTAGCGGTCGCCAGGTCTACCTTCCGCGTACTTGTTGGTGAGAACACTTCCCTGTGCCTGGAGAACCTGCCTGGGAACAAAGTTTTCCGACGCAATCATCTCCAGCGACTCGGATTCCTGCCTCCTTACCTCGTTTTTTAGTGCTTTGTAGACTTCGGGATCTGCCTCCTGTAAATCACGGTGCTCCATAATAGAAATTCGATATATAACTAATATACTATTTTTGCATAAATTTCTCAGGCCTTACAGCTCCGTTATCAATCATTTCAGAATCAAATGATACTATCTCCAAACCGGCGTTTTCAGCGGTGGCCATTATTATACTATCAAATGGATAAGCGTAGCTTTCTCGCTGATTGCCATTAGCTTTCATCATATCTGAGGAATCAGGAATTATTACTTCAACTGAATCAGTTACCTCATTCAAACATTCTTCTATTTTATCTCTTTCCAAATTTTTCTTCTTTGATAGAACTGTTCTAATTTCCATTATATTTATTATCGATGTCACGAAATCTAGATCTCTGTTTAGGAAAATCTTTGATTCCTGGAATCTCTCTTCTTCCTCCACTATGTCGGCAATAAATACGTTTGTATCTACAAATACATCATTCATTTTCTCTCACGTAACTTCCTCACTTCTTCTACTGAGTCTATACCTATTTCAGAAAATTTACCTGAGAGCCTATCTCCCAGCTTCTCTTTTTTTTCCCCGACCAGCTCTGATACCTCGCTAGCATATAATCCCATTTTACCACAGTTTCTAATTTAACACAAACTACTTTGTTTGTTTCGGTATGCTATCATGATCGCCTTTCATTGTAGCTCTTCATGATCTCTTCTAGGTTTCCGATCATATCTATTTTTTGATGTCTATCCGGCTCTAGCCAGATATAGTCCGTGTGTTCGCCGCTGAGTTCGACCTCCTCAGAATCGGCACTGCACCTGAAGAATACACCGACGATCTGCCATTTCTCTTCTTTAATCTCGGGTCTCCACTCGTCTACCGCAACAGGCTCATTTATTTCAATTTCCAGGCCGGTTTCCTCCCTCACTTCTCTCCTTAGAGCTTTGAAGTAATTTTCGCCCGGTTCAAGCCTTCCTCCCGGAATCTGCCACTTATCCGCGTTGGTTCCCTCCTCGTAGCTCTCCGCCTCTTTCAGGAACAGTAGCTTTCCATCCTTTTCGATCAGTGCCTTGGTCGCCATCCTGAATCTGTCTACCATACCAATGTATCTTTTCCTAAATATCTTGAAGCTACTCCCTCTCGATCAGCATCCTCACAACTATCTGCAGAATCTGGACGAAGACACCCATGTAGGCTACGTAGAGACCGATACCGTTGAGGAAGGCTCTTCCTGGCCTGGTCTTCGTAATGTATATCTGGTGAATGAGATATGCAATAAATCCCAGAATCGCGAGGACAAACGCCAGAAGTATAAAGGGTGCTGAGAAGCTGCCTATGAGTGAGATTCCCATTACGCCCAGGAATAGGTAGGTCGCGTACCTGTCCCAGTTAGAGAAGTCGTGGTCTGTTCCAAACACCAGGAGTCCGCAGACAAGCGCTATCAGGCTGGTCGCTGCGGCTGTAATCTCCAGTGCGAGTGCCTGCGTGCTCACCGAAAGAAAACCCAGTATGCCGGCACCAAACATCCCGTAGGCCAGCTGTACTATGCCTGTTCCAATAACGGCCTTTCCCGTATCATCCGACCTAATGCCCTTTCTGGCGATCCACTGGCCTCCTGTCAGCATCGCTCCGTAAACGATAACTCCAAGGAAGAAGAATGTCCCGAAAAGCAAATCGTTCACCCCTGAGAGCGGTGTAAACGCAAATACCCACATGACTCCTATGTTCAGGAGTATCAGTCCTACAGCAACTCCAAGACTCTTGAGCTGGCCCTCCTGGAACATGATAGACCTTTAACATGGAATGTTAAAAGATCGCCGGCAGCTTGAAAACTGTTCTCACGCATCTTTAAACGTGAGAAGGCACGATTTTCCGGGCAAACTGATAGTAGTCGAGGGTGCTGATGGATCGGGCACCACCACGCAGGCGGAGAGGCTGACCGAAAGACTCGGAGGCGTATATACTGCTGAACATGGCGAGAGGAGAAGTGAGCAGAGTCTTATAGGCAGGAAGGTCGAGCAGATGATTTCTGAACAGGGTTACTCCCCAGAGGCAGTGGCACTTGGTTTCGCAGCTGACAGGATAGTACACCTTGAGGAGAAGTTGATACAGCTGCTGAAAGACGGAAAATCTGTTGTCTGCGACCGTTACTATCATTCTTCGCTGGTATACCAGCCGGCTATGGGCGCGGATTTTGAATGGGTTAAGGAGATCAACCGGGAAGCCATAGTTCCCGACACGACCTTTATCCTGGATGTATCCGCGGAAGTAGGTATGGAGAGACTGGACCAGAGAGGTAGAGACCAGAACATATTCGAGGAAATGAGCTTCCAGCAGGAAGTGGTGGAGAGGTACAGGAGGCTGCCTGAGAGCTTAGACGAAAATATAGAGCTGATTGATGGAACGGAGTCGAAGGATGAAGTGGAAGAAGCAATAAAAAGTAAGATTTCAGACTAGGGAGAAGAATTATGAAATCGAGAATTGGCAGCGGGAGGATTTGAACTCTATTCCCAACGGTTTAATTAAAACCGCTGAACGGTCGGAATGTTAGAGAGTTGGAGTTTCGACTGTGCGTAGGACTGTATCTATGAGTTTAGATAACGGACCAAATATGGGTTATATGTTGCTATAGCGGGGTGCTTGAGGCCGGTGAAGATGGTCATTACTGTTTCATTTCCTGTCTAAAGATAGTTAGTTAAGATTAGGTTCGGACTATAATATTGGAAGTTGCGAGAAAGAAGCTGGAAACTATTAAATTATTTACTATTGAGTGATAAACTATGTCCGAATCTAAAATTGAACAGCTCCGGCAGAAAGATGCACGGGATTTGTCTGATGAAGAGGTGCTGAAACTACTAAAGAATGATATAGAAACTAACGGTGAAGTACCTGCCTCAAGAGATTTGAGAGGAGACAGTCCTTGGTCTGTGACAGAAGGTGTAGTTGAGAGAGCTGCAGGAAGTGTAAATAATGCACTATGGTTGCTTGGTGAAGAGCCAAAGCAAGAAAAACGGGTAGTTGACGGAGATACAGAGATTGTAGAACATGAATTGAGAGGTCTCGAACATGAGTTGGGAAGACCTCCTCTATCAAGTGAAGGTAGAGGAGTATTTACGGATATGATGAAGAATTTCGGAAAGAGGCAGGAATACCTTATCATACTTTAGCTGCAAGACGTTTAGGTGCTGTTAATCCAG
>JBDGRK010000028.1:0-1307 GCA_042218075.1 Candidatus Nanohaloarchaea archaeon
TGAAAATCAAAGATTTTCGGGACATCAGAAAACCGGAGGTTTTCCGCTGATGGAGAAACACAGCAGGACGATAGTTAAAGCCGCGAGCTACAGAATATTTGCCACCATGACTGTTTTCCTGGTCTCGTATCTCTACACCGGAAGTCTTGGCTCTGCGGCAAGCATAGGGCTGACAGCGGCTGTCGCCAAAACAATGCTCTACTACACCTGGGAAAGGCTCTGGAGCAATATAAGCTGGGGTCTGAAAGAATACTAGGTGATAATCGAAGATATGAAATCTTCTCAAACTTTTACGCAGGGCGAAAAAGTGTTATGAAGGTTATCGGGATAGACGCGGCGACATGGGACATGATAAAACCTCACAGGGACGAGCTTCCGAACTTTGACCGGTTGATGGAGGAATGCGACTACAGGACTGTAACAGTGGAGGAGACTCCGAAAAGCGCTCCTCTCTGGACCTCGATCTTCACGGGATTGAGGCAGTCGGAGCACGGACACAAGGATTTCGTGGTGGACGACGAGCTCCAGAAGAGGGATGATATTGATGGAACTTTCGTCTGGGAGAAGCTGGATGATGAGGTCGACTGTAAAGTTCTTCAAGTTCCGGCAGTTATACCGCCTATAAACTGGAATACTGACTACGAGCCCGAAGGATTTGGGGTATCCTCGGACCTCGAAGAGCTTGAAGCTGATCGTCAAAAGCTACTGGAGAAGTCTAAAGAGGTTCTTGAGGAAGATCCGGAGTTCTTCGCGGTTGTTTTCATGCAGCTGGATCGCGTCTCGCACTTCTACTGGAACGACAAGCAGCTGATCCTGGAATGGTACAAAAAGATGGACGAGGTTCTCGGAGAGCTTCTCGAGTATTATGATTTTGAATCGGATGAACCACTGATAGTTCTTTCTGATCACGGTTTCGCGGAATTTGGTGAGGGAAGGGTTCAAACCCTGCCGGAGGAGACTCCGCATGGAAAGCTGGAGGGAGACCACCACGAGGATGCGGTGCTGATCACCAGGAATGTCGACTACGAGATAGACCAGCCGGAGGAAGTTGGAAAAGCGATCCTTGATTACTACGGGGTTGATGAAGATGGGTGAAATGGAAGTTACGCTATCAGAGGAAGTGGAGAACAGATTTCGAAATGCGGCATATCTGATTTATGGGGATGAAGAAAATCCGATTGAGAAGGCCTTTAATGAAGCTATCGAGGAATGGGCCGAGAGTAATTCTTAAACAATACTACGTGATTCGATTATGCCAGAAGCACCTGTAACACGTGAAGAGATCGAAAATGCACCTTTAAAAGCTA
>JBDGRK010000029.1:0-10761 GCA_042218075.1 Candidatus Nanohaloarchaea archaeon
CGAGTGTTAGAGGCACTTCAATCCTTTCACCATCTCTTATCACTTCCAGGGTAACCGTTTCCCCGACCTCAGTCTCCCGGGAGAGGTAAAGAAGTATGTCGCTTATACCTCTCACTTTCTCATCGTTTATACCGACAATCACATCGCCGCCTATGTTCAGCTCCCTTCCATTCACTTCCACGGTTCTCTCCCCCGCCTGGAGCCCTGCCCTGTCAGCCGGCGAATCTTCCACCACGCTGACAACGAGAAAACCTGTAGTGTTCTTGAGATTCATCCTCTCAGCTATCTCCGGGTTTACATCGATACCGGAGACGCCTATCCAGGGATGCCTGTTTTCCCCATTCTTGATCAGCGATGGAACCACGTTCTTCACAGTATTTGAGGGAATCGCGAAGCCCACGCCGGAGAAAGTCCCTGATCTCGACTCTATGGCTGTATTGACTCCGATAATCTCTCCCTGGAGGTTCAGTAGAGGTCCACCGGAGTTGCCCGGGTTGATTGCTGCGTCTGTCTGTATCACATTCGGGGTCGAAAACTGTCCCTGCGTCCTCAAAGTCCTTCCTTTCTGCGAGACAATCCCCGAAGTCATGGAGCTTCTAAGGCCGAAAGGATTTCCTATTGCCACAGCTCTCTGACCGACTTCTACCTTTGAAGAGTCCGCGAGCTGGAGAGGCTCAAGATCTTTCCTGTTCACCTTCAGGACCGCCAGATCGGTGTATGGATCCGTTCCAACTACTCTCGCACGATAGGTTGAACCGTCGAGGAAGCCTACTTCGACCCTTGATGCGCCGGATACAACATGTTCATTAGTGACAATATAGCCGTCGCTCCTGTAGACGAAGCCCGAAGCCTGCGCCTGCTTGTTCCCGTACGCGTTTACAGAAACCACGGACTGGTCCGCGTAGTTGAAGAGATCCGTCAGCACCTGCTCCCTCGTGTAGTTTATACTTACAGAGTTCTCCCCAAACTTGAAATTCTGCACTTTCTGCTCAAGATTCGTGACTCTCTGGTCCATGTAGCTGAAGGTAACCGCTGAACCTGCGAAAGATCCTGCAAGCAGAAAAACAAGGGAGGCAGCGACCAGCCTTGAGTCTATCTCCATAGCTGCAAATTAAAGCTGAAAGTTTTATACTCAACGAAGAAAGCTTGGATGTGAAAAAGTATCTTTTCGAGGCAACTCCCCTTGGAAAAGCGGATAAAGAGGTAAGAGAGTTTCTCCAGGACAACCTGACTGATGAGGAAATGAAGAAATACAGGACCGCGCTGAACCATTACCGCCAGCTGAAAATAGTTCAGGGAACGCTAAAGCTGCTTCTCTACGCCTCAATTGTGACCTCTGTTTTCGCGACCGTGGGACTTAAAGAGGCCCAGATACTGCAGAAGATCGCGTCCTACCTTGGAACAACCTTCCTGTTCCTTCTTTACGCAGTTGTGAGCTACATCACGATGATAAGGAGGGAGAACTACCACGTCCAGCGAGAGATACTGATCGCGAGGGCGTCGTGAAAAAACTTTAACTGTAGAGTCGCAAGTGAAGGTTATGGCTCGTTCAAGCAGCGAATTACCTTGGTGGGCTAGAGCCCTCGGGATATTCCCATTTTTGGACAAGATAGTGGGCAAGGCATACCCCGACCACGGAAAAAAGATGGCTGAGTACAGGGAGGAGCTGGAGGAGCTCAGGCAGGAAGAGGAAACTGTAGAGGAGGAAGAGGAGAAGGAGCTAAGTGAGGAAAGGAAGCTGATGAAGAAGTACAGAGAGGGGAAGATAAGCCTTGAAACTCTTCATAAGGAGCTGAAAAAGCTGGAGGAAGAGGAGGAACAGGAAATCAAACAGATAGAGCAGATTGAAAAGCGGATGGAGGAGCTGATGCAGGATCTCGATGAGAACGAGATAACACGAATAAAGAAGGAAGAAGACGAGATAATGGAGATGGAGGAAGAGGATTCACAGGAACTGGATACGATTCTGAGGGACTCTGAAAACTTCCTCGCAGACATAGATAAACTGGTGAAAGGAAGTGGAAAGCCCCCGAACCAGATCGCTAGAGAGGCCTCACAGTACAGGAAAGATCTTAAGGAATTTGAAGAAATCCTGAAGCGGGAAGCCCAGACCGCAGAAGAGATGAATGATGCTCTTACCAGATTGAGGGCGACCAAGGAATTCCTGGAAGAATTGACTCAGTTGGTAAGTGAACTTGAGCACATTGAAGAGGGAGAAGAGGTGACGGAGGAAAACCTGGAGGAGATAGTTCAAAATATTCCAGAGGATTCACAAGGTTTCAAGCAGCAAATTTCCAGTTTGCTTAAGGGTATCGAAGAGGAAGAGCAGAAAACTGAGTACGAACTCCAGGAAATAGTGGAGAAAAGGGAGGAGATGAAGCAAAAGTTGGATGCGGAAATAGACAGGATAGAGGAAGAAAGAGAAGAAGCCCTAAACGAGATGCAGGAGATAAAGGAGATACTTGAAGACCTTAGCCAGGAAGACGGGGAAATCAAGCAGTTCATCAGGAACAACAAGACGCAGGCAAGATCGGGTAGTGCCCTGGGCCAGTTAATCAGTACACTGGAAGAATTGGATGAAAACATCCAGACACTGATTGAAGAAGGTCAAAATGTGCTTGATGAGTTGAGAAGAGATGTATCTGCATGAAGAGAAGTCTGAGTAATAGTGAAATCCTTCTGATTCTACTTTCACTGGTAACAGGGATTATCCATGTCTGGGTAGGCTACCTCTCGCTCTCGAATACTCTCATTCTGGCAGGCATCGGGTTTCTGGTAGGCCTCTACCTTTTTGTCGTGATGGAGAAGTTCCGGACCGTGATCGTCTCTCTATCTATACCGTATACCCTTTCCCAGATCTACTTCGCCTACCAGAGCTACGGTTTTAACCCGACCCAACTCGTAATAATTGACAAGATAATCCAGCTAGCCTTGATACTCACAGCAATATACTACCTTTCCCGGAACAGTATCGAATTCATGAATGCTCGCTGACTGATTCTATCAGTTGGTGGAAAAGCTCCTGGTTCAGGGAGTAAATCCTCCTGTTACCCTGCTTCTTCCTCTCCACGATGCCCACTTCATTCAGCTTCTTGAGGTGGTGGGAGACGCAGCTCTGTCCGCACTCCGCGATCTCGGTAAGTTCGGAGACGGATCTATCGTCTTCCTCCAGCTCGAAAAGTATCTTCATCCTTGCCTGCTGGGAGAGCACCTGGAAGAACTCGGCGTATTCATACTCGTCCATATTGATAGATATCCATATAGTTTATAAATATCTTTGCCCATCTTCGATACAAGAGGTGATACCAAATGGAGAACCTTTCAACCGAGGATTTCGAAGACATGAAAAACCGTGAAGACTTTGTGCTGATAGATGTGCTTTCCAGGGAGCAGTTCGAGGACGGTCACATCCCGGGAGCGATCAATATACCCTACGATCAGGTCGGAGACATCGTCGAGAAACTGCTGACTCACGACCAGAACATCGTGGTCTACTGCGCCAGCGAGGGATGCGGGGCGAGTGAAACGGCGGCCGAGAAACTTGAAGACCTTGGATTCAGCAACGTCATGGACTACGAGGCCGGCAAGCAAGGGTGGCAGGAAGCGGGACACGAACTGGAGGCCTGATTCCTCCAGTCTTCAACTTTTTACATGACTCGGCTTCACTCCCAGCTGAAGCTCTCTTCTATCTCGGTCTTCACCGACCTGTGGATGAAGCAGTTCTTCATAGCTGCCTCTCTCACTTCCTCCGCCTTCTCCTCATCGGCGATACCTTTCAAAACGACATCGACCTCCGCCTTATCAACTATAGGCCTTGAATCCTTTCCCCGGTCAAGTACAGCCCTGGAACTTGATTCAATGGTTTCAAACTCAAGGTTTTTCCTCTCTGCTATCGTCTTGAAGGTGGCGACAATGCAGTTTTCAATGGAGGAAAGGAAAAGATCTTCAGGCGTCGCCAGACTGTCAACTCCGCCGAACTCCTCTGGAACTGAAACATCCAGGCTCTGATCGGATATACCGGCTTCCCAGCTATCCTCTCCTTTCGAAGCTTCGGTCGCCGAGAAGAACTCCAGCGGATAATCCACCATGAAATTAGTTTACACATACGGGAATATCAATCTTTACAGTACCAGGAAGATCTGAGTGAAACTTCCTCAGGCCCTTCAACCCTCTCCCTTATTTCATTTCTGTCAAGACCCATGGGAGACAGGATCGACTCTGCGGCCCTGATCAGCTTAGTGACGTAGAAATCAGGATCGTATCTCCCTTCCGTCTCGAACTCCAGCCTCACCCTGTCTCCAGGTTCCGCATCATCCTCCCTCACCACATACCTGACTTTCTGGCCCGGCCTCACATCAAGACCGTTAATCTCGGCTCTCTTCAGCGCGGAATAGTTCCTGTTCTTCACCTGGTACTGCTCCAGTTTTTTGCTGACATTCTTCTCAATGATAAGATCAGAAGGATCAACGCCTCCAGACTCCAGCTTCTCGATACAGGATTCAAGAAGCTCCAGAACTTCCTCAACTGATCTTTTCTCATCGTACCTCTCAATCATCTCCATCTGGCATTCCTTCACATAATCACAGGCGGAGTGCTGCTCCACCTCGATGCCCGCCGTCTTGATCCCTCCTCCTTTCTTCCTCCCGAAGTAGCGGTTGAGCGTTCCTATACTCGCCTCTTTGGATGCTCTAGGAACGAAAGCCACCCATTCAAACTCGTGCTCCAGTTCCAGCTTGATGCCTATCTCATCCGATATCTCCCTGCGCACCTCGCTGATCGGATTCGCACCTTCCCTCCCCTGAACCCACAGACTGTCGACTATGCCGTGGACGATACCGTAGCCGTTCTCATCGAAGATATCGGCTGTTTTGCTCATTATCTTACGATCAAATGCCTGTATCGCCTGGTGGCACTCTATAGCGCCGTAGGAGGCGTGTGCGTGACCCATGTAGCCGAAGCAGGAGACCAGCAGCCACTTTATCGCGTCGATACTTCCCTGTACATACTTCCTCTCCTCCTTATTCTCGATCTCTTCCACCCTCTCCTTCATCTCCTGTCGATCATCCACAAGCGGCGCCAGAACTTCGGAAATAAAGCCCTGACTCTGCTCGCATATGCTGTAGTCAAGTTCCGGGACCCTGGAGTTGTCGCAGCAATCGCAGCAGACGGTCTCCGGCGAGATGTTCTTCTCCACCATGATGCTGGGGAAGAGAGAGGCGAAGTCCGCCTCGAAGACGTTCTCGTGGATTCCTGGCTCAGGGTTGAATATGTATCCTCCTCGATCCGCATCATGTAGGGTCTCCATCGACTTGAAGTTCTCGCCGCTCCAGTTCTTCCAGGAGGTCAGGGTATCCTTCTCAAGGTAGGCCTTCCTGATCTCTATGGCGGTGAGAAGTCTGCCTATCGACCCCCAGGCAAGCTCCTGCAGAGGCTTCCAGCTCCTCCTCACCAGATCCCAGAGACCTTCAACCGTGGCCTCCCCGAGAAGAAAGCTGTTGGACTCGTCTATCACTATTCGGCCGGGAACGTTGAACCTTGCGGATGAGTGCACCGTCTTGCCGTAGCTCTGGACCGTGTTCTCGGAAGCAAGCTTCTCGAAGCCTTCCAGCCTTCCGAACGAGTAATCCAGGCCGTATTCCCGGATCTTTTCCTCGATTAGGGGAAGCAGCTGTCCTCTACTGACGTAGAGTATGTCGGGATCCTTCTGCTCCAGCTCACTGACAAGAAGCTCCAGTACCTCCCGCCCTGACCCCGCGACTTTCTCGCCATCAACCCTGAGACCGGACAGATCCGAGTCCGCGATCGACTTCCTGTGGAGGCTGAGCCTCATCTCCTCCAGCCTTGAGAGATCATCCGGTACCGGCTCGATCCTGTTCTGGAGGCAGTACCTGAACTGCCTTGATAGAGATACGTTATAGAAGCGGAACTTCTGGCGGGGAAAACCCGAGATTATCCTGTGGGCTATCTTACTGACCCTATCGGGCCTGGAAACATCAACCCTGACAACTTTACTCTTCTCTCTATCTTCCAGCGAGGTAAACCACTCCTCGAAACAGGTGGATTCAACCCCTCTCTTCCGGGAGAGCCAGGCCCGGAGCTCCAGAAGATCTTTGCTGGAACCACCTATGTAGAAGCGTGGGCTGTAGCTTTCATCGACTTTCCGCACTACCTCCTCTCCCTGCCTGCTCCAGAGAAACGCTTTACCGTTCCTGAAGTCGATCTTGAATACCATCAATCCTCCAGCTCCTCAACCCTCTCCTCGAGCTCGTTCAGCTGTTTCTGAAGGCCGAGGAGTATTGACAGGAAGGCCGGCATTCCCGGGCTCGTGGAGTTCAGCTGTGAGGCGGCGTGCGCACTGCTGTAGGCTTTTTCCTCGAGATCGGTGAAGTGTTCTTCATCGGACCTGAGCTCCTTCCTGAACGATCTTAGCTGTTCAAAGAACTGCTCCAGGTGCTGCCTGTAGGTCCTGTTCGTTCTTCCCAACGATTTCCACCTCCCCTTTGAAAGTGGAATTCGTGAAGAGCGGTACAGTGGTCTGGATTTTGCCGTTCGAGCGGTAAATCTGGGAGCTGAATCCCTCTGACTCAAACTTGAGGCCCTGGCAGGTCTTTTCAGCTTCAACGGTCTTTTCAGCCCTGGCCCTGATCCTGAATTCCAGGCTGCCGGGAACCCTGTCCGATAGAGAGGTCAATACTTTCAGGCCGTATTCCGCCGCGTACCTATCGATCCTCTGCATCATTTCTCCAAAAAGATCTTCGCGTTCCTTCTCCTTCAGCTGATCCTCGTACATCAGGTTTATCGATGGCATCACCATCACCTCCGCATCCTCCAGGAATTCTTCTGCCTCCATAACTGATGTGTAGTGCTGGTAGGGCGTGTAGCTCCTTGAGACCATTATATCCCGGAGAAAGTTCTCTCCCCCGACTCGAGACATCCTGAATGTGGATGCCTGGTCTCCCTGGTCGATCCAGAATGCCTTGCCACTCGAAAGCTCCCTGGATAGAAGTATCTGGAACACGGGAAGATCAGGGTCCGCCTCTACCAGGTTTATGCCTCTCTCAATTTGGGGCAGGGTCTGTACGAGCAGTTTTGATCCTGTTTCAGTCTTCCTGTCAAGTTCAAGCTCCGGGATCATCGCGACGGGAATAGAATTCACATAATAATTAAATACTGCGACCGGGATGGAAGCTTCCGGGAGTTCCGGTAAACGGAAAGAAAATCGTTTGGAGAATTCACTCCCAGCGGAATTCTTCCTCTATATCCGTCTTGACGGACCTGTGGATGAAGCAGTTCTTTATCGCGGCTTGCCTCACTTGATCTGCCTTGTCCTCGTTCTCAACTCCACTCACCTTCACCACTATTTGGGCTTCCTCAATCATGGGTCTTGAGTCCTCAGCTCTATCAAGCACCGCATTTGACTCTGATTCTATAGAATCAAATTTCAGCTGCTTTCTCTCCGCTATTGTCTTGAAGGTGGCGACCACACAGTTCTCCAGTGCAGCCACAAAGATTTGCTCGGGCGATGCAGCAGTTTCTTCCCCTCCAAACTCTTCTGGAACTGAAACATCCAACTCTTCATCAGATAGCCTTGTTTCCCACCTTTTTTCTTCCTCGGTTGCTTTCGTCTCCGATTCAAATTCTAGCGGATACTTTACCATAAAGAAGATTTGAAAGCAGGAACTTAATCATTTCCGGACACATGAAAGTTTTTAGACTGAATAACCAATATTTCAGTATGGATTTCTCAGAGCTGGTTGAATCCCGGCAGTCTTTCCACAGCTTCAGTGAGGAAGAGATCGGCGAGGAAGAGTTGAGGGAAATTTTTGAAGAGGTGAGGAGGAGTCCCACGGCGTGGAACCTCCAGCCCTACGAATTTCTGGTTCTAGACTCTGAGGAAAAGAAGGAGGATGCCTACAAGTCAAGCAACGACCAGGAGTTCCTTCTTGATGCGGACAAGATCGTGGTTGTGATGGGTGATGAGAGGATCGATACTCACGCTGAGCAGGCCTTCTCGGACGCAGTTGAGAAAGGCTACATGACTCAGGGGGAGGCTGAAGAATTCAGGCAAGCTGTATCAACTTACAGCGAGAGAGGCGAAGATTTTGTGTCTGCCTTCCTGAACAAGCAGTGCTCCTTTGCCTGCTGCTTCCTGATGCTGGCGGCCTGGAACCGCGGAATAGGGTCCTGCCCGGTCGCAGGCTTCGATGCGGAGGAGCTATCGGGAAGGCTTGATCTCGATGAACACCTGAGAACCATGCTGATGCTGCCTCTGGGATACCCTGAGGAGGATAGAGAGAAAAAATGGCGCAGGAAAGCTGGAGATTTCTACAGTATAGTCTGATACCCTGAGCAAATAATTTTTTCCGGGCGGGGAAAAGGTGTAATAGTAAAACCGATAATATTCAAACAATGAATAGCCCATGCAGAATTTCGAGAAGATGCTCTGGTGGCTTATCGGCGGCACCAGGGGAGGAGAAAACCGCCTGAGAATAATCAGGAAGCTTGAGGAGAAGCCCATGAATACCAATAAACTGGCAGAAGAACTTGACCTGGACTACAAGACTGTGGAGCATCACCTCGACCTGATGCAGGAGCATAACGTGATAACCTCGATGGGAGAAGGTTACGGCAAGAATTTCTTCCTGACAGAGCAGATGGAAGAAAATAAAGAAAAGCTGGACCAAATACAGGATGAGGCAGGTGTGGAAGTATGAAACCGAGGCATGAAATGGCGGGTGTAGCAGGATTCGCATTTATCACAGGTCTATTGGCCGCGTACCTGAGTCAACAGGCTCTTTTTGCACCCGAACAGTACGTTGAAACTGCTATCGCTGTTAAAGTGTTCTTTTCATCGGCAAACGCCATACTCCTGGCAGGACTCGTGCTGAACTACGCCCAGATCTACAGGAAAATGCCGACCTCGACTTCCAGGATCTTTCTCATATTCAGCTCGGCGCTGATGTTCTACGCGATCTCATCCAACCCTATCGTTCACCTCCTGTTCGGCTACGAGTTCATACCTCTAGGACCTTTCACCTACATTCCCGACCTGTTCGTGACTGCGGCAACAGGAGCGATACTGTACGAGAGCTACCGGTAGAAGAATAACTTTTTTGGGCTAATTTGGGCCTGATTTGGGTCTGGATTGGAACCAAGTTCGGAATACGGGTTTTAAAACAGAACCGTATTTTCAGGATAAGGTGACTCGAGAATGGAAAGAAGACTTGGTAAATGCATATTCTGCAACCAGAGAGTCAAAACCGACCAGACCTACCTCACAGTAGCGGAGGGATACGCACACAGGAGCTGTCTCAGCAGAACAGGAATCATGGCCTGAAAACGGAGAGAAACTAATCGATACGGAGACTTTATCCTTCTATATTTTTAGGAACTGGAATTAGCGTCGGGGGCGTCATAAAAACCAGCGGTTAAAACACCTCGAAGCACTACACTTTATTACAGCCTAATCAAAATTCGACCTCTCCTTCAAAATACAGGTCTACTTTCTTGCCACCAATATTGAATATTTCTACTCTATCTCCATTCGGAATTAATGCCAGTTGGAAGCGTGAAAAACTCTTCGGGACTTTTTCTCCTCCTTCACGCTTGGAAACTTGGGAATTATTAAACTTGTAATAGACTAAATCACCAACTACCTGACCTTCTTTATGACCCACATCTCTTCCAATTATATACATATCGCCTTTTAAGGAGGGCATCGCACCGCCAATCATCATTTTCTTAGCTCCGCCAGGGCTCGCTATAATCTTGAAATCCTTCTGTGCTACCTCAAAATGGTCGCCGAGATGTAGGTCAACTCCGCCGTGTTTCTGTAATCTTTGAACTGCCTTTCCGACCTTCTCTTTATCGTGTTCTTGCTGTTTTTCAATCTGGGTAAGTGCATTCTCAATCGAACTGACAATATCTTTATTCGCAGAAACTCTCTTCATAAGCTCAACTACTATAAAGTCATTAATTAAAGTTGCCTAAACTACGGATTTTAACCCGCAGAACTTCTGCCGCCAGAAATCACGTTTCTCAAGCTCTGAGTTCGGGTTGAACGCCGGGGGCGTCATAAAAACCAGAAGTTAAACCGCCTGGACGCATTACAGTTTGTTACAGCGACTCCTTTGATTTTAAATCGAGAAATTATAATTCTTACATATGAGCAACGAGTTCATCTTGCCCTCAGCCCTAAATAAAGGAGATAAAGTTGCTGTTATGGCAACCTCAGCAGGAATCAAGGAGAGATTTCCAGCAGCGTTCGAAAAAGGAATAGAAAGATTGGAAGAAAGATTCGGTCTTGAACCTGTAATTTACGATACCGCAGAGAGGGATACCGAATATCTGAACGCTAACCCTAAAGAGAAAGCAGAAGAGTTTATGCAGGCTTTCGAAGACCCAGAAATTAAAGGAGTGATACCAGTTTCAGGAGGCGACGAAGAACTCAGAGTTCTCAAGCACCTCGACCCTGAAAGACTGAAGAACAATCCTACAAGGTTCTATGGAATAAGCGATAATACAAATCTACACCTTTACTTATGGAATCTCGGTATTCAAACCTTCTACGCAGGACAGATAGTCCCAGACTTGATGAGCGGTGGAGAACTTGGAGAATACACTTACAATCATTTGGAAAGAGTATTTTTCGAGGATAGTTTAGGCACAGTTGAAGCATCAGACCGCTTTACAGATGAATTTGTGGACATCCAGACAGACGCACCTATCAACCCTGGCAACAGCGGAGGACCGCTCATCAAC
>JBDGRK010000003.1:0-114753 GCA_042218075.1 Candidatus Nanohaloarchaea archaeon
AAAGAGTAGAAGGCGCCGTCCCAAGCCTCCTACAGGAATTCCTTAAAATCTACACCGACCTCTACGCCGACCAGCCTACAAACCAGATCGCACTAGACTTCAAGGTCTCACCCTCACAAGGAATGCCAAACTACCAGAAACTGCTTCAAGAATGAGATTGAAAATATAGTCGTAGGTAGAAAAAGGGATACAGAAATTCTGAATTCAGTCCATAACAAGTCCTCGGTACAGTTAAGGAGCATACTGAACAAGTCTCTCCATAAAGAAGAGAATCATCAGATAAAGCCCCAATGTTAAGCTGTATGCCTTAATTATACCTTCTGCATATTCTTTCAGGAACTGGATGGATAATCTACTTTGGACAGGTTCTTTGATTTCAACATCAATTCCATCGGATATATGGCTCTTCACTCCTTCAACATGTGCATCTCCAACAATAGCTAATACTGGTTCATCTTCATCGTTTACTGGTTCTTCAATCTTCTTGGCCATGATTCTATCTCTATTCTTCTCACCATCATTCATTCTCATATTGTAGATTCTGAGGGTAAGCAAAGGAATTAGTATTGAGAGGAAGAGTAATGTAGCACCAAATATTGTCCGGTTCCAATAAATCCCTACTGCCATGCTAATTAGAAGGACAAAATAGAAGGTTAGAGCTGCTGTGAGATGTAGATACCAGGGAGCATTTCTTGAAAGGCTGTAGTCTGTCTCTCTTGTGAACTTGATTTCAGCATCTTGGCTCCTTGCCAAGTCTATTAGAAGGTCGCTGGATTGGTAGATTGGAGACATAATCCAGTCAAAAAGTGCAAATACCCAGAAGAGCCAACTTTCATGAACTGCATATGTCTGCTCAGATTCAGGGTCTCTGCCTTCTAATACCAATGCTGAAACGCCTTCAGTCAATATATCCCTCTCTTCAATTTGGTCTGCACTACTGTTATGGAATTCTCCTTTCAGTATAACATCTGCCACTTCATATCCACCCCATTCCTATTATGAAAAGAAGTAATCCTGCTCCAAAAAGAACCAAAGACTTCTCAGTATCATGCCTCCAGTTAGCAACCATCTCATTCATTGCATATGTACCAATAACTATGATTATTCCAGCTATCGCCAGGAAATTTATTTGCAAAGAGATAGCTTTCCAGAAGTAATGAATTGGAGGTGTAAAAGCTCCTACAAGAAGAACTCGTCCAATCAAAAGACCTAAAGATTGCTCCTTCGAAGTGTATGAGCCACCAGCTAATATCCCGTTATTTCCAGCATAGAAAATATATCCTCCTACAATTGAAGTAGTAATACCTGTCAAAATCAGAGCAGTGTTATTTGCAATAAAACCCATATATTCTGATACTCCCCTCTGTCAAATATTGAGGTAGAATAATCTTAAACCAATTTTCACATTAATCCTGATTGTATGGTATTTGGCCTATTGAATAAGTTAGGAGGTATTGGAGATGCCTATGATAACTGGAAGCAGAGAAGAAAGAGGTCTAATCCCGTTTTTGATGTTCATTACCTGAGGCCGGAAGTAGGAGATGAAAATCATTTAAGAGGAGCATTAAAGGTAGCCATCCGGAACCAAAGTGACCGTGTATTCACCATTCAAGATGCAAATGTCAAACAGGTAAATAGAGAGGATGTAGTCCAGAGAGGAGGTATAGACTCCTTGGAAATTGAACCTCACAAGTTCATAGATATTAGATTAGACTTCAGATATAGAGGTGAAGAAATATTCAATGACGGTTTCAACAAGGCAGTTTTCAGCTATTATTTAGAAGATGAGAAGGGTGGAGAAGGGTGGAGAATGGAGAGAACAAACTGTGGAATATGAATCAGATGATGGAATAGAAACCATCTAAAACCCTCGGCAGTTCCCGCATCCCTATGAAATGTGGAGATATGCGATTGGCAGGACCCCCGACTACTGGTAATTATTTATAACAAGAGAATCTATTCAAATCTATGGTATCAAGCAAAGGCAAGTTTTTAGCACTTGCAATGGTCTTGATGTTAGCAGTTGCTCCTGTAATGGCTGATGAGCACCTGAATGAGACGGATGAAGACGATTCAGATGTTCCAGAAGACGACTCGGACATGGATAGCGATGAAGACGATGATAACGAGACCGAGGAGGAAGAAGCTGAACTGGAGAATGACACAGAAGACGATTCAGAAAAAGACGGAACTGACAACAGCACTGAACTCGTCATCACCAAATCAGAAGCGGAAGAAACAGCAAGAAATGCACTATCCGACAACAACTGGACGCTTGAAAGCTCCAGCACCCATGAAGATGACGGGTACTACCGCTTCAGATTCATAGTTTCAGGTGAAGACGCAGAAGCAGAAATCAGGGTAGATGGCTCATCCGGAGAAATCTTCAGACATGAAGAAGAACTCGAAAAGGAAACAGAAGGAAAAGAAGAGAACGAATCAGAAGTAGAAGAGCTTGAACGAGTAGAAGTTCAGAATCTTCAACAGGCGAAGGACAGAATTGAGGAGCTTCGAGGAATGGTAATGGACCTGAGAAGAGAAGTTGCCGAGCTTGAAGCAGAAGATTCAGAAACTGATTCAGAGAGCGAGGTAGAGTTAGAGAGAAGGAATGGCGAAACAGAAGTAGAAGCCAAACGAGAGTCTGGTGAACAGGAAACTGAGGCAGAAGTAGAACAGAGAACAGAAGAAGGTGAAACAGAGACTGAAGCTGAAGTTGAACAAAAAGAACCATCTCAAAACTCTGAAGAAGCGGTTAACGGAACACCAGGAAATCAACAGGCACAGGAAAGAAGACCTGGATTCGTCTCAGACCTCTTGAGCGGTTTCTTTGGCTAACATCAACACTTACTCTTTCTTCTTTTTATCCGACCCACAATTTGCAAAAATAACGCGGTAATATAATTCAACCACTTGAAAAGTTTCTCGGCAGTTTCCGTATCCCTATAAAATCCGGAGATATGCAATTGGCAGGACCCGGATTTGAACCGAGATCCGGAAGTATTAGGACAAGATGTAAAAGAGTATTCTGTTAACACTTGTATACATCTGCGCACCGAAATATAGCCGTATATGCGGCGTCCGGGATTTGAACCCGGGTTACGGAACTTGTGGAGTAATACAGATATTTATCTTAAATCCAAAAACTAAGTTTTAGCTATGCCTTCTGAAGAAGAAATTTCCCGAATCCGAAAATATGCATCCGAAGGCTACTCTGTCAATTACATAATGAAAATTTTGGATATTCCCAAATCAACAGTCTACTATCACTTAAAAAAAGAGGTAGGTCAGAAGCAGAAAGAGAATTCCATCGAAATACCTGAGGAATCGGAAATTATTGGCGAAATATGTGGGGTATTTGCCGGAGATGGAAACTACTATTATGATGAGAAGAAATGCGAATACAGGATCAAAATAATCTTGAACTAAAAAGATAAGTACTGGAAAGAACTTTCCGAATTATTGGAGAAAAACTTGAAAAAACCTACACATGTCCGCCAATATGGTAGTAAAAAGATTCTGGATTATTCGTCAAAAGCCCTCTATGAAGAACTGAACTCTCAACTTCAATGGAAGGATGGAAACAAATCATCTACTGTAAAACTTTTGGACAAAAATTACGATAGAGATTTCAAAATTGGATTTTTGAGAGGGTTGCTAGATACAGATGGGTACTTGGCTCCAGAATGTAGAAAATATACTTTAACAAGTATAAGCAGAGATTTGATTTTTGATTCCGTGGGAATTCTAGATGAATTAGGAATAGAAAATCGTAAGAGAGAATATGAAGACGAGAGAAATAATCGAGAGAAACTCTATTTTCTTGAAGTTTCAGGAAACAGTGCTGTTGATTTGAACGAGCAAATAGAGCCTAGAAATCCTAAAAGAAAATGTAAACTTGCGAGATTATAATGCGGTGTGGGGGACTCGAACCCCCGTTACCACCAAGTTGCGTCTCAAGACTTGGCAAGGTGGTGTCGTAGCCGCTGGACCAACACCGCGTTCCTATGAAAAATCGGCTGGTTTACAGTTAAAAACTTGACTTTTGAACACCTTCCTGTGAGAGACCTGATCATAATCGGAGGAGCTTCAGCCGCTCAATCCGCGGCGATTTACGCCGTAAGGAGCGGTATGGATGTTCTCGTGATTGCGGACGATTATGGCGGCCAGATAAACAACACCGATGTTGTGGAGAACTACCTTGGCTTCAAGTCGATCTCGGGTCCTGATCTCGCTGATGAGTTCCTGGAACACATGAGGGACTACGACGTGGATGAAAAGCAGGACGAGAGAGCTTTAGATGTGAGGAAAGAGGATGGAACTTTCGAGGTCGAGACCGAGTCTGGCGAAGTCTTCGAATCCTACTCTGTGATAATCGCGACAGGAGGTCACAGGAGGAAGCTAGATGTCCCGGGCGAGGAAGAGTTCGAGAATAAGGGAGTTGCCTACTGCGCTGTCTGCGACGGACCTCTATACCAGGGAGAGGAGGTTGCGGTGATAGGTGGAGGCTACGCGGGGACCGAGGCAGCGGTATACCTTTCCGATATCGCTAAGAAAGTTTACGTGCTTAGCCGTTCAGGTGTTCTGAAGGGCGAGGATATTACTATACAGAAAGTGAAGCAGGCGGAAAACGTAGAGGTGCTGGAGCAGGCGCTGACGCAGGAGTTCTACGGCGATAATCTTCTGCAGGGATTGAGGTACGAGCAGGACGGCGAGATCAAAGACCTGGAAGTTACCGGAGCTTTCATCGAGATCGGTACAGTTCCAAACTCGGATATCACTGGTCTGGTGGAAAAGACTGAGGGAGGATACATAAAGACCGACAAGAGGCTGAGGACAGGAGTCGAAGGTCTTTACGCCGCGGGAGATGTTGCGGACTGGGGAGAGCAGCAGCTCGTGGTTACTGCGGGACAGGGATGCCAGGCGGCTTTACATGCTTCCGACTACGTAAAGGAGCAGAAAGCCGATTAATCAAATCTTTGGTATTGAGAAAATATTTTTGAAGATTTCAAGTTTTTAGAAAAGTTTTTTATATTTCTTGCCGGTAAAATAATGTTTTATGAGCGAAGACAATTGTCTCCATTCGGAGCAGATTTCGGATCACTCGGAAAACCTGAAGACTCTCAGGGATGAAGAACCTGACTACAGCTCAACTGGGGCGGAGCTTATTGAGAAGTTTGAGGAGAGGCTGGAATCGCAGGTGGATGAGGAAAAATATCTTCCCGACGTTTTTAGTGTCGCGAACCTTGCTCTGAAGCTGGGTCTATGCATCATAGAGAACACGGATGAGGACGCTATAGAACTCAGGAACAGGATCTGGCTGCAGCAGGGCGAGAATGAAAAGCTAAAGGAGTCGCTGGTGGAGGAGATGAAGCAGGAGATGGCCACCTACGATCTGGATAACTTGGAGGAACTCCCCGCGGAAGAAGTTTACGAGCTCTACAGCAAGCTGAACGAATGCAGGGAGTGATCAGATCAAATTTTCTTCTTTCATCCTGGATTTAACTAGCCTGAAAATCTGTTCGTGTCCATCTTTGAGCGGGTGTACACCATCCCAGAGATTTTCTTTCCACTTGCTTGATTCCAGTCTATCGAAAAGAGGAATGAACTTGACGTTTTTCTCAGAACACATTTCTTCTATAATCCTTTCGTACCTTTTTACCTCATCGTTCCGATAAGCCCATTTCTCGTCCCAAGGAGTTGGATCTGTCCTTAATTCATCAACCGGTGTCAGACCAACGAAAATTAGATCCTCTGGAATATCTTTGGGTTTATCAATTATCTCCCTTAAGTTTTTCCTGAAGTTTTTCTCCCCGACTTTATTTTTGTCTGAATTAACCTCAAGCTTTGAGTCGTTTATTCCTACCTGGATTAAAACCAGATTATCGTGTTTTCTATTTCTCCACTCTATCTCCATACCAATCCTTTTCTTTAATTCTTCTGTAGTTTCGCCGCCAAACCCTAGGTTGAATACTTCAAACCATTCTTGCCCGTTAGTATCTATTGTACGCTGGTGGAGTTCTTCAGCCAGCATTCCTCTCCAACCTCCGCCAGTATCCCAGTGACCTGAGGCAATTGAATCTCCAAAAACCAGTATATTCATATACAAGGGTTACCGGTAACGGGATAAAATATTAACTTTTGAAATTGGCTTCATGACCAAGAAAGAGACCAAGATGTCAAAGTGTGTCTTCTGCGGGAAGCAGGCGACAAAGAAGAACTCGAAGGGACAGCCGGTATGCCGCGAACACAGGCAGAAAGAGCCGAGGGATGTTGCGTGTCCTGAATGTGGTATGCCGATGGAGATCAGGGAGGGGAGGTACGGATTTTTCTGGGGCTGCGAGGGCTACCCGCAGTGCGACAAGACCTATCCAGTGGAGGCGCTGGCAGAAGAAGATGAAGATTGATTAACTGGATCTGGCGGCTGAATTTGTGTTAATCTTTATGCTCTCCGTTCTCCGATCCTTCTATTTCTCATAATTACTGTAATTCTCCGGATCGATGCCTTCTGGTGCCTCTCCTCTTTCTCGATGTTCTATTGATTCGTAGACTCCCCCGGATTCCTCCCATTCAGCGATTTTTCTCATTACCTCGAAAATATCATAGGGCTCTTCCAGCTTCATTGGCTCTTCCTGGGGATAACGAGAGTACTTCAGGAAAGTTTCTCCGTTTTGACCTCTTTCAATCCTGTACTCTTCACCTTCAGAACTATTTATCGAGACAACTCCTGAATCTTCATCCAGCTCTACATTATATTCCAGATCTATACTGAAATTACCATCCAGAATTTCTGCAAGTTCTTTAAGCGAATCAGCATGCGGGAGTTCTGTTCCGGTATTACTATCCAACATTCTACTCCAAGTTTCCAGAGAATGCTCAACTGTTTCTAACAGATAAAATTTTCCAGCTGAAGTCTCAGCTCTCAGGTTTACTCCCATCTGGTTGTAATTAGTTACTTTACTGTTAAAAATTTTGACCATAGGATCAGCCTCTTCAACCTATTTAAGAATCCCAAGAATACCTGTTACTTATTGTGGGCCCGTAGCTCAGCCCGGACAGAGCGAGCGGCTTCGGAACCTCAAGTTTTTCGCCAGAAAACCGGGGAACAAGAAAATCTTCGATTTTCGCAGAAGACACCGCTAGGTCCAGGGTTCAAATCCCTGCGGGCTCGTATTAATCTTGTTCGGAAATGTTTTCTTTTTTGTCTTCCTCTCTGAAGTACTGGTCGATATTTTTGATCATTTCTCCGGGGGTTTCGTAAGTTGAAGCTGATATCTCTTTATCGTAGAAATCCTCAGCTATGGCCAGACCCAGACCTGAGTAATTTGCCATCATGTCTGTTGGATCCGGGTTGTTGTCCCACCATATCTCCTTACCTCTCCACCCTAGATAGGTTGTCAAAGCGATCGCTGTCCCGTATTTAAGAGCAGATTTTTCTTCCATCCCTATTTTATTGAATCCATCTATCACATAGTGAGCACAGCCATAGGTAAATAGTGCGTGGAGTGGCTTATCCAGGGCTTTCCCAGAAGCCTTTGAAATAGGATCATAGTCAGTGAATTTTTCGGTCAACTGGAGAACAGTACCCGTCAAAACCGATCCTCCAGGAAACCAGTTAGATTTCAGTAGTTCCTTTCTCGATTGTTCCTTTGCCTCATTATAGGAATTCCTGATCTCTCCATCAATAGAAACCATTGGTATTGTTTGATTCTAAAAATTCTTTTCAATCGAGAGCAAGATTTTCCTGATTTATTTTATAAAGATGAAGAAGTTAATCTGGTTTGTGGAAAATCTTTATGTTAGGGATGAGGCGGATAGCAAACTTCTTCATCCAGAAGATCCATTCGATCAAAGAGTTGGTGTTTGTGATGGCTAATGAAGAAGAGAAATCGGACGTGAAGAAAGAGAAGAAAAATAAAGAAAGCAGCGGGAAAAGACAGAGGATCCAGTTCCCACAGTACTTCCAGCAGCAGACCCAGCAGAGAGCAAATCCTCATGGCACAAGCCTGAAGACTCCTGTTCTGAGAGGCGTAGTTATCTCTGAATACGACGGTGACAGGGTATGGGTTGAGGCAACCGGAAACATGAAAGGCAGGTACGGGGTGGAGATTCCTAACGGTTACTCTCCAGAGGATTTCACCCCGGGAACGGAGGTTGCGTTGAATCCAAACAACTTCAAGGTCACCGATATTGTAGGTAAGGGCAAGGACGCCGAGTTCGATCCCGTGGATACGGATGTTAGCTTCCAGGATGTGGGAGGCCTTGACAACGTGATAAGATCGCTGAAATCAAACGTTGGAGCGCAACTTGATAACGATAAAAAGCGGAAGATAGAGGAGTGGGGGATGCATCTTGACAAGAGCATTCTTCTGATAGGAAAGCCCGGAACAGGTAAGACACACCTTGTTAAAGCTTTGAGTAATGAGTACGATGCGGAAATGTTCATGGTGAACGGCCCCCAGATGGTGGAAAAATTTATTGGAGAGGGAGCCAAGAAAGTGAAGAGGCTGTACGAGCAGGCCAGAGCTTCTGATAGGCCTTCGATCGTATTTATAGATGAAATAGATGCTATTGCGAAGAAGAGGCTGGACGATAGAAGGCATGGAGGGGAGGAAGTTGAGAGAACAATGAGCCAGCTTCTCTCCGAACTTGATGGTCTTGACACCGAGGAGGATTCGAATGTGATCTCCGTGTTCGCGACAAACAAGCCAGACGTTATGGATCCTGCACTCCTTAACAGGACCAGCGCAATCGAGGTACCGGTGCCGGAAAGGGAGGCCAAGAAAGAGATTCTTCAGGTACACACCAGAAGAATTGATCTGGAGGATGGACTTGACGTTGACCTGCTGGTTGACCAGCTTGAAGAAGATTTCACAGGGAGAGATATACAGCAGATTGTGAGACAGGCGGCTGTTAACGCTCTTGAATCCACGGAAAATGTGAGAGATGCGAGAGTGGCATCCGAAGACTTCGCGGAAGCAATCCAGGACCTGAAAGATGGCAACATGGGAACGGAGAAAGACTTCCTCGCAGGAGAGAACTTCCATCCGGAAGAAATGTTTGCCTGATCAATCTTCGAATTTTTCCCTCTCAGTTTCCCACTCGGGATGAGGTTGTCCGATTCCCTTAGTAACGTGATCTATCATCTTCTCGAGTTTCCTCTCTTTTTCAAGCGTGGAACTCGAAGTCAGGAATTCTTGCGCCAGTTTGTACATGTAGCCGTCGAACTCTTGGAGTTTCTCAATCCTGTAATTATCCTTAACAGGAACGACTTCCTTCTTCCTGTAGATTATTTCAAGCAGGTAATCAAGGAGCTCGTGCATTGAGTACCTTTTCTGGCCGACATCATCCATCTTCTCAAGGTCTTTCTGCCTGTCCCAGATATTGTAGAGAATCCTGTTTTTCTCTGATTCCGATATTCCAAATTCCTTTTTTTCCTGCTCTGCTACTTCTATAACCTCATCGAAAGCATTATCCCTGTCATAACGGATATCAATATTCTCCATCCACCGGACCATATACCAGGAATCCTTCTTTCTTTCAAAATAGTGCTTGGCCCATTTCAGGGAATTGAAGAATTTTTCAATTGTTACATTATCAACTTTTTCAGTGACCCTTTTCCTCCATTCTCCTTCTACTATAATATAGATATCCAGATCATTGTGATCTCCGTCGGGATCTCGAGCATAACTTCCAACTATACCTACAGCTCTGACATCGTCTCTCTTCTTCAATTCTTCAACTCTGTTTTCCACAAACTCTTCAGTTATTTCAACCATCCAGCTTCGCCTCCAGTAATTCTCTGGATTCTCCAGCGTCTGCCTTTCCGTTCGTCGCCTGCATTACCTGTCCGATAAAGAAGTTCATCGCCGAATCCTTTCCCGACCGGTAGTCTTCAACTGCATCAGGGTGATTCTTGACTATCTTATCGATGACTTCTTCCAGCTCAAAACCCTCCTCTTCAGGAAGCTCTCCGGAATCGGCATACTCCTCCATCAGTTTCTGAAGGTGTGTCTCGTCCTCCGCCCTCTCCAGTATTTCCTTCTTCAGTTCATCTTCAGTATCAATATCGTGTCTCTCATGTGATTCAAGCAGTTCCAGCACCATATCTTCATCAAAACTATCTGAGAGTTCCAGGAATGTTCCCCTGTAACCTTTATCCACGATAAACTTGGCGGATCTCTCTTCAAGACCTCTTTCTTCAATCTCCATGTAATCATCTCCATTTGATACAACCAGATCTCTTACCTCTAAATCGAAATCTTCCCTCTTGACTGCATCACTGAAATCCCCCGAGTCAAGTATGACACCGATCTTCTCGTCTCCGGTGGTGTGGGAAACTCTATCCTGCTCAAATATCCTTTCGTCAACCAGATGTTTCAGATCAGTGGAGAAAGGGTGAACAGTACCTGATTCAAACCCCGTGATTTTTCTCGATTCCTCAGGCGAAACCATGCGATACTCCTCTCCCAGTTTGCTCTCCGAGAGTTCCCTGTCCCCCGGTATCAGGACGTGAAAATTCTCGCCTCCAGCCTCGATTATCAGCGATTTGACAATCTGGGAAGTCTCAAGCCCCCTCTCCCTGGCAGCGTCGTCACATGCCTTAGAGGGATTATCCTGCTCAACTGTCTCGTATTCGATGCCGAGTTCATCCAGCTTCCTGTCGGCTTTCATTCTCTTTCCTCATCTGGAACTGTCTTTCCGTTTTCATCCACGTATCTAACATGATTTTCCTGTTCCGGGTACCAGGAAGGTTTACTTATCAGCAGTATTTCCATATCTCCCAGGTAGTAAACTTTTGTCCCGGGTTCAGCCACAATAAGGTCTCCCTCCTCAACTTTTTTCTCCTCTCTATCAATGTAGAAACTTCCCTCTCCAGAAATTACAAAGTAGTAGAAAGTGCATTCTTCATTGTAGTATTCCTCAAGATGGCCTTTTTCAGTCTTCTCAAGCAGTATATCTAACTCATCTGTTTCATCTCCCAGGTAATCCCAGAACTTAACACCAAATTTCTCAAAATTTTCCGCATCCTCTTTCGAGACTTTCATTCTATCTCTTCCAGAATCTTCTCTCGGGCGGTTTTCGGATCAGCCTTTCCATTCGACTCCTGCATCACCTGTCCAACCAAGAAGTTTACCGCTTCCTCATCTCCTGATCTGTAGTCCTCTACAGCTTTATTTTTCTTCTCTAAGACTTCTGACACAATTTCATCTACCTCAGATTCTTCTGCCTTGAGAAGATCCTGCTCCTCAATTATTTTTTCAGGATGGCGATTTTTTTCTACAATCTGCCTCAGCACTTTCTCTGCGTTTCGATCAGATATCCTATCCTGTTCTATCAGTTCGATCACTTTTTGTATCCATTCAACATCGATTCCTGATTCTGCATAGCTCATCTCATTGTAGTTCAGAGTCTTCCGCAGTTCACCGGTCATCCACGAAGCGACAAGCTCCGGGTCGTATTCGTCTGACAGTTTTTCGAAATCTTCAGCCATTTCCTGCTCCACTATCAGTGATTCTACAAGTTTGTCTTCCAGTCCGTATTCCTTCTTGAATCTCTCAAACTTCTCGTGGGGCAGTTCGGGTATTTCCTCCCGGATCCTCTGCCTGAAGTTTTCATCCATCTCCTGTCTGGTCAGGTCGGGCTCGAATATGTAACCGTAGTCCTCCTCCGTCTCCTTCTCTCTCAGCATCTCCGTCGCCGCGAGCTCCGAGTTGTAGTTCCGTGTCTGCTGCTCTATCTCCCTTCCTCTCCTCTTCAGCTGTTTCTGCCTCGACAGCTCGTAGCTCAGTGCTTTCTCTACCTCGGATGTTCCCGTGATGTTTTTCACCTCTATTTTCTCTCCTCCCTCGATGGAAATGTTGGCGTCGCTCTTGATCGTGTATCTGGATTCCGGCTCGTAGATGCCTAGATACTGCAGTATCCGGGAGAGCTGCTGAAGGTATTCTCTTGCCTCCTCCGGCGATTTAAAGTCGGGTTCGGTCACAATCTCCAGTAGAGGAGTTCCCGCCCTGTTGTAGTCGACAAGTGTGTAGTCGGAGTCCGATATAGATCCTCCCTTATGCTCCATCCTGGCCGGGTCTTCCTCAATATGGAGCCTGGTTATCCCGATGTTTATTTTTTCACCCTCAACCTCTATCTCGATCTCTCCTTCCTCTCCCACAGGTATCTCGTACTGGGTTATCTGGAAGTTCTTGCTCATGTCGGGGTAGAAGTAGGTCTTCCTGGAGAAGAAGACTTCACCGTTTATCCTGCACTGGAGAGCCATTGAGGTCTTTGTAGCGAGTTCCAGGACTTTTTCATTCAGTCTGGGCTTCGATCCTGGATGTCCAAGGCATATCGGGCAGACATGGGAATTCGGCTCTTCCGCTTCCTCGTTGGGACAGCCGCAGAAAAGCTTGCTGGAAGTGTCAAGCTGAACGTGAGTCTCCAGCCCGATCTTTACCTCGGTCATGTTCTCCTTTAAGCTCTGGTAAAGTTAAAAATCTGGACCGGTCAGTAATCTCTTGTCCATACAAATTCTGCAAGTTCCCTGTACTTGTCAGCGGCATCAGACTTGATCACATTCATTTCCTCAAGCTTATTGATCGCCTGATCGGCCTCCTCAAGGTAACCCATTATATACTCGCTACAGTTCTCCTCGTAATTCTCCATGACCTCGTTCAGCCATTCGGTCTCCCAGTCTCCTTCCATTCTTTCCGGAAGACTGACCCCGATTCTATCCGCCATTTCAGTCCATTCTTCCTTTACCCGGTCATAGGTGCCGTCAAAAATATTCAGGAACATATCTGAGTATTTTTCACCCTCTTCTTCCCTCAGTACTTTTTTGGTGACTATCGCCGGGAACGTGTTCTTCCTGTTGACCACATCAGTTATGGATTTACCGATCTCTCCCGAGTTGAATATCTCGTTTGCGTCATCACCCGCCTGGAAGAGGAAGTTGAACCTGTCAATGTAAGTGTTGAAAAGTTCTCTAACTCTGCCTCCGTCAACTTCATCACTGTAATCCAGAAAGGTCTCCACTATCGGTTCTACTGAGGCCTTGAAAAGCGCTCCGGTCTTCTCGTCTATGACCTCCTTATAATCCTCCATTTCAAAATCCCTGAGATCTGTATCCTCATGTTCCAGGTCCTTCTTCTGTCCTATGCTCAGGTCTTCATCCGACTTATTGGTTATATTCAATGCCCGACCCGGAATATCGTAATCCAGTTCAGGGCTATCCTGTCCTGAATTCATCACCTGGCGGCCCCAGGATTCAACTATATCTCCAACCAGCGTGGTCTGATCCCAAGAATCTCTTCCATGCAAAAACCTGCTGAAAACCCTGCTGCTTTCACCGTTCCTCCTCTTATTGTCGCCATCCATTTGATCGTCTTTTATCAGCGAGGGTGCGTGTTTCATCTCGCCTCCCGCACCAACTATAGCCGAGAAGTAAGGGATTTCTCCGTCGAAAAGGGCGTAGCCTGTAAGTACCGAAAGGGTGGGCCTCAATCTCTTTCCTCTATCTTCCCCTCTCATCAGGTATTCAATTCCCGAGGCTATACCCGCCTCGATCTTATCCTCGTAGAAAGTTCCCCCAAGTACTTCCTGGAAACTTATATCTCCTTTATAATTTTCACTCAGCTCCTCTCCCTTATTCATGAAGACATCGGTCATCTCACCTCTCCGGACTGCATCTCTTACCCTAGCATCTTCCGGGTTTTCAATCCCCATCTCCTCCTCGGCAAATCTTTCCACTATGTCCTGAGGATGTTCCAGGTTTAGAATGATGTTCCTGTACATAAAATCGTCTATAACTTCCTTGACTCCTTCAATCCAGCCTTCATCTTCCTTCCCGACCGGCGGTCTACCTTCTTCACTCAGAAGCCTTTCAATCTCTTCAAAACTGAAAGAAGTATCGTGTTCAATCTCTATACCCTCTCCAAGTGGATCACTCACAGAAAGGGTTTCTGACATAGTTAACAGATAGACAGGTAAATTTATTAAGAACTGAAGAATTCGTATGCAACATCAAGTATCTTCTGTTCTTCGAAGTGGTCTCCGATAAGGTGGAGGCCGGTAGGCATTCCCTCTGAAGTCCCATTGGGAACCGAGATCATCGGCATTCCAGCGAGGTTTGGCCCTACTGTTAGGGTATCCATCGCGTAGACTTCAGCTGGAGCCATCGACTCTGCCTCCTCTATCTCCGGTGCGATATTAGGCATTGATGGAGACGCCAGAACATCGTATTCACTGAATGCCTGCTTGAACTGGTCTATAATTCTCTGCCTTACTTTAGCTGCTTTAATGTAATAGTCGTCCCTGTAACCGGCTTTCCTTGTATAAGTTCCCAGCAGTATTCTTCTCTTGACCTCCTCGCCAAAACCTTCTGATCTGATGCTTGAGAAGTAATCGTTGAAGTCCTCGAATTCCTCAGGATCTTTCTCCAAGCCGTACCTTATTCCCGAGAACTTGGCCAGGTTTGTCGAGGCCTCTCCCATAGCGAGAACGTAGTATGCGGGAACAGCCACATCCCTGGAGAGAAGAGGCATGTCAACTATTTCAACCTCGGCTCCCATTTCCTCCAGTTTCTCCACTGATTCCTCAAAGTTCCGCCTGACTCCATCCTCAATTCCTTCCAGTTCCACATACTGTTCCGGTATCCCGATCTTCATTTTATTCCTCTCGCGGAGGTTTTCCGAGTACGAAGGAACCACTCCTGATGCGGTTGTCTGGTCTCTTGGATCTTCTCCTGCTATTACCTCGAGTCCTTTCGCCGCTCCCCATACACTCTTTGCGAGAACACCGATCTTGTCCAGCGAGTTCGCGTAGCTTATCAGCCCGCTTCTCGACACTCTTCCGTATGTGGGGGTTATGCCGACAACTCCGTTGTAGGCCGCGGGGTTCGTGATCGAGCCTCCCGTAGACTCTCCTATGGAGATTAAGGGATGGTCCGTCGCCGCCACGACCGCTCCGGCGCCTCCTGACGAGCCTCCAACAACTCTCGACTCCTCGTGTGGATTCCGTGGGGTTTCAAAGGCGCAGTTTGTAGAAAAGCTGCCGAAACCGAATTCGTCCTGGTTGGTCTTGCCGTAGAACTGCGCTCCCTCTCTCCTCAATCTCTCAACTACCGTCGCATTGAAGGCCGGCCTATAGTTTTTGATTATCTTCGATCCGGCTGAAGTTTCAGTATCCTCGGCGCAGATAGCATCCTTCACCACGAAAGGTATGCCTGAAAGCTCTCCGTCTCCGGTTTCTCCATCCTCTACAATCTTCCTCATGAAGCCGTATCTTTCGTTTTTTTCTTTCAAATCTCGCAGAAAATCGCCTCGATCTATCTCCTGATCTCCCTCAACTGCATCTCTCAACTCCATAGACCCCTTTCAAAAACAGAAGCTTAAAAATTAAATTATCGTATTAAGTGTGTCAAATATAACTTTTAAACTGTCATTATTTGACTAATGGTAGAATATCATTACATTACAGCCCTTTGTCCCGATGAGAGATTCGAATTTAATGTACCTGAAGAGTTTGAAATGGATTATTTTGTTCTTTTTAGTCAGGAGGGAATGGAAGTCAATCCAGACGATTTTGCAGAGGAAAGAATGGAGGAACTGAATTATGAACCTGAAACCTGCGTGAGAGAGATTGATCTCTATAATAACCTAAATCCAATGATTGCTTCAATCGAATGGATGATTGATCATGGAGAAGATAGATATTTCTTTGATCTATCAAACGCAGAGCATCCTGCAGCGGTCGGAATGGCACATGCAACTCATGCAATGAGGAGAGGAAAGCTATTAGATGCAATGCCTGGTGAAGATGGAAGCCAGATGTATGAGATAGAAGGTTTTCCGCTCGAGATGAAAATTCCTGTTTCGGAGCAGTCGCTGAATCTTTTGGAGGCTTACAGAAAAGAGGATGGAAGAGGTGTGACTAAAGCATTAGCCGATATTGGTATAATCGATGAAGAACCTCCAGAAAAAGCAGAGGGGAAGAGGGAGAGAAAACAAATTCAATCAAATTATGAGAACTATAAGAGGAAGTTGGTGGAAGAAGGCTTTCTTGCCAGAAAAGGCAGAAGCAATATAGTAATTACAGAAAAGGGTGAAATAATTGCCAGACTTTTGGATGACGTGGGGGATGTAGAACGTCTCTTGGAAGCTTCTGGGATCAGTTCTATTTGATCGAAAATCATTATTGGTTTTTTTAGACTTGGAAATAGATTGCTAAATCATCCGTCCACAGCTGTATATAATTGTATGAGAAGCAAGATGGTTAATTAGTCCATCCCTACACATTTCCCGATAAAACTTGTCTCTCCACATTCGAGGCACTCGGGAAACAATGCCCTATAGCCCTGGAAGCTCATCTCTCCGCCGCATTCCGGGCATTTAAGGATTTTCGATTCTTCCACGATTTCTGATCACCTTATCCTGTATCTCAGCAGTGCAGCGATTCCTCCCATGTTCATCAGTCTCTGGCCTTCCTCGTGATCTGTTGAGATGATCTCCAGCTCGGAACCCATATCTTCAGCCTTCTCGGCCATCACGTCGACGATATCCTGGATCTCCTCAAGATTCATCTCTTCCCCACATTCATCGCACTCCACGCTCTCCTCAATCTCTGGTTGTTCCTCGAAAACTTCTTTCTCGTGGTCGTTCGGACACCTGTAAATGGCCTCGAAGTGATCAAAGTCCTCCGATATGAGAACAGTATCCACCGCTCCCATCTCCATCGCCTTCATAACCGGTTCAAGACCGTACTCAGACTTCCCGTTCTCCTGCTTCAGGTTGTCAAAGAAATTCTTCATCAGCTGTTTCTCTTTAACAGCCTGCGAATCTTCGATCGCGTCCTCAGCCTTGTCTACAAGAAGGCTAAAACCCGCTTCTCCAGATGTATCAAGTGACTTGACATCGATCACTTTCTCCTGAAGTTCCTGTTGAAGGTAGTCGTCTTCAACCAGCTTATCCTTGACGAATCCAGGCCCTCCGACAATTATTCCCAGCAGCTTGTCCTCCCTAGCTTTGTCAAGAAAAGCCTTCTTCGCGTTCTCCGCGATATCTCCGAGGAATGTCTTCAGCATCTCCTCTCTCAACCGGGCGAATCTCTGGGCCGAGTTGTGTACTACCAAATTGTTAGCTATGAAGTTCCCGGCCTCCACCGATATATCGACAACCTCTCTCTCCTCGAGCTTCTCTATAGATTTTATCTTGGTCGGCAGGAGAGCATTTTTGTGAATATCCTTCATTTCTTCCCTCAATTCGCCGGAGGATTCCTCTAATATGTTCCTCTGGAATGCAGTTTTGCTTATTTTCCTGTTTCCCTGCAGGTAGGTGTTTGCCTCCCAGTAATCTGAAATTTGAGATCCTTTCTGCTCGATGATTTCCCTTACCTTTTCCCCTCCCTCAAGAACCTGTCTATTGTTGCACCTGTCTTTCTCCAGGTCGCAGATTTTCTCCAGTTCTTCTTTTTTTCTATCACTGCTGAAACCTATCTTTTGCCTGAATTTTTGGAGTGATTTAGCGTCGGTGATATCTACTGTATATCTTTTGTTGTCTGTATAGGGGTTTTCTGAATTATCGTATTCTCTGAGAGAGGAAATTATGCCCTGCTGCAGCAAAGCCGACTGTAGCTGCTGCATCAAAGTCTTATTATTTGCAGAAATTCCTACTCTGCTCCTGCTTTCCGAGCAGTGGCCTTCCGCGTCATAGAATCCTCCTATGAAGCTTTTCAGTATTTCTTCATCCGATCTGAGAATCTTTGCCGGTATTTCAGTATTTCTCGAGTCATTGATCTCCGGGAATTCGTTTTTCACGAACTCTACCAGTGGTTTACCGAAGGCCCTGAGCCTGTAATAATTCTTGTCTTCTCTGAATTTGATACTTGTATCGCAGTCAAACTTTCTCTCAATAATGTTGCTGTAAAACTCCGCCAACTCTTTATCTCCTTCATGGAAGTTCAGCCTTTCTGGATCAAAACTGCCGTCTCCAGCGAAGTAACCCAGTATCCGTGACAGTTCTTCATCCAGTTTCTTCGGGAGCCTGTATTTCCGTGATCTGCAGTCGTACTGTGCAAATTCTAGAAAATTCAATCCAAGTTCCCTGCAGATCTTCTCAAGCAGTTCCCTTTTAACCGCTCTTTCACCCAGTTCTATCTTTGAAATCGCTGTCTGCGTGGCTCCAACTGCCTCTCCAAGCTCCCTCTGGGAAAAGCCATAAGATTTTCTTGCCTCCCTCAATTTTTCTCTCCCTTTCTCCGATATCAGAAAGGAGTTGCAGTACCTTTCCGGCGCAAGTAAACAGTCTTTTGAGCCGTTATCCAGTTCACTGGGGAATATCAGGCTTTCTCCAACTTCCAGGTCTTCCACAGATTTTTTGGATAGTTCAGAGGTGAAGACCTCATGATCCTCCGACGCTATCAGCTTTTTCTCTGGAAACTTTGTCTCTATCATGTGAACTTGCTTTTCCTCCCTCCACTTGTCCAGGACTTCGGAATCTCCTATCTCCATCGATTCCAGATCCACTGACTTCACTGAATCTCCGACCTGAACCTCGCTGATTCTTTTCAGATTCCCGTCCGACATCTGGACCATTGTATCGGGATCAAGACACTGGCCCCCCGCCCGGGTCTTTCCCGGAACATTTGATTCCATGGTGTAAGCGGTCTTGATGCTGTTGCCCTGGAGGTAACCGATCGCTGCCTCGTTCTTGTCCGCCACGATAAGACCGTATACGCGGTCGTCGACGATCATCTGCTTCAGGGGCTCCAGAACAAACTCCTTGTCGCACCTGTACCTCCTTGATTCGATAGGTTCCGGCGGAACTACTTCCCAGATCTCTATCTCCGGCCTTCCCTCTGTGTCCGATACGTTCCCGGAGAAGAATACCACACCGTTCTCCGGTGTCTCCTGTTCTTCCCGGACTTTCCTACCGATCTTACCGAGCGCATCCTGGACGTTTGTCCTGGTGTGCTTCGACTTGATGTTCTCAGCCTCGCTCTGCTCAGAGGTGATGAAGTCGGAAATCTTAGACATATCGTAGTCCGCTGGTATGTACAGGGATACGAGCTCGGTGTTCCTTCCCCTGATATCCTCCAGCTCCGAGATCAGCTTCTTCAGCTGGTACTTGTTCATAGAGTTCCCGTTGTTTTGCTCGGTCATGCCACTGCATACGTCTAGAATTCTTTTTAAGATGAACAGAGAAGGATTGAATGTTGGTTTTGTTTGACGGGTTATATTGAGTTAAAAAATAAATTTAATTGTTTAAAAATTGCAAATTAGCTGGAAAATATTTCAAGTCGAGTTTTTGATAATTTAAAAATTTTTAATATTTTATTCTGGCTTAAAATTGTGAAATAGAATGAAAATTTTTGAGGTCGAAGATATTTTTGGCAATATTATTGTTCTGACCAATGAAAGGTGGAATCATACCATAAGGCATAAGGTTCCCGGAATAGAGTCTCTAAAGAGATCACTGAGAAAACCGTATGAGGTCAGAAAGAGCAGATATGATGAATATGTTTTTCTTTATTATAGAAGGTTCTCCGGAAATTTTCTCAGCACTGTGGTTCAAAGTAAAGATGGATTTTTAATGACAGCCTACACAACTGATAAAATAAAGTAGGGTGAACTGGTATGGAAGCAGAAATGATAAGGTAAGATGAAGAAGCCGACATTCTTTATCTGTGGTCTGAAAATCCCGAGGAAGTGGAAAATATAGTGAGCGAGGAGACTGGTGAAGAAATTCTGATCGAGAGGAAGGCTTCAACGGGAGAGAGGGTAGGTTTGACGATAATGCACTTTACTGAAAGAATAGATGCAGAAAAAGGATTGAATTTGAATGCTGAACTTACCGGAATAGCCTGAATCTATTTCACGATCACTACCGATCTTTCAGTCTCCAGCATCTCTCCCTCTCCTGTGAACTCTCTTTCCTCCTCAACCTCGTACATCTCCGCGGGGATGTGATGATCTGCTGCGTAGAGCATTCCGGATTCGATGTTCCATTCCTGGTTTTCCAGCGCATCCTCTATCTCGGAGACATCGTCTCCAAACTTTGGACCTGCCTTCGAGTAGTCCAGCTTTATCTCCTTTATCCTGTCCTCAGTCTCTGGTTCTCCGTCTTTCAGCTTGAGGTTTTCTACGTGCATTACTTCCTGTATCGCTGCCTCAAAGCCCTCAATTTCCGCGTAGACGTGTACCTCTCCAATAGACTGGTTCAGCGCCATGCCTTTCTCGTTCTTGTACTTCCTCAGGGCTGAGATGACCTCCATCGCGGTCTCTCCTTTCTCGAGGTCGGCTTGGATCCCTTCTTTACCAGGCCATTTACTCCTGTGTATGCTTTCTTCTTCCTCGTACATATCCCTCCAGATCTCCTCAGTTATGAAGCAGATGAAGGGAGCGAATAGCTTCAGGAACTTCCTGTGGCATTTCTGGAGAGTGTACCTTGCGGCTAGATCCGCCTCTTCATCAAGCCTCTGCTTCGCAATCTCAAGGTAGTCGTCGCAGAACCGCTCCCAGAAAATGTGTCTTATCCTGTCTCTGGCTTTCGAGTACTCGTAGTTCTCCATCTTATCAGTGGCGAACTCGACCAGCTCGTCGACTTCCGCCAGCATCCAGCGGTCGATTTCCTCTAATTCTTCCTCCTCGATGTTCGGGAGGTTTCCTCCAGCTAGATCTTCAACCAGCTTCGAGGCGTTCCACAGCTTTCTCATGAGTCTTTCTCCAGTTCTCAATTCCTTTTTCTTGAAGGGGAAATCATCTCCAACCTTGGATCCCGCAGCCCAGTACCTTGCTGCATCGACCGGGAATTCTTCCAGGACTTCTTCAGGTGTAACGACGTTGCCTTTTGATTTGCTCATTTTTTCCCTATTCTCATCCAATACATGACCGTGATTCATCGTTGCCTTGAACGGGACTTCTCCTGTATGCTCCATACATTTTACAATCGTATGAAAGAGCCAGAAACTGATGATGTCATGTCCTTCAGGCCTCAGATCAAAATTGTAAAGTTCAGGTCTCTCCATCTGGAATTCTTCTATTTCTTCATTCCAGTCCCAGTGGGCGTTTATCAGGGGAGTAAGGCTGGATGTCGCCCAGGTATCGAACACATCTTCTTCTGGGATGAAATTCGAGTTTCCGCATTTCTCACATTTTTCTATAGCGGGTTCATCTTCAATGGGATCGACCGGGAGGTTTTTCTTTCTGGCTATGACTTCCTCTCCACAATCTTCGCAGTACCATACCGGGAAAGGTATCCCAGAATCTCTCTGCCTGGAGATGCACCAGTCCCATTGAAGACCTTCTATCCAATGCTTGTATCTCGTGTGCATTTTCTCGGGAATCCAGTCCATCTCCTCACCTGCCCTGAGGTATTTTTCCTTGTGGTCCAGAAGTTCTACGTACCACTGTTCCTTCACCAGGAACTCTATTCCCTCTCCACAGCGCTCGTGGACCTGAACCGTATGCTGAATCTGTCTCCTGTCAAGGAGATAGCCTTCCTCCTCTAGATCTTTGACTATCGCCTCGGAGGCTTCCTCTGTGCTCATTCCCTCGTATTTTCCGGCTTCTCCAGTCATTGTTCCCGACTCGTCTATCGCTATCTTGAGGTCGAGATCGTGTGCCTGGTACCACTCTATGTCTGTCTGGTCCCCGAAGGTGCAGCACATTACAATTCCAGAGCCGGTCTCCATGTCTACCCTCTCGTCTTCCAGTATCGGCACTTCTCTCTCAAAAAGCGGTACAATGGCTTTTTTCCCGACCAGCTCCTGGTTCTTTTCGTCCTCCGGGTGGACGAATATCGCTACGCATGCCGGCAGAAGCTCGGGTCTGGTAGTAGAGATTTTGATCGAGCCACCATCAGCGAGCGGGAACTCTATATCGTTGAAGTGGGAGTGCTGCTGGTCGTCCTCCGTCTCGACCTGACTTATCGCTGTTTCGCATTCAGGGCACCAGATCGTGGGAGCATTTTTCCTGTATTCCCTTCCTTTTTCGTAGAGATCGATGAAAGAGAGTTGGGATATTCTCTGAACTCGCGGCTCTATTGTCTTGTAGGTGTTTGTCCAGTCATGGGATAGCCCCAGAGACTGCATGTTCTCTGTAAATTCTTTTTCGTATTCCTCACAGACCTGTCTGCACTTTTCCTGAAATTCTCTCCTTGTGAAGTCCTGATGCCTAATACCCAGTTCTGATTCTGTCAATCTCTCAGAGGCTATGCCATTGTCGTCGTAGCCGAATGGCTGAAAAACCTTCTTCCCTCTCATTCGCTGAAATCTTGCCTGGAAATCCTGTAATGTCTGACCGTATAGATGCCCCATATGCAGTGATCCGGAAACGGTGGGAGGCGGAGTATCTATCGAAAATACGTTTTCTCTATCAGTCTCACTGTCTCCCTGATATGCGTAGACCTGTTTTTCAACCCATTTTTTCCTCCATTTTTCCTCGACTTCTTCCGCTCTGTATTCTCCTTCCGGCATTTTATCTTCCCTGTAGAACTGCTCGAGAGGCAATCTTAAAATGGTTTTTAGTCGGCTTGATAGAACTGTAGCTAGTTGTTTCAAGTTTCATGCAGAGATCAACTCCAGAAATATAAGACAGGACAAACCTGGTATCATGAAGACTGGCTCTACTGTTCCGAATTCCGCGGGTGAACAAAGCGTCCACCCTTCTGCCAGTCAAAACTCATGTATGCACAAGCTGTGCCAAAGAGTTTTATTTCTATCCGATAAGCCTAGGTCAATGAAAATCCTGGTTGTGGGTGACTGCCACGGCAAGATGCCAAGTATTCCGGATCAGGAATTCGACTTAATTCTATGCGTGGGAGATATCTGTGGCGGGACTGAAGAGATGCGTTCTGTGATGATGGATGCTATAGAGGATGAAAGGCAGTGGCATGAGATCGTGGGGGAGGAAAATGCAAGGCAGATGGTCCAGGAATCCATAAAAGAGGGAAGAGAGATACTTGAAAGGCTGGATGAGTTGGGGGTTCCGGTGCTTGTCGTTCCAGGCAACTGGGACTGGACCGGTGAGAACTCGGAGTGGGAGTTTCTAGAGGCGAGAGGGTACCCTGGGATGCTTAAGGGAATGGAAAACATTGTCGACCTTAACCTTTCCAGCTTCAAAAAATCAGGATATAATTTCGTGGGCTACGGGCCCTGTCCCTCACCGGAACTACCACAGTACGAGCAGGATTTCCCGGGAGAGGAGGAATTGGAGGAGCTAAGACGGGAGTATAGGCAGAATAAACAGAAGCTAGCGGAACTGCTAGAAGAATCTGGGAATACTGTTTTGCTTTCTCACAATGTTCCGAATGATACCTCGCTTGACAGGATTGAGGATGAAGATAACCCTGAGTACGGTAAACATTTTGGCTCGATAATTGTCAGGGAGCTAGTGGAAAATTACCAGCCGGAGTACTGTATCGCCGGCCACATGCACGAGGGAGAGGGTAAAGAGAGGTTAGGAAAGACTCTCTGCCTTAATACCGGGCTTGAGACAGTCTGGAACCTGGATACCGAAACCGGCGAGCTAAAAAAGATTTAGAAGTCGCCAAGCGACCTGTTACCCGGGTACTCCATTCCATCTTCGGCAAAAATAACTTTCGGTTCAATCTCTTGATCCAGCCATTCTTTCTGCTTTTCTAGATTCTGGTCCAGGAACTTGTAGCCGAAATGCGTGATTATCACCGTTGAAACATCCAGGCCTTCGACTATACTGGGGACATCGTCAAGAGAGGTGTGACCCTCTATCGAGCTGTTTCTCGGTCTCGCACAGTAAATAACAAGAGTGTCGCATCCGCTGTAAAAATTCGTGAGCTCCCCTGAGTACTCTGAATCAGTCCAGAAACCAACGGATTTACTTCCGTCTGATATCTTTAACCCCTGTGTCTTGGGATCCCCGTGGAACATCTGCTGGCTCTGTATCTCGAGATCTCCGAATGCGTGACTCGATGCCTCTTCAAGTTTATCTACTCTTCCGCAGAGTTCCTGGTGGTAGGATGTTATCATCTTATCTATGTCGGCATATCCTTCCAGGGTTGATTTGTTGGCGAAGATTGCTCCGGGTTTGTCATGTGACTGTGTCATCATTTCGATGAGAGCGTTTGCATCGTTGCAGTGGTCTAGATGACCGTGCGAGACTATCACTGCCTCTGTATCTTCTGGCCTGTGTTCTTGAGCCTGGATCAATGCTCCTGGACCAGGATCGATATGAACCTGGGTCTCATCTGTACAAAGAATGATCCCGCCCGTTTTCCTCCTCTGAACTCCTGTAACGTATCTCCCGCCTCCTGTTCCCAGGAATTTTAGCTTCATGGAATGCTAGGGAACAGTCACACTAATTAAGTTTTATTGTAACATTTTGTTTAAGGGGATCAAAATGTTCGAACTGGGATTTCCAAAAGAAATCAAGGAATTTGAGTCTAATGGCTCTGGATATTATAATTATGTAGAGTTCACATACTTTGACCCACATCACGAGGAATGGAAAGAAAAGGAGGCTGTCAAGGTAGATGAATCGCGCAACTATATAGTTTATAGAATACAGCCGGGTGATTGGAATCCTGACACTTATACGAATAGGAAAGAGTTGAAGGAAGAAAGGGATTCGGTAGAAGTAGATAAGGTGGCGGCGAATATTGAATTGGAAGAATTTGTCAGCAGAATTCTAAACCAGCTGCATTCGTAAATTTGTTCTCAATCAGTGAAAACATTTATATGTTGTGATGAGTAAATAACAACATATGATGATGGTCGTCGACTCCGCATACAAAGAAGTGACATCCCAGGATGTAGAGAAACTGACCGAGAACTTCGAAAACCGGAACGTAAGACTCCAGAAAAAGAGTTTCCAGACTGGGTGATTTTTGATGGAGATGGATAATGGAGGCTCTTGGATATCTATAGATGAATCTGAAGATTGTGAAGTTTTTGTACCCGGGTATATGGATGAACCTGAGATTGATTCCTTGATGATCAAATATGAAGGCACGGTCTATGAAGCCCGTATTAAAGGTCAAGAATATGAGGTTCGTACCTTCGGTAATTTTAGATCTCAATCAAGTTACCTCGAGCAAGGTTCGGAGACTGAGGTCGCTGAAATCTTAGAGGAGGAATTTTTGGAAACCCGTAAAAATCTCGTTCAAAATGATTAGGATCTTTCATCAATGAATCTTGATTATGATGATCTGGAAAATATAAGACCTTTCGAGCGTGCAGCCGAAGATAGAGGATATGATATCGGTGATAATTCAGGAGATATGGAAGTAGCAGAAAAAGATGGTGAAAACTTTATCATAAAATATATGGATAGGGAAGAGGCTGCACTCTATATTCTGGCTGAAGAATTATCAGGTAGAATTACTGTAGATGTAAGGGTTCCACAAGTTTCTTATGATGAGGATAGAGGTGTTCTAATATCAGAGGAAGCTGGCGATCCCAGAGGAAGACTCCCTGAGGCCCAAAAGGCTACAGAATCTATTATTAACACATATGCTTTTGAATCTCTCATTGGCCAAGGAGATCTTAACAATAAGAACACTGATTACGATGGGCAAGGAATCTTTGCATATGATTTTTCGAATATAGGAAGAGATATCAGGCAGGTATATCCTGGCGCCAAAAAGGAAGCCGAGGAACTTGCTCAAGAACTAGGAGTAGATTCAAGAATTGACAGATATGATGTGATTGGAGAGAGGCTTTCTGAAATTGCTGAAGATACAGGTATAATTGATGCAATGCATGAAGTTAGGCGAAGAGTTGGAGTAGTTCCCAGAAGTAATGAACAAATTTACGAAAACAAAATTCTCGCGAGGAGCGCTGGTAAAGATATATCTCCATCGCAACTACTTACTCCTGATTCATCATCTCACGATGACGCGGTAATCATAAGTTAGTGATCTTGTTATTTAACCTCACTCCCCACTTCCATTTCTTCGTCTACCTCCAGCAGTTTTACCATCTCTCCATCCTCCGATTCGGCGGCGAGCATCATGCACTCGCTTTTCTCTCCTCTAAGTTCAGTGGGTTCAAGGTTCGCCAGCACCACTACCTTCCTTCCCTCCAGCTCCTCTTTCGAGTAATGGTTCTTCAGTCCTGCGCACGTCTGCAGCTCGGCACTCCCTAGATTCAGGCTGATCCTGTATAGCCTGTCCGCGTCGGGATGGTCTTCCACCGACTCCACTCTTCCGATCCTGATATCCATCTCCTGGAAATCTTCGAAGGAAACGGTTTCATCATTGAATTCGTGTTCATCTCCTCCCATCTCTTTCTGATACTCAGATGTGTCGATCTTTTCGAACAGTATCTCCCTTTCTCCCAGTTCGTGCCCGGCTCCAATCCTTTCCATGGCTTTCTCGAACTGGTCCGCAGTTTCGGAAGTATCGATTTCAAGCTCCAGCATCTCTGCTATCTTCTCACTGGATTCCGGAATAAATGGATGGAGCGTGGCCGCGAGGGCATCTATTATCTTCAGGCAGATGTATATTGTCTCTTCCCTCCTTTCCTCGTTGTTCCATGGCTCTTCCTCTGAAAGGTAGCGGTCGCCTGTTCTGGCGATTTCCAGTGCTGAATCAAGTGCATCTTTCACTTCAGGTCTTGAATCCGCTGGATCAAAACTTTTCTCGTAATCCTCCAGCAATTGCTTGATCTCTGCCATAATCTCTCTTTCCTCCTGCTTCAGATCGGCTTCAGGCACAGTATTATCAAACCATTTCTCCGCCAGCGAGAGAGTCCTGTTGACAAAGTTACCTACAGTATCGTTCAGAACGTTGTTTATTTCGTCCTCAAAATCCTGCCAGGAAAAGTTGGTGTCATGGTCTGTCGGAAGCATCCTTGCGAGGTAGAACCGCCAGTAATCAGCAGGGTAGTAATCCACGGCTTCATCTATAAAAATTCCTCTATCCCTTGACTTGGAGAATGCGCCCTCCTGCCACATCAGGTACTGCTGAATGAACTCGTACTCCGGCAATCCGTATTCTATATCCTCGTTCCTTGAACCCAAAAGCATCGTCGGCCATATAACGGTGTGGAATATAGCGTTATCCTTCCCAATCGAGTAGTATATCTCCGCTTGACTGTCCCAGTGTTTTTTCCACTCATCCGAATCCTCGAAAAACTCCCTCGTAAAGCCTATATAGCCTATTGGCGCGTCGAACCAGACGTAGAGAACCTTTTCCTCGTAGGTCTCCGGGTCGAGTTCCCCTATATCGAGATCGTCTTCTCTTATCCTCTTGTTGACCCTCTCCACCGGAACCCTGAATCCCCAGTCCTGGTCTCTGGTGATGGATCTATCCTCCGCCTCTTCAAGATCGTGGAGCACTTGGTTCTCCATGTTCTCAGGTATCGGCTCCTCGTTTTCAATCCATTCCCTGATCTCCTGCCTGTATTCGTTGAGATCCAGGAAAAGGTGTGTGGTTTCCCGGAACTCTATCTCAGTACCCCCGCAGATCTGGCACTCCGCACTATTTATCTCCTCTGGTTCCACCAGCTTGCCGCAGTCGTCGCACTGGTCGCCTCTCGCCAGTCCACCGCAGTGTGGGCATTTTCCCTCGATATAGCGGTCGGGCAGGAACCTGTCGTCATTCCTGCAGTAGGGCATGGTCTGCACCCTCTGCTTGATCAGACCTCTGCAGTATAGCTCCTCGAACATGTCATGTGTCTGTTTCCTGTTGTATTTGCTGTGAGTGTCTGAGAAGATTGAGAAATCCACGTTAAGGCTGTCGTAAGCTTCCTCGACTTTCCGGTTCTGCTCATCCTTGATCTCCTCAGGAGCTACACCTCTCTCGATCGCCTCGAGCTCAAGCGGGGTGCCGTGAACGTCTCCCCCGCAGATGAACTCGTTATCGATTCCCTTCAGGTCGAAGTACCGGTGCAGTAGTTCCGCTGGAAGCACACTCCCTGCCATGTTTCCGAGGTGTGGCACGCCGTGAACATACGGCAGCGCGGATGTAACCGTAACTTTTCTTTCTTCGATCTAAGACACCTGTTAAGTTAGGCACTCTAAACTTTCTTTAAACTACCAGAAAAACTTCGGATTTAAAAGATTTCTATACTTTTCAATTTACGAGGTGCCTATCTGGACAGATAACCAAAGGTTAGCGCATAATCTTGAAGATTCTGTAAAACCTGAGACCCATAATATCCAGTTTATCGCGGACTATTCCAAGAGCAGGAATCTATCGTTTTCAGAGGTCAAGCAGGTCCTCCGGAGCAAGATCCCAGGTCTTTCCGTGGACACTCTCTCAGTACCCCCATTCAATACGGTGGCCGCAGGATTTGTGCTTGAACAGCTCGGCTTTCATATCCCTAATCCTGACAACTTTCTGATCTACGCCAACGTAGCTCCGAGAGATGACAGTGATGTTCCGAGGAAGGATAACGAGGGAGAGCCTCTCGTTTTTGTCCGGCTGGAGAACGATGTTCCAATCGTGACCACCAGGTCCGGATTTATACTTTCTTTCGTGAAGCCATGGATTGAGGAGGCGAGAGAAATGGATGTAAAGAGAAACGGCAGCCAGTTCAGGTCCAGGGATATTTTCCCTGAAGCGGTGGAGAGAGTTTTGAAGGGAGAGGAACAGGAAATAACCTCGAGCCAGCTCGATCCGGATGAGATCCCTGATAGACCTGAATACCGGATAGCTTACATAGACGGCTTTGGCAACCTCAAGACCACGATCAGGGAATCGGAGGTCGAGGGGAAGCATGGAAAAAATGTGGAGGTCTGTGTTAATGGAAGAAAGATGATAATGGAGAGAGCCGATGGAATCTTCGGAGTTGAGCCGAGAGATAAAGTTTTTGCTCCAGGGTCTTCCGGCGGTAGCGATCCCTATATGGAGATAGTGAAGAGAGGAGCGTCCGTGGAATCAGAGATAGGCGGTGTAGAGCCCGGCGACCGCATTCAACTCAGATAACCCTTCTCTTCAGTTTTGCCAGGCTTGAAAGACCGAAGTCGGGTCTCTGTATTTCCTTCGATTCCTTCAGTACTTCCTCATCTATCTCACCAGAGAAAACCGCGACAGTTGTCATCCCGAGCCTGTTGCCTGTCTCAATATCTTCGAGGCGGTCGCCTATCATCACCGATCTTCCGGGGTAGAAGTCGAAGTAGTCCTCGAATACCTCTCTGAATTTGTCACTCGGCTTTCCAACCATTTCAGTGCTGCCAAACTCTTCAAGGCAGCGGTTGAAGCAACCCTGGTTCGGTGTCACTCCCTTCGATGTCCTGAAATATGTTTCACTCCCGCAAAGTATTGCCTCGCCTTCTTCCATTATCCTCATAGCCTTCCTGGCCTTGCCGTAATTGAAACCTCGGTCGAAGCCTGAAACAACGGTACTCGAGTCTTCATTCACTTCTATGCCTCTATCATCCACTTCGCTAACCAGTCCCTGCTCACCTATCACGTAGCACTCAGTGACGTTTTTCTCAGAAAGCCTCTCACCTGCCACGTACGCTGACGTGAGTACCTGCTGTTTCTCCGCCGGTATACCCATCCGGGTCAGTTTCTTCGCGTACTCCTGCCTGTTGAGTAAGGTATTGTCTGTGTGGAAGTAAACGTTTTTTCCCGCCTCTCTCAGTGAGTCCACGAGGTCGGCGGCACCTATAATAAGTTCATCCCAGTTCCAGAGCGTTCTGTCGAGATCGAAGAAGAAACTGCTGTAATCGTTGACGTCCATGCACACTGATAAAATGTTTAAAGCTCTTATACGTGTCTATGGCCGGGATCGAGGAAGCTGCGCGGGAGCTCAAGAAGAGGCAGTCGATGGGTAAGGATCTTGAAGAGAAGTTTAAAGGAGTAGAGAGGATAGCTGAAGGTCCTGTAGTGAAGGAGTCTGTGATGTCCAGGAAGGTAGATGAGATTAAGCCACAGAAAGTTGCGGGAGTTGACGGGGGAATTTCCAGGAGGAGCTACTCTCATGGGGAGGTTGTCGCGACAAGGGCGGTGGCGGCGGTATTTAATTTCGGGGAGGACGGTGTTGAATCTGAATACATACCGGGTAAAAATCCTGAGCCTGATTTCAAGGTTCTGGATGCTGTCGACAGGGATAGCGTGGAATCAGCCGCAGAGAGGGAGAGGCTTGAGAAGGAGACTTCAGTCGCGGGGAAGGCCATAGACCGGGCTGGAAGAGTTTTCATGGATGGATCTGTAGTTCCCAGCTATTCAGGCGAATCTGGAGTTATCCGGAAGTATGAGAGCCTTTTCCGGGAATCGAGTATGGGTCAGCTTGTGGGTGTGGTGGAGGATTCTCACGGATTGAAGACCTCTGAACTGATCAAGGAAAAACTTGGTATCGATGTCGGGAGAGTGAGGGACACCTTGATGATGGATGCGATACTTGAGGAGGGGGAAAGGAGCTTCGTGAGGCGTTACTCGAAAGGCCCGGTAGAGCATCCGGTGCTGAAGAAGATGGATGACGATCTGGTTGAAAAAATTCATACTTTTTACATAAAGATCTCGAAGAAGGATCTTCCTCTTAGGATCGATTACTTTGGCGAGGTTGAAGATGCTGACAGAATCGCGGGAGAGCTCAGCTTTATGGCTTCTTCACCCAGCTACACTGTACCATCGCCGGTGGTGGAGGCGGATCGTAGGGCCAAAATCGAAGGGAAGGTGCTTGAAAGGCTTGAGAGAAGATTCAATCCTGGGCTCAAGCGAAGGAACAGAAGAAGTTTCTGATCGCCACCTTTTTTTGACCTCTGAACCAAATCTTTCCCATGGCCCGGTTGAAAGAAGCACTGTTTGTATCATTAGTCATGCTTTCGGCTCTCCAAGGTGCATCAGCCTCGATTCAGCATGAGGTAAGTCATGAATACTCCAGCGTAATAACCTACATCAATAGCACGGAGACGTTTCTGGTAACTGTAAAGAATACCGGCTCAGATAGGAGAGAGCTTCGGACCATTATAGAGAATGTAAACGCCTTCTTCAACGCGGAGGGTGATGACAGGGTTGAATACAGTCTCAATGCGGGAGAAAACAGGACCTTCCGGATAACCCTGGCTCCCGATGAGGTCAAAGATGCTGACATGAAGATAGTTACCCATAACAAGGATTTACAGATAAATACAACCACAGTGATACCGGTGACTATTAGACAGAATCCTGCTTCTTACCAGAAAAGACAGGCTCCCGGGATAGGATTCATTCATGTCATTCTTCTGGCGGGGTCGTCTCTCTTCCTCTATTGTTCACGACTCTGACTATGTAGCCCGCCACCCTGTTCCTGAGTTTCTTCGACTCGAACTCATCCATTTCCTTGAGTTCCTGCTTGTTCTCATCGAACTCCTCGGAGAATCTCTCCGGGTCTGCTTCAACCATGTCCTTGGCGAGCCTCTTGATGTAGGTCTGTCTTACCCTGCCCATAAGGTGCAACGATTTCACAATCTTCTTAAATAGGGGGATGGTAGCAGCTTTAAATCCGGGATGATAAATGAAAACATGGCAATCAGGAGACTGGTACTGGATATCTTGAAGCCGCATGAACCCAGCATAATTGAGTTGACCAGAAGCATATCAGAGCTTGAGAACGTCAGAGGCGTCAATTCCTCCCTTTTAGAGGTGGATGAAGAGGTGAAGAACTTCAAGGTTACGGTAGAGGGAGAGTTCGTGTTGGGAGAAGTAAAAAATTTGGTGGAAGAAGCTTCGGCCTCTATACACAGCATAGATGAAGTTGCGATGGGTGAAAAACTTGTCGAGAAGGTAGAAACTCCGCAGGACAGATGAGCTGGCTATCCGATCTGAGAGAAAACTGGAGGCGTGAGGAAGTAAGATCGATCTCAAGGAGATACTTTGTATCCAACGGGTTTGACGGCGCTCTGACAGCTATAGGTATAGCGGTAGGGGCTTTCCTGACAGGTATTGAAAGCGGCTTCCAGGTTTTCATGGTCGGGATAGGTGCGATGATAGGTCTATCCACTTCAGGTTTCTGGAGTGTATGGGAGATAGAGAAAGCTGAGAAGCTGGCGGAATTGAGGGATGTAGAGGATTCCATGCTGAGGGATCTTGAGGATACTAGGCTGCACAGTATTAAGAAGCAGGGAAGAGCCATTAACGCAGTGATGAGCGGTCTTGGACCGGCTCTGGTCATGGTACTCGCTCTTTCACCTTTTGTTTTTACAGGGTTTCTGTCCGGCTACCAAACCACTTTAGTGTCGATCGGAATAGGAAGCTTGCTGCTTTTCGGGTTCGGATCTTACATGGGCAAGATTTCAGGAAGAAAGTGGTACATCGCGGGTACGAGAATGGGGCTGGCAGGTATCTTTGTGGCTTTGCTCAACTATTTTCTCCCGGGATAAGATCGGTTTATAAAAGTTCCTCCCGCTCTACTGTTTATAGTTCAAAGGAGGTGAGTTTTAGTATGAAAGGCGAAGTTAAGTTCTTCCACGACAAGAAGAAGTACGGATTTATAGTGACCGAAGATCTGGACGACGATCTTTTCTTCCACGTGAGCGATCTCGAAGGAGATTCGATCGAGGAAGGAACTGAAGTCGAGTTCGAGCAGGAAGAAGGCGACAAAGGACCAAAAGCAGTCGACGTAGTCGTTGCTTGAGGTCTCTCAGTTAATTCTGAGTTTTTGATTCCATCAAATTTTCTCCATTCTATTTTCATTTTCCGAAAGTTTCTTGATAATATCAACTGATTTTTAGGTATGACAGAACAACTCTACCTACCGGACAACGAGTACCAGAAAGAGTTTGATTCAAAAGTTTCCAAGTCAGGGGAGCAGGACGGATATATCTGCCTGGAAGAAACCCTGTTCTACAAAGAGGGTGGTGGTCAGCCCGCGGATCATGGAAAGATAAGCTGGGATGGTAAAGAAGCAGAAGTAACAGATGTTCAAAAAGAGCATGGAGAGATAAGACATTACATTGACGGCGCTGTTCCAGAGGCGGGAACAGAAATTCACGGAGAAATTGACTGGAGTAGAAGATACAGGCACATGAGGATGCATACCGCCCAGCACGTGCTTTCCTGGGTTGTCCTCAACATGTACAACGCCTCGACTTCCGGAAACCAGATTCATGAGTATTACTCAAGGATCGACTTCAAGCCTGTAGATCTTTCAGAGGAAGAGGTTGAAAAGATCGAGAAAGCAGCAAATTCGCTCATAGAGAAAGAACTGGAGGTTGAGAAGAAGTTTATGCCCCGTGAGCAGGTGGAGCGATCAGTCAAGGAGGGAAGGACCAATCTTGATATAATCCCGGACAGCATCGATCCCCTGAGAGTAGTGGTAATCGGTGAGGAAGACCTGTGTCCATGTGGAGGAACACATGTCGACAGTATCGACGAGATTGGAAGAATAGAGATCACCGATAGAATTTCCAAGGGAGCAAACGTGGAGAGACTGGAGTTCGAGCTTGAAAGGTGATTTTGTAGATCATATCTCTTTTAAGGTGAATAATTTAGAATACCATGAGGCAGGGGAAGAGTTTCGTGAAGGAACAAGGATGTATGATGAAGCAGTTGTGGGCAAATTCAACCTGATGCTTAATGATCGGAAACCCTACTCTGGAATGCCCTATAAAATAAATCTTTCAGAATCAGCTTTCAATCTATTTCAAATCTACGAAAAATCTGAGCAGAACATTTTCGAGGGTTATGTCTTGACTTGTGTATGTGGCGTTAAAGAGTGTGCGAAGGTTAAATGGAGGGTTAAGCAGAAAGGAGGAAAAATGAATATTGAAATGTCTGATAATTTGGATAATGAACACGGCGTCTACAGTGTAGATAAAAAAGACTATTTGAAGGAACTTTCATCATTATTAACAATTTTGATTGACTTCACATCATCCAGGGGTATTTCTGAAGTTAATGGAAGAGATGTAGATATTTTTCAAGAAAAAATAGAGAAAATAACTGATTTGAGGCGGAAATAATAGTTTCGCTCATTAGCCATTATTCTACTTCAAGTATTCCTCCAGAAACTTCATCGGAGCATAACCGTAACCGGCGTCCTGGTGCCAGTTCAGGTTGAGGTATTCTTCCGGAGAAACCCATCTATAGTTCTGGTGCTCCTTTGAAAGCTCAACCTCTCCCTCCCAGTCCTCGCAGAAGATTATGAAGGTATCCACGCTGTTTTCCTCCTCAACCTCTTCCCTTACAACATCCTCCATCTCGCCCAATCTCAGGCCAGTTTCTTCTTCAATCTCTCTTCTTGAAGCCTCGAATCGGTCATCGGCTGCCTTGAACCTTCCTCCAGGGAGCTCCCATTTTCCAGCCATTCTTCCGTAAAGAGTATACTTATGTCCGCTGTGGATCTTGTCTTCAGCTGTCTTCTGCACGGCCAGAAACTTCCCTTCCTCATTCTGTATCAGCAGCTTTACCACTTGGATTCCGTCTCCCTCACCGTAATTTTTATCCGATTGCCTGTAATCCTCGAGAAACTCTATAACCGGTATAATGTACGAAGCATCTCTGTGCCAGTCGAGCTCTCTTGCCTCCCCCTTTTCAATCCATCGGAAATCCTGGTGCTCATCGCTGAGCTCTATCTCGCCTGAAATCTCATCGCAGAACATCACGAAACATTCCAGGACTTGTTCATGCTCGATCTCCAGCCTAACAAGATCCTCCAATCTCTCTATCTCGAGCCCGGTCTCCGCTTCAATTTCTCTCCTGCCAGCTTCGAAACGATCCTCTCCGTACTCCATCTTCCCGCCCGGCTGCTCCCATCTATCTCCCATGAAATCATATTCGGGTGATTTCTTCAGCATCAGCAGCTCTCCATCATCGTTCTGGATCAATAGTTTAACTACTCTTGTCTTATCCATTCAGAAATCACCTGATTCTGTCTCCACTTTACTGCATTTTTCTCTCAGTTCCTCATCCAGTGTCGCCAGTTTTTCTCCATGCATCCTGGCTAAATAAATGAAGGAAGCATCGTAGAATGCTATTTCTTTTTCACCGGCAATTTCCATAGTTTCCTGCCTGTCAGCTTTCCAAATTTCTATCTCTTTCTCAATCATATCAAGCAACTCGAGTAATTCCTCTTGTTCCTCCTGTTCGATCTGTTCAAGAAGTGTATGCTGCTTCCAGATAATGTTGCTGACTTCGTAGAATGCGAAGTCAAGTGTTTTCGAGCCAAAAAGTTGCTCAACTTCTCCCTCCTCTATAGATTTGAAGATAAAGCTTGAGTCAGCTATCATCTATTCTCACGATCTTCCCGGATGGACTTGACGATTTCCTCATCACCTATATCCAGCTTTCTGCTCAAATCTTCAGCCTTCTCTTCAATCTTTTCACGCCGTCTTCTTTCGATCTCCTCTTTTAAAGCTTTCCTGATAACCTCACTGACTTCTATGTTTTCTTCCGAAAGCCTGTCCTTCAGCTCGTCTGGAACCCTTGCAGAGACGGTCGCCATAACTGTAAACAAAAATGTAATACTTAAATGTTTTACGTCAAGAGTTTTTGGCCGGGGATTATTGAACATTGGCCTGATTTCTAAATACATGAATGAAGGAAGTCATTTAATTTGGGAAAATTATAGAGATTTTCTGACAGAGTTTGGCTCGGACGATTTTGAAAAAATACAATCAAAATTGAACCCGGAAGGCAGGGTGTTGGTAAGCTATCCAGACGGTAGAAGTAGCGTGTGGACAGAAGAAGTGCTTTCCAGATATGAAGATCTGAAAAACAGTTTCGGGAATCCGGATCAGTACATTTGTGAGACACATAACGGTTCTAAACTTGTTTATGTTTCAGATGATGGAGAATTGCTCTTCTCTGTCTATGAATCAGGAATTGAGTCCGGCATAAGTGGTTCGATCTCTGAATGGCTACGGTTTATCGGTGAAGAACTCCTTTCAACTTGATCACTTCTCGTAGTACTCTCCCTTCTGTCTCTGCTCACGGTCTTTCTGGCTTTCGGGTTTGTTGGCTCTCATCCTTCCGGAATCGGGGTCCTTCCTGAATGTTATTCCAACTTCCTCCAGGAATCGGTCCATCGCATCTCCGATCTTCTCCGGCTCGGAACTACTTCCCTTCACTCCAGGCTCGCCGCTGAATACCATTCCACGATCAGCGACGTAATCCAGGAACATCAGGTCGTGGTCGATTACCATTAAAGGTTTCTCAGTCTTCCTCGCGAACTTCTTCAGCATCTTGCCGAGCTCTACCCTAGCCTCAACGTCGAGGTAGGCAGAGGGCTCATCCAGCAGGTAGACTTCCGCATCCCTGGAAAGGCAGATCGCGATCCCGACTTTCTGGAGCTCTCCTCCTGAAAGATCTTCGAGGTTGTTTTCGTAGAGCTTCTCGATCCCCAGAGGCTCTGCGATCCTGTTCTCGAACCTCTTCGATTCAATATCCGCATTTTTTGATAGAGCCTCTTCCACGGTCTCATCCTTGGCCTCAAGGTACTGCGGCTTGTAGGAGATCAAAACATTGGTAGATTCGCCTTCATCCGGCTCTATGCCTCCAGCCATCATCTTTGCGAACACGGTCTTGCCGAGGCCGTTCTCACCGAAGATAGCCAGTATCTCTTCCTGATGGAGTTTCCCTTCTCTGGTCTCGAGCTCAAACTCTCCCTGACCGAAATCCTTTGAGAAAGAAGGAAACTCAAGCACAGTCTTATTCTGCTCCACCCTGCTTCTCTTTGTACGATCAAACTTGATCTCGTCAGATCGGAAGCGGACATTGTCGGAGGGAAGATAGCCCTCAAGGTACCGGTTTATGCCCTCCCTTGTCGACAGAGCGTTCGATACCATTCCGTAACCAGCAGGTTCGCCGTAGAATATGTGTATAGAGTCCGATATCAGGTCGAGTGTCGCGAGGTCGTGCTCTACTGCCAGGACTTTTTCATCATCCAGCTTCCTGATCTCCCTGCCTGTCTCCAGTCTCTGCCCCACATCCAGGAAGGAGGAGGACTCGTCGAACATGTATAGATCCGCGTCATGGAGAAGTGTCCTGGCTATCGCCACCCTCTGGAGTTCTCCCCCGGAGAGGTTTTCCAGCTGCCTGTCAAGCAGATGACCTAAATCCAGCCTCTCCACCATCTCTTCGGCTTTTCCTCCTGAATCCTGCAGGAAATCTCTCACCTTCCCATCGAACACCTCTGGAAGCCTTTCCACCTGCTGTGGCTTATAGGCTGATTCGACCTCGCCCTCCGAGAGAGCCTCGAAGTGGTCCTGGAGCCCTGTCCCGCGGTACTCCCTGACTATCTCTTCCCATCCGGGAGGACTCTCCCAGTTCCCGAGGTTGGGTTTGATCTCTCCTGACAGGATTTTGAGTGATACCGACTTCCCGATGCCGTTCTCCCCGATCATTCCCACGGACCTACCCTTCTCCGGCGTGGGAACCCCGTAAAGCCTGAAGGAGTTCTCGTGGAACTGGTGGATCTTATCCCCCTGCTCGAAGGGAAGCTGAATCATCTTGATCGCTCCCTCATGGGGGTAGCGGTTGATCGCCATCTTGTGGGACTCCATCACTTTCTCATCGTCGATGTGGAGCTCCTCGTTCTCGTCCAGGTAGAATCCTCCATCCTGGCCCGACCTGTTTAGAGGGTCGTACTTGATCACCGTCTCCCTCGCAAGATCCGGCTCGATCTTCTCCTGGTCTATGGCGACAATGAACTTCTTCGAGTTTCTGTCCGTTGACATAATCTATCATGGAATTCGCAATCTTAATATTCAATGGTCAGAAAAGACCGGAAAATTCTTCTCTTGCCCTGCTCTTTACTTCATCGAATTCCTCGGCTATTTTTTCTCCCTTCTCTGTCCTCTTGCCGTACTCGAGAATATACCTGTATGAACCGGCGCTTGCCGCGGTTACATTGGCTGTACCAATTGCACCGGTACCTGTTTTATGCCCGGCGATTGCACCTAAAGTAAATCCCAATGCGTAGTAAGCCCAGATGTATCCGTCTCTTATATCCAGATGTTCTTCGGAGATAGATGACACCCTCTACTCAAAGCTCAGGCTGTACTCTTCCTCGGTTATCTCCGCGATTATATTCTCAAATTCTTCGACGGAGAGGTTGATCTTCCCCTCGTACTCCTCGTCGACGACAATCTTCTTGCTCTGTCCCTCCGGCGAAAAGACGGTGTTAATGGATTCAACTTCTGCAGGACTCAGGAGACCCTTGATCGTGTCTATGTCGTCCTCGGCTTTTTCCACTACGCGTATCGATTTCCCTATCCTGTCGGCAACTTCCTTCACAATATCGCCGCTTCTTCCCACTACTTTTGCGCCGTCTCCCTCGGCCGTCACGATCACGATCACGTTCTCGGCCTCGAAAACTTTAAGGATTTCAGAGTCCTTCAGCGAGGCGTATTCCGAGCTGAGATCGTGTAGGATCCTTGAGACCTCTATATCTGTCTCCGTTATCTCTCCGTCCTCGAGCTTCTCCTCGCACATGCTGCATAGCTCGTCCTCGCTCTTGACGCATACGTTGCAGATTGGAGTCTTCATGTAAAGACGGGTGCTACCAAGAATTAAATAGGTGGACGATCGCTGTTCTGGTAATGACTGTATTCGAACTCGAAGATGGAGATCAGGAGATTGGAAGATTGCTTGGAAAGTATGCTGAAGTGAAGGCTACTAAAAGTGCTGATGGACCCGGTTATGTAGTAGAATTTTACGCAGAACAGGGATTTTTAGGAGATTAATCCCTTATAACTTTCCTGATCAGTTCAAGGGAATCCAGGAATCCGACTATACCCACCATAAGTACCGCGTAGAAAAGGTAGAAAGAGTTCAGGTAAGTGAGCAGGATTCCAAGTGCCAGGATTCCGATCCATACCTTTTCTCCCAGCCTCAGACCATAGTTTTTACTCATTCTGGACGAGATTTCCCTATTCAGTAACATTGCCAATGAGATCGAAGCAAGAGAAAAGAGCCCGACCAGTCTCGTGACGGAGCTGTGGAGCGAGACAGTGGATACCGCGATCACTGGAACCATGAGATTGCTTACTGATTCGACTACCTTCCTCCATGTATTCCTCCCCTCCTTGAGTATCAGCTTCCTGTTGTATCCCAGGATCAGGTAAGCAGCTATAGTTCCCAGTGCTGAGATGAACCCCATTCCTGTATCTGTAAACTTCAGCGCGAGGGGAGAAGCCGAAAGTATTATTGATAGGGTTCCGAGAATCGTTATGAAGTAGTTTCTCACAGTTAACAATCCTGTTCAAGTGTTAAACTTTTTCCGGTCTGAGAAAATAAAAGAAGATTTAAGACCTCCGCTAAGGGGGGAGGGGAGTGTGACGGTGACCAGAGAGCCTTTTTGACCCTCTGATCCCGAACACGGAGGTCTTAAGGGGGTGTGAAAGGGGAATATTAGATAATGGTAAAGTGAAAGGGAATCAGTTCTCGATTACCTCGATTCCCAGGTCGTTGACGTCTCCGCTGACTTCCGTTTCGTGTTGCTCTTCCACGTCTCCGAGGACGTATGGTGACTCCACGCCTGTCACGATTGAGATCACCTGGAGCTTTCCTTCAAGCTCATCCTTGACTCTCGCGCCCCAGATCACCTGGGCCTTGTTGTCGAGGTGTCTCTTGACTTTCTGGCCCACCTCGTTGATCTCGTTCAGGGTCAGGTCCTGTCCTCCAGCGATGTGGATTAGAGCTCCATTCGCTCCTTCGAACTCCACGTCGAGCAGAGGATTGCTCAGCGCCTCGTGGATTGCTTCTTCTCCCTTGTTGTTGGTGTCGCTCTCTCCGTATCCCACTACAGCTACACCTCCTTCGTTCATGATGGTCTGGACGTCTGCGTAGTCGAGGTTGACGAGTGAAGGTTTTGAGATCGTTTCAGTCACGCCCTTGATCATCGTTGTAATCAGTTCGTCCGCGACTCCAAAGGCCTGGTCAAGAGGCATGTCTCCAGCAATATCCAGTAAGCGATCATTCTCAATCACGATCGCGGTGTCTACGTGCTGTCGCAGCCTGTAGAGGCCATCCTCTGCCTTGCTCATCCTTGCACCTTCAATCTCGAATGGCATCGTGACTGTTCCTATAACTATGCAGTCCTCCTTCTTCGCGATCTCAGCCAGTACCGGAGCCGCACCAGTTCCTGTTCCTCCGCCCATTCCGGCTGTGAGGAAAACCATGTCAGCGTCCTTGAAGAGCGATCTGAGTTCAGCCCTGTTCTCTTCGGCCGATCTTGCTCCTTTCTCAGGTTCTCCTCCTGCTCCGAGACCTTTTGTGAGGTCTCTTCCCACGAGAATTTTTCGATCAGCAGAGCTCATCTCCAGGTGCTGCTTGTCGGTGTTGATCGCGACAGTGTCAGCTCCGTCGACCTCCTTGTTGTGGATTCGGGTAACCTGGTTGTTTCCAGCTCCTCCTATTCCTACAACAAGGATTCTAGCATCTTTTACATCATCGAGGTTTTCGACTTCGTTTTCGGATTCGGTATTATCGATTAGGGATTCCATAGTATGATCACGCGATAGTTATGCCTAACCTTTTTAAAGCGGCATAGCTAACTCTACGATAGAACCCAAAGCCCAATTTGATACGATACATTCCCCGGATTCAACGCCCAAGTCGAATCCGATAGTCAAACAAACTCGCGCCCAAACGAGTTTGAGTCAACATGTCAGGTTCGTGCGCCCAAACACGAACATGTAAACTTGTAACCTATAATTTTCTAACCCTGTTTATAAAAGTTTGCTAAAACTCGGCTCTCTCGCTGTTCATACCTAATGAACACTGAACAGTTCACGCCAGTTCATAACTGTTTATCAAAAACGTTTTTTCCCTAAAGATCGTTTCACTATAATGTAAAAAAACTGGCCGGTTGATAGTTCTCTGCAAAATGCTCTATTCCCTCTTCTGCTCCTGGATCAGGCGATAGTAGCCGGTATGCTTCCAGGTCATCGGGCATAAATACCAGAATGTAATCGTTATCGTCATTCCATTCCAGATGCAAAGCTTCTCTCGGTAGGTTTCCTCCAACTGCCTCACGCTTCAGCTGATCGAAACTTTCATATTCCCCAGAAAAACTGAAATCACATCTTTCCAGGTTCTCCACAGCATCACCTACTATACAGGAAAAGGCTTCCTGTCTCTTCAATAAAGCAGTATATTCATCGCCGTATACCCGACTATCAATAGAAGCCTCTTCCAGAAGGTCATTTACTTTCCTGGGTTTGGCGACTGAGACTTCTGCACCAGATCCACTCCTATCCAAGTCAGGATTTACCCAACCATTAACTTTTTCTCCGTAGTTATCATGGATAGTTTTAGACATTCGCAACACAAAACATTTCCTGAAGCTTCATATATCTGATCTTTCCTATCCAAGATATGGTCGACGTAGAGGAAGTTGAAGATATCGCCGAGAACGCAAGGATCGAACTTCAGGACGGTGAGGCAGAGAAGTTTGCGGAAGAGTTCGAAGAAATTCTTGATACTTTCAACACTCTGGAAAAGATAGATACTGAAGACGTTGAACCAGCATTCCATCCGGTAGATACCGATCCCGAGGCCAGAGAAGACGAAGTAGAGCAAACGCTGGGGATAGAGGAAGTTTTCAGGAATACACAAAATGTGGAAGAGGAACATTTCAAGGGTCCCTCGGTATGAGTCTACAGGTTTCCAACCTGGCGGAAGGGACGGATGATTTCACCGGTAATGTATGGTGCGTGAAGAATGGGGAAACTGTTTTGATCGATGTTGGCACAGGTGATTGCTGGCGGCATATAAGGGAGCTTGATACTGTTGACAAGGTTTTCATTACTCATTCCCATTACGATCACGTAGACAATCTACCAAAAGTTGATGACAGGTTCAATCCGGAGATATACGCTTTCGAACCGGAAAACCTTCCAGTGGACTCTAGACGGGTTAAAGATGGGGAGAAAGTTGAAATTTGCAGCCTCGATTTCAGGGTGATCCATACGCCAGGACATAAAGACGATTCTATATGCATTTACTCGCCCGATAGAAAAGTTTTGTTCGCGGGAGATCTTATCTTCCCGCAGGGCGGCTTCGGCAGGACCGACCTCGAGGAAGGTTACAGGGAAATTCTGATACAGTCTATCGAAAAGATCGCGAAAAGGGATGTTGGGGAAATGTATTGCGGTCACGACCCTGCCTCAACAGAGAATGTAAATGAAGATATCGAAAAGTCTCTGGAGCAGGCAAGAAAGAGAGAACCGAAATATTAATTACAGTTTTTCCAGTAAAACCCTGTGCAGATTTTCCAGGTTCCTGTAGAGTAAGAATCCGGCAACAATACCTCCGATCAAGACTGCCACAGCGGTCGAAAGGCTATCTATCTGTGTTGCGTAAACCATGAACCTGTCCGAGGCCCACCAGCCCAGCATTCCCAGGAAGAAGTTTCTGGGTATCATTCCCACGAAGCTCCAAGTACCGTACTGCTTCCAGTCCATCCTGAAAAGACCTGCTGAGCCTGAAACAAGTGAGAGCGGTACTACAGGGATTAGCCTGAAGAGGGCCACGTAGTATTTTTCTTTATCCGAATCGAAAAAGTCCTCCAGTCTGTCGATATCTCTCTCAGATACATCGATCCATTTTCCGTACCTCGAAATTGCGGGTCTGCCGCCGAAAAAGGCCATGGAATAGACAAAGTAAGAGCTGATGACCGAGGCGATAGAGGCAGGTATCGAAACAAAGAAGAAAACCTGGATTGACGCGTTCAGCCAAGAATCCGCACTGATTATCAGGTCGGTTGCGCCTGCGGCCATCGGAATCGCGGGTGAAGGTATCGGAACAATAATTTCCTCGATCACCGCTCCCAACATCACAGCTAAAACCCCATGCTCCGAGATCAACTGGAGCAGTGTGGTCATCAGGTTTTCAAATACCATAGTTTAAGCTGTCTCTCCCAGACTAATAAGCTAAATGATTACACAAGTGAAATCAGGTAATCGATGAAGCCGGAAAGAAAGTCCATGAAACCGTAATTCTGGAGGTCCCCTGAGGTCCTGTTCACAATTATTCTCCGTCCATCAGTACTCCTGTTTCTTTCGGGTACTTTGATTTCGTTTATCTGGAGTTGCTCAGATGACCTGTCCGGTATTCCGGTATAGTACGGATAATCGTACTTATTTACGTTGTCCAGGCAGTCTTCAAACTTTTCTCTCGAATCATACTTGCAGGGGGTGAGATCCAGGTGATCAGAAAGAATATTCCACTTTTCCCCTGGTGATTCAATTTTCCTGGATACTTCAAGATCTGAGTAAAGATCTCTCACCGAGTTGTTGTTCGCGACGTAGTTCCGGATAATCAGGTGCGAGTAGGCGTAACCGAACTGCCTGAAATCCGGGAAATCCTGAGGATTCCACCGCTCCATGAAATCCCGATCATTCTGGTAATAGCTCCAAAGCTTCTCTTTACTTCCCTGTGAAGGAACTGTGTAGATATAGGTGGTTCCCTGCTTCTTAACCCTGAATTTCTTCTCCTCGCCGAAAAGCTCGGCAGGACCCACATCGGTCTTTCCCTGGCTATAGAGTCGATGCTTCATCAGGTATTCGGTGTATTCAGCCACTCCCTCATCAAGATACGAGGATTTCGTCCTGTCCCATCGCAGGAACCTGTCGTTTAGCCCGTGAACGGTCTCGTGGGCAAGTATCGGCAGATGGTTTTCATCCAGGTCATTCCTGAGAGTTAGAGTTCCCGCAGTGTACTCTCCCGCGCTCCACCTGTTGACGGTCTCGTTGAAGCTTTTATCATCCATAACCGCGACAGGGAATTTTTCAAACTGCTGTACCAGTCCCGTGGTTCCGACCGATAGACGGTATGCCTTCTCAGATTTTTCTCGTTTCGGACCGAAAAACTCGTAGTATTCAGTCTTCTTTCCCTCCCCAAAGTTTACGCGAAAGTTTGTAGGACCTTCGCCGGAGAACCTGAATTCCTCGCCGCGGAAAGAGGTGTTGAACCCGAAACCAATCCATCCGGATATCAGATCTTCTACATGGAAAACTCCTGTTGTTTTCTCTCCCTTGAAGCTGGGAATCGAGAACCGCCTGTAATGAAGGTCGCGGTAGATTTTCTTTGCTTCCCGGTCTATCCTCATCTGTATCTTTACAGTCTCGCGTCTCCTGGGCTCTCCCCTGTTAGTGGTTATAGAAAGACTGTTACCGTTCTTCTCGTAATCCTCTATCTCACCAAGGCTGTCCTCCACCCTGAGTATCTCCGCATCCTCGGGAAGGTTCCAGCTCAATCTCCATCTTGATACCGGGCAGGGATTATTGCATTCAAGCTCTACAGTCGTATTCATCAGTATCTTATCCCGATAGACTTCTCCCCTGTACTGTATCTCAGCCGCTGATAAAGTGGAGAGAAGGATCAGGACGAGAACTGTTAACGTTTTCCTGTACATGCGCAGTGTTTGCCGGGGAAGGAATAAAAGAACTTTTACAGTCATAATCGGTATGTCGGTACTTTCTGATAGGGATATTGAAAGACTCATAAGGCATCATAACGCTGTAAGAGTCGATGATGGACCTGAACCCAACTTCGACCTCCAGCTCGGTCCTTCTTCATTCGATTTGAGGCTGGGTTACGAGTTTGGAATACTTGAGACTAGGAGGATAGAGGCAATTGACACACGAGACATGGAGGAGTATTCGGATATCCAGGAAACCGTGAGAAAATCGCCGGAGGAGGGCATGGTGGTCCACCCGGGTGAATTCGTTCTGGGGACAACACTGGAAATTCTGAAGGTTCCTGACGACATGATAGCAAGGATAGAGGGCAGGAGCAGTTACGCCAGGCTTGGACTGATACCTCATGCGGCTGCAGGTTTTGTTGACGCGGGATTTGAGGGCGCTATTACCCTTGAAATCCAGAACCTCGGCAACGTGCCGATCACCATCTACCCTGAGGACAGGTTCTGCCAGGTGGCATTCGAAAGGATGACCTCTGAGGCGGAGAATCCTTACGGCGAGAAAGAAGATTCGAAGTACATGAACCAGGAGGGCGCCACCGGATCAAAGCTGGACAGCGAGAAGAGGGAGTAGGAAGACGTGAAACCTGCTGACTGCCACTGCCATTTGGACTTTGACAGTTTCGATGGGGATAGAGAGCAGGTTATAGAGAGAAGCCGTGCCGAGCTTGAGTTCGTGGTCAACGCTGGAAGAGATCCCGAAAGCAACAGGAAATCACTGGAGCTCGAGAAAAGCTACTCAGGTTTCGTAATTGCGAACCTCGGATTACATCCAACCCACACCGATCGCTTCTCCGAGGTGGAGTATGTTGTAGAGCAGGTGAGGAAGAACGATCCCGCCGCGATTGGAGAGATAGGATTGGATCATCATCACGTTACCGATTCTGAAACCCGGGAGAGACAGGAAAAAGTTTTCAGGCAGATGCTGGAACTAGCGGAGGAGCTGGGGAAGCCGGTCGTAGTTCACTCCAGGGAGGCGGAGCAGAAAGCTGTTGAAATACTTGAGGAACATTCTGTGGATGCAATGCTGCACTGCTTCAACAGAAATCCGGATCTTGCGGAGAGAGCCTCTGAAAACTTCATGATCGGGGTCACGACACAGGTTCTCTATTCCGGTAAAGTCCGCGAGATCGTTGAAAGAGTAGATTTGGATGACTTGCTTCTCGAGACGGATTCCCCTTTCCTCTATAGGGATGGAAGAAACGAGCCAGTGAATGTATTGAAGTCTGTGGAGGAAATTGCTGAAATAAAAACTTTAGACGGACAGCAGGTGGTTAAAGCCACAACTGGAGCAGCTAAAGAGTTTTTCAATCTATAGAATTCCGAAAATATTTTAATACCAGATAAAAATTTCAATCCTATGATAGAGGACGACGATAATTCTGACATTATTGAGGGTGTTGACCTGACAGGCGAAAGCTACTCTGTAAAGCAGAGCATGGTGAGAAACGCCTACAGTGTGCTGGATTCTGAAGGGAGTGAAATACTGGAGACCAAGCAGAAGCTCTTCAAGATGAAGGAGGAGTTTCCCTTCCTTGATCCGGATGGCGAGGAGGTTTTCAGGGTAAAGGCAGCACAGGTAATGGATATTTCAGGGGATTATTCTATTACAGATCCTGAGGGAGAGGAGCTTGCTGTACTTACACAGGATTTCACGATACTTACCCATAGGTGGAGGATAAAGGATTCAGGAGGAAAGCTTCTGGCAAAGGTGGAGAGCAGGGGAAAAGTTGTTGGGTTGCTGAGGTTTCTCTCGGATATCTTCCAGCTCCTGCCCCACAAGTATACTATTGAAGATGAGGGAGGAGAGGAGATCGGGAGTATAAAGGGAAAACTCGGCCTGAGGGATCGCTACGTAATCAATATTGGAGATATAGACAAAAAGGAAATCGTGCTCGCAGCAGCCATAACGATCGATGCTCTGGAAGGAAACTGAGGACTCCAAGAATCTCTTTATAATTTGGGCTGGAAATTAATACTATGGTGCTCGAAAAATTCAAGGATAAAGTGAAGAGAAGGCCGGATGTGGCCGTTTATGTCGATGGGCCTAATGTCATAAGAAAAGAGTTCGACCTTGATCTCGACAGTTTGAGGGAAAAAGTTGAAGAATTCGGCAACATAAAGATAGGTGAGGTATTCCTGAACCAGTACGCCTCAGAGAAACTGATCGAGGCGATAGTCTCTCAAGGTTTCGAGGCCTCCCTAGGACTGGGGGGCGAGAAAGACAAGGAGAGCGACGTTGACGTTTACATGGCGGTTAATGCGATGGAGGCGGTATACAACGATGATATAGATGTTATAGCGATTGTGACGAGGGATGCGGATTTCCTGCCGGTGATCCAGAAGGCGAAGGAAAAGGGGAAAGAGACCGTTGTTATAGGCACGGATCCCGGGTTTTCGACTGCGCTACAGAATGCAGCAGATAATGTACTGGAGCTGGAGTGAGTTATGGCGCCGATAAGACCGAGCATCATAAGTATGTTTGATATTCTCGCGGGCTTTCTACTGCTCTACACAGAGTCAGCTGTACCATCAGGGTTCGCGAAGATACACGCCAGCTTCCTGATCTTCAAGGGAGTTATCACCCAGTTTCCAATACCCCCGATACCGCCGCTTTTCATCCTCGGAAGCATAGCAGATTTAATTTCAGCCGCTATCATCTTTACCGGTAATCCGCCGTTTCTTGCGGGCTACAAGGAAATTATAGCTCTTTTCCTGTTCCAGAAGGGTCTATTCGGTTTCATGACAATGCTCAGTTAAGCCCGGTAATGCCTGATAAGCTCTTCCACCATCCTTTTCTTCAGGGCTCCTGAATCAGTACCCGAGTCTAACCGTTCCAGGACCTCTTCCAGTTCGCTGACCTTCTCTTCGTCCGGTAATTCCTCGAAGTCCTGAGGTAGTTCTGACTCTATCTCCATCCTATCTTCCGAGCTGTTCCAGGTTCCTGTTTATCCTTTTCAATAGTTCGATTATCTGCTGGTTCTGTGACTTGAGCTCTTCAATACCTTTGCTGCTTTCAGCCACAGAATCACGTCTATTTCTGTCTGCCTGTCTCTGCTTGTTCTGGAGTCCTGCGTTCTCCATCTCTCTCCTTGTCTGATTACTTACCTGGGGTCTCGCGCTTCCCTCCTGCGGTCTTCCTGCCTGAGCGTTGGGGTGCTGGTCCTGAGTCCTTCCCTGGCGCATGGTATCGCTTGAGGCCGAATCTGGCTTCTGTCTGCGCTGGCTCCGGGGCTGGTTCCCTGAATTCGATCTCTGGCTTCCAATATCCCCTCCAGTATCCGGATCGGAATCGAAAGAATCGCCTGTATCGAATGAATCCGTGGAGGGCCGCGATCTGTTTCCAGATCCTGAAGAACCCCTGTCGAGAGTATCTTTTATATCATCGACAAAACTCATGCTCTAAATAAATATTTTCCGGTTGAAAAGGTTTCCCCCTACTGACTGTTACTTAGTGTATTTTAAGTAGAGCCAGACCCAACTAGAAGCTATGAGCGAAGGCTCCCACCAGATGCCCGAGTTCGGCCATGTCTTCGAGGTGTACGATGAGGATGATGAGGAAGAGACGCCTCCGCCTGGAGAGGGACTGAGGGAGAAGATCAGGAAGGGTGAGATAAGAGATCTGGAAGAGCTGAAGGAAGTGAACCCTGAGGGATACTTCCTCAGACCGATAATGGGGGATCCGTACAAGACTGTAAAGATAAAGTCAGGTACCCAGGGAACACCCATAATGTTTATACTCAGCGCGGCAGACAAGTTTGATGACGACTGGGACTGGACTTCCGAGAAGACCGAGGACAAGTTCTTCTTCTCGCCTAGAAGTAACATGCACAACGAGTTCACCCAGAGGAGGCAGCAGGCCGAGCAGAACGTCAGGCAGGCGATGCAGGGACTTGAGCAGCTCAGGAAGGACAAGCACATGCTGCAGCATGATATCAGGAAGCTCAGGAGCAAGGCAGAAGACATGAGGACTGGCGAGGAGACAAGTATAAAGGGCGATTTTATTGAGCTGGTTGACGGTGCAGGGGGAGCAGGCCAGCAGGGCGGAGACGAGGCCTCTCTGAAGTTCTACAGGGACCAGAACTTCTATCCCTCGATCGTGGCGGACTTCAACGAGATGGATTCGGTCGAAAACCTTGAGGGAGACGGACCGCTCGCCGACCTACCTGAGAACGAGAAGGCTATACTGAAGAAGAAGTACACGATGTACGAGAAGTGGAAGGATCTCTACGGCAGCGAGATCCAGAGGAAGCTTGAGGATCTGAAGAAGGAGTTGAGAAGGGTTGAGGCAGCACTGGAGGAGCAAAAGCAGCAGATAGCCCCCTATGTGAGGGACCTGGTGATGATCAATGAGAAGAGCCAGGAGGATCTTGCTGCTGATATAACGAGATACATGACTTTCGAGGGATACTCCACAGAGTTCAGGCAAGTCGAGTACATCTGCTACCAGCCCTTCGAGAACGAGGAGGGCAACCTTGAGAGGGTTGAAGATGAGGATGAAGCTACTCATTACCAGGTCGTTTACCTTCACTGTGTCCATGTAAATATAACAGGTGGAGAGGAACCCAGGACTCCCAAGGAGGGTCCGACTGTGGCCAAGGTTTACTGGTTTCCAGCGATAGTCGACAAGTTTGTGTTCGAGCGATTTTTCCAGCAGAAGATTGAGAGAAAGGCCAACAAGTTCGAAAACCTGATGAAGGATTACACTGGAAGCTTCGAGAACGATGAGGGAGAAGAGTTCAGGGAGAAGAGGGAGGCTGCAGGACTCCCGGTCAGGGAGCTGAGGCAGAAGGTGGGCGAGAAGCTGGATGAGAGACCTCCTCTCGAGTTTTCTTCGACAATAAGGAGGATAGAGGATGGATTTGAATCACCTTCAAAGATAGCCGAGGAATATGGAGAAGAGTACCTGGAAGCGGTCGACGAGCTTCTTGACACGAGCTACGCAGTGGAAGAGGAGAAAGGTCCTGAAACCGTCTCCAAGTTCCAGAAGAAGCTGAAGGTTTTCACTGGCAAAACTGACGATTACTACATGAGTGATGAACAGATGAGCGAGAACTTCCGCGACTTCACTGGCAAAATCAAGTTCAACTACTACTGGGATTTCAAGCTCAATTTCGGAATGTACACTACGAAATAATGGGAAAATACATACTGGGAAGGCTGAAAGAGAAGTTTGAAATCGGAGAGGAGGAGAGCCAGGAAGGCTTTCCCGACATGAATTATATTGTGGGTAATACAACGGGTAAAGATATTGGAGGGGAACCAAAAGTCCTTCACAGGAGAGTTGGAAGATTTGCTCAACTCGGAGGGAGCGTGGCAGAAATACTTATCGATAATCCTGCGACCTTTCAGGTTGAAAGAGAGGGGCTGCTTAATGTGCTTGAACAACTAAATTTGGATGCCTCTTTCCATGGTGATGCCAATCTAGGTTTTACAGCCGCCTATGCGACGAGAGCACAGGGGGTCAATTACGGATACAATTTAGCCCACAGGTATTTCACGAGATTTCTTGAACAGCTTGCGAGTTTCAAGAGTGTAGTTGACAGAGGGGAATACAGATTTGAAACTGAATACGTGAATATGCACGCTTCAACAGCTCAGGCACCGCCTTTAGAGGAACAAATCCCCAGCGACAAGGTAATGGATCCTTTCGGTTACCCCTTGAGCAATGTAAGCGACCAGAACGGCGGTAAAAAAGTGAACATCTATGCCAACAAGGATTTCATGGAAAAAATAGTTGAATTCCTCCTTATACCTTATGTAAGAGATGTTGAAGTTTATCAGGGTCTTTCCCAAATTAATGAGAAGTTTGAGAGGGAATGGCAGGATTGTAGAGAGGATGAATTGAATAAAAAATGGGGTAATCTGCGGGGAGAAATTAAAAAGAAAGCTTCTGTTATACAGAACTCAAGACGAGTAGATCAGGAGATTGATTACGAGTTTGAATCTGAGGCAGAATCAGTAGAAATAGGGCCCATTAACCCTGAGGAGGATTTTGAAGAAGCGGCTCAGGAGCCTCCAGAAATTGAAAATCTTCGGGATATTTTCAGAAATGTTACAAGCCTTGTCAGGAGAGTTAGAGAGGTGAAAGAGAACAAATCGGTCGAGCAGAATTTTGGTGGGGGGAGGATAACTTACAATCTTGAGGATGATTACGATGATATTATCGGGAAGCTCGAAAATGTACTTGATGAACTCTGGGAAGGAGAAGATGGTCTAAATTTCGAGGCTAAACAGAGCGCTCTGATAAATACTATTGACTATCTCCAGCAGGATGATATACTGGAAGATGCTGCCGATGAAGGTATAAAGGAGGTTGCCGGGAAAGCTTTCGCCTGTAAAGAAGAGTTTGAAGGAATTCCAGAGGAAAGATTTCAGCGTTTTTTGGAGAAGACGAGAGCCGGCCGACAGGTAGAAAGAGAAATGGAGAAGGAATCAACTGCTTATTATCGTTTAATTCCAATCTGGTTAAGATATTCAGATCAGGATTATGGTGAAAAACATCCTGGATGGGACGAACTGAAGTTCATCTGGGATACTATTGTAGGAAATAATGAAGACTATGAAAGCTATTTTGAATCAAGAGAGAAGTTCAGGGAAGCCCTTTCAGAAGACAAAGATTTTAGATCCGATATTACTGCAGCTGTAGGTTCTGCGTACTTGTGGGGTCATTTTACCCAGAGAGAAACGGATTTTGAATCCGACAAGCCTCGTGGTCCAGAGGAATGGGAGGGAGATGTAGATGAGTGGACTTCTTCTCATGATAAGTGGACTTGGGTGGAGTATATGAACCAGTACGGATTGACAGTTAATATAGAATCAATGTATGGAGATCCAAGCAGTATTCTTAGATTGTGGAGGCCAAAAGATATTGCTGTAGCCTGTAGAGCAGTGAATAGAACTGCACAAAAACAATTTGAGGGATGGGAGCAGGATGAATATAGAGGACCATTTACCAAATTTACGATCGACCTCGAACACACAGCTTCATTCGGTGTTGATCCAGAGCGGGAAATAGAAATCTTCTTCGATCAGGAAAGGGAACTTGCAGAGTCAGGTGAGATTGATGTTGAACCTGAGAAAGCTGTTTCTGATATACTGAAAACTTACCACCTGACAAAGCCCGGATTTGAACAGACAGGAGGTGTAGGTCACAGACATGGCCCTTTCAGCAGAGGTGATACAGTGCTCTATAGATATCTCTACAATCTCGTGGAGGCAGGTTTCTGCCGGAATCAGGATGATCCTGGAATAGTGATGTTTGAAATTGGAGGAGATTATCAGGAGGAGATTTACATGATAAGAATAGCCATGAACATGATAGAACTTGGGATAGAGCCTGAAGAGGTGAAGGCCGAGAATGTGGATCCTTCAAAGGATCGCTACGAGGATGAAAGGGAGGCTTTACTCGCAAGATTCTTCGGGCTCGATAAGCCCAACGTTGACAGGGAGTGGGCCAAGATCGAGGAGCACGCCTTTGACCCGCTTGACGGATTGCTGGAGGCGGAAGGCTTCGACAATACCTATTCCGGCGGAGCGGCGCTGGAAAACGAGAACCGTCCCCAGGAATGGAAACAGGAAGAGTTCAAGTAAATTATTTACTCAAGAGTAACAATAATTCAGTAAAGTTTTTAAGGGTGAGGGTTCAACCTTTAGACGTGACCATGAGTTCTAAAGAAAAAATGAAGGAGATGCGCGAAAAGTCCAAGGAGAGAAGAATGGAGGCTGCTGAAGAATTTTCAGATAAACTGGAGGAAAAACTGGGCGATAAACTGAAGGTAGTAGCTGTCTGGGGCAGTGTTCCTCAGGGTGAGCACGGATACGACTCTGATATTGATACACTTGTAATTCTGGACGATACCAAGCTGAAGAAAGATGTTCCGAAAGATGCACGGAAGAAGATAAGAAAGAAGGTAAACGACGCGGCCAAAGAGACTGATGAACGGATCACACTCCAGTACTTCCCATTTCTTACAGAGTTCTGGGACTCTCTCAGGAAGGGAGAACCGCTAGCGATTGAGGCGGTCAGGAACGGTGAACCCGTGTACGATACAGGTATATTCATGCCCGCGAAGCGTCTCCTGGAGAGGGGAAAGATCAAGGCCACTCGAGAGACTGTAAAGAAGAGGTTGAAGATGGCCGCGGCGGGATACAAGAAAGCGGAGAAAGACTTCAAGCAGTCGATCCCCCACAAGCTGGAGCAGGTTATGGCTAACGCCGGACAGGCACCCATAATGCTAGTTGGCAAAAATCCGCCAGCAAAGGAGAAAGTTCCGGATACCCTTGAAGAGATGTTTGTGGAGAAGGATATGCTTGAGCCTGAATACGTGGACATGGCCCAGGACCTGTACGACTTCGGCAACAAGGGAGAGAAGGAATCCGATAAAGTCAAGGGAGAAGAAGTGGAGGAGCACCTTGAGAAAGCTGACGACTTCGTTAGGAGGATGCACAAGCTTGTATCCCAGCTTGGAGCCAAGAAGAAGGTCAAGAATATAGTGGACGATTACAAGAGGTTCCTGAAGGCTAACGTTGCGATGCTGAAATCCCAGGGGATTGAACCTCCCGAAGACAGAGATGATCTGCCTGAGGTTGTCAGGGAAGAACTTGAAGTCGATGAAGACCACATGGAGATGTTCGAGAAGTGGGAGCAGATCATCGAGAAGGTCAAAGACAAGGATATGGAGGAAGTCAACGACAAGGAGCTCTACGAGCTGAAGCAGGATACAAAGGAGTTCGTCTCGAAGGTCGGAAAGGACCTCAAGGAAGCCAAGGAGGAAGAGAAGGAGGCCGAACAGATGACTCCGGAGATGGATACTTCTTCAATCGCCCAGGCAGCAGATACTGAGGATATGGTGCCCAACCTGGAGGAGAAGGCGGAGCAGGAAGTAGAGTCAGATGAAGAAGAGGAGAAAGAGGAATAGAATTCTTCCGGGTTCTTTTCTTCTATTTCAGTTGTCAAAGATTATATCTTCTCCGGTCGAGCCTTTGTTCAGGTAGTGGACTTTTGGACGGTATATGATATCGATACAACTAAAGTTTCTTCACCAGTTATCCTTTCGTATTCCTCCAGAACTCTTACCAGGTCTTCATATACTTCAAGGGATCCTAGGGCAACTAGCGCGTCAAAGCTGCTTTTTCATTGAAGGAACGTACCTGTCGTTTGCTGTATTTCTGGCTCTCCAGCATCCTCGATAGAGACATGTTCTCACTTCAATATAACAACTTTAAATAATCGCCTAGCTCGATATTCATAGACTACAGCTAAAGTTATCAATCAGTTGAAACTGTTTCACCGCATTTGATGCATTCCTTTAATCCGGTTTCATCTTCCACGAACTCGTGGCCTCTTGCCCTGTAACATTTTCCGACTTCACGTGCAAATCCTCCGCTCATTAGATTATCAAATTTGGATGAATTCAGTTTATAATGAAGCGGGAAAGATGCCGGAAGTTCCGCCAAACCTGAAGGTTTTTGAAGATGGAAGTTTTCTGTCTTCCCACAATCAATTATACGTCCGAAAGGCATGTATTTAGTGATGGCTATTGAAAGAGTACTCTACATCTGTACCGGGAACAGTTTCAGGAGTCCTGCGGCCGAAGCCCTGACAAGGAAGTATTATCCTGATCTGGAGCTTGAATCGGCTGGTACTGAAGCTACCGATCACATCGCCAAGAACATGAAGAGACTGCTGACTGAAGAAGGTGCGATTCAGTACGTTAAACCTCAACCGGACCAGGTTTCTGAAAGAGCAGTTAATCAGGCGGACAGGATCGTCTGCATGATGCCTGAGCACAGGGAATTTCTAATGGAAAACTTCGATGTAGAGGAAGAGAAGATCCAAGTCTGGAACATAGAAGATCCGATCAGGCCGCATGTGAGTGTTAGTGAAGCTTTTGAACAGATTGAAAATGAGGTAAAGAATTTATTTTGAAACTATCAACTATTAAACGAATTCACTGTCTTATGTCACCCGCCCATTTTTCTATAAGTTCTTCGTGCTCATTTTCATCGTCAATATTTTCCCTTATTTCTTCTGCTGTGACTTCAGGTTCTCTCGTCTCTATTTTATCTTCTCCACGTATGATATCATCAAAATTGTAGACTATCCTATCTGCGTAAATCATTATTTCTCTCAACGACTGCATTTTTGAAAAATCATCCTTGAAGCGGGAATTCACGAGTCTCAGGTCATCGTATATAGTATCGGTTCCCATCCTATATTCCCTATTTCTTACAGTTCCTCTATTATTGTTTTCTGCTATTTTCCTTAACCTTGTCTTTCTGGATTCTATTTCCGTTACCATTTCCTCTATCGTTCTCTCCTCCCAAAAATTCTCCTCTACTTTTTCTACTTCAAAAGTTAGGGTTTCTTCAATCTCGTGTCTCAACTTATTCATTTTTGGCACATATTTCCTAATTACTTGAGATATTTCCCTACCTTCTTCATATTCTCGACCTGCATCTACCATCAAGTGGTCTATAGCTTTGGTATAATTGTTTAAATCCTCGAAAATTTCCGGGCTCGCATCAGCCACAATTTCAGTATAGGATTGCACCAATCCCTTGAAGTCTCTCAGATACCTTATCATTTCATCCCTGCTTCTTCTATCCGCATTCCTTTCATTCGGTCTTCTTCTGTCATCCCGGTCATCGAGCATGAGCCTGGTTTAGTTATTAAGGTATAATAACTTGACTGAATAAGTCTTGAGAAATTATTTTCAAGATTTCTAAACCTCTCCTACAATTAGTAAATTACTCCTCTTCCTGCATCTCCTTGATCTTTTTCATCCGGAAAGTTTCCTCTCTCGCGGATTCTTCGAGTGACTGGGAGACCATGTCCAGTGCATCCTTGAACTCCGGTATGACCTTGTGCTCCAGCGCGTTGACTCTCCTCTTGGTCTTCTCTATCTCTTCCAGCAGCTTCAGTATCTTTGTCTGGGTTTCCGCCGCTTCTACAACCTTCTCCAGCAGTTCTTCATACTTCTCAGCGACTGAATCCACTCTTGAAGTCGCGGAAGTCATACCATACTCTCTCTCCATGATGGTCCTAGAGATTCCCTCCGACTCAATCTCCGGTACGACAACTCCCATGATATTCCTTGTATCTGAATTAATCGTGGGTTCAGAATTTACTGGGAAGGCGTTTGACTTGACGATGTCCTCACCGTCGTAAACTTTCGCCAGAAGCATTTTCAGCCTGGCTTCGGAGTAGAGGCTGGCTAGCTCTTCGTTCACCTCCCTCGCCTCCCCGGCGATTTCCATGAATTCGTGGATCAAGCCATCACGCTTCTTCTCCAGTATCTCGTGGCCGTTCTCCGCGAGTTCAATCCTCTCCTTCAGCCGTAATTCTTCCGAACGCGTTGGTTTAACATCCTGGCTCATATAGTTTCACCTATTTCCGAAATTCTATCCAGGGTATATCCTTCAGGTAACTGGATATTTTCTACCACTGTTGTTTTTTCCTTTTTCCTGAACACACCATGCATCTCTTCTGTCATTTTCATTCTATAGGCTCCGTTTTTTCCTACTCTGAGCTCTATTTCATCGGCTGATTTTACTTCACTTACATCCTCTCCGTCTTCTGAAGCCCTGTAAAAATCTTGGGCGTAGCGAACCGGAATTTCATACCTTGATGTATCCGAGAGCTTGATCATCTTCCTATTCGAAGCTAGGACCCCGGTTTTCAAGGTATTTTTCCCTGGTTTCAGGATCGATTCTCGTCAGCTCTGATTCCGGTAGTAGTGAAAGCAGGTCCCAGGAAAGCGATAGCGAATCGTTGATGTCGCGGTTCTCCCTGTATCCTTGCCCGACAAAGTGCTCCTCGAACTTTTCCGCGAAGTTCAGGATTTTCTCGTCTTTCTCCGATAGAGCGTCCTCCCCGACGATCGCCACTAGATCTCTGAGTGATTCTCCCTCGGCGTACATCGCGTAGAGCTGGTCGGAGACATCCGGATGGTCCGCTCTCGTGTAGCCCTTTCCGACTCCGTTGTCCATCAACCTTGATAGCGAAGGTAAGACGTTGATCGGTGGCTGATGTCCCTTGTTCTGCAGGTCACGATCCACGACAATCTGTCCCTCCGTAATGTAACCTGTGAGGTCAGGGATGGGATGCGTTATATCGTCGTTGGGCATTGTCAGTATCGGGATCTGGGTAACTGATCCCTCCTCGCCCTTGATCAAACCCGCTCTCTCGTAGAGCTGCGCGAGATTGGTATACATGTATCCCGGGTATCCTCTCCTTCCCGGAACTTCCTCTCTCGCAGCTGAAACTTCTCTGAGGGCGTTGCAGTAGTTGGTCATGTCGGTAAGGATTACCAGCACCTCGTATCCCTTCTCGAATGCAAGGTACTCTGCGGTCGTGAGTGCCATCCTTGGCGTGATGATCCTCTCCGGAGCGGGATCCGAGGCCTTGTTCAGGAACACCACGGATCTCTCTAGGGCTCCTGTCTCCCGGAACTCCTCGATGAAGTCTTGGGATTCTTCCTCGGTGATTCCCATGCCCGCGAATACTACAGCAAACTCCTCATCCTCTCCCTGAACATCCGCCTGTCTCGCAATCTGCATCGCAAGTTCGTTGTGCGGTAATCCGGAACCCGAGAATATAGGCAGTTTCTGGCCCCTGACCAGAGTGTTCATGACGTCGATACTTGAAATTCCCGTCTGGATGAAGTCCTCAGGGAGTTCTCTGGAGTAGGGATTGATCGCCTCTCCGATAATGTCTCTTTCCTCATCCGGGATCACTTCCGGACCGTCATCAATCGGGTTGCCTGTACCGTCTAGGATCCTTCCCAGGAGATCTTCAGTTACCGGCATCTTCACGTTCTCGTTAAGGAATCGGACTGATGCGTCCCGTCCGATTCCCCTTGTCTCCTCGTAGACCTGTACGACTACTACATCCTTCGAGGTCTCAAGGACTTCTCCCTTCTTGACCTGCCCATCAGGGGTCTCAACTTCCACAATATCTCCATATGCTATATCGTCGGTTTTCTCGACATATACCAGAGGTCCTTTGACCTCGTTGATCGTCTTGTACTCTTGTTGTGTCATAGTATCTGTTTCACCCTCAGTTTTCAGTAAAATCTCCTATTATTTCTGCAGAAATTTCTAATTTGGTTTCGACTTGATCGTATTTATCTTCCAATTTCTTATCCAATTTTCTGGCCAATTCTTTTGCTTCCATGTAATTACCTTCCCTTAGATATCTTTTGAGATTTCCCGCTTCTTCAACATCTGTACGCTCAACAAGATCCTCGAGAGGCGACTCTAATAGTTGTTCAGCTACTTTGCTTGATACTTCTTCAGAACTTAATATTCTTGCTATCTGGCCGTCTGCATAGGTGGCTGGATATTCAGGATCAAAACCCGCATATAGTTCCACTATTTCTTCATGCGGGCCTATAAGTTCTTTGGAAGGTGTCCTCAACTTTCCATCACCCTTGAACTCCTTCTTGAATGTCATATTCGTTTTCATCATCAAGCTTTTCTTCTCTCACTGAATCCATATCTCCCTGGCTTGTGGAAGTAGTTGACCTGTCCAGAGGAAGTAGGTCTATATGGTATTGATCTTCTAGAGTTTCTACAACCGCAGCTACAGACTCCCAGTCCCGGTCATCAATCTGTCTTTCAAGTGTTTCCACCATCCCAAGACATAGATCTTCTACTTGACTCACTAACTCATCTGTATAAGTTTCATCCCTGCTGTATCTCTCCGAAAGATGTCTGGCATAGGGTACAGTTTCCACGCTCATTCCTCAACCACCTCTCTGAATTCTTTCTCCATCTCTTCTCTAATCTCGTCCCTTAATTCCTGGTAGTTTTCCTCGAACTTGAGCTCGGAAATCCTGTTGGAGGCATCCAGGGAGATTATATCCTCTACAAGAGCACCCTGTTCAAGTGCTTCATAGGCCTGGTCCGCCCACTCTAAAATCAGCTCCAGTATCTCGAAGGTTTTCTCCGGGTCCGAGTACTGGTCTACTTCGTGGAACGCATTCTGCTGCAGGTAGAACTGCTTTATCATGGTTCCTATCTCAAGAGTCAGTCTCTCCCTGTCCGGAAGCGCGTCTTTACCCACTAGCTGGACAGTCTCCTGCAGCTCTCCATCCTTCTGGAGGATATCTTTCATCCTCTGGATATTGTCCGACCATTCAGAGTTAACTTCTCTCTCAAAGTAATTGGATAGCATCTCCGAGTAACCCGAGTATGAGTCATCCCAGTTGATCGCGGGGAAGTGCCTCTTCTCTGCAAGATCTGAATCAAGAGCCCAGAAGTTTTTAACCACTCTCAAAGTGTTCTGGGTTACCGGTTCTGAAAAGTCTCCGCCCGGCGGTGAAACAGCGCCGATAATCGACACCGATCCGGGTTCCTCAGGTCCCAGCGGTTCAACCCTTCCAGCCCTCTCGTAGAACTCCGCGAGCTTTGAAGCCAGGTAGGCGGGAAAACCTCTCTCGCCGGGCATCTCTTCAAGCCTGGATGAGATTTCTCGCATCGCCTCCGCCCACCTTGAAGTGGAGTCCGCCATCAGCGCAACATCGAGACCCTGGTCGCGGAAGTACTCGGCGATAGTTATCCCGGTATAAATCGAGGCCTCTCTCGCCGCAACAGGCATGTTGGAAGTGTTCGCAATCAGTACCGTACGGTTGATTATCTTGTCGCCGGTCTGCGGATCTTCCAGCTCCGGGAACTCTTCCAGCACTTCTGTCATCTCGTTTCCTCTCTCCCCGCATCCGATGTAGACGATTATATCGGCGTCCGCAAACTTCGCGAGCGACTGCTGTGTCACCGTCTTGCCTGATCCGAAAGGTCCCGGGATTGCTGCTGTACCTCCCTTCGCAAGAGGGAAAAGTCCGTCCAGAACTCTCTGTCCGGTTATCAGCGGAATTTCAGGTTTCAGGTCGTCTTTAACCTCTCTTGACTCCCTGATCGGCCATTCCTGCCTCATCGAGACTTCCTCGCCATCAACGACAGCAACTGTATCTTCAACAGTAAATTCTCCCTGCTTTATCTCTTCAACTTCTCCCTCAATACCGGGAGGAAGCATTACCTTGTGTTCGCCGTACTCCACCTCGGTCAAGCCGAGAACATCTCCGCCTTTCACGTACTTGCCTTCCTCCGTCTCTGGCTCGAACTCGTATTTTTTTTCCGGGTCGATTCCCGGTGCGTCTTCTCCCCTTGAGATGAATGCTCCGGTCTTCTCCTCCAGATCCGGTAGAGGTCTCTGTAGTCCATCGTAGATCGATCCAAGCAGTCCGGGTCCTAGCTCAACTGAAAGAGGTTGCCCGGTGTTTTTAACCGGTTCTCCCGGCCTTATGCCCGTAGTTTCCTCGTATACCTGTATGTACGTTTTATCTCCCTCTATCTGGATGACCTCGCCCATCAGTCCTTCCTCTCCTACCTGGACGACGTCGTTCATCTGCGGGTTCATATCTTTTGCTATAACCACCGGTCCCGCCACCTTGTAGATTTCGCCTTCAGATTCTGATTGTTCGATCTGCTTCTGAGATTGTGCCATTTTAACTTACACCCTAGTATTCTTTACGAAAACACTTTCCATGCATTTTTTCATGAAATATCTACCCCGATTACTTTCTGGATTTTGTGCTGTAGCTGTGCATCCTCCGCAGTCTCTGAGAGCGTGACAACGACCGGATCCACCGATTCGTTAACCCTTCTTCTCAACCTGTCTGGAAGCTTTTTCACATCCGATTCCTCCGCCACCAGGATTCCCACATCATCTCTTTCTATAAGCTCTTCAATTTTCTGTTCATAGTTTTCAGTTCCGAAGACTTTCTGGATTCCCGCCAGCTGGAAGCCCAGAGTGAACTCCTCTTCGCCTATAACTGCTATAGATTTCCTGTCATCCTTATCCATCTATGATCAACCTCAAGCTGTCACCAGGTTAGATCTTATCGTATCAAGGTTTTGGATTTCAGTTTCCTTTGCACGGATCAACATCCTCAGGTTTTTCACTTCGATCATCTTCGCAACTATAAATCCGAAAATCGAGGTTACTCCGAGAGGTTCCGTGTGAAGTGATCTCAGGGCTGTCCTCAACCTCTCTACCTCCAGTCTGTGCTCCACTTCTTCCAGGTTACCTGGCTTTTCAAAGCTTATATCCTCGCATTCTTCCACCGCCTCTACAGCAGCTTCAAGACTCTCTGATTCTATAACTTTTTCAACACACGTCGATACCTCAGGAGATACAAGCCACTCCCTGATCTCTTGCTTCATTCCATCCTTCTTCAGCCTGAGTGCTATCTTCAGGTTCTCGTACTCCATTTCCTTTCTCACGAACCGGCTGAACCAGATGCTTTCTGTTCCCTCCGCCATCATCGACATCTCCTTGAAGTATGCCCTGTCAAGGTCTCTTTCCACTTTCTTGACTTCCGAATAATCCTCTATTTCTTTCTGGTAGTCAACTTCCGATCCTGGAAACTCTATTGAAGAACATATTTCCTCTACAGACTTCTCCGAGAGGTCCATCAATCCCTCCACCGAATAGTAACCGACCGGAACAAGAAGATCCTCGATGTTTCCCCTCTCACCTCCCTTTTTCCATCTCAACAACCTCTTTATACTGAGTATATCGTACCTTCTCAGGAAGGAGTTGATCAGAGGTTCCAGGGAGTCAGGTGATATTTCTATAAGCTCGCCCATCATCCTCGAAATATTCCTCATCAGCGCCAATTCCACCAGTTCCATTCCATCATGGTCCGACCCAAGTTCATCAATATCTTCCTTGTACTCTCCCTCTTCGAGATTCCTTGCTATCTCGCTAGGACCCATCTTTACCAGTCTATCGTAATCCTCCTTCTCCAGGAGTTTGGCTCTCTTCGCGCTAATTCTGGCATACATGTAGGGATAATCAGTCTTCAGCATTTCACTCACCAAAAAGCGTTTCAGCCACCTCTCTGCGGTATTTCTGCCTGAATTCTTCCAGTATTTTGTCGAAAGTGAAGCTCTGTCGTCTCTCTCCGTCTTCCGAGACAACTACTATTCCTTCAACATCTGTTTCTCTGAATTCTTCATCCACAGCTTCCTCGAAACCCGGAGATCCTTCAATTCTTCCCACTTCGAACTCGACCTTCTCCATGCATCTCTCTACAAATTTCTGCCTGTCGCCTCTTGAAAGGTTTTCCAGGTATTCCCTGAAGTTTTCGAACACTTCGTCAATCTTCTGCTGTTTTGCCTCCATTTTTGCCTCTTTTGCCTTCATCCTGGCACTTGAAAGGGTCTTCTTCCTCATCGATTCCTTTTCCTGCTCCAGTTTCTCTTCCTCATGCTCTCTTATCTCCTGGGCTTCTTCCTCTGCTTTTTCGATAATTTCGTCTCTCTCGTTTTCTGCTTCCTTTCTGATTTTTTCGGCCTTCTTCTCGGCTTCTTCCAAGATTTCCGATTTGATCTCCTGTAGTCCCATAGTATCACGTTAAATAAAGTGGTTGAAGGGGCGTTTGCCCCCTTGATTTAGATGAATCCCGCTGCGACCAGCGCGACCACGAACCCGAAGATAACCATGGTCTCCGGGATGACTGTAAGCACCAGCACCTGTCCGAACAGACTGTCGTCTTCAGCGATTGCTCCAACACCGGAGCTTCCGATCTTAGCCTGTGCCCATCCTGTTCCGATAGCTGCCAGTCCCACAGCGATTCCTGCACCGATCATTGCGAGTGGTTCTCCTGCCATTCAAATTTCACCTCTCTTCTTTTGTTTTGATTTCATGTTGATTTTCACCTAGAGTATTCTTTTATGGTCATCGTGAAAGATTTCATCAGATTTCCCTCGCACCGAAAGGAGAGTACTTCTTTCCTCCTCCCTCGTAAAATTTTGAGAACATCTCCACGTAGTGGAGGCGGATTCCCTGAAGGAATCCTTCCATGATTTTGATGAAAGTGTTGAAGCTGTGGCCCACCATCAGCATTAGAACCCCTGCAGCAATCCCCAGAAGACTGCCTGTGGCGAACAACGGATGAGCGAAGGCATTCACAACTTTTGCCAGTGAAAAAGCCGCCACCGAGACCCCAAAAAGCCTCAGGTAGGAAAGCACGTTCGAAAGCAGCGAAGGTATCTCGATTACTCCTGCTATTCCCTCTCCCAGGTAAAGCAGTATCACCGCGACAGCGAACACTGGTGCTCCAGCCTTCAATCCCAGGAAGAACGCCAGAGCGACAGCGATCTCCAGCAGCAACCAGCTTCCCTTTTCCAGGAAAGCTTCTCTGAAGCCGTGCTTCACATGTTCATTATAAAATCCGAGGAGATATCCGGCGTTTATGTGGATTATTCCTATAAGTGCCGACAGCTGGAAGACCTGCGACCAGTGGGCGGAACGATGGAATAGAATAGGGATTTTCTCGAACAGGTGGATGCCCGTGGCCTTTGCCAGTTCCGAGTGATGTCCAAATATGATGTAACCAAAAGCGTCGCCGTATATCAACCCGAATATTATCGTGGCGACGGAAGCGTACATTAGAGACCTGAAAATCTTCTCCGCCTCTGGAAAGAACCTGTAGCCCGCGTAGAAAACCGCCAGAGATGAAAGACCGTAGCCCGCATCCCCTATCATGAAGCCGAAGAACAGCGGGAAGGTAAGGAAGATTATAAACGATGGGTCCAGCTCATTATATCTTGGAACAGACATAAGGTCGGTGAGAGATTCAAAGGATCTTACAGGGCCGGGATTTTGGTGCTTAACCGGGGGATTTTCTCCCTCAATCTTCTCCACGTGGATTTTTCCTTCAGTCTCACCTGCAAGCTCCTCCTCCATCTCACTGAACCTCTCCGCAGGTATCCATCCCTCTGCCACGAACGTTTCTTCAGTAGTACCGAACTCCAGCGGTGCTTCAGCCTTCTCAACCTTCTCCGCCAGGAATTCTTCGGCCTCTTCAAGCTCGGGCCTCCACTTCCCAGCCAGGTTCTCCAGACTCTTCCTTTTTTCCCTCTTCTCCTTTTCGAAAGATTCAATCTCTACCTGAATCTTCTCAATTATTTCCGAAGGGCGACCATCAAACTCCGAATCTACAACACCAAATTCCTCGATTGATGCATCTCTTACAGCTTTCTCCCTGTTCTCTCCTTCCTGGAAGAAAACAACCTCTGCTTCTTCTCCCTCCAAAACTTCGTATCTTTCATCCGGCATTTTTTTACTGAGTGTCTCCAGGTCGATCCTTCCCACGAAGCAGTCAAGCTCCCTGGTTCCTTCAAGGTCACGGTACTCGATGCCAGCTCCCTCCAGCTTCTCGAAGTATTCTCTCTGCTCCTCCAGCTTTGCAATACTGTTATCGATAGCAGAAATCTGCTCCTCTAGATCATTTACCTCCTGGTTTAGCTCCGGGATATTTTCCTGTATCTCGGCTATTGTTCTTCCGCTACCTGATTCTCCCTCTACCTGGGGAAGCTTTGAAATCGTCGAACGGAGATCAACAATAAGCTGGGATACTTGCTCCGCTTCCTCAAGACTTTCTCCTTTTTCAAGATCGCCATCGTAGTTTTCAATATCCAGTAGCTGCATGGAGTGAAGCCTCTCCACTACCGGCCTGAGATTCTCTTTCAGTCCAACTATTGAAACCTTCTCCATCTCTGCAGGTCTGATAAATTTCACCTACTGGAACTCATCTTCAAACTTTTGCCACAAGAAATCTTCCGCTTCATCAACTTGTGAGGACCCGGTCTGTCTCAGTTTTTCTGCTTCTCCTCTTCCTTCCTCAATCATCCTTTCTTTTTCCTGTTCCATTTCCTCCCTGAAGTTTTCCATCCTCTTCATCCGATCTTTTTCTGCTTCATTCCTGGCTTCTTCCACTATGCTTTCCGCTCTTTCCCTCGCATCACTGACAATTTGCTCTTTCTCCTCTCTCGCATCTTCAACTATAGAACTGGCGTCTTTCTCAGCTTTACGTACTTCCTTAACAACTGTTTCAGCCATTATGTCACCATTAAATCGTGCGAACGCAGAAGTTTATAAAGGCTATCTTGGCGCTCACAGCGGCTTCCTTTATAAAAATTTTCCAAATTTTTCCAGCTCTTGATTATAAAGATTCCAGAATATAAATTTAGTATGAAGGAGCGGGGTTACAGAATATTTGCTCCAGAAGAGGAAGAACCTGACAAGGATTCAGAAGTTTTCTACAACAGAGAGATGCTGACAAACAGGGACCTCTCTGAGATAGCGGGAGAAGTTTTCGGCGAAAAGATCGATCCGGAAGAGTTCAGGTGCTGCGATGCCTTAACAGGTACCGGCATCCGTGGTTTAAGATACTCCTCTTTCTCCGACAGCACCTTCCTGAACGATGCTAACCCTGAAGCTGTAGAAGCCGCAGAAAAAGCAGTTGAGGCAAACAATATGGAGGCAGAGATTTCCAATCTTGATGCAAATGTCTTCTTATCCGGGAACAGGAACTACTTTCACCTCATAGATATCGATCCCTTTGGACCCTTCACTCCCTACCTGGATTCGGCTGCAAGAGCCTCAAACCACCAGTCACTTGCTGGTTTTACCGCTACCGACAACGCTGTTGCATCAGGAAGCTACCGGAAGACCTGTATAAGGAGATACGGTTCGAAGCCTATCAAAAATAGTTTCATGCACGAGACCGGCCTGAGAATCTATATCAAAGAGATTTTCGAAAACTACGCCCGGCACGACAAGTGCTTCGATCCAAAAGTGTGCTGGCATGAGAGGCATTACTCCAGGGTGATCGGCAGAGTTACCGAATCGAAGAAGAGGACGAACCGAAGTCTTGAAAATATCGGATACCTTTCATTCTGCCCGGAATGCCGCTGGAGGAAGCTTGAGAGAAAGGAGAAGTGCGGTGGCTGCGGAAACACCGGTCTGGAATATGCTGGACCTATCTGGACTGGGAAGTTTGCGGACCAGCGCTTTACAGCTAAAATGCTGGAAGAGATGAATGAAGATTGGGAGGAAAGCATGGAGTTGCTCCAGAGGATTGATGGGGAGGCAGAAATCTTGACACCTTTCTATGATCTCCACGAGCTCTGCTCGAGCATCGGAATCCACGTACCGAAGAGAGACAAGGTTATTGAGGAAATCAGGCAGAAAGGCTATCCGGTTTCGAGGACTCACTTCTCCGCCACCGGTTTCAGGACTGACGCACCTATTGGAGACGTGAAAGAAATTATCAAGAGTTCTGATTAACTTAGATCATGGATATTAACCAAACAGATGTGGTAAAAGCAGTTTCTCATGTTAGAGATGAAAATGTTTCGAACATCAAAGACGTTTCCAGCAGCGCCAAGAAAACTTTCAGGGTAGAATTCAAAAAATCCATAAACCTGATCGTCTGCTTCAGTAGCAAAGAACTGAAGAAAAGGTTCAGGAAAGAAGAAAAAGTGGTGGAACTGGTGAACAGGAGAACAAACATCCCTACCCAGAGAATAGTCTACTCCAGTCTGGACTCAGACCCAATGTTTTACATAGCTGAGGAGATGGAGGGAACTGAATGTCTGGAATTATATGAAGCACTCTCCTTCACCGAAAAGAAGAAAATAGTAAAACAGATCGGGAAAATACTGGCGGTGCTTCACAGCCAGACCGAATTCGAATCACATGGAGACTTGATTCTCTCAAGTGGAAAACTAAGAGTTCAAGATGAACCTTCATGGAAAGAATACCTTCAAAAATTTATACTGGGAGAAATAGAAAAACTGGAAGGTACAAGATTTGAAGATTTACAGCAGAACTACCGGAAATATCTCAAGCAGAACCTAGACCTGCTGGGAACAGAGAAACCAGTACTTGTCCACTTCGATGTCTCTCCCGATAACATCTTCCTGGAAGACACTGATGTATCCGGAATAATCGACTGGGAGCGATCATTTTCCGGGCACTCGGAATGGGATCTCGCCTACACTGAGACACAGATGATTCACAGATTTATCGAAAACGATGAAGAGATCAAGAAACTTAAGGAGGCATTCTACAGCAGCTATAGAGAAAATTACAGGCTGGAAGACGGATGGAAGGAAAGAATTGAGTTCTACAAGACACTGAAAGCTATCTATGCAATGAGATATTTCGAGAGCTGGACGGAAAAAGAAGGACTAACAGCTAAGGAGAGGAAGGAAGAGGAGGAAATCCTGAGAAATATACTGAAGCAAAACTGTAGCAAATAGTCTCTGGACAGAAAACAACTTAAGTGTACAAAATGTATACATTGATGTGAAGATGGGAACTGTCAGCATCAGGATGCCGGATGAAGAGATCGAGAAGCTGGAGAGACTGGCTGAAAGAGAGGGAAAGAGTCGTTCCGCTTTTTTGAGAGAGATAGCGGAGGAAAAGATAGAGAAAGATTCGACTTCGAGTCTCTGGGATCTCGCAGGTATTTTATCCGATGAAGAAGCAGAAGAAATGAGGGAAGTAATAAAGGAAAAAAGAAAGAAAACTACAGAAGATTTAAAGAAGAGGGCAAAAGAGGCGTTTGAAGATTGATTGTAGACACATCTTTCATAATCGATCTTATGGACGACAAAGAGGAGGCGATAAAAAAACTCACTGAAATCGAGAAAAGAGATGTCACAATTTCCGTTACACCCGTAACTGCATTTGAACTACGTTATGGTGCACTCCAATACCACGACACGGAGTCTGAGAAGACGAAGATAAATCAGACACTTGACGAACTATCTACCAGAAGATTGCCGCTTGGATGGAGCCAGGGAAACCAGGCAGCGGAAATAATGCATAAACTAGAAAAACAAGGCGACAAGATCGAGTTCGAAGACGTCACCATCGCCTCCCTAGCCAAAGACACAGACCAGAAAATCCTCACCGGAAACCCGGAACACTTCCAGAAAATCAACGGAGTAGAAGTCGAGAGCTACTGAAGCTCCAGAAACTCTGGGAAAGCTACATCTACAACGAAGAACAAGACCGGCCTCATGGTTAGACCTTTTCTAATTCACCATATTCAACTCTGTACGAACTGAGTTGACTCCAAGGATCGCTATTATCGTACCACTCAGGATTACGAGAAACCAGACTCTGGAAATGAATTACAGCAGCTTTGTCCCTATCCTGGAGAGCCTCTATTTCCTCCATGTCCGAAGGATGTCCTGGAGGATCTATCATCTTGAAACCCTCCTGATCCGAATAAATTATGTTCTTATAAAGGTCGCCATGAGCTAGCCCTTTTTCATGCATCTTCTCAACTAAGTCAAAAAGCCGTATAACTCTTTCCACTCCGGTAGTTAAACCGAAATCAGGCATATTGAAATAGCTATCAATTCTTCTCCCGGAAACCTTATTCATCGAATAACCAGTTAACTCGCCTTCTAAGAACATTGGATTTAACGGCTCTACTACATGATCTGGCATTTCTTCATGAAGGACATTTAACCACTCCCACTCTGCCTCAAAGCTCTTATTCTCAATCGGGACCAAGTTAGGGTAAGTTCTATCCAACTCCCACTTAAAGTGGCGGTTATCCAAAATATCCAGATCAGGTTTTGAAACAGACATTAGAACCCTCTGAACTGATGAAGAAACAAGAGAAAAATGAAAGATATTTAGTTGGACTTCTCTTCCAGTTCTTCCTCGAGGCCGAGTTTCTCCGCAAGTTCCTTGTAGCGGTTCCTGATAGTGACTTCGGTAACTCCCACTACATCCGCAACTTCTCTCTGGGTTCTCTTCTCTCCTTCAAGCACCGCTGCGATGTAGAGCGCTGCTGCGGCAAGACCTGTAGGTCCTTTGCCGGAAAGAAGATCTTTCTCCCTAGCCTCTTTCAGGATGTTCCTGGCTCTGGCCTGTACTTCTCCGGATAGCTGTAGCTTTCCAGCGAAGCGTGGAACATAGTCCTGAGGCTTCGCGGGAAGAATCCTGAGTCCGAGTTCCCTTGCCACATACCTGTAGGCTCGTCCTATCTCTCTTTTTTCAATACCGGATGCTTCGGAAATCTCGTCGAGTGTCCTCGGTGTCCCCTGCTTCCTCGCAACTATGTAGAGGAGTGCGGAGATGATCGATTCCATCGACCTTCCCCTGACAAGTCCCTGGTCGACAGCTTTTTCATAGAGTCGTGCGACCTCTTCGTGGACTGATTCCGGAAGGTTCAGGTTGGAAACCATCGAGTTGAGCTCGGAGAGCGCAAATCCTAGATTCCTGTCCTTTGACTTGGTAAGCCTCTTGTGCCACTTCCTCAGCCTGTAGTACTGGGCTCTCTTGTTACCTGAAACCTTGTAGAGCTCTCCGGATCCCTGGCCTATCTCGGTTGAGATACCCATGTCGTGCTTGGTGTAGGTCAGTGGCTGTCCGGCTCTCGCTTTCTTCTCCCTTTCCTGCTCGTTGAACGCTCTCCATTCAGCAGTCTCATCGATCCGGTCTTCCTCTATTACTAGACCACATTCCACACAGGTGAGCTCTCCCTGTGCAGAGTTTTCCTCGAAGCGCTGTGCTTCGCATTCGGGACAGGTAAGTACGGTATCGCCTTCGTCGGCTTCCTCTCTTCTAACCTCGTAGCCTTTTCCGGCCTCAACTTCTTTGTCTTCAGTCTCCTGTTCTTCTTCAAGGTTTTCGTCTTCTTCCTCTTCTTCGTCCCATTCCTCAGGGACCTGGTACTCGTCAAATTCTCGACGTGGAACGTTGTGTGCTTGGTCTGACATAGTATTTTTAGCCTCTTTGACAGGGAAGCATCTGGTCTGGAGTTAGTAACCGATCTGCTAGAAATCCTTGACCCTCCCCTACGAATATTAAAGGGCGGCCCAAACTTTTAAATATCTTTTCCATAGTTGTTTATTGCTTTGTGACAACATTTATCAGGGACAGCTAATATAATCCGTTAAAAACAATAATGTAACGATGGAAGATCAGGAAAGATTCAAGAGAGAGGTGCTGGGAGTATCCATCATTCTAGTTCTGGGGACAATATTAATAATATATCCGTTTCTGGATGCGATCGTGCTGGCCGTCGCGACATCTTACCTGTTGAGGCATGCCCACAGAAGGCTGAACGACAGGCTGGCTAACGAATTCCTGTCCTCGGTGGTGATAACTACCTCGATAGTAGGAATAATTACACTGGGAGTATTCATGTTCATAAGCAATTTTGACTATGTACTGGGGATGCTGAAATTCTTTGCATTTGATCTCCAGCAGAATATACAGGGTATAGTGGAAACATTGAACCTGCCGGATACCTACAATAAATCCGCGGAGCAGTATATCGGGGCGGCCGTCCAGAACGTAAAGGCATGGCTCGAATCGAGTATTGCATCGGTTCCGGTGGTTGTGATTAACGTTGGTATATACCTTGTTACTGCTATTTACCTCTACAGGGATGGGGAGAGAATAAAGCAGAGACTTTTTGACTTCGCGGAGAGTCTCTCCGAGAACGAGGAGAAAATAGTAAAAAGCCTGATAAGGTCGACGGATTCTATATTCAGGGGAGTCTTCATAACACAGTTGATGGTTGCGACGATACTGGCAGTTGTGGCGGGTATTGGCTTCTACATTATAGGGCTGATAACTTCGCCTATACCTTTTGCCGTATTCTGGTCATTACTGATAGGTATTGCGGCGCTACTGCCACTGGTCGCTGCTTTCATGTTCTACGGTCCGATAGGAGCATTCTACATATTTACAGGAGCTCCCCTGAAGGGTTTTCTCATCCTTGGTTTCGGGGCGGTATTCCTGAATATCCTGCCAGAAATGTTCCTAAGGCCTTTTGTGGGATCAAGACAGATGGACGAGCATCCACTGATAATATTCCTGGGATTCCTTGCCGGACCACTCACACTTGGACTGAAGGGAATAGTCCTGGGACCAGTAATACTGATCCTGTCGAAGGAGTTCTTCCTTAACTACAGCGAACTTGTTTCAGAACCCGAGAGCTAGATCCGCAGCCCGAGCAACTGGATTTAGAGAATTTTTTTCCGCAGTTTTTACACTCAGGCTTCCATTCGATCTTTTCCCTTACAGAATTTTCCAGAAAACCTCTGACATCTACTCCGAGATGGAGACCCAGGTTCTGTACTGCCTTATCATCGGATACCAAGGTGTAATCTTTTTCCAGCGCAAGAGCCACAAGATTCTCATCTTCTGGGGATGTGGGTGAGTTTATCTCTTTCGCCATATCTTCAACTCTCTCAATCGATTCCTGGCCCGGCTCCTCAATCCTGTAGCCAGTGCTTTCAAGCACGTTCCTTGAATTTTCCGACCTCAACTCCTCTATAACATCAGGTACAGTAAAAACCTTGAAGTCGAAGTTGCCCCGCCCGTGTATAAATACGTTTGCGTCCACCGCGGCTTTCATGACTGAGAGTTGACTTGAAACCATAAAAGTTTCAGCAGACCCGGGTAGTTATTAAAAACCTGAGACCGAGAATTTAACTGTGATAAGACAATGAGCCTACCTAACGCACCAGTTGAAAGAATAATCCGGAACGCCGGAGCGGACAGAGTTTCAAAAGACGCTGTAGAAGAGCTGAGAGATGCAGTCGAGGATGTTGGAGAGGAAATTGCCAGGGAAGCAGTCGAGATGGCAGAGCACGCGGAAAGGAAAACCGTCAAGGCGTCGGATGTAACGATGGCGACCAAGTGAGTCCCAGGTTTTGTTGATTCCAGAGGTGTGAAAAGTGCCGCAGCAGATAGAGGCAGGTAAGGTCAGGAACGGAAGCTATGTGATGATAGATGGTGAGCCCTGCGAGGTCAGGAGCGTATCCAAGTCCTCTCCCGGCAAGCACGGCAGCGCCAAAGCCAAGATCAAGGCCAAGGAAGTTTTCGGGGGTAAAAACAGGCACATTACGAAGCCTGTAGACTCCATGATGATGTCTCCTGATGTAGAGAAAAAGGTGGGACAGGTTGTCTCAAAGGATGGAAACATCGCACAGGTCATGGATATGGAAACCTACGAGACAGAGGAAATGCAGCTGCCTGACGACATAGAAGTTTCAGAGGGACAGGAGATAGAGTACCAGGTTATCGACGACAGGAAGCTTTTCGAAGGCGTGAGGGATTAAATTCCAGTCATCTCGTATATCTCGATCAGGTTTCCGGAAGGATCTTTCACAAAGAATCCCCTGTGATCGTTCAGTTCGTATCCTGACTCCACATCCGCGATCCTTCCTATTCTTTCCCTTTCTGATTCCAGGTCTTTAACTTCGAAGGCGGGAATAGAATTATTACCGTAGACAACTTCTCTATTGTTTGATCCATCAGCTTCAGGATTGTAGAGACTGAACTGCATCTCTCCGTACCTGAATTTGACCAGTCTTTCGCTGGAGTGAACCGGTTCCTTTCCAAGAAGCTCGATGTAAAAGTTTTTAGCTTTTTCCAGGTTTTCTACCGTCAGCGACACGAAATTGAATTTCACGTAGAGGTCTTTGCCGACAACTGATTAAAACCTGATTCTGTAATTTCTAAATTATGAAGTTTGAAAGATTAAGGCAGAAAGTGCTTGAAGAGAATTATCCTTCAGAGCAAGAGCTAGAGGAAATAGAGCAAAAATACCGGGAAATCTCGGCATTCATAGAAAAAGAGTTCGATCAAAGCACGCATTTTGCAGGATCCGCGGGTAGAGCCACATGCATGAAGGACGACCGGGATATAGATATATTCGTTTTATTCCCGGAATCCGTCGATCCCGAAGAGCTTGAGCAGAGAGCTCTTGAGATAGGAAAGAAGACCTTCAAAGAGTTTGACGGCAAACACCACGTCGAGTACGCGGAGCACCCATACGTTAAGGGCAGGATTGATGGTTTCAAAGTTGAGATAGTGCCCTGCTACGATACCGGGCCTGAAAGCATAAAGAGCAGCGTTGACAGGACGCCGCACCACACTCGGTGGACGGAAGAAAATCTCTCAGACAGGCAGAGAAAGGATGTAGTCGTACTCAAAAAGTTCCTGGATGCTGGAGGACTCTACGGCTCATCTCTGAAAGTTAGAGGCTTCTCGGGGTATCTGTGCGAAATCCTGGTATCCGAATCCGGGAGTTTCAGGCAACTAGTTGAAGAAGCAGCTTCCTGGAGTGAGGATGAAGTACTGTATCCGGCCGGATACTATGAAGAGAAGCTGCCCTCTGAGCTAGAGGAGAAGTTCAGTAGAGATGAGCTGGTTGTGATTGATCCTGTTGATCCGGAGAGAAACGTCGCGTCTGTTCTATCCACGGAAAACTACTCGAAGTTTATCTACAGGTGCTGGAGGTTCCAGAGCAATCCAGGAATGAACTACTTCAGGAGCGATGAAACTGAGTACTCGGAATTCGAGGTGAAGCAGGAGTTGAAGAGGAGATCCGACTTTATGCTTGTAGAATTCGAGAATATAGATGATGTGGACGATATTGTCTATCCCCAGTTGAGAAAAGCTCTCAGGAGGTTGAAGTCAGAGCTGGAGGAGAAGAGTTTCAGGATCTACGAATCCGGCTTTTATGTAGGGCAGACTACTAAAATATTCTTCGAGATGGATCGAAAACTGCCGGAAGTACAGGAAAAAGATGGACCGAAAGTTTTCCACGGAAGGGATCATCTTGAACAGTTCAGCTCCAAGTACTCGAACATCTATGTGGAAGAGGATAGAATTAAGGCGAAAACTGAGAGAGAGTTCACGGATGCGAGGGAGTTTCTGCAGCATTTCCTGAAGGAGGGAGATCTTGAGAAGAAAGGTGTGCCGGATCGAGTGGCGGAGAAGCTTGAAGACTTCAGTTTTGCATCTCCGCTGGAGGGGGACAGCGAATGGTTTAATTACCTGGGGGAGAAGTTGAAAATACAGCACGGTGAAAATGATGGGTGAGGTAAACATTGTTGTCGGTCTATCAGGAGTTGGAAAAGGTACGGTTATGGAGGAGGCTATGCTACTCTCCGAAACTGATTACAAGCTTATAAACTACGGCGACAGGATGCTCGAAATCGCCAGGGAGCAGAACCTGGTGAAGGATCGGGACGAGATGAAGAATATAGAGGTTGAAACCTACAGGCAGGTCCAGATGGACGCTGCAGAGTCGATAGTGGAGGAATCTGAAGACAGCGATGTGATAGTCGAAACGCACGCAACCATAGAAACACCGTATGGATATATTCCCGGGCTTCCAAGGTGGACGGTGGAAAACCTGGAACCGTCAAAGATAATCATGATAACCGCAGATCCCAGGGAAATCTACAGGAGAAGTGCTGACGACGATGACAGGGATAGAGAGCATGAAGATGTGGAGGGAGTCAGAGAGTACCAGAGAGTTGCGAGAGAAATGGCTTCCGCCGGAGCCGTTTTGACAGGAGCATACCTCAAGACTATTGAGAACGAGAATGGAAGAGCTGAGAAGGCAGCGGAGCAACTAGTTGAGACTCTCAGGGGCTGAATAGTAGATTTTTGGAGACATCACGAATACATATGTGTTGACAACCGTGGATGACATTCTACCCAGTAAGAATCCTGCGTAACCAAGTTTCTCCAGAATTCCGGAGGAAAGAAAGGCTGCTCCCAGCATTATGATAGAAAGAAACACAAGAGAGGTGACCAAACCGCTATTATCTCTGGAGACCGAGTAAGAGTCCTTTACACTTTTCGTCAGCGTTGAATGTTCTAGAAGAGTGGCGGGCAGGAAGTAGGAGGCAAAACTGATCGCTATCACTGCCAAAAGAATCAACAACCCTGCTAATACCAGGTAAAATGTGCTTCCGCCACCTAAATAGTAGAAGTATAACAGGCTCATAGGTACAGAGATTGTTACTGCCAGTGCAGCCAATAGCAGGGTTGTCTTTACCGCCTGCCTGATTCTTTCTACAACCTCGGTAATACTTTTCCTGACAATTCTGGGATCGTCAAAATGTTTGACCATGGCCGCCACCAGCATTGAAGCTAAAACTCCAATTAGAGTCATTATTAGTGGAAGGATCAGCGCGACAGCGAGCAGTTTATAGGAGGAAAGCGACTTTAGGAACTGGAAGTTTGAGACAATCAGGACCAGAAGTACAGAACTCATTCCCGTGGACACTAGCTTTGGTAGGAAGATTACGGGGTTCTCCCACAGCATTTCCAGGCTTTCTTTGAGGATTTTCAGCGCTTCCATGCAAAGCTTTTAGATTCGAACGAATAAAATATGAAAAATATCTAAAAGATTTTATTACTGTGAGAAAACAAAAACGTTCTTTAAGCGGGTTTCAGCGCACGAAACCGGCGTAATGATTAAAAGAGTTACCAGTTGATGATTAGATATATGGCGAGCCTCTGGGACATTGGAAAAAGCACGGAGGAAAAGCTCGCCGATGAGTTGAAGAGTAACGGAGAATTTCAGGAGATGGTAGATCAGCACAGGGAAAAGTTCGAGCCAAGATTTGAGGATAACATGAAAGAAGAAGTTCCCACCCATCCCTACAAGATTTACAGGAACATAGTCGAACAGAACGAGCTTAGCGACGAGGAGAAGGTAGCACTTGAGAAGATGAAAGACGAGTTCTCCGAGAAATGGCAGACACTCAAGAACTCCCAGTCAAACTAGACTGGATCATCGGTGAGTCTTTCCCAAGGGGAGGGGAGACCACCACCTATTTTTCTTTAACAATTTCCGGGCGAAATTGGGACGCCGAGAGCATTCGCAGGGCGAATGCACTTTGGAAGGAGTTTAAAATTCTAGATTACAATTATGATTTATGAATGCAGATTCCAAAATCGACGATTTCCTGGAATCGAGTAAATTTGATGCATTTCTAATTTTTGATGATTCGGCATCGAATGAAAATCTTTTCTACCTGACAAGTTTTAAGGCGTCTGATTCTTTTCTCTATTTCTTTGCGAAAGGTGAAAGCACTGTAGTAGTCCCACAGCTCGAGTATTCGAGGGCTGAAGAAGAGGCAGAAGTAGACAATATCTACAGCAGTTCGAAATATGTTAGCGGCGAATCGAGAGATAATGAAAGTAAGAGAATAGAAACCATAAGAAAAGCGCTAGAGGATAAAGGAATTAATAGAGTAGCAGTTCCAGGTGAATTTCCACTGAAGCTAGCCGATGATCTGGAAAGTGAGGGAATAGAAGTTGAGCCAGCAGAACAAAATCCTGTAATGGAAGCCAGGAAGAGGAAAGACAGTGGGGAACTTGAAAAATTGAGAGAAGTGCAGGAGTTGACGGAGGAAGCCATGAAAAGAACGAGAGAAATTATAGGAAATGCAGAGGTCAGGGATGGAGTTCTTTACAGAGATGGAGAGATACTTACATCTGAAAGGGTGAAGAAGAAAATCAAGCTCTTCATGTTGGAAAACAACTGTGAGGTACCTGAAAATACAATAGTGGCCTCTGGAGCTGAATCTGCGAAACCTCATTCGAGAGGTTCAGGGCCTATAGAAGCGGGAGAACCGATCATCGTTGACATCTTTCCAAGACATGATAATAATTATTTCGGCGACATGACCCGGACGTTTGTCAAGGGAGAAGTACCTTCAGAAGTCCAGGAGATGAAGCAATCAGTTGATGAGGCCCTAGAAGCTGCTTTTGAGGTACTTGAGAGAGGAGCAGGTGTCAAGGCAAAAGAAGTTCATGCGAGGGTCTGCGATGTCCTGGAGAAGCATGGATATGAAACTTTGAGAAATAATGAAGAGGCGGAAAGCGGGTTTTTACATTCTACAGGTCATGCGGTGGGACTTGAACTGCATGAGAGTCCGCGTGTAGCTGGCAACAAAGATGAACTTGAAGAGGGAATGGTGCTTACGATAGAACCTGGCCTATACATTCCAGAAATCGGAGGCCTGAGACTGGAAGACATGATAGTTGTTGAGGAAGATGGATTTGAGAACTTCAATTCTATGAGCAGGGAAATAAAGCTTGATTAATCCAGTTCCTTGACCATGTAAGGCCCTTCCTTCTCGTAACCTAACTTCCGGTAGTACTCCCGTGTTCCAACCGCGGAGATTACCACGACCTTCTCTCTTCCGATCTCTCGGGCTTTTTCCTCAGCTCGCTCCATCAACCTTCTTCCAAAACCCTGGTGCTGGGCCTCTCCCTCCTCCCCGAGCTCTGTCGCTGTTCCAAGGACCTTCAGCTGCCTGACTATAAGTGAATCATCATCGATCTCCGGCCTGAAGGATTCCGGGGGAGCTCTCAGTCTCGTGAAACCGAGGATTATATCCTTTCCAGTATCCTCGTAGCTCAGGAAGTACTCTTTGCCGCCTGAGGCATCGTAGATTCTCTCCACTGCTTCTACATCCTCAGGGGTCTCACCATGCTTCTGCCTGACGTGTCCGACTTCCCTGCAGCGGATGCACCTGCATCTATCTCCCTCTTCCTCCATCTCCTGGAGGGCCATCTGGCGCATATTTGTGAGCTGTGGTCCCGCATCTACTTCAGTCGAGGGAATGTCACGCATCACCCTCTTCACCCTGACATGGGGAGGAATTTGGCTTACGAGTATCTCTTTCAGCCTTTCTTTTGCCTCCTCGTCGTCTATCGGATCGAACTCGCCCTCCTCGTACCTCCTGTAGAGCTCGGTTCCCTGGATGACTTCGCAGGGATAGATCTTTACCTCGTCGGGCTGGAGGTCCGGGTCGGAAAAGGTCTTCCTGAATTTCTGTATATCTTCTTCGTATCCCTCGCCGGGAAGACCGAGCATCAGGTGGTAGGCGACCTTGAAACCCGCGTTTTTCAACCGCTTAGTTGCCTCGATTACAGGCTCCATGCCGTGGCCTCTGTTCGTTATTTCATGGGTTTCATCGAACACAGTCTGTACACCCATCTCGACCCTGGTTCCCCCCATTTCAAGGATGCGGTCGATATGCTCGGTCTCGCAGATGTCAGGCCTTGTCTCGAAGGTCACTCCAACATTCCTGACCTCCGCTTTCTCATTCTTCAGCTGTGCCTCTTCAAGTTTGTCAGCTTCTTCAAGCCCTGAATTGTCCGGGTAGGTGTTGAACCCATCGAAAGCTCTCTTCAAAAATTCTCGCTGGTAATCCGGGTCCTGGAAGGGGAAGGTTCCTCCCATCACTATCAGCTTTGACTTGTCTATGGAGTGCCCGTTCTTCTCGTACTGATTCAGTCTATCGTGGACCTGGTCGAAAGGATCGTAGTCGTTCCTGATAGCTCTCCTCGTTGCCGGTTCTTTACCTGTATAGCTCTGGGGAGCATCTTTTCCCTTCGGACAGTAGATGCAGCCCCCGCCGCATGGAGCAGGTCTCGCCATTATCGCTATGTTTGCGATTCCGGATATCGTCCTCATGGGCTTGGTTTTCAGAAGTTTCCTTGCGTCTTCCTCTCCTTCTTCCGCAAATTCCAGTATGTCTGAGTTCTTCGGCATCCCCTCGAAATCGCTCTCCCCGCAGAGCTGCTTTTTCCTCGCCTCTATCTCTTGCTTGGATTCTATCTCGCCATCCTGAATCTCTTCTATTATATTGCGTGAAATCTTTTCGAGGCTCATGGTGTCCAGAGCTGTATGAAGAATTAAAAAGAAACAGTTAATTGATTGATTTATGGAAAAACGAACGAGGAATCTCCTGGCGGGCGGAATTGGTCTAATATTGATTTTTTCGCTTATTGGGTTCTTTGCCTCTGGAAAGGCATCTGAACTTGATCTGAGGAAGGGAGATGTCGCGGTGGTCTCGCTGGACGGATCGATAACTTCTTCGTCCTCGGGCTTTGGCTCTTCCTCCATCACACCCTCGAAGGTTAGAGACCTGAATGAGAGAGCTTTGAACTCGGGAGCGGACGCGATTATCTACGAGATAAACTCAGGAGGTGGAGCAGTAGTTGCCTCGAAAGATGTAAAGCGTGAGATTGAATCGGTTGGAGTCCCCACAGTTTGCAGGTTGAGGGATGTGGCTGCATCCGGAGGCTACCTGATCTCACTGGGATGTAACAGAACAGTTGCCGATTCCGCATCTATTACCGGCAGTATAGGTGTCAGGAGCTCTTTCCTTGAATTCTCTGGACTCCTGAACAGGCTCGGGGTTGAATACGTCAATATTACCTCTGGTAAGCTGAAGGGCGTGGGTTCACCTTACAGGAATATTACCCCTGAGGAGAGGAGACTCCTGAAGCAGAAGTCCGAGATGATACACAGGGAGTTCATCAATCTAGTTGAAAAGGAGAGGAATCTGAGTCAATCGGAGGTGGAGAAGATTAGCACGGGTGAGATTTTCCTTGGTAGCGAAGCGAAGAAGCTGGAACTTGTCGACAAGCTAGGAGGCCGGCAGCAGGCAGTTGAGGAGGCAGAAAACCTTACGGGCCATGATCTCAAGGTTAAACAGGTCGACGAGGGGCCGGATTTCAGTTTCCTGGATTTGATGGGAATAGAATCTTTTCTTTCCTCGGGAGCAAATCCTCCCCTGAGGGCTGAGATTGGATAGATAGCTCACAGGTATTATAGGAAAAAGTGTTATCTATCAGGTCCTTCAGGTGACCCTGGCTCGTCCGAATGATGCCAGAGCATGTCGAACACTGGTTCCATGGTTTCCTCCGCCATGTGGTCGCTCTTGGTCCAGAATGCTGTATCCTGGGTGTCGTGTACCTGGTCATGTGTCATCGACATCGTCAGAGCATTATTGTCGATTATCGCGAACCTTCCCTCCGGAACGTCAAATTCGTCTCTTCCCTCCAGATGCCTGACTTCCACAGCATCCTTTATTGATTCGAAAGCTTCCCTGTTACTGTCTGTTACCGGAGCCAGTACCTGAACTTTCACACCGTTCTCCCTTGCTTCCTGTAGCAGATCGGCATGATTACTGTAAAGCTGGTTAAGTCCGTCCTCCGAGGTCACGATCTTTATGCTTTCCTCGGCGTCCTGGAACATTGTTCCCATGTGCTGGTTGATCTGGTGGGAACCCTGCAGGGAGCCTGACATTTCCTCTGGATCAACCAGTTCAAGTCCCTGATCGTAGAGGCTCTCAAGCTCATCTACGGCTTCTGAATCCTTGAAGGAATCAAGCTTGTCTAGTTTGTCCTCCAGCTCCTGCCTGTGCTGTTCTTTTATGTTTTCAATCGCCTGCTGCGGAGGGATAGCCACGTATTCCATAGGCTGATTCGACTTGATGACCGCGCATCCTTTCTCCGCAAGAGACTCCAGGACATCATAGGTACGCGAGCGTGGAACATTGGTCATTTCCGAGAGTTCTCCTGCTGTTGAGACACCTCTGCTGATCAGGGCAGAGTAAATTTTCCTCTCGTACATGTTTAGACCGATATCTTCAAGCTTGTCCAGAGTCTCCTGACTTGCAACCATTTTTGAATGACACCTTAGCTATGTTACCATTCTGTGCGGGTAGTTATAAACCTTATCCGGGGCTTTCCCCTGTCGGTAGTAAGATTTTATGATCACCGAGTAATAATTAATTAAGCTTAAAGTTTATAAATACTTGGCAATAGCTGATTCAATTTTTGTCCGAAGGCTGCCTAGCTTTCTACCGTACATCTCCTTCTCCTCCCTGATTCCGTCCCATTCCACGTTGTCAAAGTCGCTATCGATCTTGTTGTCGTAGATATCGTAGTGGGCGATCTGGTTGAGCCCGAACTTTGAACCTCTCTGAACCCTGTCATCAGAGTAACCAAGAATTACAATCGCCAGCGGCTGCTTTCCAGATGGTATCTCGAGTTGCTCGGCGACAGCGTCCTCATCGAATCCTCCTATCCAGCAGGATGCCAGGCCTTCCTCCTCCGCTACAAGCCTCATATTCTGGACTGCACACGCGATCTCGGAGTTACAGGCCTCTCTGCACTTTTTCTCACCTACCTTTCTCGCCATCCTGTCCATGTCTCCCAGAAGAACTATAGTTGTCGGAGCCCCCTCAATCCTTTCATCCCCCGCAGCCCTGGCCATGAATTGCTTCCTCTCCTCATCCTCCACCACGATAAACTCAATTGAGTGGACATTGCCTGGAGAGGGAGACTGTCTGCCCGCTTCAAGAATCTTGCCAATCTTTTTCCTTGGAATGACCTTCTCCTCGCAATCCCTGAAAGACGAAAGCTGCTTAACCGCTTCAAAGACACTCATGAAACTTATTTTGCACTAACCGTTTAAACAATTGGCGAAGAATCATGTCCCATGAAGTTATCAAAGCTCGTGGATGTTTACAGGAATCTCGAGGAAACTCAATCCAACCTAGAAATGACCTCCATACTCGCCGAGTTCTACTCAGAAAACGCTGAGGAGCTGGAAGAGGTGGTTCTACTCTCCATGGGTCGCTCGTTTCCCTACTGGAAGGACCTGGACCTTGGAATCTCAAGCAAGACTATGGTTGATGTGATCCAGGAAGCCACGGGAAGGACTGAAAAGGATATAGAGGGGGCATGGAGGGAGGAAGGAGATCTGGGTAGCGCTGCCGAAGTCCTGATGGAAGGCGAAGGCGGGCAGAGAAGCTTGATGGACCAGGAACTGACCGTGGAGCGGGTAAACGAGAAGCTGGAGAAAATCGCCAGGATGGAGCAGGAATCACTGGAGAGTGTCTCGATGGACAAGAAGAAGAGAAACGTCGCATCGCTCCTGAATGACGCGGACCCGGAGCAGGGAAAGTACATAGTCAGGATTTTCCTGGAGAACCTGAGACTTGGAGTGGGAGAGGGAACTGTTAGGGACGCTCTCGCAGAGGCCTTCTTTAAAGGTGAAAACGCGGAGGAGATACAGAGAGCCTACGACATGACCAACGACTTCAGAGAGGTCGCTGTTGCGTGTAGAGACGGTGGCTTGGAAGCCCTGGAGGAGCTTGACATGGAGCTTTTCCGGCCGATCAACTCGATGCTTGCGAAGAAGGTGGAGACTATCGAAGAGGGCTTTGAAGAAGTAGGGAAACCTGCGGCTATAGATTACAAGTACGATGGGATGAGAGCCAAGATACATTCGAAGGGTGATGAGGTGAAGGTCTTCACGAGAAGGCTGGAGGACGTTACTCAGCAGTTCCCGGATGTGGTGGAGGCTGTGAAAAAGCATGTTGATGCGGAAAATGTGATAATCGATGCGGAGATAGTAGGATTTGATCCTGAAGACGGTTCTTCAATAGAGTTCCAGCAGCTCTCGAAGAGGATCAAGCGGAAGTACGATATAGAGAAGCTGAAACAGGAGATACCTGTCGAAGTCAGGCCTTTCGACCTGATCTTCCTTGATGGATCGATGCTGGATGAAGCATACTCTGACAGGTGGGAAAAGCTGGGTGAGATCGTAAGTGAGGAGGAGAAACAGCTGAGGCTCGTTGATCATGAAGAGACTGATGAGGAGCAAAAGGTGCAGGAGATGCAGCAGAGGAGCCTGGCGGAAGGACACGAGGGCATCATGATGAAGTCGATGGAGGCTAAGTACAAGCCCGGAAAGAGAGTGGGCTACATGGTGAAACTGAAGCCGGTGATGGAGACCCTGGACCTCGCGATAATCGGGGCGAAGTGGAGCGAGGGGAGAAGGTCTGGATGGCTGGGAAGGCTGAAGCTCGGGTGCTGGGATGGAGAAGAGCAGGAGTACAGGATGGTGGGTCGAATGGCGACCGGACTGACGGATGAACAGCTGGAGGAGATTACGCAGAAGCTGGAGCCCCTGATCCTGGAGGAGAAGGGCAGGGATGTAGAGGTCAGGCCGGAAGTCATAGTTGAGGTCGAGTACGAGGAAATTCAGCAGTCGCCAAACTACAATTCAGGTTTTGCCCTGCGTTTCCCGAGGCTGAAGCAGTTCCGCGACGACAAGGAGGAGGCGGATTCGATGGAGAAGATTGAGAAACTGTACCTGGATCAATAATAGAATTCATAGAATAAAAATGGAGAAAATCATTCTTATTGCTTCAAGGCTCTACATCTAAACTGTTTCTACTCGTGCTTCTGAGCCTGGTGGATGTGCATTCCTCTCTCTGTATCGAACTTCTTCCCGCACTCGGGGCATTCATGCCTGTCGTCTTCAACAGTTTCTTCGGTTTCTGCAACCTCTGAAAACTGCTGCTGGACTTCTCTTGACTCCTCTCTCCTCATCTTGAGCTCGTCACTTTCAAGCCAGACAATAAATGCACCAACAAGCGCCAGAATCGGGCCTATACCCGCCCTCGCAACGTAAACCAGTTTGTCGAAGTTCAGTATCGTCGAGAATACACCTGCCACGATCAGTAGCGCACCAATCAGTATCTTCAGAGCTGGATGCATGGTATCACACAACTGTAATAACACCGAGAAGTTTTATGTATTAGGGTGTTCAAGACCTGTCTCCCTACTGCTTTTATAATATTTTCACCGCCTATTGAATCCATGAGCTACTACAAATACGCCAGAGAACAGTACGAGCAGCCGAAAGAGAACCTTGAAGAATTGTGGCAGGAAAGACTGGTGGAGTGGAGACAGCAGGAAACTGTTGTGAAGGTGGATAATCCTACCAGGATACCAAAGGCAAGGCAGAAAGGCTACAGGTCGAAGAACGGCTTCTCAATAGTTAGATCAAGGGTCAGCAAGGGAGGATCGAAACGTAAAAGACCTTCAGGCGGTAGAAGGCCCAAGAGAGCCGGACAGAACCGTTTCTCACCCTCCAAGTCGAAACAGGTGATTGCGGAGGAGCGCGCATCAAGCAAATACAAGAACCTTGAAGTGCTAGACTCTTACTGGGTCGCAGAGGATGGAAACAGGAAGTGGTTCGAGATCATCATGGTGGATCCCGAACATCCGGAGATAGAGAGTGACGAAGAACTAAACTGGATCTGCAACGATAGAGATAGAGCGGAGAGAGGAGTTACCCCTGCCTCCAGAGAATCGAGAGGCCTCGAGAATAGAGGAAAGGGTGCGGAGAAGCTCAGGCCTTCACTCAATGCAAATGAGAACCGTGGCAAGTGAATATATTAATCTGAGAGTATAATTTTGGAACCATTCTTGGTAATTTTTTCAGAATTTCTTATCCTATTATCAACGCTCTGAGGTTCCAGTAAAGGAGGAACAGATTCCTCAAATTCATATATTAAATTGTTAAATTCTGTTGTTAGCGATTTCCTAGTGTAGGATTCTCCCTCTTTTTCTCTAACAATGTTCTCCATTATCCTCATTTCATGTACAAATGTAGGCATACTCTCCATCTCGCGAAGCTCACGCGAAATCTCGAGTAGATACTCGCAAATCCTTTCATAGGTCATTTTTTCTCCTTCCTCCAGCGGAGCCTTCTTGCCTTTAAGAGCGTATGTATTATTATTTTTACTCAAAGCATCAACCACATCTGATAGCTCGCTTAATGCTCTACCAACGTTATAGGTTCTCAATCCATATTTTTCGGCTATATCATCGGCTTCCATCTTTATAGATGTGAATTCCTGTCCGTTCTCCATCCTTCTCTCCACTTCATCTTTTATGTAGTGACCGATCTGCGTCGAATAACGCTCCTTGAAGTAACGTTCGCCATCACCTTTCCCAACCTTTGCCTCTGGTTCTATGCTCACAGCCTCTGATCTATTCAGGAAAATTTATATCTATAGATTACGGATTCCCGAGTACTATTTTATTTTCTAGTTTACAACTTTTCCGAACATTTAGATATTTTCACAAATATAAGATTCGAACTTTAGTCATGCCTATGGCTGGATTAGGTGAAGATACCTATTTACAGATCGGAGAAGAAGCATACAAAGGATTAAGGAGGTCTATAGGTTCTGGAAATCTCAACAAGATTCCGGAAGATTACCTGCCACTTGCTTTCCATCCTTCTGTCTATCCACGTGAGGCTGCAGGGGCTGCTCTGGCAGTTTACGAAACTCAGCAGAATTTCAGATCAATTGAAAGTGTAGCCGAAGAATTCGGTGTCTCAGGAATTAACTTAGAAGAAATTATCGAAGAAATTGAGTCAGAATCTGATATAGAGGGAATGACTCTAGATGAATATATTTCACATATTTCTGAAGAAGAGGTTCCGGAAGGATATTTAACGGATATCTCACTTATAGCTATGGCTGAAAAATTAGAGGAAACATGGTTAGAAATGCGTACGGGAGGAATTGACATAGAAGATAGAGATCAACTGGAAGAAAGTGACGAACTTTTGGCTTTCTGGTTTCAGAATGATGGTAGCTGGATTGATATAGGTTATTATGATAACGGTAATGTAGTGTTCGATGCAAGTAGGTCCATAAGGTACTTTCCTGTGCCAGAAAATGGATTGGGGCCAAACTTTTCCTACGGGGGAGTTTCTCCAGAAATTGACGATGTAAGAGTTGATTTTGAAGGGGCAGTAGAAATTGGAGAATATGATGATATAATCTGGTCGGCATACAGTGAGACAGACCGCCTCCAGGGACTTTTCCTGAAGGATCGGGTTCAGGATAGGATCAATTCAAATATTGAATCAAATTTTGAATTTGAACCAAATGAAAATGAATTAAGGGAGAGAATACTCTACCTCTTTGCCCAGGATTTCTCACAGCGCGATATAGCCGAACATTTAGATATTGGTAAAAATAAGGTTCAAGATATTGCAGGATCGTTAAAAGAAGATGAGCTAATTGATACAAGGCGCGGGCCTGGCGGAGGCACGTTTCTTACAGATGCTGGAAGATTGGAATTAAACAGGAAGAAGACTTCATGATGAATTTGCTGGAAATCAACTACCTCTCAAATCTTTACCACTGAGACTTCGGTAGGTCTCGCCAGTTTTGATCCAACCTGATAGCTTTTTCAAGTAACGGAATCTCCGGCAAGCTCTCCACTTCAATTTAAACCAGATTTATCCAATCCCTTTAACCGATGAGCGGAGGATTTGCACGTGAAGTCGGTTCCTGTTACAGAACTCAGGGTCACGAAATCGTGGAGGATGAACAAGGAGTTGTGATATGCATCCACTGCGGGGAAAGACTATGAATCTTCCGCTGGAAAAGGTAGAGAAGCTTGAGAAAAGGGAATTAGCCAAACAGATGGATCTTTCGGAGGAAAGGCTTGACGAAAAACTGAGGGATCTCGGATTCACTTCACTTGCAGATTTCACAGATAACCAGTCCCGAACAGAGAAAAAGAAGATTAACTACAGCTTATCGGAAATGGAGAAAAGAAAGCTTCAGGGATTGCTTGGGGAGAAAGTCACAAGATTCATCGAAGGCAAAATCAGGCGTTTCATCAGATCAGGCTTCAACAATGAATGGATAATCAAATCCTACCTGGACCTGAGAACTCTGGATGAATGCCGACAGCTTCACTTCGGGGAAAGACAGAGCTTCCAGGGTAACAGCCTGTCGATAAGCGGTGGAAACGTCACACACTACGGGGTGGAGGAAGAAGTTATAAGGGAAAAAATAAGGCAGAAGCATTACGCATGCAGCGCCTATCTTTTCGAAAAATTCACGGAATACCAGGTTCCATCTATAGATCATGTGCTTTACGCGCTTAGAAAGACGGGGGAAACAGAAAGTTTTGAATATAGAGTGAAAGATCACTCTGAAGAATCCGGAAGTTTCACTGGTGAAAAACTGGAAGTGGATCTGGAGAAGATCCGGGATTTCAAGGTGATCGGGCTGGAGGTGAAGACGAGTGAAAGCTCCGATGCTGAAAATCTCTTTTCCAGTCTCCAGAGAGAAGTACGTGATACCGCGAAAGAATCAGCATTCCTCGACCTCTATAAAGCTCACGTCAATTACAGCATTTCGACCCAGAAGATTCCGGAAGAAGTGCCAGTGGAGATTGAGAAGGTTTAAGAAAATAAATTTGTGAAGAAAGTTCATTTCTAAGCCGATGAGGAAGTTTCCAAAGCCTATGTTTAAGTTAAGCCTGAGGGGTTTTAATGTACTCCTAGACAGAGAATTTTATCAATATAACATCTTCTGTTCTCTCAGCTTCTGAGAAGTAAGTTATATTTGACATTCATTCAATTCGATTTGAATCGAACATTAAACCATGGTATAAAAAGTAAAAGTTAGACAGTCGTTTTTCAGAAGGTATTTAATCAAGAATGGTATTAGATTTAATAGGTCTAGGTTTAGGAGGCGGAATAGCAGCTACCGCAGTTCTCAGCTTTGTATTACTGCTCTATGTAATATTCGATGTAATAGTGTCGGAGGAAATGCTTTTACTGGAGAAACTGACCTTTTCGACTTTAAACAGGAAACGAGCAAGTCATTCAAGGATTTGACGGTGGAACGGTGGCGTCTGTGGGAAGACCTTCGTTCTCTGGCAGTAGATGCAGGACTTAATGAGGCAGAAAAGCTATCAAGTCACGATTTTCGAACCAGCCAAATACGTAAAGTCTACAACACAGTCAGAGACCTCAAGAAAACTGCTCTCGTTGCACGGCATAATTCTTCCGAGACGACTGAAGATTATTATCTCGCAGGCGACGAAGAAGAAACTCTGAATACCTACACAGAGACCTTTGAAGATTGATTTCAGATGCTTTCATCGGTTCGATACCCTACATAGCATTCTATTTTTTCTGAATCGTTGGCTAAGATTTTGGCGATTGTTCGGTGGTTTCCGTCGTTTATCATTCCCCAGGTATCTGCTATATCCCAGTCCTTCTTTCCGTGAACTCTGTTTAATCTATCTCGTTTGCTCTCTCTGTTTCCAGGAGTTACGACCCAAGGATAAAATTCATTCAAGACCTCAGGGACTTCCTTCAAACGCATTATATACTTTACATTCTTGTATTTGTCTGGGTCAGCCTGTTCTACGAACTCTATAATGGCGTCAGCGTCCGACTGATAGATGTCGTGTTCTGTAAGAAGTTCTCGGGTTTTGCGTTCGACTTCAGGCGATACAACGTCTGAGTCGATGTTGATTTGAACTTTGTCTGGTGTTTCGTCTTCGTTGTCGTGTTGTGGTGTTGTCATCTTCAGGAGTCACCTTTGTTGTTTGGGTGACCCCTCGGGGTCAGAAACGGTGTTCTGACGCTGTTGGAAGGATTGCTCCCTCTTTACTTTCACCATCCATCCTGCTCTTCCCCACTTAGAGAAGGAGGATGTCCCCACGTATCGTCCGAAGGATACGTCGTGAAAACTGCCTCAATCAATTCCCACGAGCTGTGGGCTTACGAAGCAAGTTTTCACAAAGCCCCCTCCGAGATTTGAACCCGGGACCTCGTCCTATCCAGATTGTTTCGAAGATCAGAGATCTTCTCAAGCCACCATCTCTCACATAGTTCGAGAAAGTGGCATTACCAAGGACGCGCTCTACCGCTGAGCCAAGGGGGCTTTAATGTGAAGAGTTCCTGTTATTTTCTTAATAGTTAACTAAGAGTTTTCCGATAGTGACAGGTAAAAAAGAATTTGTAGAGGAATTTCTGGAGCGAAACCAAGAAGCTAAATCAATAGGTGACGGCTATCTTCACGAAGGAGAAGATATAGTCATCAAAGTTGTGGAACCTGAACGCGTTACAGAGGTTGAGGAAAACTTTTCTGTTTTCAGTAATTTCTGGGACCAGACCGCCATTTATTCAGTGTGGGAATTTGACGAAGAAGTCTCCGGATATTCTCCTGAAAACTACTTTGTACCGCAGGAAAGGGCGGACAGGGTACTTTCAACTTCTGATTTCAATGATCCGGAGATCAGGAAGATGTTGATAGATACAGTAGAAAGTTTTTGCGAAAACAGGCTTGTACTCGATAACTGGATTGACAATTTTGGAGTTTTCAGGTACAATGGTGATAGAACAGTAAAGTATCTTGATGTTCAGGATATGCAATCAGTTAGACCGTTAAAGGCTACAGGTTATGAAGATCCCTTTGAACCATTTACCGCCAGGTACTTGAATCAGCCCGCTGACTGCTGAATTAAAATTCAACCCGCGAACTCTTCATTCTTCTTCCTGAGGTGTGAGTAACCGCATTTCCTGCATGAAGCGTTTTCCGGGTTCTGGGTCCTGTTCCTGGCGTTGCATTTTCTGCACACGTATACATCGCCAAAGATTCTTTCCTTCGCCTCATCAAAACGCTGTGCCATTTACAATACCTAGGAATAGAAAAGGGCTGTAATTTTAAATAAGCTGGAAGCCGGAGAAACATGTAATGAGTCTGGCCCAGGCCGTGATTCTCGGAGTTCTGCAGGGAGTTTTCGAGTGGCTTCCGGTTTCCAGTGAGGCAGTGATATCGATAGTTATGACGCAGGTGTTTGGTGCTGGAGTCACTGAGTCACTGAACTCCGCGATCTGGCTCCACACCGGCACGATGCTAGCGGCTCTTATCTACTTCAGGAAGGACTTCAGTGAGATGCTTGACTTCTCCTTTGAAAGACTGAAGAACCGGAACTTTGAAATTGAAGAAACGGAGACCGGGAAAGTCTTTGCCTTCCTGCTCGTGGCAACGGTATTTACATCGGCAGTCGGTGGCGCAATCTATCTTGGAGTCCTGCAGTTTTTGAACTCCCGTCCTGATCTCTTCGCAGGGCTTACAGGGGCGGCTCTGCTCGCGACCGGGCTACTCAGGTTCTACCAGGGAGGCGATGAACGCAACCCTAAGAACCTCGACCTGATTGACTCTTCCTTAGTCGGAGTTCTGCAGGGAATGGCGGTGATTCCGGGAGTCTCCAGGTCAGGCTCCACAGTCTTCGGTCTGCTATACAGGAATTTCTCCGGTAGAGAGGCTTTCAGACTTTCCTTCCTGCTGAGCGTTCCTGCGATACTCATCGCCAACATCGGGATCAACATCCTGTCCGGATTTACAGCCGGTACCGAGATGATAGTTGCGGCGGGTGTGGCATTTGTAGTAGGCTACCTATCCATTGATATAGTTCTGAAAATCGCGGAAAAAACAGCAGTGGCCTACCTGTGCTTTATATTGGCCATGTTCAGTTTTGTTCCAGTTTTTCTCTAGGAACTGAATCTAATAATCTTCCTATCATCCAGTAATCTTCTACCTTACCTGTCATTCTTCTTCTAGAGGAATCACTGAACCTGTTTTGAGCTAGGTCAATATCTTCCAGGTAACCCATTACAGCTCCGTAGGCACTGTTACTTACGGAAAACTGACTATTGCTGACCGCTCTATTTGCAGGAGTTAATTTTGAGCATGCTGTTCTGCATACCTCCTGATAGTAATTTTCTATCATCGAGACATGGATCTCATCTACCTTCTCATCGGAGTTGACCAGTTCTTCATACTTTTCAAAGGCTTTTCTGATAATTTCAAGACCTTCTCTACCCCGGTATCGGATATAATCAGTTTCTTCACTGACAAAATTATCTAGACTGTCATGCTCGCTTAAATCGAAGTCAGAAGCTTCGCTCAGCATGTAAATTAACTCAAGGTCTTTCTCACTTTCTACTTGAACTGAACTCATACCGCAGTTTTTAGACCCAAAATTAATAGTATGTTTATCCAAACTCAAATTATGAGAAAAGTTATTGTCATAGGCGGAGGAGTTTCCGGTCTACAAGCAGGTGTTTTCACGGCAAAAGCCGGCGAAGACACTCTAGTTCTCGATACTGACGAGTCACTTGTATTCAACACTTCAAACATCCAGAACCTAATAGGCCACGAGTCAGTATCAGGGCAGGAGCTGATCAGGTCGGGCAGGAACAAGCTGGAAGAGTTCGATGGAGAATTAAAGGAGGAAAAAGTCGAGAAAGTTGAGAGAACTGATGACGGCTTCAGGATCGAGACCGAAAACGGGGAGCACGAATCCGAGTACATCATCGTTGCTTCCGCCGGGGAACTGGATTTCCTCGATCCTCTAGAGCTTGAATTCGAGGATGGCGTGGAAGGACCCTACATGATGGAGGAGCATATCAGGACCGACGACTCAAATAAAGCAGGAGAGGGAATCTACGCCGCAGGACTCGCCAACTCCTGGGAGTACCAGACCTCCACTGCTATAGGAGACGGGGCGAAAGCCGCTTTAAACCTGATCTCTGAGATTAATGGAGAACCATATACAGATCACGATACCTGAGAACTCTACTGTAACAATAAGGTTAATAAGCAAATGCGCAGTTAGCCTATAGCCCTACTAGGTTCCATCATAGTGTTCCTGGTCAGCCTGGTTATAGGCTACCTGGGAATCTATACAGGCAGTATGATAGTTGCTGGAGGCAGTTTCGGGAGAGCTTTTGGAACAGCCTTAATAGGAGCTATTGCCTGGGCTCTTTTGTCATGGATACCTCTGATCGGTTCGGCTCTGGCATTGATTGCCTGGGTTACAGTGATCAACATGCGGTACGAGGGAGGATGGATTAATGCGATCCCTATCGAGGCGGTATCCTGGATCGCTACTCTCTTCATACTGTACCTTCTGGTGCAGTTTGGAATAGGAGATTTCAATCCGGTAAGTGTGCCGGGCACAACTTGAATTACATTATTGTTTCTCAGTCGATGTAACTGCTAACAGTCTTTGCTCCTTCTACCAGCCTGGGCCCCGGACGGTTCAGTAGAGCGTCATCGATCACATGAACATTTTCCTCTTGTACCGCTGTAATTTCACTCCAGTCATCCCTCTTGAGAACTTCTTCAGGACTCAGGTTGTCTCCGGCACCGCAGACGTTCAGAAAAATGTATTCCGGATCAAACCCCTTCAGCTCTTGGAGATCAAATTCTCGGCTTCTTCCACCATCGATAAAGTATTCTCCTCCAATATACCTGACAAGATCTGGAATCCAGTTGCCGGAAACCATCGGCGGATCCATCCACTCCTCGCAGTAGATCCTGGGACTATCCTTAAGCTCAAACCCTTCCAATTCAGCTTGCATCTCACTTACAACGGCTTCAGCCTCGCTTTCCATACCGATTCGCTCCCCTATCGAGACAATTGACTTGAAAACCTCCTCAAGACTGTGAGGCTTTACCTGGAACACATCAAAGCCCGTGTCCTCGAGCTTCTCCACCGCTCTATCCTGCAGGTCATCCGAGGCCATGATTAAATCAGGTTCAAATTTTTGAATTCGATCGATCTCAGGATTGGTCCAGCCGCCAACCGAGGGCTTTTGCCTCGCCTCGGTAGGGTGATCACATAGCGAGGTTGTCGCAACGATCCTGTTTGCTGCTCCTATGCTGTACAGAATTTCAGTGTTGGAAGGTGCCAGTGAAACTATTCTCATCTTATATCACCTCTCTAGAGCGGCAATAATTTGCTCTCCATTATTTATTTCGTCCTCAAAGAAAATAAATTCGGCTTCTTTCTCCCCTGGATCGTATACAAGTCGGCCCATTTTACTCTGTTCAAAGTAAACCTGGATCATGTAGTCCTGGCCCTCAAAAATCTCCCATTCGTCAGCAACTTCTCCAATACTTTTTCCAGTAGCTTTCGGTGTTGCACCTCCAGTATCGGTTTCCTTGGGAACAATCTCATAGTAGTCGATCTCAAGTGAAGTCGATCCCATTGATTCCCTGCATTTAGTGAGGTAGTCCTCAATATTGTAGATGTAACTAGAAGTCATGAATCCGATTCTCTAAATATTGTGCCGGAAACGTTTTGAATCTGGTGATCACTTCTAACACATGACTTTCAGAGTAGGTGCACACGTTTCGATCTCGGGCGGTGTGGAAAAAGCTGTAGATAGACAAAAAGGAGAGAATGGAAACTGTGGACAGATATTCGCGGGAAGTCCAAGAACCTGGAGCGTTTCGGAATACACTCAAGAGGATGGAGAAACGTTCCAGGAAGCGAGGCAAAGGGAAGATCAGCACCCATACGTCATACATTCCACCTACCTTGTGAACCTAGCAACTCCAAAGGATGATCTCTTCCAGAAATCGCTGAAATGTCTACAGGCAGAGCTTGAGGCTGCTCGCAACCTGGGAATAGAGTATGTTGTTTTCCATCCAGGCGCACACACCGGATCGGGCCGGAAGAACGGAATCACGAGGATAGCTGAAGGAATTGATGAACTGGAAATCCCCGAAGAAGTGACGCTGCTGCTCGAAAATACAGCGGGAAAGGGCACAACCCTTGGAAAGACAATGGGGGAGCTCAGGCAGATGATGGATAAAGCGGACACAGATGGTGAAAAGCTTGGAGTCTGCATCGATACCTGTCACGCCCACGCAGCGGGTTATGAACTGAGGAAGGAAGAAGGTTTCTCGGATTTCATCCAGGAAATGGAGAAAGATCTGGGCATTGATAGAGTAAAAGTAATCCACCTGAACGATTCGAAGGATGAGAAAGGCAGCGAGAAAGACAACCACGAGGACATAGGCCAAGGAAACATAGGTGAAGACGGTTTCAGGAACTTGGTCAATTCATCGGAACTTGAGCAGAAGCCCATGATACTTGAGACCCCACAGGACCACAGGGAAAGCTACAGGCAGAACGTGGAGAAGATCAGGCAACTGAGAGAATAGTATCTTGATTAACAAGAATCACAGTTTAATTTAAGCGATTTTAAGTCTAAAAATATTTTAGAAACCGTTATATTTGTTTTAGTGGTTATATTTTTTATACATAGATTTCAATCTGGAGATATGAATCTGATCTACCTGATATCAGTGACTGCAAAAATTGCAACTATCCTTGGTTTTCTACTAACAGTGGCTCAATTGCAGCGGGCAGTAAATGCCATAAAGAACCAAGACCGAATTAAAGATAGCGAGCACTTTACTGTAATAAACAGGTGATTTAGGTGGAAGAGCTTGACGTAGCAGAGGGAGGCATCAGAATCTGGCAGCCTATTTCCGAATTATAGGTGATAAGGAGATATTCAGCAGAACCCTGGAGGAAGGCGCCATAAGTGTTTACGCGGACCACGGAGAGATCATCTTCTCCTACATACACGATCGGTTAGGTAAGAAAGTCGTGAAAGCGGATTTAAACGAATACGTGGAAGATGAAAAAGGAAGCGTCAGTATGAAAATGAATTGGAGTGTAGAAGAGAACAGTCTGAGAATAGATATAGACGGTAAAGAGGTGTTTGAAGGCTGCATCTCAGGAGAAAATACCGGAGTAAATGAGAGGCAAAGGGAATCCCGAGCAGAAAAATTCAGTTTTTTCAGTCTTTGAATATTTGACCGTTCATCTTATTAACAAATGTTACTCAGCATAAGACATGCCGCTTCACGGGCTGAAGGCCGACCTGGAGCTAATCGTACTTGTTTTATCAGCCGGAATCGTTTCATTTTTCGTTTCGGGAGCAGTATTCTCGAATGTCATGTTTACCGTATTGCTTGTCGCTCTGTTCTTCCTTATGGGCCTTCATGCCGACCTGAGGTTTTTCCAGGCCTTGAGAACTAGGAGGAAGGAGATCATGTTGTCGCTGGAAGGTATTTTCATTTTGGCACCGGTCATAGCTTTCGTTTTTTCCTACATTCCCGGGCCTATCGGAAAGGCTGTTCTCGTGGTCGGGGTATCGGCTTCGGCGTTTGGATCTCCAAAGATATGGTCTAACATTTCTAACTCGGATGGAGAGCTTGTATCCTTCGCGGCGACCTTCAGTCTGCTGGGATCTGTAGCAATTCTACCCCTGATAATGCAGGTGTATCCGCTCGAAATAGAAATGGATCTTTTACTCGGGAACTTACCCTTTGTTGTGGTACCCTTCCTTGTGGGCGTGGTTTCACAGAGCTATGAAACAGGGATTTTGGAGGATATAAGGCTTCACTTCTCAAAGCTCAGTTTCTGGCTTATAGTGGCTATAACCCTGGTACAGGCCCGGCTTCTCTACGTGAACGAGGGATTGTTACAGCTATCAGTTCTGGCTCTCAGCTCCCTTGTTTTCATTCTTTTCATAATCATGAGTTTTGGATACTCACACCTTCTCTCAAGGATGTCGGGATTCTACGAGAAGGAAGCCAGGAGCATCGGCTACATAACTTCAAGCAAGAATATTGGCGTGGCGCTTTTCATCGCGGCCCAGGTTTCAGGGGAGGTAATACTTCTGGTTTGCCTCTACTACTTCGTAAGACAGCTCACAGGTCTAGCCATCACAGATCTGTACCGACATGGAGAAACCAGGCTGAAGGATAGAGTAGCCTTTTAAAACTGATACCCGAATTTCGATATATAAAGTCGATACATATTGATATCGATTTCTAATTTGAAGTGAAATTTATGAGCGAAATACATCGAGACCAAAGAGTGGGCGTCTACGTGGACGTCCAGAACATGTACTACAGCGCAAAAAACCTTTACGATTCAAAAGTTGATTTCGAGAAACTGCTTGACAGGGCGGTGATGAACCGTGCACTGGTAAGGGCGAAGGCCTACGTTATACAGGCAGACACGCCTGACGAATCAAACTTTTTCGAGGCCCTCCGCCAGATAGGATACGAAGTGAAGCAGAAAGAGCTGAAGGAATTCTACGGAGGACAGAAAAAGGGAGACTGGGACATAGGAATAACCATCGACATGGTGCAGGAGGCAAAGAAGCTCGATTCAGTGATTCTTGTGACCGGAGACGGAGACTTCGCACCTGTGGTAAACCACCTGCAATCAATGGGATGCAGGGTTGAGGTAATGAGCTTCGGAAGTTCCTCTGCAAAAGAGATTAGACAGGCAGCGACCAAGTTCCTTGACATGGATGAAAACCCGGAGAAATACCTGGTAGATGACTGAATAATGACGTCAGTAGAGAAGGTTGCCGCCCTGGAAGTGATGGAGGAGGATCCGGTTACAGTCCAGAGGCACAGAAACCTGGGATCCGTAAAGAACCTGATGGAGGAGGAAGAGCTGAGAGCAATCACCGTGGTCGACTCTGAGGATAGACTTGAGGGAGCGGTCAGCTACAGGGAGCTTATCAGGCATATTAAGTTCAATCCGGGCGAGTCGAATATTGGAAAGGTGATGCACCAGCCACCCAAGTTTGATCAGAAGGATTCCCTGGTGGAATTGTGCGACCTCAGGATCAACTCGGGTAGAAAGCTTCTGGTTGCCCTGGATAGTGGGAAGCTCGCGGGTGTAATCGGCGATGAACAGTTCAGGCAGGCATTCAGTGGTATAGAAGAGCTTCAGGATGTCACTACAGGAAATCTGGCATCAAGAAATGTTGAAACAGTCGAAGAATCGGAAAGCCTGGAGAAGGCCAGGCACAGCATGCTTGACAACAATATATCCAGGCTGCCTGTCGTTGACTCAAGTGAAAATCTCACCGGTATAGTAAGAAGTACAGATCTGCTGAGGATGATCGTTCCGATGGAATCCCAGGACGCAGGAGGAACATCAGGAGGAAGAAAAAATGCCAGGGATATCAATATTGCGGGAGGATCAGAGAAGCAGAAAATGTCGGATATCCCTGTCAGGGAATTGATGAAAAAGAATGTGGATTCAAGTGAACACCACATCGAAGCCAGCTCAGCCGCGGAAAAGTTTGAAAGCCAGGGGCTGAAAGAGATGATTTTTACCGATCAGGGCCATCCGGATTCAATTCTGAGCCTGAAGGATTTCGTGGATTATCTTGCGGAGTTTGCACCCGGTAGAACGATAATGGTTAATCTGATAGGACTTGAGATGCCAGAGGAAAAGGCTGCTGTCCACGACAAGATAAGCAACCAGCTGAGAGGTTCCCTTGGCCGTAAACTTGAGAGACCGGAGGAACTGACTGTCAGGTTCAAGAAGGCCGAGAAAGACGGTAAAAAGCACAGGTGGGAGATAGAGATGAAGCTTTACTCCGAGTACGGCATGCTGAACGTGGAGGAAGAGGCCTGGGACATGCTGGAGGCTGTCGATGAAGCCCTGGGAGAGCTTGACTCCATTGTCAGGAAAAGAAAGGAGAGGCGAAAGGAACACTGATCAGCCAAGCTCTTCTTTCTCCATCTTCTCAAGCTTGCTTTGCTGCGAGATTCCATATTTCTCGGCGATTTTTTCGAACCCCATCGCCGCATAGATCAGGTAGATGAAAACCGCCACAAGCGTGAAGTAGAGCGGGTACTTGGCAGCTAATGATCCCGAGAAAAAAGTGTTGTAAAGCTGGTAGTACGAAACGTATAGAAGCAGTACCGCGATAGCCATCAGGAATCTCTTGGAGAACTCTTGGATTACCTCGTCTTCCATCCCCTTGAAAGTGGTGTAGACTATGAAGAATGTTATACTGCCTATCGCAAGTGTTCCGGCAGTATTCAACGAGAGGATCAGCTGATCTAATGTCACGTAATGTGTTTCCAGGCCTTTTTTAAATAACTAGGCTGCTGGTACCGGATCAGCCTGTTATCCCAAGCTATTTTTCAGATTCTCACTTCAAGATTGTTTGCTTCGTGGCTGGAAAGTACCTGTCCGGCAAGTTCAGAGTCTTTTGTGAGAGATACCTCTCCGTTCTTTCCCACGGTTGCAGTGAAAAGAAACTCTTCTCCATCGTAGACGTCGATATCCTCGCCCGATTTATCCGTCCCGACATTGATAACCAGCGAGTTACCTCTCTCTTCAACCTGGAACTGGATACCTGACTTCAGCGTATTCTTCCTGGGCTCTACAGTAATATCGAGTCCGAGTTCCTCCTCAAGTTCATCTATGTTCTCTCCACCGTGACCTATTACATGAGGTATCTCGTCCTCCTCTACCAGCAGCCTGATGTGATTACTGGACACGAACTCAATCTCCGGATCCTTAGCCATTCCGCTGAGCTCGTGCTCAAGCTGTTTCCTCGCATATTTTTCGGCTCCTGATTCTTCTTTCTCTCCGACGGGAATAACCACTGTTTCCTCTCCATAAGTGTAAATCTCATACTCCGGCTTCTCATCCTCGAGTCTCCTGACTTCCACGACAGGTCTGGCCAGATCTTCTTCCGTCATTCCCTCCGGCACCTTCACGGTAAGCTTCAGCTTGTATACTTTCTCGACCTCTGCGTTCTCTATATGGACAACTGTATCAACCACCTGGGGAATCATTCCTAGCTCAACACGCCCAATCAGCCTCTGAACAGCGTCTACAGCCTCCGAGGCGTGCACAACTCCAACCATCCCGACCCCCGCCATCCTCATATCGGAGTAGACTTCGAAGTCATCAGTCTTTCTGACTTCATCGTAGATCGTGTAGTCCGGTCTCACCAGTAGAAGGAAGTCACCCGTGTTCTCCATCGATTCCTCGAGCTCTGCATACTGCGTGATCTCCGACCCAACATCCAGGTCGCGGGGCTTCTCCATCGTCTTCAGAATCTCCCCTCTCTCCTCGTAGAGTCCGGCCAGGGCCTGTGCAAAGGTGGATTTACCATGACCCGGGGCTCCCGCGATAAGTATTCCTTCGGCCTCTTTCTCCAGCCTTTCCATCAGTTTCTCCGAAAGCTCGTAATCCTCCAGCTCAACCTTCGATACCGGTCTCACTGCGGTGATTTCCGGTGCCTCGGAGAAAGGCGGCCGTGATATAGCTATCCTGTATCTTCCAATCTGTACCACTGTTGCCCCTTCCTTCTCCAATTCGACCAGACCCTCGTCCGACATCTCCGCCTTCTCAATCGTCTCCTGTATCAGGCTGTTCATCTCCTGCTCTGAAAGCTCTTCATTCCTGATCTTTTCCAGCTCAAACTCTCCAGGCATGCCTTTCTTGGCCTTGGGAGCGGAGTTCTGCTTCAGGTGGACGCTCATCGTCTCCCCGTCAAAGTACTCTTTAATCCTGAATGATTCAATCCTCTCCATCTCGAAGAACCTGTGATCTATTCCCTTCGCGTCAGCAATCTTTGCCTGCACGCGGTCCGCGGTGTAGAGCCTGGCTTCCATTTCCTCGGCTACGTCCCTTATGAGTGCATCGATTCTTCCCGAGGAAGCCAGATCTATCTCCTCCTGAGTCGGTTTTCTACCTGAGAAAGAGACATCGAATCCTTCATTCTCTCCTACCTCTCTCAGCTCTTTGATTTCCTCGATCCCCGTATAACCTATCTCGAGTCCACTGTTAGCCTGGTTCTCAAGCTCGTCTACAACAAACTCTGGTATAATTACCTCTCCCTCTATCTCTCCCGTCTCTGCCAGTTCCGACATTTTTCCGTCTACAAGAATCGAGGTATCAGGGACTATTTTCATTATATTATCCTGATCTGGTCCAAGTTTCAAAAGTCTCGTGCAGGTTCGTATAGTCGGATATCAACGCCATGTAAATAGTAATTCCCTCAATATTGAGTTCTCCATCTGAAATAATGCCCCTGGTACCTGCGTTTTCCATCTCTGCCGGATAAAATTCAGCCTGATCCTCTGCCAGTTGATGAAGCACTTCCAGATTTTGGGCGGAGTTTGGATCGTCAGGATTGTATAGAAGTCTGACTATATCATAGAATTCCGAAGTTGCATCGTGCCTGTGGGCCCATTCTGAAATAAGTGAATCCTTCTCTTCAGGATATCTCTCGGGATTGGATTCAATATTGAAACTTCTAAGAAAATCGGGCATTCTTTTTTCTCCTAGCCAGTCTTCTATCTATTCGTACCTTCGTCTGGAGCCAAGGAAAGCCTCTATAGCTTCCCATTTCTGGTAAATACTTGTTCCCAAGTCGTCTTCAAGACCATGATACTCCATAAGTTCCCCGGTCTCAGTTTCGTCAAGCTCTCCCATCTCTCCTGGATCAAACTTCAGTTTGATGTCTCCATCTTTCCGCCTCCTGAGGATCTCGAAAACTCCTTCATGAAAAAGCAAGTGGTAACTACTCGACATTTTCCTGAGTGTGCCAGGGTCTTCCATAACTCCGGCGGTACCTTGCTCTTTGTCAGATTCGATTTCTTCCCTATGATCCGGATCAATTTCGTGTTCTATATCTCCACCGTACTGGACTCTTTTCGCGAGTGTATCAAAAACTTGATTTTGGTCTTCATCAACCATGTTAGATTGATGGACTCCAGGTTATTTGAATACATCCTTTTTTTGTCACTCTTTACTCAATATTCAATCTTCTCCAACACGGAAGGGTTTATAAGACAGGACTGAATATTTTAGGATGAAAAGCACGACATGTTGTGGGGGAGGGGCATAGATTCTCCACAACATCTAGTATGCTGTAAAGCTTTCAAAGGGGAAAAATGAACTGTCCGTACTGCGGGAGCGACTCTAGCAGGGTAATAGACACGAGGGAGACCTCGAAGAATGTAAGGAGAAGGAGAGAGTGTCCTGAATGCGAGAGACGCTTCACAACCTACGAGGAAATCGAGAAACTCGACATAAAAGTCAGGAAGAGCGATGGAACAGAGGAGCAGTTCGACGAGAACAAGATAATCCAGGGTGTCGAGAAAGCGGCAGAAAAGACCTCAATCTCCGATTCGGAAGTTGAAGAGATAGTCGACGAAGTCAAGAGAAGTTTCAGGGGAGAGAAACAGGTAGAATCCCGGAAGATTGGAGAAGCGGTCAAGAAGGAACTCAAGAAGAGGGACGAGGTCGCCTACATGAGGTTCGCATCCGTCTACGACTCCTACGACGACGCGGAGCAGTTCATGGAGGAAGCCGAGCAGCTTGCCAAATAGCATCATACTCACTCAATCACTTAACATCATGCTCAAAGGTGTTTCAACTAGATGACTAATGTTCAACAGAAGACCAGTTTTAAACTACCCGTCAAGCGGGTGACAGGCGAAACCGTGGAAGAAAGACTTACCGAAAACGCTCACGACAGGATTCTTCCTGCCCGGTATCTACTGAAGGACGAGGAAGGAAATACTGTAGAGACTCCCAAGGAGATGTTCGAGCGCGTCGCGAAGAACGTAGCGCAGCCAGACAAAGAGTACGATGATATTGATTACGAGGATTCGTGGCAGGAGTTCTACGGGATGATGTCGAACCTGGAGTTCATGCCGAACTCCCCGACACTTATGAACGCGGGGGCAGAACTCCAGCAACTGAGTGCGTGCTTCGTGGTTCATCCTGAGGACGACATGGACTCCATATTCAACAAGGTCCACGACGCGGCGAAGATATTCCAGTCAGGAGGAGGCATGGGCTATCCCTTCCACCTGATGAGGCCCAAGGGCGATATTGTGAAGTCGACAGGAGGAATCGCGTCAGGACCCCTGAGCTTTCAACAGGTTTTCGACACCATGTGCGGGACTATCAAGCAGGGAGGAAAGAGAAGAGGAGCCCAGATGGGAATCATGCGTGTAGATCACCCGGACATCCTGAGGTTTATAGTTTCAAAGAGAAAGGAGGGCAACCTCTCCAACTTCAACATTTCCGTGGGACTGACGGAAGACTTCATGGAGGCGGTCAAGAACGACGAGGAATTCGAACTGATCAATCCTCGCACCGAAGAATCATTTGAAGTTTCAAGGAAGACGGCACAGTTCTACAACTCTGACGAGGAGTGGTATCCCGAGGCAGCAGGATCTGATCAGGGAAAGGATGACAACTTCTGGAGGGACTTTTCCGCAACGTTCTCCGACGAGGTCAACGAGTACGATATAGATCTTGAAGTAGGGGAGAAGATGACCTTACCCGCAAGGTTCATCTGGGAGTGTCTAGTGGATGGAGCCTGGAGAAACGGTGAGCCAGGACTCTTCATGTACGACGAGACCAACGATCAACACTCCATAGACGTGGAGGAGCACCCGGAGCACAGAATCGAAGCAACAAATCCCTGTGTTACAGGAGACTCACTGATATCAACTGAGCAGGGTATATTCACGGCAGAGGAGCTTTACGAGCAGAGGATAGCCACTGATATAGTAGTGGACTCAAGGCTAAGTGATGAGAAGATCAAGGAAGCCAGCAGCGTGTACAAGACCGGTACCAAGGATGTCTACAGGCTCGAGACTGAAGAAGGTTTCGAGCTTAGACTCACCGAGGATCACAGGGTCATGACCGAGAAAGGATGGAAGGAAGCCCGTGAACTGGAAGAAGATGACGAAGTACATATTTTGGATCGTGAAGGTTCATTCGGTAGAGGAGGAACCCTTGAGGAAGGAAGAGTACTCGGCTGGCTTGTAGGCGATGGACAGATGAAGGAATCGGAGGAGAGAGCAGTGCTTCATTTCTACGACGAAGACTCTGAGATAACCTCAGAGTTTGCCAGTGATGTCAACAAAATTGTCAGGTCGCCGGAAGGAAATGCCGATTACGAGATCGGCGTCCAGGAGATCAGCAGGAGAGAGGGTCATAGGCAGAAATTGGAGGCAAAAGAGCAGAGAGTCAGATCCAAGAGACTCTGCGAACTGGCTGAAGAATACGGTCTTGCCGAGGAGAAGCTACAGGTGCCTGAAAAGGTGTTCCGGTCAGGTGAGCAGCTCGCAAGAGGATTCCTCCAGGGCCTTTTCACAGCTGACGGCTCCGTCCAGGGAACTACTGAGAAAGGAGTGCAGGTCAGGCTATCCAGTTCTGATGAAGAACTCCTGAAGGAAACACAGCAGCTACTCCTTAACTTTGGAATCTACAGCAAGATATACACTGAAAGGAGGGAAGAAGGAAGCAAAGAGATGCCCGATGGAAAAGGAGGAATCAGGGAGTACGACATCAAGGCACAGCACGATCTCGCGATTTCCAAAGAAAACCTGGAAAAGTTCAGGCAGAAGATCGGTTTCCTCAGAGAGGACAAGAACCAGGAACTAGAGCAAAAACTTTCGAACTACACCAGGGGGCCTTACCAGGAGAAGAGGACCGCGACTGTCGAGTATGTGGAAAAGGACGGTCACGAGGATGTCTACGACCTCACCGAACCTGAAACCCACTCATTTGTGGCTAACGGCATCGTGGTTCACAACTGCGGTGAGCAGCCATTGGAGAACTACGAGGCGTGCAACCTGGGACACATCAACCTCTCCCTGCTTGTAGAGGACCAGGGTGACGGCATGGGCCTCGACTGGAGGCAGTGGACCTCTGAAAATGCTGGAGAGTACGACTTCTCCTCACAGGAAGGACTTGAAGAAGCAATGAGCGACTACCTGCAGGAAGCCCTGAGGATGGACAAGTTCGAGGAGATAGCTAAGAAGGGAACGAGATTCCTGGACAACGTTGTAACGATGAGCGACTTCCCTCTCGAGGAGATCGAGGAAAAGGTCAGTTCGATGAGGAAGATCGGTCTCGGGCTGATGGGATTCGCACAGATGCTGATCCAGCTGGGCATCGAGTACGGAAGCGATGAGTCGATTGTAGCTGCCAAAGAAATCCAGAGGATGATAACACACTTCTCCGTCGAGGAATCTCATCGACTCGCGAAGGTTAGGGGAGAGTTCGACCACTACGAGAAGTCGAAGTGGGCGAATCCGACCGAGTACTCTGAATGGTTCCGGAAGTATTCAGGCGGGATGGATCCCGAGGAATATGAGGGAGGACTCAAGGTAAGAAACCACAACATGGTCACCATCGCTCCCACGGGAACGACTTCGATGATAGGCAACACATCCGGAGGATGCGAGCCGATCTACCAGGTCGCGTACTTCAAGAACGTCGCGAAGGACATCCAGGGAGAGGACATGCTTGTGGAGTTCGACGACTACTTCATCCGCGCTCTTGAGGCCAACGACATCGATATTGAGGAAGTCAAGCAAGAGGTAGAGAACCTGATGAGAAACAACGAGTGGCAGGGAGTCCAGTCCCTTGATGACGAGGTTCTTCCACCAGCAATAAAGGAAATCTTCAAGACCTCTGATCAAGTTACTCCAGAGGAGCACGTCCGGATCCAGGCTGCGTTCCAGCAGCACAACCACTCGGGTATCTCCAAGACATGCAACTTCCCTAATGAGGCAACGAGAGAGGATGTTAGAGAAGCGTACATGCTTGCCTACGACCTGGGAATCAAGGGCATGACAGTCTACCGCGATGGAACAAGAGATGTTCAGGTCATGCAGCAGAACCAGGAGAACACCGTCACCGACATGGACACAGTGGATGCGATCGCCGAACTCGTGGAAGAGCAGGGAGGAGTTCAGGAATTCCTGAGCTCGGAAGAGTTTGTTGAAGCGACAGGAATCGAGGAAGAAGCAGGCCTCCAGATTATCGAGAAGGAATCCCAGGCTGATGGCGCCGAAGCAGATCTTAATGAAGACGTCACGCAGGAGAACGTGGAGGCAGAACCCGCCCAGGCAGAGCCTTCGGGAACTGTCAAACACACCAAGATGGGCAACGGAGCCCGGGAAAGACCAAAGATGATCTCCGGCACCACTCAGGAGATAGAGACCGCCTACGGAGACCTGTTCGTGACAGTGAACGAGGATGATGAAGGCGTCTTTGAAGTTTTCGCCAATCTTGGCAAGTCGGGAGGTTACACCGAGAGCTTCACGCAGGCACTTGGAAGATCGATCAGCCTCGCACTGAGAACCGGTGCATCAGCTGAAGACGTGGTAAACCAGCTGGACGACATCCGGTCACCGCAGATAGCATGGGACCAGGGAACGCAGATCCACTCCGTGCCTGACGCGATAGCCGAGGCGATGAAGCGTCACCTGAGAGGGGGAAGCACTCCACAGCAGACAGTGGACAACTTCTCTGAATCGCCGGGAAAGACCCAGGCAAAGACAGAGCAGGAGCAGAAAGCCGACTCGGCCAAGATCATTGCCAACGGCGGAAACCCTGAATGCCCCGAGTGCGGAGGCATGCTAATCCTGGAAGAAGGATGCAACAAGTGCCCCGACTGCGGCTTCTCCAAGTGCTGAACCTTCTGAAAGGTTCACCATCATAAGCCATGCAAGGCATGGCTTCCAAAATTTTCTCTCTTCTTATTTCTAACTACTATCGAAGAACCTAAATTCCGGTTCAAATCCGGGTCCTGCCAATTGCATATACCTTGATTTTATAGGGTTCCCGAAACTGCCAAGAGATTCCAAAGATATCTAAGTATTTTATATAATAACTATTCTATGCCTGAGAATGAAATTGAAGCAAAGGTTCTGGACATAGATAGAGAGGAAATTTCTGAAAAAATTGAGGATATAGGTGCAAAAAAGAAATTTGATGCTCAAATGAAGTCCAAGTTCTTCGACTTTCCAGATGGCTCTATAGAGAATAACGGCATATTAAGATTGAGAGATACGGGTGAAAGAACTTTCATTACTCGCAAGAAAGAGGTGAAATTTGACGAAGCGAAGGAAATGGAGGAAATAGAATTTGATGTAAGTTCGAAAGAAGAAGCTGTAAAATTTCTTGAGTCTATTGGACTTGAAATAGTAGCAGAGAGTCAAAAAAGGAGAACAAAATGGGTTAAAGGAGAAGTTGAATTTGTTATCGACAAACTGCCTGAAATACCGCCATTACTTGAAATAGAGGCCCCAAACCGAGAGAAGATGAAAAAGAATTTTGAAAAGCTTGACTTCGAAATGGAAGATACTGTAAACTGGGGAGCAAAGAAAACATTGGACTACTATGGAAAGCTTGAAGATTAATCAGTCTTTCAGTTCTTCCGGGTCCTGCCAATTGCATATCTCCACATTTGAAAGGGATACGGGAACTGCTAATTATTGCATCAAAATTCAAAGCAAACTCGCTAGTTCGGATTGGAAATCTTCATAGGCTTCTTCCAAGTCTTCTCCAGTTCCTTTGTGTTCTGCTTGGCGCCCTATCTGTAGAATATATTCTCCCTCATTATACTCGGCTAATATGCCTCCAGTAATACGGTCAAAGTATATATCGGTAAGTCCGTCTGCACTATAAACCTTATCTGCAGGTTTTTCTATTCCTAAATAATCCGCTCCTGCTCTACCTATTGCTGTGGGGATGCTTGGAGGACCTTCTATTTCATCAGACATCATTCCATGTCTCTTCATCTCTTCATTCTCTTGCATTGAGTTGCCTTCCGCAACCTTCTCTCCTACCTCAGGATTCTCTCTTCCTATAATATCGCCCTTGTAAAGAGCTATGACAACACCTGGAGGATTATTTCTACCTGAAACAAGTGTTAAATCATCCTCCTTCAACGCCTTTTCCACACCTTTCCAACCTTGAGTATTCATAAAAATTCATTCAAAAATTAATTTTTTATGAGTTTACCATAGTAAAATTATTCCGAATCAATTCCGGAAACTTCCGATTGCATATGACCGAATATCGGTTCAAATCCAGGTCTTCGAAAATCCCTAGGATTTTCTGTTGTCAAGAAAATCTTTGATTTTCGGACTGCCAATTGCATATCTCCACAATTGTTAATTTCTCATTTATCGATAAATATTCGGTCCAGTAAGACATATTGACTTATCATCCGGCGTGGAGGGTAGGAAACAAATATCAAACTGAGTTTTCTCAATTACGAATATATATCGAGTTTGAGGATAGTGTGAAACATCTCTCGAAGTCCTAAGTATTGTTTCCTCAAAAACCATGTCTTCATTTCCTTCGTACTCCTCCAAAGCTATGAATTCATATTCATTATTATCCTCCGAATTTAGATCCCTCAGCATGGAATCTATAACTTCTTCCTCAGAATCAAGTTCAACTTCTCCTTTTTTGGTTTCTATAGCCGGATGATCCGGAGTTGCCTTCCTTTTAACAACCAAGTCTATATCAGAAGGGTTTTCACCTGAAACACTACTTCCTGTAATAAAAATAGGTCCTTGGCCGTATTTTTCGGTATAATTTCTCTCCAGGTAATTAGTTACATCTTGAAGTAAATCAAATTCGTCTTTTGACAAGGAGAAGTCGTCCTGACAAAAGTCTCTCATAAATCTTCATACAAACAAAAAATTGTTTATACATTGTTACTTTACAATAGCTTCTAAGATTGAGTAATCCTCTGATTGAAATACAAAAATTTCCCAATTACATATCTATTGATTCCGGTCCAAATCCAGATCCTTAGATGATTCTTGGAAATTTTCTAAATTTCTATATCAGCTACAACCATCAGGTGATCGGAAAGGTTGGACTGGACGAGTTCGGTTGAGTTGCATTCGATCTCTTCCTGAAGTTTTTTAGCCACCTCATCAAGCGGCTCACCGGAAGAAGATCCAATGTCAAGAACTGTAAACTCTCCACTTTTGTTTTCCAGCAAATCCCTGAGACCTGTGTAGATCAGGTGATCAACGCTTTCTGGATTCACATACTGATCTCTAGAAGTGGTCATATGAGGATAGATTCCATTCTCCATTGATTTCCTGAATTCCTCACGATCCATTACTAGATAGTTCTCTGTTGCCACAGATACCTGTTAAACTAAAGAATTAAATTTTCGAAAAAACATCCATTATCTCTTCACCGTATAACTCTTTCTCTCGCTCATCCATTCCTTTTAGTTCTATTATACCAGCCACCAGTCTCACTAATGTATCGAAGCGGTATAGAGATTCGTTTTTCTCAAAAGAAGCATCCAGTTCCCTGACCTCGCTGTATCCATTGTAAAGTGCCTCTCTGATGTCCCAGTTCGCGCCGATATCATGCATCCAGAAACCGTTTGCCGCTTTTACCAGATCTCTCTGGGCGTGACCTGAGTAGACATAATCCCAGTCCAGCACCGCCGTCAGTTCTCCATTTTTGAAGAGAAGATTGTCAGGAGTGTAATCGTTGTGCAGCAGAACCGGTGTAAATTCTCTTGGTAAATCATCTCCTCTCTTCTCCACGAACTTTTCAATTGCATCAACAACCGAATCCATTCTTTCCCGTCGGTAGATTTCCTTCTTCTCCCTCAGCTTCTTCAGAATCCTCTCGCTCAAATCTTCGGAATCCGGAAAACCGTATTCCTTGATTCCTTCGTTTTCAAATCCTATCCAGCCGGACGTCTCAAAACTTTTTGAGTTGTGAATTTTAGCAAGATACTTTCCCGCAGTTCTAACGTTTTCCGGTGAAAGATCGTTCTTCAGGCTTTCACCTTTTATTTCTCTAACTATAATGTAGCTGAAGTCTCCATAATCCTTTATTTCTTCAGTAAATACCTCAGGAACTGGAATATCTGAATTCTGGAAATACCTGTAGCAGTTGAGGCAGTGAGAGAGGTCGCTGTTTTCCTCTTCCTCACCGAGAGGCGAAAGCTGGATAATGTAAGAACTATCAGCGATGTCAATCCTGAAACTTTTGTGGATCAGACCAGTGCTTATCTCTTCTATACTCTCAGCATGTTCTACTAAGTCTTCATCTAAAATTTCTTTTATCCTATCTTTCATCTGTATAATTTACCTAGAGAATCAATAATTTCAAACCCATCTTTCCAGGTCTATAAGTGCCATTGTCATTGCATCATTTATCACCGTATCTCCACCTTCATCGGTTAGATCTGTTATTTCAGGCAAAACATCTGCGATTACCTCTGCGGAATCAGCTTCATACCTGAAATCTTCCTCATTGCTGAAAACGCTCACCGTGTAGGATTTATCCGGGAATCTAGGGCTTGAATAATTCCTCCACAGAGCTCCGTAGCTGTCTCCAATATACTTGAGAACATTCAACTCTGATTCATCGACTTCAGCATTCAGCGGAAGATAATTCTCTCCATCTGGAGAGTAATAGATTGATCCTCTCTCCGGGTAGTGCAGATTGAAAAGTTCTATTACTTCCAATCCTGCGGTATCCGTACCGGTGAAAATATTGAAACCTCCGGGTTCAGTGTCTTCTCCCCATTATCCGAGAAATCAGCCACTACGTAGCTTCCACGATCGTCATAAAGCCTCTCACATTCATCCAGGTATGTGAATCGATTCTCAATTAATCTTTCAGTACTCACATATACAGATTAGATATAAAATTTATCATGCTAGAGCTGCTGGGGATCCTCAAGAATGCAGTTACAATTTTTTATTACTTTAGTCATATAACAATAATTATGGACGGAAAGCCTTTCCCAGATCCTATTGTAAAGCAAAATTCTGAACTTCAAAGAACGGAATATGATGAAGAGAAAGGAGTTTACAGGCTCGTTTATCAAGTATCAAAAGACTTAGATCTTGATGAGAGTGACTTTGATCGTACGGAATCTCTATTTATACCGGACTCTAATCAAATTTTTGTAGAGTTCTCTGATGGCAACCAGGCTGTAAAATATCACTTTCAGGAGTTCGGGGAAACAAAAACTTGGAATGATCCTGATACAAGAGAAATAGACCTTTTGATCGGATCCTTACATGATATAGCCAGAAGGAGGATGGCTAATGATTCTGAAGAGTTCTTCAGTCATAGTGTTGGAGGGCTTGAAGACAGGGAAACAAATGAGAGATATGATCTTATCGAATTGGCAAATTGTACAAATCCAGAGAATGCAGAAATTATGGATGCAGTTCTTGAAGATGTAATGGAAAGATATGCTGAGAGACTTTCAAAAGAGGTAATAGCCAGAAATTATTCTCCTGAAGATTCAGGGATTGAAATTAGTGGAGAAAGCGGTAGAGAGTACCATGATTTTTCTTTAGATCCATTTGATGTACCAGATGTTGAAGATAAATGGATTGAATAAATCCCGATCTTAAAGTATGCTCGAACAGATCTCGCAAGATTGGGAATGCAGTTACAATAAAGCGGATTATTGCCGGATTTTTTTCTCTGATCAATGGATTTGGGATCATGAAAGACTGACAAAAACTTAAGATTTTATCGGTAAGTAACAATTATGTCTGTCACGGTTGAGTCTTTCAGGGATGAGTTTGAGAAAGTCAAGCCGGTGCTGATGCAGCTTTTCGATGTTGAATCTGGGAATCTAATATATGAAGAACCTGATATTGAGACACTTGAAGAATTTGATGAGAATCGAGATCCTGAAGAAGAGAGTGTCGTATTCTATGATGGGAATTCAAACAAATTTGTAGTAAATGAACGGTACGATGAAACTGATTGCTTTATAGAAATAAATGAATCGAATATTAGCTGTGTAGCCGGAGAGGAATGTGTCCACTGGCTGAGACAATCACTTGGAGCAGCTATCAATAAATTCATGGATATTCCCAAACCGAGCAGGATGGAGATAGTGGAGGGTAAGAATTTATCTGAAGAAAGCATTGAATTGGCGAATAGAATCTATCCGGATAAAAAAGTCTTAACCTATAGTGAATACAAGAGAACTATATCTCAGGCCAATACAGAGATTTATATGAAGGGATGTACCGTAGATGAATTCGTTGGCAGGCTTGGTGGAATTGTTGCAGCAGAAGCTTTCGCTGGTGAAGTTGTGCCGCCGGATTTAGAATCCTGGGATTTAGAAGAATCATCATTTATTAAGTCCCGATCCTGTTCCGAGGTTAGAAGGAAAATGTGGAATGAGAACCTTGAAAGATTTCTGGATGAGTTAGACCACTTTTGGGACGAAATTGCCCATTTGGCAGGTTATCGGGCTGCGGATGAAAATTATGAAGACGCAATCGATCACAACGGTATTCTCGCTAAATCACCTGTGGATCTCTGGAATGAATACAATCTGTCAAGATACGAGGAAGAAGCAATAAGGGAGTTAAGATAAATCAACTAATAGAGATTGCCTCCAACTGGAACCTCTTGATCAGGCGAAACAAGCACAGGATTTCCGTCCTCGTCAGGAACTCCAAGCGTCAGTACTTCTGACTTGAAACCCGCGATCCTCACCTCTCCAAGATCCGTTACACAAAGAACTTGTTGCCCCTCAACTTCCTCAACTGTATGATTGTATCCAAGCTGGGCTGCACTCTGCACCTCTCTATTTCCAAGATCCAGCCATAACTTGAACATCTCCGGTTTTCTTGCCTCCTCGAACTTTGCAGCTCTTTCCACTTTTCCAACCTTTATCTCGTTTTCAAGTGCCGAATCTGTCATGAATACTTGAGTGAACCAAAATTTTTTCTATTTAAATCTTAAATATAACTTATGAGCGAAGTAGAGACCGAAAAACGAATTGAGAACAGTAATTCAATTACTCTGGAGGATTGCGGCAGGTTTCTGGATTACTACAGATTCTATGATCGACTCTCGAGGATATTCGACACAGAGGAAAAGGAAAGATGCAGCCCGGACTCCCGGAACTACAATGTAAGTCCAGAATATGTTCAAGAATTGCGGAAAAATACCATTGGCAATGATCAAGAACTTGAGGAACTGATTCCGAAGAATGAGTGCTTTGACATAAACGATTTTAGGAGGGTAAGGAGTTACTGCTGGGAACAGATAGATATAGATTTTAAGAAAGAGAAAGAACTCTACAGGAAAATCTCGGGAATTACAGGTTTCTATCGCCACCCCAAGAAAGATGGGGGAACTGGGATTTGAACCCGTCGAAAACTCCCGGAGTTTTCTCGAGGCTATCAAATCCCGAATAGAGAGAAATTTGGGGGAACTGGGATTTGAACCCAGATCGTCGGATATCTCCGATACAGCCAATAAAAGGCCCATATCCGTGTTCTAATCATCAGGTCGAAGATCAAAGATCTTCTCAAACTGTCACGCTAAGCGAGACAGTATCCTTCATAACTCCAGTACCAAGATCGGTTGCTCTGCAACCGTTCCGGATCGCGGACTGATCCCTGGCAGTCCCTGGAGTCCGATATGATACCAGGTTACACCATTCCCCCGAATATTCTGGATTGACCCGTACATACTTTTAACTCTTCAATCTTCAGGTCAGGCGAAGGAGAGAACGGTCGCAAGGTAGGATCCTGCCAGTATCGCGCTCATAAGAGTGACCATGGCTATTATCTCCATGAAGTTGCTCCAGTCATCCTCAAGCATCTCTCCAATACCGGAAGCTATCAGGGTTATGGCGGCCAGCATGGCAACACCCAGCAGTGTTCCGGCGTAGGATGGAAATTTTAGCAGGCTGACAGCAGAAAGAACCACGAAGCCATAGAAAAGCGGCTTGGACATCTCAATCATTCTGTCCTTGTCAACCTCGATTCTGGTTTCCATCTCTTTCACAAAGTTAAATTAATTTCTTCCTGTATTAAAACTACCGGAATGATAAAGAGCAGCAACGGGATAAGAATAGAGAGAAGTGGCGGAGTTGTTGCGGATGGACCAAGGAATCAGGAGGAACATCTCGTGGTTTCACACGCCCACGCAGATCACGCGGTGAAAAATGACGAAGTAATCGCCTGCTCGGAACTGACAGGTAGCATACTGGAGGAAAGGTTCGGTATAGAGGCGGAGCGAAACGTTCCGGAAAGTATTGAGCTTATCGATGCAGGTCATATACTCGGATCGTCAGCTGTACTTGTGGAGGATGAAATTCTGTACACAGGCGATATTTCAACAAGTGAAAGGCTATACCTGGAGGGATTTAAGCCTGTAAGTGCGGAAAAACTGGTGATAGAATCGACCTACGGCATACCTAACTACACATTCCCAGAACAGGAGAAAGTGGTTGAAAGGATCAGGGAATGGATCAGGGAAAACGATAGTAGACCGCTTTTCCTGTTCGGTTACTCTCTCGGAAAGGCCCAGAAGATCCAGAAAATAGCGCAGGAGGCAACAGCCAGAGAGATAATCGCTCATGGAGCGGTCAGGAGAATGAACGAGGTCGTGGAGGCAAACACCGGACTCGAGTTCAGGGCAAAAAAGTATGGGGAGAACAAGGATCTGCTCGATAAGAATGCTATATTTATCGGCCCATCCAGGGCCTCGAAGTCTGATTACATAGAGAAACTGGTGGAGAAACATGACGGTGTAAAGGCAGGTTTTTCCGGCTGGGCCGTGGATGAATCATTCAGGTACCGGGGAGGTTACGACAAGACATTTCCGCTTTCGGATCACTGTGACTTCAAGGATCTAGTCGAGGTTGTGAAAAAGGTTGACCCGGAGAAGGTCTACACACACCATGGCTTCGACGAGGCATTCGCCTCCTTCCTGAAGAGAGAACTGGGATTCAACGCCCGCGCCCTGAAAAACAACCAGAGCTCTCTTGGAGATTTTTGAATTAAAATTAATCTTCTCTCCTTCTCATCGCAGCGTTGAAAATAAGTACTGGATCAACATCTAATTCTATTTCTCTCTTGTCTGATATTTTGAGTACTCGCCTTCTCACAACACCCTCTTCAGCCGGCTGATTTCCTATTAACTGATGTTGAATGTATTCTCCATCTCCATCGACATTTAGATCACTATCTTCTGAAATAATGCTTCTTAATGCTTCTTCATCGATTTCTTTAGCAACATCTTCAACTATTTCAGGATGGTACTTTTCAGCTTTCCATCCATCTCTGCGAATAATTTCTTCCATAACTGCTGTTGTATAAGAGAGAAATCTTTCGACTTCTTCAAAAGGCTCGTACTTTACAGTAATCTGGGGATCACTTCCCTGAATTATCTGATTGTAAATTCCCAGTACATTTTCGAGCTTCTCAACTGCCTCATCTTCTAATCCATCAACGCTACCGAAATAGCTTTCGATAGACGTTCCATCTGGTTTAGGGTCATCTGTTGGAAATTTAATAAGACCTTCTTCCTCATCTATTTCCGGATAGGGATATCCTTTATCTCTGCAAATTCTGGCAAGATACTCTGTATCCAGCACATCAGAAAAACCGAAAACAGGATTTTCCTCAAAGGAAAAATCTAATACATACTCTTTATTTTCATTAAACCAGTCGACACATTCAACATTCCAGATTCCTGATACAAGATAATTTTCTCCATCATAAGGCAGAACTGTTTCGTGTTCGTGACTTATCTCCAAAGTAGAGGTAGTCGAATCCCTCACGAATCCAGACATGTAATTTATTTGTTACTTTAGAATTAAATACTATTCCTGAAAGAAAAGAGTGTCCATCGCAGCGTCCACGAACTTTTGTCTCTTTGACCTGAAAAGAGGCTTGATCTCTTCAATAGTCCTCCGTCCATTAGAGGTTAGCTGTCTGCCGAACTCCCTCCTCGAAGAAGATATCACATCAACTCTGTCCTGGAGAACCTGGGAAATCTTCTTGCTCTGCTGCTTGCCGTGTTCATCGAAATCGGTCATGACTCCCACTCTTTCCGCACCTCTCTCCACATCCTCTGCAAGCATCTCCAGCTTTCTCTCCGCTGAAAGAAACACCTTGCCGGTGAATCCAAGCATCTTCATCACCTTTTTGTCGCCGATTCCCTCAACAATTATGGCGTCCAGATCCCTGTCAAGCCTGTCCACAATCGACTCAAGCTTCTTCCGCTCCCTGTATCTCTCTTCATGTCTGAAATCCATAAAATAGATTTAACTCAGGCAGAAAATTAAATACATGACTGCTTCAAACCGGGAAATGGTCGAAAGCCTGAAGAGGCAGGGTTATATCGAGTCTGAAAACGTGGAACAAGCCTTCAGAAATGTGGACAGGAGCAGATACGTTCCGGAAAAGCACAGTGAAGCAGCTTACGAAGATAGACCGATAAAAATCGGTAAGGGACAGACGATTTCCGCGCCGCATATGGTCGCGATTAACACTGAAATCCTTGAGCCTGAGAACTCCAGCAGGATACTTGAGGTAGGCTCGGGATCAGGCTACCAGGCAGCGATACTGTCGGAGATCGCAGAGAAGGTATTGGGCGTGGAAATAGAGGAAGAACTGGCTGAAAGATCCAGGCAAACTTTCGGAGGGAGTGGACGAGAAAACGTAGAGATTATACGAGGGGTTGGACTGGGACCGGTGAAGAGCGAGTTTGACCGCATCCTCTACTCCTGCGCGATAGATCAAGAAGAGTTTGATAGAGCCAAAAGCCACATGGAGGATGATGGAAAACTCCTCGCTCCAGTGCATGAAAGAGGTCACCAGGTCATGAAGAGCTACCAGTCGGGAGAGACCGAGAATCACTTGAGAGTGAGGTTCGTTGATTACAGGAGCTGATCAATGCCCCGACGAAACTTTCCTGCCCAGAACAGGATTAACAGAGGAGTGGTAGATGCCGTTTGCCTTGTCACGAAAGTCCTGGAAAGTCATCTTTCCCGGAATCCTGACTTCTAGATTCTCGGTTACCTCTATATCGAGCCGGAACCTTCCCGCTTTAACCTCACCAAACTCGATCCTTGAATTAATTATACTGTTTTTCAGGGGCTCAAGCGCCTCCTCAGGTAGGTTTACCTCTATGCTGTGCCTGACATCTCCCTCTGATCTAACCACCATACCGAATTCGGAGGAGGGTGAATCCACCACTATCTTTCCATCAAAAAATTCCTTCTGCGTCCTTACCTTGGGATCGAATAGTTTTGCAATCTCTCCCGGGGAAATCACACCTGCCTTCTCAGTTATCTTATCCTCGACTTTCTCAGGTCTGATGGCATAATCTGAATCCGTCTGCTCAAAGGTATTAATGGCGGCATAATATACCTCAGGTTCTTCATCAACCAGCTTCCTTATTTCACCGGCTTTATCGTCCACGCCTCTAACAGCGCTCCAGGAATAGGGAATATCGAAGAGGAAGCAGACGTCCCGCTCCTGGTGACGCAGGATTACATCTACTGGCAGTTCGTTTTCCAGGGAATCAAACGGCGCCTCCTCCAGCTCGAATCCAATATATTTTCCACAGATTTCCTCCAGGAGTTTTTTCCCCTCCGAATAGCTTCTCTCGTAGGGCCTGAGTGAGCGGAACAGCAACCTGGCCTGGCTCTGCGAAAGCTCCTGACGCTGCATCATCTTGGATATATCTCTGACAACTCTTTCGGTCTCGGTGTAAACCAGCTCTTTCTGCAGAAACTGGTGGAGTGAACTGAAACCTACAGATTCAAATTTTTCAATCCTTGCCTCTTTAGAAGTTATGAATATGCCCCTGAAACAGTACTCGGAGATCTCGGAAATATTCAGGCCGGCGTCGATAGGGTTTGACTTCAGCATGTCAATATATCTTTCCATCCTTTCTTGATCTTTATCGCCTATCTCAGCTTTCTTCTTTGCATCCATCACCCATATCTCTTTCTTCCCATCCCTTGAAATCCTCGCGAAACAGTCGGGTCTGGAGTCATCGCTGAGGCTTCCGATCCTCTCAAAGTAATCGAAGTAACCTTCATACTGCTTCAGAACATCGAGTACATCCCTCTG
>JBDGRK010000030.1:0-3037 GCA_042218075.1 Candidatus Nanohaloarchaea archaeon
CCTTGCTTCCATCTCCATCAACATCATCCCTGACATCCCTACTCGCTACTACAGCCAGAGAATTACCAAACACCTTGGATTCTTTCAGAACCGAGCTGCTTTCAGGTCCAGGTCTTTCAACATCAGCATCCCTGTAATAACTCCCCCACGGAGGATATGGTTTTCCTGTATTGGATACAACCCAATCCCTGCCAGGAGTAATTGCAAACTGATCCGCATTATTTTTACTTCCCACACTGTTATTCCACATCTCAGCACCAGTATCAAGTGTTGAGTCAGCATCACTCTGTAATTGATCGCTCTGCTCCTCCAGCTTATTCACAAAACCAGTTAAACCAGTCTTCCTCTGAACACCAGAACCTCCCAGCTTATTACCATCCTCATCCCTGACACCCTGCTTCAAACCCTTCGTCCCAAACTCCTGCCTACTAACCTTACTATCAGAGACCCTTCTCTCACCAACCGTGAAACCCCAAGTATCCGATTCCCAACACTTGCCCTGATCACAGAACTCAACATACCAAGAGTAAGTGTCACCGACCGAAAGATCCGTACCCACACTTAAACTGTTACCGCTCGAAACATCACTGAACTCACGGATAACAGTACCAGTACGAGCATCACGGAAACGGACACTATCAATCACATAACTGCTGCATCCATGAGAAACAGTCAAAGAAGGACTCAAACTATTCACCACCTTACCATCTCCCGGACTCCTTGAACTGACAATTTCATCCTTTGTACACTCACTCCAACTAAAACTATAATCCAAAACATTACTACCAGAAGTCAAGACCTCAACACTATTACTGCCAAGCTCCAATTCCGGACTGTAACTATCCTGCTGCTTATAACGAATATAACCATCATTCCTCACCTCAAAATCCCTTACACCAAACTCGACAGGATAACTTGCGTCATTCCTCACCTCCAACCGATAACTACCAGACTTAAACTCCTTCTTCGAAAGATCAACCTTCTTCCTCCTCCTGACATAATCATCATCGCTAGAATCAAGCCCATCAAACTTGAAAACAACAGACCCGGTATCCTCATTCACCAACCTGTAAGCCTCAGGACTAACACCCGGAGGACTAGAAGCCTTAAACAAACCAGAAACGATCAAAGTCCTGGAATCATCAAAACCCAAAGACTCAAAACGACCATTCAAATCAAGATCCACACTCCTCCCACTATCAATCCACCTACCCGAATCACCACCACCCACAGAAGTCTCAAAACCACCAAAACTAGAAACACCGCTCGTAAAAGTCTCACCACCAACATCAACCAAAGTACTACCAATCGGCTGGAAATAGTTTACAGAAAAATTATTGATCTTCACGCCACCCGAAACACTACTGTAACATTCATAGGGAGTACATCGAAACTTTTTTTGTCCATTAACCCTGAAATTAAGGCTTTCTATAATAGTGTTGTCCTTCCTGTCACCTCGCTTCCCGTCTACCTTGACTTTCTGGATAAGAACAGTATCTCTGCCTGTATAGGTGTCCTTTGTAGTGTTCGATCTAGTGGCGTACTTACTATCCGGGCTATCCAGTGATATCTCATCGTGGACGAAATCAAAAATTTCTCTCTCTTTACTGCTGCCGGCGTAACTGTAACTCCAAGACTTGTCCGTGTTCTTTGCATCCAAATTCCAGGTCCCGCCCCAATCTATACCCCAATTCTGGGTTGTTCCGCCATCATAGAGCGCCCTATTCAAACTTGCCGACCAACACCCACATTTCTCGGACCATGTCGTACACTGCGGCCAATCATTCTCCTGAATCTTTCCATCCACATCACTGTAAAAATTGCCGTTGCAGAATCCTCTTGCCTCCTTCCAGACCCTTAATTTACCTTTTGACGTTTCAGTCGAACCATAAACATACTTCTTCGTACTTGAAAGGGTTACATTGGCCTTGACCTTGTAATAACCCGGAATGTCAGGTTGCCAGGCATTGTAAGTGTCATAAGACCCGTCGGCATTTTTCGGCCCTTCGTAGCCTGAATATATTTCGTTCCAGCCGGATTTTCTGGCTCTGGATGTGATCTTGAGTTTTTCGTTCGCCGGGGGCAGGACTCCTTCCGTTTCAACCTGGAATTCTCCTGCCTTGTACTCAAACTCTCCATCTCCAAGATAACCACCACTAAAGGAATCAGAAACAGGACTGCTGGAGTATGTCTTCGCATTCGCCAGACCCCCTGCAATTATTACCAAAACTCCGATTACTATCTTCTGTTTCACTGGAACACCGTCTCGAAGAAGCTGTAGAAAAGGTTTTCGGATGAAGAAGAATCACCGGCAGGATCTTCACATCCTATATCTCCCTTACTGAACCTGTCGTTCCCGCAGTCGTCTTCCATGGCTATACTTGGCTTTGTATTTCCCCCGGTAGGGTTGTATTTCTCGTGTTTTGGGTTCGGGTTGTCCCTCATGAAGCTCTCGATCCTTTTCTGGGAATCTTCATGGTCGCTGGGATTGAAGTTGTTCCTGATGTAGCCCTGGACGCTCTGGTCGTCTAGATCGTACCAGCTTCCGCCAAGATCCTGTTTCGATTTAACGTTTCTCTTATTGTCCCATTTCACGTCGTATTTATTGTCGAGCTTTGAGCCCGGATCAAGACAGACCTCTAGGTCCGGGCTCTTTCTATCGCCCGGCGTTTTACCTGCCTCCAGGTCCCCCTTGCCCAGCTTGCTTACATCCGCTACTGTTCCCTCCGCCATCACTATTCCGCCGTAAACGCATCCGCTGGAACTTATCTTTCTTTTCTCCTTTGTAGCACCCGGTTTTGAGGCTCCCGAGGCATCCTTCTGAGCGTCCTGGCCGTAGTTCATGCAAGCCTCGACCAGGAAAAGCTGCTGTGAGAGCGCATCGAAGTTCACCTGCTTTCCTTCCATGGTCACGAGGCTCTCCGTCTTCTTGTTTCCGCAGGCGCCCGCATTCAGTGGCGACATATCACCAGAGTGACCCGCTATCTCTGCCTCGTAGTCGCAGTCCAGCAGTTCCTTTCCTTTCCCGGCCCCAACT
>JBDGRK010000031.1:0-9376 GCA_042218075.1 Candidatus Nanohaloarchaea archaeon
TGATCGAAAGGATCGGCGCGAGAAGGCCTCTCACGGAGCTTGCGGATGTAACTTCCAGAGAAAAGGCGGAAGAGATTGAACAAAAAGTGGAAGAAACAAGGAAAGAGATTGAAGAAGAGATGGAAGAAAGAACAGAAGAAATAGAAGAGGCTCTCTAATGATAGCAGATACATCCTTCATCATTGATCTCCTCAAGAAAGACGAGGATGCAATTAAGAAGGCAGAAAAACTTGAGAAGCAAAATAAAGCTCACGCCCTTGGCTCGCCAACAATCTATGAGCTCTGGATAAGCATGGCGAGAAGCAACAAAAAGGAAGAAGAGGAAATCAAGCAGATCCTCGGTTCCCAACCTGTACATGAATTGAGAGAAGAGTCAGCTAAGAGAGCGGTAGAAATACAGGAAAAACTAATTGAGAAAGGTGGAAGAGTAGGCCATCTTGATGCTCTAATCGCAGGAATAGCATTGGAAAATGGGGAAAAAATAATTACAGGTAATATTGAGGAATTCGAAAGAATAGAAGGGCTGGAAGCAGAGGGATACTAGTTGAAAAATGTCGAAATTAGATTTTAATATGAATTCAGTTTCATTCCGCCGTTTCAAATATTGATTTCATCTTTTCCAGGCTGTAGAGTTCCAAATTATCCTTCTGCTGCGCCTTCTCCTTTAGCTGTTCCGTGAATCCAGCTTTTGAGAACAACCTGAATTCTACTTTCTATCAATCTATTATCCAATTTATGAGCATCCACGATCTGAGGTCATTACTACGATAATTATTAACGCGATAATACTCGGTCAAAAATTGAGATAGCTTGAAAAGTTTCTGAATTATTCCACTCCAGGTTGAGATCAAACTCTGTATTTCCGAGGTTAAAGTGCTTACTACATATTCCGATTCCCAGAGGTTAGTTTTAAGCCTCTTTGATTTCAATTTAAATTTATGAAAGAATCTAAATATCTGGAAATCATCGAATCGCTCGAAAAAGTCCTGGAGGATAAACCGGTTGAAATCGGAATCCTTTTCGGTTCAAGGGCTGAAGGAGAGGCAACACACCTGAGCGATATTGATGTTGCAGTGAAGTTCATGGAAAATGTTGAAAGGAAACAGAAATTCAGGATCATGGACAGATTAACGGCAGAGATCACAAGCGAAACAGGTGTGGAAAAAGTAGACCTGATAGACCTGGATGAAACACGGCCCGAAATCGGTTACAGGGCGGTGAGAGACGGAAAAATAATAATGGGGGATGAAAAACAGCGTGTGCGACTGGAGAAAAATTTCTTCAAGCTGAAAGAAGACTTGAAGCCACTAAGGCGGGAGTTTAGGCAGGAAATGTACCAGAGGCTGGAAGGTGGTTCCTATGGTAGCGCCTGAAAGAGTCGACAGAAAGCTGGCCGATATAGAAGAATATCTCCAGAAGCTTGAGGAGAAGAAAGATGTTTCAGAACAAGAATTTCTGGAGGACCCTGATATTCAGGACATAGTGGAGAGGAGGTTCGAGAAAATTATTCACCAGTATCGACCTGGCATCCCACCTAGTCTCGTCAGAAGGTTCAAGAGAACCGGAAGATTACGGCGACCTTTTCAAGGTACTTTCAGAGGAAGGAATACTAGACTCTGAGAAGGCTGACAAGATGGTCGAAATGTCAGGTTTCAGAAATGTGCTGGCCCACGAGTACTCTAAGATAAAACAGGAGAGAGTATACCAGCACCTACAGCACCTGGACTGGTTCAGGGGATTTAGCATACAGATGAAATCCTATCTTGAAGATCAAAACAATCAAGACAGGAACGAAGTATAATCAACTGAAATACTGAGACCCTATTCATCCCATAATATGGCCCTGTAAGCGGAATAAAGAAGTCTTCTAACTCTTAATCATTCAAAAGCAAAAAAATATACAACACCTCTGAGTCTTCGGATCAAAACCATGATCATAGAGAACTGCCTTCATCGCTGTCTTCCCTTTCATCACCTCTAGCCACGGAACCGAAAAGTAAAAGCTTCCTCAATGAGTCTCCAAGCTCTTCCTCCGCTTTTTCCGCAAACTCTTCGAAAGCCTCACGCTGGACAGACATAAGCATAGATTGAGGTTCCAAGAATTAAATCAGTTATTCCCAGAATTCTATTTAATATAACACTGTTATATCCTTTTGATCATCTAATTTCTCAGTTATCTCTTCTTAAACTTCGGTTAAGTATAGCTAAGAAATATCCTTTCCTTAATTATTCCTTGAACTTTGGATATAGGATTTGTCTTTCCTTCCTATTGATTGTTGTTGCCTTCAATTGATCAGGTAATATTTTTCTTACATTATATTTTAGTATATTATTAGCCTTCCAATGCCTTTTTCAGCTTAGGTATGTCTTTTTCAACTGTTTCCCAGACCTGTTCTAGGTCTACACCGAAGTATTTGTGTATCAATTTGTCTCTCATTCCTGCGATATCGTTCCATTCAATCTCTTCATATTTCTGTCTTTTTTCTTTTGAAAGCTGTTTTGCGGCCTCTCCTATAACCTCTATCTGACGGATTACACCGTCCTGCACGAGTGAATCTTCATTAAACTCTTCCTCGGACATATCTTCTGTATATTCTTGTATCTTCCCAATTGCATCTAAAATATGCTGGATATAAACTTCATCCTCTTTCAAGCAATCAGCACCTCTGTATTCTCTATTCTTTCAGCTATCAAAGGGCTTAGAGAGTCCTCGGTTACAAGATCAGCATCTATTTCTAAAGCTCTGGAAAGTTCTCTTTCAATTCTCGCTGTATCCACCAGGCTTTTGCGATCGGAGAACTCCACAAGAATATCGATGTCACTGTCCTCTCCTGCCTCATTCCTTGCGTAAGATCCGAAGATTTCTACTTTGGTGGCTCCTTCCTCTTCCAGCTTGTCAACAATCACTTGCTTTTCAGTTTCAGAAAGTTTCATGTACGAACCTTGCTGAGACAGAATTAAATCAATAATGGCAATCGACTCCAGTTTGGACCTGATATAACACTGTTATACTTTCCAGATCATCCATTTCTCGGATTCAGTCTGTCATCCGGTTTTTGAACGCTTCTTGAGGTTATTCGCTTTCTTTACAGGTAGGAGAGCTTGGAGGGGTTTTTCTTAAATTTTCTGAACGTTTCTGGAAATTTGAATTGAACTTATAAGTTGTATTTGCTGTTTATTCATATTCTCTTATCCTGTATCTTGCTTTTTCTACTATTATCAATGAGTTCTTGATCTCTTTCTCTTCTATGTTTTGAAGGAATTCTCTGAGTCTTTTCCTGAGTTTTGAAGGTGAGTAGTTGTGCAGTTTCAGTATTATTACTCCTTCTCTGACTTTTGTGGACAGTAGTGGGTTTCCGAAGTCTCTGTCCCTGGTCACTAATACCCTGTTTTCCTAGTTTGCGTAATCTGCTATATTTCTATCTACCTCTCTACCAAGTCCTATTTCTCTTACATGTGTTGCTTTGAATCCTTCTTCTTTGAAAGGTTCTACTGTGGAGTTGGGGAGATCTGCATCGACCAGAAATTTCATTGTGAGTTTTTTACGCCTCTATTGCCCTGTACTCCTCACCGGAGATTCTATCCGCTGCGTAGTTGATTGCATCAAGAACCTGTTCTCTCTTAAGATTGAATTCTTCGCATACCTCTTCAACCGGTACTCCCTCTCCCAGGGTGTTCATCACTACCTCTACAGGTACTCTTGTGCCTTCAATCACCGGTTTCCCGTGCATAACATCAGGATCCGCAGAAACACCCTCATAAACCTGGCTCATATTAAACACTTATCTATCAAGAATTAAATCAATGACGGCAATAGAATCCATGTAGAAATATAACACTGTTATACCTTTCTCCGATCATCCACATTTCGGATTCAATCCGTCATCCGGTTCTTGAACGCTTTTTGAAGTAAATTCCCGTTCTTGATGGTTGTCCAGTTTCCGGATGATGGTTTCTGGAGCTATGGAATACAAGAATGGTCTAAAGCAAGTCTTCGAGGAGTATTAAACGTTTTCAGGTCTTGAAGGTTTGTTCGGAAAGTCGGAGATTTCATCCTCATTTCGGACGTAGGGGGCGGCATTCAATTCTTTATATTCAGTCGGACACAGTTCTCCGCCAAACCTTCTCACAAGGCGAAAAGGATGAACGAATTACGGCTAGTTCGCCATGCCTGTTAAATTTTCGTCTTTATTCAATCCTATAATTTAATTCCAGGTCTGAATCAAATTTATCTAAAGCATCATGTAACTTTTCTATGTTCTGTTCGTTCATCAAATTTCTGTCGCCAGTCCAGAAGACTGCTTCTCTAAGAATAGCGGAAGCCAGTATCTGTGAATCCACCACTCCTATACCAGCCTCTTTCTCCAGTTTCTCGGAAAGCTCGATTACATCCTCCGACAACTCCACTTTCTCATCAGTCAAGATTTCCAGTAGATCCATCTCCTTCTCTCTAGTCTCTTCGTGAGGATTATCCTCGATCTCTGAAATTGTCAAACCGGATGTTATCAACTTCTTCTCGCCATTAGATACCTTCTCCAGTTCTTCCCATACATCACTCCTCCTGTCATCCTCTGGATCTACAGCTATTCCAAAAATATTTGTGTCTGCAAAAAGTTCCTGCATAAGTTTCAACCTGAAACCGGATAGACTGCGTTCGCAATCCTCTTCGAAAGATCCTTTACCGATTCTTCAACAGCTTTCTCCACCCTTTTCTCCAGGTTCTTTCTATCTCTTATCTTCCTGAACAACTCTTCCTGATCCGACTCATACTTATCCCTGTTTTCCTCCCAGTCCTCTTTCCAATCCTCAAAACTATCTGCCATAAAACCTCATTTAACTCAAAAATCTTATATCTCTAACCCAGAGAAAAAACAGTCAAAAATTGAAAGAATAACAAACCATATTTCCTATACCGTAATCATCCAGATTTCGGATTCATTCTGTCCTACAAGTTTTGAACGCTTTTTGAAGTGATTTCCTATCTTTACTGGATGTCCGGTTTCCGGATGATGGTTTCTGGAGCTCTGAAGTACAAAAATGGTCTAAATCAAGTCTTCGAGGAGTATTAAACGTTTTCAGGTCTTGAAGGTTTGTTCGGAAAGTCGGAGATTTCATCCCCATTTCGGACGGTATGGGAGTAGGCCGGTGTTTCAATCCTTACCAAAATTGATCCTACCAGAATAAATTCTCTTGTATAACCGGATCACGTCTTGAAGTTGATTGTTCCGTTCTGGTCACTCCCGTTTTTCTGTATGTCCCATACACCGTCTTGGCTGGAGATTATCCATCCATGATCGCCATTATAGTCCTGGAAAATTAGTCCGCCTGCTTCCGATCCTCCTCCTTCCGAGTCGTCCCATCCGATTTCCCTATCGGAGAGGTTGCTGTGTTCTTGGTTGGCGAAGATGATTCCGTTGACGCTGTGTATGTCCTGTCCTGCTGTGTTGTCGTTGTTTAATACGTCTGATAGCCCTATTCCGTGTGGGTTGGTGGCGCTGATGTGGTCTCCGAGCCATGTTCCGTCTTCACTTACGAATAGGTCTTGTGCTACGAGTTGTTCTCTGTTTCCGTCTCCGTTTTGTACTTCTGCGTAGTCGTGGTCGTTGAAGTCTATGTAAATGTCGCTGTGTCCAATTCTGTGAGTATTATCTATTGTGTTCCCGCTCATGTCTACGTTGGAGTTGATAACCACGTTGCTGACCGAACTCCCTGAACCTACTCTTACATTATCGTTAGTGTCTGTATCAATCATTATCAGGTCTCCACTATTACCGCTGTTCCTCGCCCTAATCTCAGTGTCATTGGCCATCCGGATCGCACCGCTCGAAGCATCCGTCGTGCCGCCGATGTCAGCGAGTACATTACCGTTGAATCCAATGACCCCAATGTTGCTATTGAAACCGAGAACGATGTCGTCGTTACTGTTAGTTCGTATGACACCAAGGTCTGCTGAGTCTCCGCTGTTGCGCGTCTGAATCGTCATCCCGTTCGCGCCACGGATGTCACCCGAGCCCGCGTCCGTCGTTCCGCCGACGTTAAACAAGACGTTTCCATCCAAATCTACGCCTGCACCCGAGAAGCGGGCGGAAACACTTCCGTTGTTCGCTATGGTTGGGAGGGTGGCCGAGTCAATAAACATCCCCGAATCCGTGTCACTCCCGAACGTCCACACAGGCGACGACGCAGAGCCGTCCGTCTCCGCCCGGATCTGTCCGTTGGTGTCGACCTTGAAGTAGTCTGATCCGCCGCTGTAGACTTCGAGTCCTCCTGAGTCTCTTATATCCAGAGCTGATGCCGGTGAAAGAGACAGTGCTCCCAGCCCGATCGCCCCCGCACCGAGTTTCTTGAGAAAGCTTCTTCTTGAAATACCGGAATCCTCTTCTTCCTCTGTTTCTTTCCTTGAAGTCTCCTGTTCGAGCCTTTCTTCGACTCTTTGCTCGACTTTCTCTTCAATAATCGATTCAAGCTGTTCAACTACTTCTTCATCCTTGAGTACTTCCCTGAGTTTCTCTTTAGAGTCTTCTTCGCTCAAACTATCACGCTGGGTGTTTATGGTTTGTTCTGGTGATTTTTATCTTATTCGGTTACCTCTTCATGTACATTCATCGCCTATACATCTCGGTGCCTCCTCCCTGAACGGTGATGTTGTTCTGGTTCTAATTGCTTGAAAGGTTTTTTAGCGATCATTTCTCCCTGTCAGGACCTATAAAATCCTTGATTGAAAGAAGTGTTAGATCTTCTCTCTCCGCCCCCGCTTTCTCGAGGTTTTGGTTAAATCCGCTTTTCGAGAATATTACGTATTGGATGTTTTCAGTACTTCTCTGCGGTATCCTGATCGCCTCTTTTTTCTCTTCCAGTTTTTCAAGTGTCTCGATACCTGTCTTTCTTTCCCTATACTTGCATTCTCCCAGTACGGTTTCAGCTTCTGCAAGTCCCACTATATCTATTTCGTTTTCTTGATACCACCAGCTTCCTATCCTGTAGTAGTCAGCTTCCACTGTTTCCGGAAGCTTCTTCCTGCATATATCTTCAAAGCTTTCAGATACGTAATCGTTCAGCTGTGGTTTTACCTTGGTTTCGAAAGGTCTTTCAGAAAGTTCGATTTCATCCTGTCTTCCGTAGATGAACCTGAACCAGAACCTGAAAAGGGGTTCAGAGAGTCTGTAGATGCTTCTTCTGGTTTTCTTGGGATCTTCCGTAACGGGAACCTCTCTTTTTACAAGCCTTATTTTCCTGAGTTTTGAGAGGTAGCTTCCTATCTGCGAGGAATCTATCCCGGTCGCCTGGGCTATCTCATTCTGTGTGGTATATCCTGAAGCGATGGATTTGAGTATACTGAAGTATCTCCCGGGCTTCCCGAGTTCAGTTTTCAGCAGGAACTCAGGTTCGTCGTGTAGCTTCCCACCTGAATCCATTATTAGTTCCCTGATGTTTTCTGCAACTGTTTTTTGCTTTTCCAGTGATTCCAGGTAGTAAGGTGTTCCACCGAATACACTGTAGGCTTTCACGGCGTCCTCTGCATTGATGGGATAGAACTTCATCATCTCGTCTACATCCAGAGGTTTTAGATCGATGCTGCCTGTTCTCCGACCGTATAGAGGGCTCCCTCCTGACATTACTTTTTCCTCCATCACGCTGATCGAGGATCCTATGAGGATTAGTGTCATACCTGTCTCTTTCAGGTGTTCGTCCCAGACTCTCTGGAATTTTGAAACGATTGAGCTGTCTGAATCGATCAGAAACGGAAATTCGTCTATCACTACAACTGCGTCTTTTTCTCCAAGATGTTGAAGAAGGGTTTCCCATTTTTTCTCCAGTTTTTTAATCTCTGGAAAACTCTTGTCTGCTATTTCGGCGAAGTTTTCCAGCTGTATACTCGGGGTTGACTCTGTGGCCTGATAATAAACTGCGTTTTCAGTATCTTTCAGGGACTCTCTCACTAACTCGCTTTTGCCAACCCTTCTCCTGCCGTAGACCACTATTAATTCTCTCTCCCCTGAATTATATCTGTCTTTTAGCATCTCGAGTTCTTCTTCCCTGTTCAGGAATCCCGTCATAATACTATTATCGAGAACTTGGAGTTAAATAATTTTTGATTAACTTAATTTGAATTAAGTTAAAATAGATTTACTTATACAGAAAGCATAATCCATCAAGTACACTCATCGCCGAGGCTCAATAATCTGTTCAACCTTTTCATGCAACTCCCTCTCCTTTTCACTCCATTTCTCCTAAACCTTATCGGGGAAGTCTTCGTCTTCCATATTTACAACCAGGTTACACAAAGTCATAAAGATAACCATGCATCCTCCTTACTCTTTCCGCCAATACAATTCCAGAGCCAATCAGACTAAGGCCTCAACTTGAACCACTATTTCAAATACAAAAAATCAGGCACACTCGTCGCCTATACACATCTCGTTTCCTCCTTTCTGTGCAGTAATATTGTTCTGCGTCATGTTCAGGTTGCCGTTTGGTATTTTGACATTTCCGCTCTTGTATATTCTAAACTCCTTATTCTCGTTATGCACGGTCACATCCAGAGAAGATCGGGCAGCAGGCGACATCAGAGCTCACTCCCAAGGGAGGTAGACGACTGAGTTCTTCATCTCTTCCTTTGAGATTGACGAATTTACCTTCTGGACATCCCTTATCATTCTTCCTATGCTGTATCGTTCCCGGAACTTGATTATGCCTCTGTGGTTGAAATCTTTTTCCAGGCCTGAGATAAAGTCTTTGTCTATAGTCAGTATCACTCTTTCTTCTTCAATTGCTTTCTCCATAATCTTCTCGTCTTTAGCTTCGGTCATGTTCAAACTTTTCACCGATACTATATCAATTCCTGTACTATCTAGCTGGGAGACGATACTCTCGGGAATATTGTGATCTGCCAGAAACTTCAAAGCCATTTATCACACCTTGACGGCTTCTTCTGAAGGAAATCTGTCCATATTGTCGTAGTAATACCTGAGGGCTTCAAGAACTTTCTGCACCTCTATATCGTACTCTGATGCTATTCTTTCGATGTTCCAGCCCCAGTCACGGTAGGACCCTACAATATCTTCAACTTGGACCCTTGTGCCTTCTATCCTGGGCTTTCCACCCACTATTCCCTCTGTTTCTACAATTTCATCTGCCATACCTGAGAATTTGGCTTGAAGAATTAAATCTGTTTTGGAGCTCCAGTTCCATCAATAAATAGTTCCTGAGTAAAAATCCGGCCATCCCTACCTGAGAAAATTCCCCGATCAGGCACACTCGTCACCTATACACATCTCATTGCCTCCTCCCTGAGCTGTAATATTGTTCTGAGTCATGTTCAGGTTGCCGTTCGGGATTTCAACGTTTCCGCCGCCTTCGACCTTGAGCCGTGTGT
>JBDGRK010000032.1:0-19374 GCA_042218075.1 Candidatus Nanohaloarchaea archaeon
TGGGAGCATTATTCTTCTCGAACTTCTCCCTCTTCCCTCTCTTGTGCTTGATCTGCTCTAAAACTTTCTCGTATGACATCAGGCTGTCACCTCCACATCGAACCTGTCTTCAACAAATTCTCTTGCCTCCTCAGCCGATACCCTGTGATCTTTTCCTATCTCGCTGGGCTTGTGATCCCGCTTCTTTACACGGTAGCCCGGCCTCTCGAGGTTAACAGCAACCTCGAATCCCATCATGCCGATATCGGAGTCGTACTCGACTCCCGGAACATCAATATACTCCGAGATACCGAACCCAAAGTTGCCGTTCTCATCGAACGCGTTTTCTTCAAGATTGTCAGCTGCGGGAAGAACCTTTTCAAGGAACTCTTCCGCCTCCTTTCCTCTCAGAGTCACTTTGGCACCGAGCTTAAGGCCCGATCTCTTACCGAAAGTCTTCGCTGCCTCGACAGATTCCGTCTTCACTGCCTGTTTTCCTGTAATATTTTCCAGCAGGTCGATCGCGTTGTCAACCTGGTCTCCTACATCTCCTACACCTACATTCACAGTCACCTTGCCGATCCTGATCTGCTTCATTTCATTCATCGCCGATCACCTTCAGATCCTCTATCGCGATCAGGTTTTCGGTTCCGATCTCAATCTCCTGCTCGTTTTCGATTATGGCGTCCCTGCCTATACCTTCATCTTCCATTTCAACTACTTCCGCGACCTCTCCGGCATGCCTTCCCCTAATAACCAGTACCTCTGCGCCTTCCTTTAGCTCTACTTCTTTTACAGAACCGTCGAACACTAGGGTGTTGCCCGTAGAGTACTCGTCCCCGGTCCTGTAGTTTTCACCTGAATGAAGCCTGTAAACGTATTCTTCTCCCCGGGAGTCCTTGCCTGTGATCTTGGCCGCGACCCTGCTATCCTCAACCGGAACAAACTCAAGGTATTTTCCTCTTCTTACAGTCCTGTACTTTTCCTCCTTCTCCAGGATTTTGACTACATCCATGATGCCTATTCCCTCCTTGATATCCCTGATCCTGTCACCGTTTCTCTCCATATCGCCGTTCCTGACTATCTCTTTCGCTTCTTTCTCCGTGTCAGCGTATCCCAGTACATCTCTTAAAAGCACAACTGCGGGTATCGCATCCTCACTGCTCCTTGAGCCTTTTATCGTGGAGACATACTTCGTCTCCTTCCTCTCTATCGGGTAATGCTTTGGTGCGGGAAGTCTTTTCTGGTGCGTCATTCTTTATCCTCAACCTGGTTTTCAAGCCAGTCTATGAAAGTAGTCCTGTTCTTGTTGGATTTTTCGGCCTCAAGTACCTCTTCATAATCAACATCCTCCATTTCAGCAAGCTGATCCTTTGCATCACTGATGGTGCCGGAGACTATATCCTCGTAATCTACCGAAGTCCTAGGTTCAGTTTCCGTCTCTTCATCCACATCTTCATCTGCTTCTTCTACATCCCTTGATTCCTCTGCTTTATCTTCAACTTCTTCCTCCTCTTCGTACTCTTCGTGAGCCCCTGACTCTCCTCCCTGCATCTGCTCCATCATCTCTTCCTCCTCGTCTTCCTCGAGAGCCTCTTCCAGTTCTTCCTCGTCGACCTCTATAGAGGCGATGTCTTCCACGTCATACTTCTCAATCCTGTCCGTGTTTTCAACATTCAGGGCCACGAGCTGAAGGTTCGAAGGCCTGAGAGCTTTCTGTTGCTTAGATCCATCGGCTCTTTCCCTCTCAATACCATCAATGTATACAACTTCTTCCTCCCTGTCGATACTGTTTACAATACCCTCGGAACCCCTGTCGTCGCCTCTGACAACTTTCGCACGATCTCCCGTCCTGACCCTGATGTTCCTTGTCCCGAGTTCTTCTCTAAGCTCATTTGAAAGGTTCGCGGAGACCAGCCTATCCTTTACGTGAAGCGGGGCGTTCTGCCTGTACTTCCTCTGCTTCGAGGGGTTGGTGCTCGAATTCCAGTCGCTGCTCCAGTCCTCAGTTCTCTGCGTCATTTGAAAACCCCGGGTTTTCTGCTATTCCGAAAATCTTCGATTTTCATCATCATACCACCTGTGAAGCGATTTTGCCGATCGGAGAGTACCTCTGGACTACCTCCTTTGCGATCGGTCCTCTTGTAACGTTTCCTTTTGGAAGACCTGTCTCTTCGACCAGTACTGCGGCGTTGTCATCGAACTTTACAGTCAGTCCATCTGGCCTCTGGAACTCTTTTCTCTGCCGGACAATGACCGCCTCGTGTACCTGGTTCTTGACCTCCTGGTCTCCTCTGAGTATCTTTACCATGACCTTGTCTGCTATACCTGCGGAGTTTCTCCTGCTTCTCCTTCCTTTCTTCGACTGCACTCCGATTATCTCCAGTTTTTTCGCTCCCGAGTTGTCGGCGCAGGTCAGTTCCGCTCCGATGTCAAGGGTTCTAGTAATGTCTGATCCTATCGGTTTCATTCTTCATCTCCCTCTACAACTTCGGTTATAACCGAGCTCTTGGTTTTAGAGATAGGTCTTGTCTCCTCAACTTTCACGAAATCTCCTTCCTCAACCTCAAGATCTTCCGGTACATGCGTTGTGATCTTGGTATTCCTCCTCTCGTACCTCTCGTACTTCGGAACTTTCTGGCTGTGCTCCCACCTCACAGTCGCGGACTTCTCCATCTTGGTAGAGATTACTTTGCCCGTGAAAGAGCTGCCTCTGGTAGGGAATTCTAGCTCAGTGGTTTTCTGTTCTGACAAGACTTTTGCACCTCGATAAAGCGTGAACGCGTATCAAACTCTTTTAAACCGCACCACGGGCGCTGAGAAAAACAGAGGTTTTCCCAATGCCGCCCGAGTATCGCCTTTCTTAAGAGATCCAGACAATAGACCTCCCCAGTCAGACGACTTCAAGCGGTTCACTGATGTGACACAAATAGAAAATAATCTTTATAAACAGACTTTATGACTAAATTCATTCAGGCAGGATCTAGATTCAATAGATATGCAATTGGAAGCCTCCAGAACTGCGGGGAAAAATTTTACAGGTTCAAATTGAATTTATCTTCATGGAAGATATTATTGCCGGAGACAAAGAGAAGAGCGAAGTAGTAAGCTTGAATGGCGCCATTAATGGAGAAGAAATAAATGTAAAACTTCAATTCTGGAAACCGGAAGGAATTTTTGCCGCATGGGAAATAGGAAGCCACGAAGGATATTTCAAGAAAGCCACTAGGACTTTTTCTGAAGGCGAGTACGCAACGTATTTAAATGAAGAAGGCCGTTTATTTCTGGGCAAAAAACCTCTAAACAAGAGAAATTATGATAAAATAACATTTATTGATTTAGACCGAGAAACTAACCAAAAAGTCAAAGATCAATATCAGGATATAAAGGCCTTCTATCAAAGTCCTTCAGGAAGTGCCAAAGGGCCGTTCGAAACAGTAAATCTGGATTTGGCACCTGATAATTGTGTATCGGGAGATTGCTATAAATCTAAAATGGATGCCTACTCTAATCAAAATGTAAATTTCTACTTTCAGCCTTGGAGGTTTCAGGAATCAAACGCGATATATTTTGCCTGGAAGTTTGCAGATAGGATAGGTATGTATGGCAGTTATGAACATGTTTTATGGCTAGACGGAGGGATTCCCTGTTTTGTGTATTTTGAGGAAGAAAGTATCCGTCAAAAAATAATGGATCAAAAGAAACAATTAAGAGGGAGCCTTGGAAACGGATTAAGAATTCAAGATTAATTCGGAATTTCCCACATCCCTCTAAATTGTGTAGATATGCAATTGGCAGTCCGAAAACTCGGTAGAGTTTTCTTGACTACAGAAAATTCCACGGATTTTCGAAGACCCGGATTTGAACCGGGATTCTGATAAATCATCTCTTATTGGCTTTTCAATATTCAAGACTAAAGTTCTTACATGTCATCAAAGAACGTCTTCTTAATCCACGGATTTGAGGGGAGTCCTGAAGATAACTGGTTTCCGTGGTTGAAGGACAAGCTGGAAGAGAAAGGTTATGAGGTAATCGTGCCAGATTTCCCAACCCCGGAAGACCAGACCCTGGAAAACTGGATGGATGTTTTCAAAGAGTACGAGGAAGAGTTGAACAGGAATTCTATAGTTGTGGGCCACAGTCTTGGATGTCCTTTTATTCTTCACCTGCTCCAGGAAGGTTTCGAGGTTGAGAAAGCGATATTCGTGGCCGGATTTGTAGGCAAGATCGGAGACGAATATATTGACGAAGTCAATGAGGATATAGCCGGTAGAAAGTTTGATTGGGATAAAATTCGAGGAAATGCTGAAGAGTTTATCCTGATGCATTCAACTAACGATCCTTACGTGGATAGAGAGAAAGCGGACGAGCTGGAGGAGAAACTGGAAGCTAAATTAAACATTTACGAAGGATACAACCACTTCAACGTGAGCGCGGGTTATACAGAGCTACCTGAAATCTTAGAATTTTTCTCTTAAGAATCTTTAGCTCAATCCACGTACTCCCATTTACCCGGGAGGCTCTGGTCGATCCTGTCCTCCGGTCTTTCGTCGATCAGTTTGCCGTCCAGCTCCACTTCAGTTCCATCCGGGAGCTCGAATAGAAAAACTGAGATCTTCTTCTCCACTTTCTTTCCATCGATCTCCAGCATAGACCTTGTCTCGTCTTCAACTTCGCCAGAAATTCCTACCTGGCTCTCATCGGAAGACTCGATAACCTCTGCATGGAGTCCTATAAGTTCGTGTCGGGGAAGGTTATCGGGATTTATAGCCATCTCTACGGACCTATACCCTTATCTCCCATTACTCCGTAGGTGGCTCTAGTTACTACATCTGCCACACCTTCTGTATCTGGATCACCAGAGTTTTCTAGGTATCCGCTCTCACTGTAGACTTTATTGATGTATTGGGAAACTGCAGAGTGTGGATCTCCAGCCGATTCTTCAGGTAAATCTACTATAACTGCCTTTCCCGGAGTCAGGATGAAACTTCCAACTACCTCATCTCCCTGCGGTGTAACTTCAATTGTTTTGATCCCCAATCCATTATTTTCCGAAAAATACCTGAGAGCGGACGTGCCTTCGTATATCACTAATGTTTCATTTTCACCTTCTTCTACTTCATCTACAGGCGGTACTCCTGAAGTATCGACATTTGCCATATCCGGATCCTGAAGCCCCTCAGATAAGTCATCTCTTATTCCATCTAAATCCCGTGAAGTCTTCGCTTCTAACTCTCTCATTATAATTCTACAACCAGGTAAAAAATTTTAAACCAGTAATCACTCAGTTCTGGACCTCTATCTGTTCCTCGGAGAATCCCTCGGCACCGAGGACTTCCTTGATCCTCCTGGTGTGATCTCCCTGCAGCTGTATCTGGCCGTTCTTGGCGGTTCCACCACAGGCCAGTTTCGACTTCAGAGTTGAGCTTAATTCATCAAGGTCAACATCTTCAGAGAGACCTTCGACGACGGTCATCTCCTTGCCGAAGCTTCGAGTGTCAATTTTTACAGTGATTGTCTGTTCGTCCCGTGCGATGTCGTCGCAGACGCACAGGTCTTGAGGCATACCGCATTTAGAACAGGTATCAGACATTTTAGTATCTTTAATTCTCGTTGAGAACAGTTTTGATCCTTGCAATGGTTTTCTTCATTTCGCCTATCCTGCCAGGGTTCTCAGCGAAGCCCCCGGTCTCTATCTGGCCTCTCTCCTCTACAATCTCCTTTTTGAGGTCGTTCATCTTTTCCTTAAGATCTGGTTCATTCATGTCCCGAATCTCGTCAGCCGTAAGTATCGCCACAGTTAAACACCATTCAAGCTCGCTTTTATTCTTTCTTATTTTCAAGCCATTCTATGAAGGTTTTCCGCTCCTTGTTATCTTTCTCAGATTCAAGCGCCTGTTCATAGTCGGGATCTTCAAGCTCTTCCAGCATTTCTTTCGCATCACTGATCGTTCCCGATACAATTTCTTCATAATCCGCAGAACTTCCAGAGCCAGTTCCTGTCTCCTCATCTACATCATCCTCCTCCGCTTCTTCTGCATCCTCTGATTCCTCAGTTTCATCTTCAGTATCTTTGTCTTCCGATTCAGTCTCGATTCCTCCTTCCTCAAATACCTCCCTGACTTCATCCTTCGAAATATCAGAGGTATTGATTTCCTCTAGCTCCTCTACCGCTCTTTCAATCTCCGCGGCAGTCATATTCTCCGCCTCTTCAATTATCTTCGCAATTCTTTCCGGCTTCTCCGCGGCTTCCTCATCCTCCAAAGTTTCATGGAAAAGCTCATCCTCCACGTCAACATCGCGGTGCATGAACTCCGGCATCTCCTCCATAAGCCTTACTTTCACTCCGATCGCACCAGGTTTTGTCCTAGCCAGTTCGTATCCCCTGTCAACGTTCTGCTTCGCTGTGTCGCCACAGATTTTGACGTAACCGAAGGAGAACTTCTCCGTTCTTCCACGATTTCCGCTCAGCTTGCCTGAGATCTCGATCTCCGCCCCGGGAACGCCTGCTTCCTTGATCCTCCGCAGGTAGGTGTAACCCACTCTCTTGGGCTGCCCTCCCTTCTCAAGCCATGAGGCCATTGCCTCTGCGACAATATTCGCGTCGGCATCCGGTTCTTCAATCTCGTTTACTTCGATCTGGGGGTTCTCAAAGTCGAACTCTCTCTCGGTCTTTTCAGTCAGTTCCTTGATCCTCGACCCACCTCTACCGATGACCAGTCCCGGCCTCTGCGCGTGAATTACAAGTTTTGTGGAAGTAGGCGTTCTCTCGATATCGGCGTGAGAGTAACCAGCTCCCTCCAGTTCATCCTTCAGGTATTCGTGGAGTCTTACCTTCCTTGCGCCTTTCTCTATAAATTCTCTCTTCTGCATCGAACTTCACAAACTTCGATCATGCCAAGTTGCGTCCCGGCTTCCGCCTTCAGCAGTTTTTGGATCTTTTTCTGGTTTTGTCTGCATAGTATCTATTTCTCCTCTACGATTATTTTTACGTGTGCGCTTTTGACTTCGCGTCCCCTGTGCCTTTTCGGAGTTCTGATGCTTGGACCCTGATTCGTGATAACTTTTCCAACTTTCATGTTTCCCAGGTTCAGACCTTCATTCTCCGCGTTGCTTTCCGCCTGCTCAAGAAGGCTCAGGATCTCCTCCGAGGCCTTTACAGGATACCTTGCAGACCCCTGTCCCGGCTTGTGACCGACGTCAGAGTCAAACTTGGTGTATGGAACAGGCAGATCCTTCTCGATCACTCTCTCAAGCTTCGACTTTGCTTTCTCTATCTCGTCATCCTTGATGAAGCGACCGATCTCTGTACAGTCTTTCCATGAAACTCTCAGGTTCTTTCCAACAGCCTTAGCCTGGTGAGGTTCGGTCTGGATTGGCATGATCAAGCACCTACTTCAGAGGCACGTGCTGTGAAGATCTCGTCGCCCCGAGTCCGGGAGCGCTGTGCGAGACCTCTTTCCTGGTTTTTGCGAACTCTCCTAGGTAGTGACCGAGCATTTCCTCGTTCACTTCAACTTCGATAAACCTCTGACCGTTGTACACTTCGATCGTCTTCCCTACCATCTTCGGCACTATTATCATGTTTCTCTCGTGGGTTCTCACACGATCATTATCGTCCAGGTCCTTCAGTATTTTCTTTTCGTTGTCTCTCAGTCCTCTCTGTATCTTTCTCCTGCCTCTGGCGTCAAGAAGCTCTGAGAACTGATTCAGGTTCATCTGCTGCAGTTCGTCCATTTTCTTCCCCCTGTACGTGAACTCCTCGTTATCAGCCATTATTCACTGCCCTCCTTGTCTCCTGTTCTCTTCGCCGCAATACTTCCAACCTTGCTGCCCGGCGAGGCATGTCGTGAGGTGGTCTTGGGCTGTCCAGGCTTTGCAGAACCACCAAATGGATGGTCGACCGCGTTCATCGCGACCGCTGAAACCTTCGGGTAAGGCTTTCCTTTCGCCTTCATCGCGTGATGCCTGTTTCCTGCCTTCACGAACGGTTTGTCCTTTCTTCCTCCCGCCGCGACTTTTCCAATCGTTGCTCTACACTCGGTATCCAGCTTCTTGAACTCCTTGCTAGGTAGACTGATTCTTACTCCATTCTTTTCCTGTGTTACTACAAAAGCATATGTTCCGGAAGCCCTGACAAGTTTTCCACCATCATTTGGCTGGAGCTCGATATTGTGGATCGGTACTCCTTCCGGTATCTCTCCGAGCGGTAGAGTGTTGCCCTCCTTTATCTCAGCTGAAACACCGATCTCGATCTCTTCTCCAACTGAGAGGTTCTCCGGCGCCAGAATATTTCTCTCCTCCCCGTCCTCGAATTCTACGACAGCGACAGGAGCAGTCCTGGAGGGATCGTGCTGTATATCTACAACTGTGCCTTTAAGTTCGGCATTCTTCGTCTCAACATCGCCTCTGCCGTGGTGCGTATTCGCCCTGTAGTTCGGCGAACCTTTTCCTCTTCTCTGCGGTCTGATTGGTGATCCCATCAAACTCACCTAGAGAGTTCGAAATTCCTTTGGAATTTCTGCAACGCAGAAACTCCTTCTGGAGTTTCGAGTTTGATCATCTCAAGCCGCATTCCGCTCTGCTCCAGCGGCTTCCGGGTTTCTTTTTGATTTTGAGATCATAGTATTTTCTCTCATTTTTACATCATTCCCATCTTGGTGGCCACATCCATCGCGTCGTCGGCTTCTGAAAGCCTGACAAACGCCTTTTTCTTGGCCTGTGGCGTTATTGTCGTGTTTACTTTTTTAACCGTGACATCGAACAGGGTTTCAACCGCGTCCTTCACCTGGTTCTTGTCGCTCTCCAGATTGACCATCAATACAAGCTTGTTCTCCATGTCCACCTGGTCCATCGCCTGCTCCGTCATGTGCGGATTCTGTATTACGTCCCAGGCTCTCTGCTCTTCCATTAACTGTTCAACCTCATTCGTAAATTGCCTCTTCCTCAAGTTTTTCTACAGCTTTTTCACTCCATACAATCAGTCTTCCGGGCTGGGTTCCAGGTGCTAGCTTTTCAGCATTAAGCTGATCAACTCTTGAGACCTCGACTCCCGGAATGTTGCTTCCCGCGTTCATCACTCCTTCATCTTCCGCAACTACGACAAGCGGGCCGACCTTCCGCCTGTACTTTCTTCCTCTTGAAGTTCCCTTTCCTGCTCTAACCTTCTTTTCTGAACATCTCTCCAGCTCCTCTTCCAGTCCGAGTTCCTCAAGCGTTTTCTTCAGTTCCTGTGTCTTTTCGATTGACTCTATTCCGTCTTCGACTATAGGAAGCTCACCATCGTAGTCATGTCTCTCCGACACATAGTTTTCTTCGAGAGAAGCAGAGAGCGCTGACCTGATCGCCTTCCTCCTCTCCCTGTCGTTTATATCTTCCTCAAACTCTTTCTCCGCTTTTGGGGGATGAGCAACTCTACCGCCTTTAGTGTTCGGAGCTTCAGCACCTCTGCCGAAGATCTGACTTCCCCTTCTCAGCATAATCTTTCTCGGCGTCCTTGACTGGCCTCTTCCCTTCTGGCCTCTGTACGCGTTGTTTCGCTTCTTCCAGTAGGTGACATGTCGATTGCCGGCTTCCGGATCGGTTCCGTACTGCTGTCTGTTCTTCGACTGGATCGAAAGCACGGCTCTCTTGATTATGTCCGGCCTCACTCTTTCATCGAACTGGGATGGCATCTCTTTCATTTTTATAACCTCTATCTATTGATGTGCGTGATTTCAGGTTTTCCTGGTTTTTCGTCTTTCCTTAAAGCGGTTCTCAGCCTGACCAGCCTTTTCGTGGCTCCGGGAACGGATCCCTTAACTAGAATATAGTTCGATTCGATTTCTCCGTAGTTCTTGAACCCTCCTTCCCTCTGCACCTCTTCAGCATCCCCATAATCGAGTATCCTCTTGTTTATCTCGGTTCGATTGTTGAAACCTTCCTGACCGGGAAGTGGCACCCTCCATGAGAGAGTGTCTGGATGCCATGGACCAACGTTTCCCGCTTTTCTCCGCTTCTTCTGGGTCTTGTGGCCAAGCTTCTTGACTCCGTACCTCTGGACCGGTCCTTCAGTTCCCTTTCCCTTGGTAACCGCGACTACATCAGAGTAGTCTCCTTCTTCGAATACATCGGAGAACTCGACCTGCTTTCCAACCATCTCTTCAGCGTACTCCAGTTGTTCCTCGACTGAGCCTCCCAGGCCTACCTCAAAATTCTCCGCCTTTTTCTTAGAGATTCCTGACTCCTGTGGCTGCGTGTGAACAAGCAGTCTAACATCCGTAATATGCTCTGAGTTCTCTTTCGCCTTTTCCATGTTGTGAAGGTTACCTTCTTTCGGAACATCGACGGCTCTCTGTAATTCTGGAGCAGGACTCTCAGTCCAGGCCTCCGTGAAAACCTGTTTTCCGGTGTTGGGATCATAGGTATAGAACCTCGCACCGTAAACTCTCAGCGGAGGAGCTTCAAGTATGGTTACGGCTTCAGCCACTTCCTGCCCCTTCGTCGCGCCTTCAGTATCGTCGATCATAAGGACTCTCGTCATCCCGACCTTGTAGCCCGCGAAACCGAGAGGCTTTTTCTCTTCGGTGTCCTCCCAGTTGTCAATATCCGGGTAGATCCGGTCGGCCCTTACCTTTGGCTTGAACCCCAGCGATCCGCTTCTAGGTCTGTTTATCTGTGGCATCGTGATACCTCAATCTGAATACTGTTCCAGAGGCCTCCTTCATGCCGCTCGAGGCCACCAGCGGAGCTGGTGATTGCGTTCGCAGACTTCCCTCCGGATGTCTGCTTTAAGCACGAACTACTAAGAGTTTCGTGCATTTGCGTAGCGTAACACGCAGAGGCTTGTCCCCCGAGAACGGTCGAGGGTAACAACGGAATGACTGTGAATTTTTATAAAGGGGTTGACACCGAGGAAAGAAGAAATGAAGAAATGAGCTGGTTACTGCTTCACTCTTTTCTCAACCAGCTCGTTGAAGCCGTCCTGCGCCTCCTCGTATTCCGCATCGTTCAGGAAGATGGGAATCGAGCCCAGTCCAAGCGGCAGTCTCAGCCTCAGGAAGTAGTCGCCGTTCCTGTCCTCATCGATCCAGCCGGTCACAGACTGATCCCTATTCTGGAACAGAGGAGGCCTGTTTTTGCTGTTCTCATCCTGGTTTTGAGAACTTTGTGAAGTCTTCGAAGTATCCTGGTTTTCTGACATATTTTTCAATTATATTATAGATTTTTAAACTTTTTTCTATCTTCTAACCCGCATATTTCTTTTCAAATATTAAAAATTATGAAAGAATTCTCCCGTCTAAAATAAAATAATAGAATACCTGACGAGTTCAGCCCTTGATGTTTACTACAGGCCGCATCTGGGCGACTTTCTCTCCTATTCCGAGCTCGTCGCTAACATTAATTACCTCGTCAATATCCTTGTAGACGCCAGGAGCCTCTTCTGCGATGGTAGAGCCTGAAGCTGCCTTCACAAGTATTCCCTCTCTCTCAAGCTCGTTCTGGACGTCCTCCCCCCAGTAATCCTGCTTCGCCTGCGTCCTCGACATCAGTCTTCCCGCTCCATGAGCTGTAGAACCGAATGAGATTTCCGGGGATTTCTCTCCTCCCGAGAGTATATAGCTCGAGGTTCCCATGCTGCCGGGGATCAGCACCGGCTGCCCGACCTCCGAGTATACATCCGGTACTTCTTCTCTTCCCACAGGCATCGCCCTTGTGGCTCCCTTCCTGTGGACTATCACCTCTCTTTCCTTCCCATCGATCTCGTGGATTTCCTCCTTGGCTATGTTGTGGCACACGTCATACACCATCTCGACCTCCGGCGAGTTAAATATCGTATTTAGGCACTCTCTCACCCCCTGTGTGATCGCCTGTCTGTTGCACCACGCGTAATTGGCAGCGGCGTACATCGCTTTCTTGTAATCCTGCGCTGCTTCGTCTTCTATAGGCGCGTATATCAGGTTCTTCTCCGGTATAGCGTCGACTATCTCGGGGTACTCCTGCTCGAATCTTCTCAGGTATTTGGTGCATGTCTCGTGTCCGAGTCCTCTTGAACCCGAGTGAACCATCACGACTACCTGCCTCTCTTCGAGACCGTAAGCTTCAGCGACTTCTTCATCGAAAATATTCGAAACAACCTGGACCTCAAGGAAGTGGTTTCCAGAGCCGAGAGATCCGACCTGGTTCAGACCTCTCTCAATCGCGTCATCTGGAACTTTCCGGTGGTCGCCGGGAAGTCTTCCGTTCTCCTCGCACCTTTCAAGATCTGCTTCCTTAGCTTCTCCCTGATCGAGCATCCACTCCATTCCTCTATCAAGTATGTCTCTGAGATCTTCCTTGTCAGTCTCAAGATAACCTCCCTTGCCCAGACCGACAGGTATCTTGCTGTAGAGGATGTTTGCGAGCTGCTGCTCTCTTCCCTGGATGTCATCCGCGGTTAAATCGGTTTTAAGGACTCTCACGCCGCAATTCACGTCGAAGCCGATTCCACCAGGGCTTATGATTCCATTTTCTGCGTCAAAAGCTGCTAAGCCTCCTATTGGAAAGCCGTAGCCCTGGTGGCCGTCGGGCATAACGATAGAGTACTCCTGGATTCCTGGAAGTGCAGCCATGTTCCTTACCTGCTCCAGTGTATCATCATCTTTTATCTCCTCCAGAAGCTCTTCTGAAGCGTATACCCTCGCCGGGACGTTCATCTCTTCATCCTGCGGAATCTCGTAGATATTGTCAGATACTTTCTCCAGCTGCATACGACTAATATTGGGCGGGAAGTTTTATAGAAAATTGCTCTATGTTCTATCCCTCCCATACCACTGCTCCGGCATAAGACCTGCCACCACCAGAACTATACCAGCCACAATACCTGCTGTACTGATGGAATTAAAGTTGTAGTTGGTGCCATCGCCTGATAATACATCTTCGGCCTGTTCGACTGCGCCCTGCTTCTGTTCGGAGTGAAGATAGCCAAACACTCCTGCGAGAAGCAGCAGGGTTCCCAAAATTAGGATTGACATTCTCATCTTCTTAACAAAAGATTAAGCTCCAGATATACAGTAATTGTTTCACTTGAAAGCTTTATTCTATCTATATATCCAGAACTGCTTCTATTATCCATCCCTCTCCTTTCTCGTAATCAACCTTCATCTCGTTGTATGTCGGGGCCTTTACATCCTGATAGCTTGCTCCCTCCGTTATCGGATCAGCCCAGACTGTTGCCTCCAGAGAATGGCCGCTTTGCATCTCCTCTATCTCGATATCTTCTGCATGGCAAACGACTACTCCCTCTGTCTCCTGGAGGAAGATTAACCTATCGAGGAAATCGAAAAGCAGCGATTCAAGCTTCTCCGATTCAATATTTAGACTGTGCCTGTACTCCCCAGCATCAGGATCTGCACCTACAATTTCCGCAAAAGCCTCTACAGATCTGGAGAAAGCTTCCTCCAGCGACTTTCCTTCCGCCCTGAACTTTTCATCCGCAGTGTGTGAAAGAATCTCGTACATCAGGACCTTTCCGGGAAACGCTTTTCGAGCTTTTGTCTCATAAACTCTGCCTGTTCCTCAAGGTTCATATCAGTATTGTCGATCACCAGATCGTAGATTTCATCATCTTCCAGACTTATCCCGTAGTAGTCCATGTATCTTTCCTCATCCCTTGAATCTCTCTTCTCCACTATTTGCCTCGCCTCAACAGCATCCATATCCTCTCTCTCCGCCAGCCTCCTTGCCCTCTCTTCCTCATCCGCGACCACCTTGATCCTTAAATCTGCGTTGCTTCCGAGCACCCAGCCGGTCAATCTACCATCTATAACACAGTCCTGCTCCAGACCTCTCTCAAGCGTCCTCCTGTCGACAGCAAGATCGACCTCCTTCTCCGCCTCATCAGAGAGCTCAAAATCCTCCAAACCTCTCTCCTCTGCCACGCTGTAAAAAACATCGCTCGCAGAAAAATGCTCCAGCTCAAGAACCCCAGCTATCTGTTCTCCAAGTTTTCCCTTCCCGGCTCCAGCCTTTCCATCCACTGTGATTACAAGATCAGAATTTTTCTCATGGTCTCCCTGGAACTCTTCTATATAGCTCTCCATGCTTTTCCCTGAATTTACAGACTTTAATCTTTTTCCTCGACAAAATTCTTCGCTCTTTCGATCATCTGGTTCTTGAGGCCTATGAAAACCCCTCCCTTCTTGCCTCCCACGAAAGAGTTTTCCCCGGACTCGATTATCTCGTTGAGTTCCTCGTGCTCCACATCTATGTGGATGTTCTGCGATCCGGACTCCTTATCTTTCCTTTGGACGTAAACCTTTGCATCCTCAAGCTCAATCTTCGAAGGATGATCTCCCGCCATAGCTTAAAATTGTGGATGCTACAATTTAGTTTTATGGAACAAAACCTCAGCGAGAAAGAGAGAAAGAGGAGACTGATCATCGGCCTGAGCCTTGCCACAGTTTCAGTAATCGTTTACTCCGAGACCGGCAACTTCTACCTTTCGGCAGCCCTTGGCCTCGCAGCAACAGGATTCATATTCAACTACTTCACTTGCTTCTGCGGAACCAAGAAGCTGATAAAGAGAATAAAGAAAAGATAAGTTCTTTGAGGCTCAGTTTAAATCGGTTAAAAGTGCCCTGAGCACTTCTCTGTCAACCTCGTCGAATATCCTCCATACCGACACTGAGTAGAGAAGCAGAACAAGAAAATTCGCAGTCAGTGAAAGTTTCAGGGGCATAATTCTGAACAGCCTAAATATTGTAAGAGTCATAACAGCGCCCAGTGAAAATACTTTAAGGTGCCTCAGACTGAAAGGCTGCATACCCTCCCTCAGGTAGAGCAGAAAGAGTTCCGCCACGTTGTTTAAAATGTAGGAAGCAGTGTAGGCAATTGCCAGCCCTAGAAGGCCGTATTCAATTGTCATGAAAGTCGTGATTCCAAGTATGATTAAAGTAAGGAAGAACTGCATGAGCGACTTCACTCTCTGGTTGTCAGTCATGGAGAGCAGGAGCCCGACGCTACCAATAGTACTTGCAGTAAACTGTCCCATAACTACAATTGGAAGAATCAACGCGTACCTTGCGTACTCCGGCGAGAAAACCTCGAGTATGTGTAGATTGTAAACCGCTATTAAGACAGTTATCGGAAGATTCAGTGAAAGGATCAGCACCGTGGTTCTGCGGTAGAGCTGATTTATGGAGGATAGCCTGCCCTGGTCGTATAGCTTCGTGGCTATGGGCGGAAATATCTGGTTGACGGACTTAAGCGGCCACCTCGCCAAGGCGCTTATAGCGATCGAGACGCCGAATACACCTGCCTCAACCGGTTTGAGAAAAACGGCCATGAATACGAAGAACACGTGGAACTGCACTGAAACCATTGCTGAATTAAGGGTTGAGAAAAGGCTGTAATCCAGGAAATCCAAGAGGTCCTTTCTATCCGCATCAAGAGAAGGGATCGAGTAATCGCTGTATCTGTAGAGAAAGAGAATCCCTGTTAGACTCGCAAGACCAAACGCCAGAACCACGGAGGACCATAACGCGAGAGCTGATGAAGACACTAATAGAACTGTTAGGAGAACAATCATGAGTTTGAGAAGAGGCCCAATTACCTGCCTCAGAAGGTTATAGATCCTGATCCTCCCCATCGACTTGAAGTAGTTGACCGAAACGAAGAAGAAAGAGGAGAAAAACAGGTTCACCGCGAAGAGGTATATCAGTAACTCGTGGGAAGATTCCAGCAGCGTGTTGGCGATTATGAAGTCCCTGAAGAACACGACCAGAAGCCCTAAAACAAGAGAGAACAAGCTGAAAATTCCCAAGCTGGTGGTTAAAACCAGGTTTCTTGAAGTGAGGCTGTAGCGCGGAAGGGACCTCTGTCCTCCGACCAGCAACCCGAAAAACATGAACCTCACGAAGTTCGTCATTCTTTCAAAGACCGTTAGAACTCCATAAACAGCCGGACCAGCGAAGAAGTTTATTACATACGCGAAAACTGTCAGGAAGATTCTCCTGAGAGATAGAGAGAAAAAAGTGATTCCAGCACCGTCCACGACATCCCTGAAAAGCTTTTCTACCTCTTCACTCTCAAGTTTTTCCTCAGCCATATATAAAAATTCAGAGCAGTCAATTTAAGCTATGGTAGAACATGATACTTGTTTCCCTGAACCGGTTACCGGCGCTCTGATACTTAATGAGAAGGATGAGATATTCCTGATGAAGTCTCCGAAGTGGGATGGACAGTGGCTCGTTCCCGGAGGCCACGTCGAGAAGGGTGAAAGGATTGAGGAATGTGTAAAGAGAGAAGTTGAAGAGGAAGTAGGTCTGGAAGTAGATGATATAGAACTTGTAACTGTGCTGGAAGGCATGCCGGAGAGGTTCGAGAGGGATACTCACTTTATATTTCTGAACTACTCCTGCAGAGCTGGTGAAAAGGAAGTGGAGCTTGACGAGGAAGAAGCAGTAGATTATGTCTGGATGGATCCCAAAGAAGCCTTGGAAAGCGAGAAGGAAATAAATCAAAGTACGAGAAAGTTCATACAAGAATATCTGGAAAAAAGTTAGAACTGCGCCCAAGCCAGGGTAAGGTCGAAATATGAAGTACCAACCCGGCTGAAATCGCCGAGCCAACTTCACATTTCGGCAAACGCCCAGACCAGACTTAACAGGGCTTGTTGAACACCTTCTCTATTTCTTGGTTTTCTACAAGTAAAATATACATGATTTAGGTTTAAATTTATGGTTATGAAGCTGCAGGTTCAAGGACCACACAGCCAGGCCAGAATCACAGTACCCAAAGCCATGCGGAACGCCAAAGGATGGAAAGATGGTCAGGAACTCGAATGGAAAATCAACAATAAAGGAAACCTGGAGCTGGAAGAGAAATAATGGCTGAAGAAATAGATACAGAATTCAATGTCTCTAAAGTAGTGTTAAGGCCTGAAAACTTCCTGGAGAAAGTAGCAAACAGGGAATGGGGTCAGGGAGATGTCGTGGTATTCGATGAGGCCGGAGCCGGAATGAGTGCCAAAGCCCACATGACCAAAAAGAACCGTATAATCGACCAGGTACTCCAAACCTTCAGGCGTCAGAACATAGCTGTAATCTTTACAGTTCCTTCCAAGTCGAATGTGGATAAATCGGTCCGGAGACTGCTTCATACCTATATCGAGACCAAGGGAATTGACTACAACAAGAAACAGAATCTCTTGAAGTGGCTGGAAATGGATTACAACCAGAAACAATAAAATATACTACAAGTATAACAAGAAGAGAGATGAGAATGGAGCTGTCAAGAAGATAAAGACGGTGAAAGTCGGGAAACCAGATCAGGAATTGATTGACAGTTATGAGTCGAAAAGATCACGTTTCCAGGATAGAAAGAATAAAGAGTTCTACAATGAGCTTCAGGAAAAGATGTCAGATCCTTCAAATGATGGCAGTGGGAAGAGTAAAAAACAAAAGATAAAGGAAGAAATTGAAGAGGAAGATGGTGAGACTTCAACTAAAGAATTGGCTAAAAAGTATGACACTGATCAGAGCTATGTCTCACAGATAAAAAATCAGGTTTGACAGAAATAATTTAGTTTAGTATAAGAATCCAGTGTGTTCTAACTCAAGCTAAATACTAAAGAAGTACTCAGTTAACGGAATATTCCGGTATAGGTCTCCATTTCATTATAAACCCAATTTGTCTAATCTTTGTAATCCAAATGAAAGAAAACAAAATAAATGAAGCCGGAACGTGCTATAGAGCTGGAGGCCACCAAACCGTAGAAGACGGAAACGGAATCGAGATATGCATCAGATGCGGTGAAAAATCTGAACCAACTAATGCAGTAAACAGAAAAAATGGAAAAAGGAGAACTGGAAAAAAAGATCTATCACAGGAATAACTTGAAATCAAACTAAAGGAATTAGGATTCACTAACCTCAAACAATACACAGAAAAATATAATGAAACCCACCAGGAAAAAGATCCTGGCAAGTTGCCTTTAAAAATTTCTAAAACATGATTATAATTTAAAAGATAATTATCAACAGCTTCTACAATTGATTTGGTAAAATTTTATATTGAATAAATAAGTTATAGGTTTCATGAATCACAACAAATTTGTTTCAGCGATAATTAAGGGGATTATCGGTTCCGGAATCGCTATCTTAATTACAGTACTATTTCACAGCTTTATTATATCGACTTCAGCACTTGAATGGGCTTTAATTGCAGTAACTATGGGATCTTTTTTCTCAGGATTCTTTGCCGAATATACCGATAAAATAGTATGTGAAGGGGAAGAAAACGATAGGAAAGATAATTATATTACTTTAGCATCGGTATTCTTCATTCTGGGAATAACGGATGTAATGGATAGTAGAATTGCTTCCGGTCTCTACGTTTTAGGCAGTATATTGTTCGGAATAGCAGCATACAGGGAATGGGAAGGAAATATTTCAGATTACCTAATTTAATCGATATTTCATGTGTGGCCGGAACTCACTATACGTTAATGGAAAAACTTTGAAGGAAAGATATTCAGCCTCTCTGGATATAGAATGGAGTAAATCGTACAACATAGCTCCTGGAAACAGTCAGCCAGTGGTCAAAAAGAACTCTCCAAAGACCCTGGAAAGAATGAAATGGAACTTTATTCCTTCATTCGCTAAATCAGAAAAAGAGAAACGGAAATGGAGAAAAAGATCCTTGATCAATGCCAGAATTGAAACAGTTGAGGATAAAAACACGTTCAAGAAAAGCTTCCAGGAACGAAAATGTTTGATCCCATCCACAGGTTTCTACGAATGGAAAGATGAGGGAAACCCTAGGAAAACACCGTACCACATCCAACCAGGTAAAGGAAGAATATTCTCGATGGCCGGATTCTACAATGATGGAACTTTTGTAATCCTGACAAAGGATTCTGAAAACAGTGAAATGAGTGAGATCCACGACAGAACCCCTGTCATACTGGAGCAAAGTATGGAAGATCCATATCTAAACGGTGAGGTTTCCAGGAAAGAGCTTGAAGATTCAAGCTATGATAACTTGGAGATTGAACAGGTTTCCAGAAAGGTCAATAATCCGGAAAATGATTCAAAGGATGTCCTAAAATTGGATTCACGTCAATCCAGTTTCCGAGACATGTGAGCCAGAATTATATAATTAGTCAGTTTCTTTCTCTATCCTGTCCTCATAGACATAGTAAATCTCCATATCAGCCTCAACCAGTAACGCCTCACCTTCCTTTCCAACTACGGACCCCTGGATCACCTCCCTGTAATCCACATCTTCAGTCATCATTAAGCACTAAACTGTTTCAAGATCTGCTAATACAGATTTTGCACGTTTTTTCGAAAAGTTTCCGGTAAAAACGAACATATACTGCAGGTTATCTACATAGGTGGCAAAAATATGTACATTGCCTTCCTGGCCATATCT
>JBDGRK010000033.1:0-12898 GCA_042218075.1 Candidatus Nanohaloarchaea archaeon
GAGCTAAATCTCTTTCCATGGGAGTCGACCTGGGCGAGCTGGTTGAAAGAGAGGATATAGAGTTCGCGGACCTCAACGATAAAGAGATAGCGATCGATGCTATGAACACGCTTTACCAGTTTCTCTCAATAATAAGGCAGAGAGACGGTACACCTCTAAAGGACTCCGACGGGAACATAACCTCACATCTCTCAGGCGTATTCTACCGGAACATCAAGGTCCTGGAGAACAATATTCGGCCTGTATACGTTTTCGATGGAGAGATGCCCGACCTGAAACAGAAAGAATCTTCAAGGAGGAGAAAAAAGAGGGAAGAAGCCCGGAAAGAGTGGAAGAAGCTGAAAGAGGAAGGAAAGATTGACGAAGCGTTTTCAAAGGCGACCCAGAGCTCAAAGATCGATGGAGAAATGCTGGAAGAGGCGAAAAAGCTGCTGGAGGCTATGGGTCTGCCTTACGTCCAGGCCCCGAGCGAGGGAGAGGCGCAGGCCGCGTATATGACGAGGGAAGAATCGAAGGGTGATATTTACGCGGTAGGATCTCAGGACTGGGACTGTCTTCTATTCGGGGCTGAGAGAATGGTAAAGAACCTGACCACGAGGAAGACCAGGAAGAAAGCCTCTGGAGGCAGGAAGCAGATCTCGACCGAGCGTATCGAGCTCGGGGAAGTGCTTGAACAGCTGGATATCTCGAGGGAAAAGCTGGTATGGATGGGAGTACTTATGGGGACAGACTTCAACCCTGACGGAGTGAAGGGTATAGGACCCAAGACGGCTCTCAAGCTGGTGAAGAAGTACCAGAAATTCGATAGCCTGATGGAGGATGAAAAAGTTGAATGGGAGTCGGACAACGACCCCTACAGAATCAGGGACTTCTTTCTTGATCCTCCTGTTGAAGATTCAGGGTACAAATTTAGCGAACCTGAAAACGATAGGATTAAGGAAATACTGATCGATAAACACGACTTCTCCGAGAAAAGAGTGAATTCAGGCATCCAGAATCTGGAAAAGGCGCTCGAGGCAAGGCAGTCAGGACTCGGCAGCTTTGTATGATTCATCGTGTCTCTCTCAGTTCTTTTAGCACTAGTTCCATCATCTCTCCCAGCTCTTCATAACCCTCCCTTATCTCCTGTATCTGTTCATCCTGCTTCTCAATCTTCTGCAGCACCGGATTGCTGACCTCACCTGACTCGGAAACTTTTTTCTCCAGTCGGTGGATCCTGTTCTCTATATTTTCCATCTCTTCGCTTCCGGTTCCCGAAAAGTTTTCAGCCAGCTTCTCCAGGTTCTGGTTCAGTCGCTCTATCACCTCACCATCTTCTCCCTCGTTCTTCAGATCCTTGTACTCGTCTTTTGAAAGAAGCTTCAGCTCAGCGAGATCATCGAAATCGTTGAAAATCCACTTGAAATCTGAAACCATGCCTTTCAGCTGCTCGACTTCATCCCTGAGATTGGATACATCGCTTTCATCCTGCTTCTCTTCAAGCTTTTCGACCCGGTTCTGGAGGTTCTGCAACTCGACCCTCAGCTCATCAATTCCATCCGACTCAAGCTCCTCAATCTTCTGCTCGAAGTCCTCCTGCCTTTCAAGCACATCCTGGATATCGGACTTGAGCTCTTCTATCTCGCCTGGCTCGGTATCTCCGCTCTCTTGCCCTATATCATCCAGTTTCTGTTCAAGCTCATTCATCCTTTCCTCAGAGTCCTGCTTAAGTTCTGACAGAAGATCCGACTTTTCTGCAACCCTATCCTTTACCTTTTCAATCTCTTCTTCGATATCTGTTTCTTCAAAATCTTCAAGCCTGGATCTCAGGGTTTCAAGCCCGGCTTCAAGCTCCTTTAGCCTTTCATTCAGCTCCTCAAACTTTCCGGCAGAAAATTTCTCAACTTGATCATCCTTAACTTCCGGAGTTTCGTCATCCATACCTCCTTTTCCACTGTCTTCAACATCTTCCAAAGAATTATTGCCATTCCCTTCTTCAGATACTGATTCTTCCTCTACCTCTTCATCCATATCATCTTCATCTACTTCGTAGACTGTTTCCTCCTGTGCTTCCCCGCCGGATTCTTCTTCATCCTCTCCGAATAGAACGTCCTCAGAATCTCCATCATCTTCTGCTCCTTCTACCTGATTCTCGCTGTCATCGCTACCACTATCTTCTTCGCCAAACTCCACATCTCCTTTCTCTTCCTCCTCACTCACTTCATCGCTTCCGAAGAGGGTCTCCTGTTCCGAATCCTCTTCCTCGCCGAAAATAACGTCTTCAGCCATTATACCAGTCCTTTAATACTAAGAAGTAACTAAAACGTTAAAACTCTAGTGGTCGTTGAGCGACTCCTTCACCAGGTCGGTCAGCTCCAGCATCATGGAGTACATCTCGTCGAGTTCCGATTCATTATCGTGTATCCTGGACTCCAGGGCGGCGAACTCCTGATCCATAGCTTCCTGTACCGCCTCCACATCCTGGTCCTCCAGTTCCTCGATGGCCTCCCACAGCATATCCATCTTCTGCTCTATATCCTCCAGCCTTTCCTCGGTTCCGGAGTCAATCTCGCTCTCCAGCTCTTCAACCTGCTCATCAAATCCCTCCCACAGTTCATCTAGCCTTTCCTGCATCTGCTCAATCCTGTGGTCATCCTGATCTGAAAGCTTACTGAGCTGTGTCTCGAGTTCCTCCAGCCTCCTGTCAAAGTTTTCAACCGTCTCAAGCGATTCCACTTTATCCTCAATCCTTTCCAGTCTATTCCTTATATCACTGTTGTCCTGTAGCTCAAGCTGCTCCACCCTTTTCTCCAGCTCGCTTAATTTCGCCAGTTCCTTAGACTCACCGGAAACGATCTTTTCCTCAAAGTTTTCGACGTGCGACCTTATCCTCTGCAGCTTTGATTCTTCCTCAGGGTGCTCTACCCCCGGAGAAGTTATATTTCCTGGTTGAACTTCTTCAGAAAGTTCAGCATCTTCTTCGCTATCCTCCTCAACATCCGGGGTTAATTTATCCTCCTCGATGTCAGGTTCCGTCTCGACCTCGGGATCTTCCTGAAGTTCCTTCGCCTCTTCTTCAATAGGTCTGGCATCAACATCCTCCCCTGGATCTCTTTCCTCCCCAGCTTCTTCTATCCCCTGGTCTTCCTGAAGCTCCTGATCCAGGGTTGACTCCTCAATATTCTCTTCGATTGCTTCGGCCTGTCTCTCCATCTTTTCCTGCTCCTGGCTCAACTGCTCCAGAGATTCCTCCAGTTCCTGCCTCAGCTCATCTCTATCAACCTGATCCGTGTTTTCCCCTTCATCTTTCTCAACTCCCTGTTTCAGTTGCTCCACCTCCTGCTCAAGGTCGCTATCCTCTTCCAGGTCTTCCTCATCTTCTCCTTTAATCCTCTGTCTTATCGAGGAAAACATATCCTCTAATTTGATAAGCCAGTTATTAAACCTGCGGGAAACAAATCCTCTCCATGAGACCGGTGCTATTAGTGGTGATGGACGGAGTTGGACTGAGAGAGCAGACCGAGGGAAACGCCTTCAAGCAGGCCGAGACGCCGAATATCGGAAGACTGATGGCACGGGAGGGATTTTCAAAGCTGGAAGCGTCGGGAGAAGCTGTCGGCCTTCCTGAAGGCTACCAGGGCAATTCAGAGGTAGGTCATCTGCACCTGGGAGCGGGAAGGAGAGTTCCGCAGAGGCTCACCCGCATAAACAATGCTATAGAAAACGATGAGCTACGTGAGAAGGAGGCTCTAGTGAAAGCGCTGGAGAAAGCAAAGCGAAGCGATTCGACAGTCCATCTAGCGGGTATAATCTCGGATGGCGGAATCCACGGCCATATAGACCATCTTAAAGCGCTGATGGAAATCGCGTCCGATTACGATGTGGATGTCAGGATCCACTGTTTCACCGATGGTAGGGACGTGGACCCGAAGAGCGCGGAGACGTTTATCCAGAGGGTCGAGGAATGGTGCTCCGAGTACGGCGGGGAGATCTCAACGGTGATGGGCAGGTACTATGCTATGGATCGAGACCACAACTGGGAACGTACTCATAAAGCGTACAGGGCGATGGCTGAAGCAGAGGGATTCGAGTTTTCCGACCCGAGAGATGCTCTTGAGGAGACATACCAGGAAGGAGACTACGACTACTTCGTGGTTCCCTCGGTAAGTAAAGCTTACGGAGGCATGAAAGATGAAGATGACTGCTTGATATTCTACAACTTCAGGGCGGATAGGGAGAGGCAGATCGCAGAAGCATTCCTGAAGCCGGGTTTTGAGGAATTTAACAACCCGGTAAGGCCTGACTTCGTATCCATGTTCTCCTACAGGGATGATTTCGATAACCCGGTAATGTTTGAGAAGAAGCTTGTTGAGGATACACTGGGAGAGAAGATTGAAAACGCGGGTATGTCCCAGCTCAGGGTGGCGGAGTCGCAGAAGATTCCACACGTCACCTTCTTCTTCAACGGGCAGAGGGAACTAGAGTTTGAAAACGAGGAGAGAAAGTTTATCGAGAGCGACAAGATCAAGGCGTATGATCAGAAACCGGAGATGCACGCCGATGATACCACCGGTATAGTTCTGGAGGCGCTGGAGGAAGGAAAGAAAGACTTCATACTGCTGAACTACGCCAACTGCGACCTTGTGGGCCACACGGGAGAGATGGAGGCTGCGATTAAGGCGGTTGAAACGGTGGACAGGAATGTAGGAAGGCTGATGAAGAAGGTTGAAGATACGGATTACATAATGCTTGTGACCGCGGACCACGGAAACTGCGAGGACATGGGAAGCCCTGAGAACCCGAACACATCGCACACGACGAATAGGGTGCCGCTGATCGGTTTCAATACAGAAAGAGAGTTCGGGGACGGAGAGATATGGAAAGTTGAGAGTATTATCGAGGAAATTCTGCTAGACAGCTGAAATATTTCTTCCCCCTGATTCCCTAAAACTGTTGCCGCTAGTATCACCCGAATCCTGCTGTTCACTATCAGGCAATACATCCGAGTTCCCGGCTTTATCTTTAGCATTTGACTTGGTCTCGTCCAGGAAGTTGCCGAAACTGTCGGTCTGTCCCTGCACAAGGAAGAGAACTATTAAAGCGGTGACAAGCGCGATCATCGCCACTACTACGATTTCGATAGTCTTGTCCATCCTGGATCACTGGGGAATCTGCGAGCAGCTCACTTCCGCATCCGGGCTCTGTGGAATCCACTGTGGAACGCCCGGAGCAGGCTGGCCGTCCTGGTGACAGGAGATAGGTGTTGAAACTGTGCCGCTGGTAGTAGAGCATTTTGCGTTAATCGTCTGGACGCAGGATGAAGAAGACGTACCCTTGCCTACATCTCCGAGGCCTCCCTGGACCATGAAAATAACAGTGAGAGCAGTCATCATCAGTACGCTGGCTGCCACGATCAGTGCCAGAGTCTGCGACATTCCTGCTCTCTTGACCATAGATTAAATTTGAAGAGCTCTACTTAAAAAATCTAACCGGAGTAGACGGACCTCATCCTCCACCGAGAACTGTTTGACATTCCACACTCGCGCCGACACTGCTGGCGTGACCATTCATCACACCTACAGCATTCCCTTCGCTGTCGAAACAAGTCGCAGGAGCTGAAATCGAACCGCCTCCCGAACACTTTGCCTGGACCACCTTGAGACATCCGCTGTTGCTTATACCGGTCCCGGTATCGCTGAGGCCTCCCTTCACTATGAATATCGCTATCAGCGCAGTCATCATCAGTACAGTCGCGGCGATTATCAGCGCTATAGACTGCGACATCCCTGAACTCTTCATACCGTAAACTTGGAGACTCTGTATTAAAAATGAAACGTGGAAAAAGTGGAGTTACTGGTCCTGCGAGAGATCGATCTGGATCGAAGAAACGTTCAGTTTGTCACCCTCGTCAGTGTCTATCTGGTCAGTGTCTATTGAAATGTCTTCAACTTCTGCTGTCTCCTCGAACTTGCTCCTGACCATCTCCGCGACGTCTACAGCCCTTGAGATTGCTTTTCCTCTTGCCTTGACGTGGACTGTTTCGTGTCCCTCGTTGAACTGTGTCACCACAGCCAGAACGTAGCTCATCGCGGGTTTGGAACCGACGTATACTGTATTGTCGTCATCTTCTGCCATACTGTATCACCTCTGGAAGGAAATTTTAGACCAAGTTATAAATTATCTCCGCATCACTCGAACTCATAGCTAAACGGATCGACAAGGAACCCGAGATGCTTCCTGCCCTTATTGGTCAAAACCTGTTTTTTCTCATCCCTCAACTCGATAATCCCTTTGGCACTCTCCAGAGTGAGTTTTACATCTGCATCGTAGTCTGTTTCACAGCCATAAGTCTCGGTACTGCCATCCGGGAGAGTTCTGGTTTCACAGTCACAGGAGTCGGGTTCAGAGTCCACATCAGGAGATCCCAGGTTTGAAACTGACTTAACTCCTTTTTTACTTACTTCAATACCTTCTGGAAGCTTGCTGTAGCTCTTGATAGCTGAAGTCATTGAAGAGTAAAGATCTCTCTTGGCGCTGGATGTTGCATCGCTTTCTGCTTCCGAGACAGCTGCACTCCTGGAACCGCAATCACTTCCGCTCCCGGTATATTCAGAACCTGCTTTCGACTTCCAACTCGAGAATATTTTCCCGACAAGGTTCGATGTGTGTTTCGCCATCTTAACGTACCTGTTGGCGTCGTTCTCAACCGAGTACTTCTTCTTGACAGGCACGTAGGTCTCTGTGTACCCCGAGGAGCATCTAAGGCTTTGATCCGAGATTTTAGATGTAAAGTGTCTCTCCTTTACCCAAGATGTCACGTCCTCTTTCTGCTCGAACTTCACACCGGTAGAACCAATTCTCGGGCTGCGGCAGCTCATCACCTGCATCTGCCCTCTCAAGTGGTTCTCCACACCCGAAAAGTATTCCTGCTTCAACTTCCCCGGCTCTGGAGGACTGTTCTTCCAGCTTATGTCATATCCTCTCTTGTAATCTCCTGCTTTTTCACCCAGCCTGAAAGCCATGATATTCGCTGAATAGTTTAGTTCTGGCCCCATCCTTCTCTCGTACTGGTCAGCCTTGAGCTTTGTCTCGGCTATAACGTTGTAATCACCCGTATTATACCTTACAGTGTCCTGGATAGGCTCGTTGACCGCTATGATCGTCACAAAGGCACCTGACGTAAACACGAGCATCAGTATCGCAGGTATGGTCAGGGCTCCTCTTCTAATTCTCTGCCACCGCTATCGAGATCACGTGAGGTTTTTCGTCCGGAGACGCCATTTTTACCCGGGAGAAATCCAGGTTCGCAAGGCCATTCTCCTGCTCGAAAAGTATCCTGCTGTTCTCTCCTTTTCTCTTAAGTTCAATCCTGTATGATTGACTCTGTTCGATCATGAAGCTTTCTATATCTGACTCGAATTTAGACTTTTTCCGCCCCAGTTCCCTTACCCTCTGGTTCAGTTTGTCAATCCTCTTTATTTTTTCGAAGAAGCTGTCGGAGGCACTGCTTGACTCCTGTAGCTTCTCAACGATTTTGGAGGCCTCATCCTCCAGTTCGGGGATAGTCTTGCCTCCCGGACCCCCCTTTCTCATCTCCTCGTTTATCTTTTTCAGTCTCTTCACTCTCGACTTGCCTTTCTTCGCATGATTCTTAACTCTCTTTACCTTCTGACGCAGAGAGTTTCTCTTGCTTCTAAGCCTCTCAAGTTCCTTCTTTAAATTCGAGTAATTCTTCGTCCTCTCCACAATTTTCGGATTCGAAAGAAACGCAGCTGTAACCGCGTGGGACCGGAACTGTTTCACGGACTCCTTCTGGATCGTGTTCAGGTTGCTCTTGAACTCTATCTCGGATATAAATGGAGCTAGAAGAAGCAGTAAAAGCATTGTTATGGTTGTAGCGAAGATCAGGCTGATCCACTGTATATCTCCCTTCCTTCTCATCTTCCGGGACCCGGTCCTGCACCTGTAACAGTGCTGGATATCCTTGATTTTTGGTACAAACCCAGCTGGTAAAAACCACTATCCTGCGAATCATCCCGCGAGTATAGAGGGGCTTGCAGTGTCAGAGCTGAGAGAAATGTCCTGGAACATTTTCCATCGCCCATTCCGACTCCGAGGAATTCACCCTCTCTCATTCCTGGAGCAGGATAGTCGCATACACCCGAGTCTTCACTTATTCTCTTCTCCAGCTTCGACTTCTCCATCCTGCCGAACTCGCCGTTCTGGTTGGCTATCTTGAATATGCCTGCGGTCCTGTAGCCGTTCACCTGTAGCCCTGCCTTGGAAAGGTTTGACTTCTTCTCAATAATGCCGAATAGAGTTCCTAGAACCAGAGATATCAGGAAAATAATTATTACCAAACCTATCGCCTCCGGCAGAACCTTTCTAAGAGTCAAAGCCGCATCCCTCGACATTAATAGAAAGCTTCTTTGAGTTTTTTACCACGCATAGCTTATCTGTCAGACCGGTCTGGTAATCAAAACCTACAGGCGGGTTTATCCGGTGTTTCGCGGTCTGGCCGAGTATCGGTACCTTGACCGATCCGGCAGAATACTTCAGGAATACTTTTCCATCTTTCTCCACCACTTCATAGTCATCCTTGAACTCTATCTGGGTTTTGCCCTCCTCCAGCCCGGACATCATGTAGATGGTGGATTCCACCCTCTCCGCCGGCACTTCCACAGTATCCACCCTGATCTTGTCCGGCACAGCCTTCGTGGCATTGTTGGCTATAGCAAGCACCATTATACCTGCAACTATCATCACCACGTATATTACGACAGTCAGCTGGTTCTGACCCTTCCCCACTTTACTCCACCGCACCATACAGAAAACGAAAAGTTTTCAATCCCGTAAACATGTATCCCTGATGGAAAAGCTCTGAATAAAACTGTTGGGAAAACCCTGATTTACTTCAGTTTAGTCCTATCAGAGTACTTGACTTTACCATCCCTATAACACCGGAAGTAGATCTCCTGGCCACTTTTCATAATCGTATTGTAATTATTGTAGCCGTATTCATTGCTATTTCCATCACTGTTGGTATCCCCACCACTTTGCATCTCCCCTTTTTGATCATTGTCATCGAAACCGTCCGAGCCAGCATATTCTTTATTCTTGTACTGGTCATCGTCCCAGATGCACATATCTGCATTACTAGGTAGCTGAATCCTCAGATCAAGCCTGGAGTCGCACTTGATAATAGTGATATCATTACTTCCACAGCCAGTTGAACTTCCTCCAGAATCTCCGCCTGTATCACCTGAAGAACCAGAACCATCATCAGAGCTTCCACCAGAACCGTCGCCAGTATTTCCTCCAGCCGAGCCACTTTGTCCAGAGCTTTCGCCAGATCCTCCCGAACCACCATCACTTCCAGATCCATCGCCAGAGCCGTCTGATGTGGATTCAGCCGTAACATAGCTTACTTTTACTTCCTTTTTCGCTGTCCGCGTTATCTTATAGGTTGTACTTGTAGAGATTCTGACATCGAGTTTTATCTTATTGCAGCCAGGAACCTCCTGCTCGAAGACTTCAACTTCTTTTCCTCCCTTTAAAGAATTCAAGACCAGAATATTTTTCTCTTTAACCTCAATAGTTTTCCCATCCGGTATCCCCAGTCTGACCGAACCTTCATCCCTGTAACCCGTGCATACCTGATTCAGTCTATTCTTTAAATCCTTAACCGCGTCTTCGCCCTTGTTCAATTCCCCTGAACCTGTAAAATTTTTTACAAGTCCGTTGACTGCCGCCATGCCTACGAGCACGAATACTGTGCTCACAATCAACGCTACTACCTCCTTGCCATCCAAACGGCAGTCACCTCGATTAATTCGTGCCTGAAAAAGGAGTTGCTCTGCTCAGGGCAGTTTTTATCCTTAACCGGGTTGCATCCTACTACACCCTTGCTGTTTTCGCTCCCGAATATGTAGCCGGTTCCCTGCTTGTAACCTCCCTTCACGAACACTACAGTCAGCAGGAGCACTATTATCGCGAGAACTATTCCAACTATGACCCCTACCTCCCTGTTCAAGAGGGAATCCACCCCAGCATTGTCTGCTCTCCACCGGAGATGTAGGTGTTGGCCATGAACGCAAGTATCAGCAGAACCGCCACACCTATAACAATTGAAACAACCAGATTTATCGAAATCTCCATACTCTTGGAATTGAAGATCTCTGAATAAAACTGTTGGGAAAACCCAGATTTACTTCATTTCAGTGTTGACGGAAACACTCGTATCTTTTTCGTCACCTTCATAACACCGGACATATACCTTCTCTCCACTACCTAACCCGGATGAGGTTTCATGATACTCATTAGCAATACCGTCTTCATTCGTATCTCCCTCTCCTTCCATCAAACCAAATTTACTCTGGTCATTATAAGCATTTTCCACGTCGTTTTTAGGTTTCCCAGCATATCTCTCATTCTTATATTTGTCATCATCCCAGATACATTCATCAAAAGATTTGTCAAACTGAACTCTCAGGTTTTCCGGGGCACACTTAATAAACGTCTCCTCATCACTTCCACAGCCAGTTGAACTTCCTCCAGAGGAAGGAGATACCACTTTAACAGTCTTAGTTGTTTTATCATTTCCACCGGAGGCAACTACTTTTAGAGTAACCTTCTTATCACCTGAGTTTTCAAACTTATGATTAACTTTTTTACCGCCACCTTCAAACGTTTCATCGCCGGTCCATTCCCATTTGTATTCATCTATACTTCCCCCCGAAGGAGCTGAGGACGATTCCGCATCGAAAGTAACTTTCTCTCCAACCTCTGGATTTGATGGTGTAACACGGAAATCGGCTTTAAGTCCTGAACTTCCTCCTGAGAGGTCAGGAACAGACTTGGTTTCCTCGTAGTAGTCTCCACCGCCAGCGGTGAACCTGGCCCTGACTTTCTCTCCCGGTTGTAGATTTGCACTTTCTGCTGTCACACTGCATTCTTTCTGGTCTCCACAGTCAGCGTTACCGAAGTTTGTGGTTCCCTTGTAGAGAGAAGCACTGGCAAGAGAAACCTGTCCAGAGGCCGTCGCCTTTACTGTATACTTATCACCGTTCTTGTTGATATCGAAGCTGATCGTCACACTACCGGAGGATTCACCTGAACCACCGGTTCCAGCGCCTCCACCGCTGAACTTTTTCCTGGCTTCTCTCAGTTCTCCAGCCACGCTGTCCTTCCCATCCGTATACTGATCGTCCAGCTTGCTCGCCTTCTTAGTAAGGGGATCAAACTGGGAACCTATCGCGGAAATAATGAACAGTATCATCAGCACCGCCACCACCACACCTATTACACTTCCTATAGAATCCAGTCCCTTGCTCTCCCCGATTTCCACTTCCATAATAGAGTATTCTCCAGCTCAGGCTAAAAAGGTTGTCAAAATATATTTTCCCGGAAAACGATTAACTGCACCTCCTCTTGATTTTAGCACTCTTAATCTTGACTTTAGCTTTAGAGTTAGTGGTAAGTCTGTTGAGGAATATATTTACCGTTCCAGGTGAGCTTTGCATTTTAAATGGTTCTCCACCAAACGCTATTTTGTTTTGTTTGAAGTCGATGTTTACCTTGAAATCTCCTTCTTTTGCGATCTTTTTCCCTCTAACATAGACACCATCATTCCTAACTTTCGCACTATATTGTTTTTCTTTAATGAAAAACCCAAGGATGGCCTTTTCTGAAGCCGGACCCACTTTCACTGTGAGAGATTCTGTAGTATCAAGATCGGTTTGATCATAGCTTACCTCAATAGCATCCCCGTATTCTTTAGATTCCAGTACCAACCCATCGCTTTTTTCCTCTATAATTCCAGTATCTGGATTCCTAACTACTTGGTACTGGTCAAGTACGCTGAAGCTGTCCAGGCATTTCTCCGCAAACCATCCCGGCTTATAGTAATCTAATTCATGTGACTTTCCACTGTGTTTCACGCTTGTAGTCTTGCTTTCCAGGCCACAGCTCAGCTTAACCTGCTCGCCATTGATTTTCATCTCATTAGAGCTTCCACTGCTCTTGTCTCCACTGCTCAGAGCCTTCTCCAGATTACATTTGCCAACGGGATCAGGATTCTTCGGCAGGTCATTCCCGAGAAACTCTCCACTTGCTCTTTCCCCGCCACCATTTATACAGGATCCCCCGCTTCCAGTTATCTCGATCTTCGGGAAAACAGCATTTTCTACAAGCGGTCTGACCTTATCACCTCCGACATCATCACCGTTTCCAATATCTTTTGCATTACTCTGTATGAAACCTTCAGCATTTTTACAGAAAACATACCGGGCATTTTCCACAAATCTCTCAAATCTTCCCTCTTTGTCTTTGTTTCCAGTTCCCCCTTCTTTAATCCTCCATTCTTCAGGATTCTTATCCGCTGGAAGTACTTTTGGCACACTCTTCATTCTGACCCTGTAATAGTAGAGCTTCTCATGTCCGGAATCTAGTTTCCCGGTTCTGTACTGTCTTGCCCCAGAACCTTCAAAGATTCCTTGTGCTCCATATGATTCGTAAAAATCTTCGTTCTTGAATCCTTCATCATTATAGAGTTCGTGGAATTTGGGATCATCTACTTTATAACTAATTCCTGCTGGAAGGAAAGCAGCTATTCTCTGGCCTTTCCAGAAATCTGGATATTTAGGGCTCCTTATAATAGGGTAAAGATCCATTGCCAGAAGCTTCTCCCCGTGACCAGAATTATCCGGATAATCGTATCCTTTTTCAACAAGAACATCCTGATCGTAGTCACCATCGTTTATTATGAACTGTTTGTTGATCTTGAAGAATACCCTTCCAAATCTCCCCTCCATATCGTTCTCTGATTGAGGCCCTCCTCCTCTCAGAGGATTCACCACATTTAAGGCATCATCAACCGGGTTCAGATCTACCGGGCTAGATCCCGCACAGAGTCCTGAAA
>JBDGRK010000034.1:0-11201 GCA_042218075.1 Candidatus Nanohaloarchaea archaeon
GCCATGAAAACTCCAAAGCTTATCCTAGCGAGTTGGTACGTGGTAAAACCTGAGTTAAGTCCTAAGTTCATCGAGGCTATAAATATAGCGGTGAAGATTCCGTAAACCGCTGAATCTGTAATCTGCTGCATCTCCATCTCATCGACAATCCCGCAGGTGCCAAAGTAGTTAAGATAAGTGAGCAGATTGAAACCGATCACTCCCAAAGTCGATATACCGAACAACTGGAAAGCAGAGTATTCAAAGCCTAACAAGAAACCAAACCCCTGGATAAGCATGAAGTAAACTAGTGAAGCTTTGAACGGCATCAAACCGTAATCGGCAAGTGACTTCATGTAATGTATGCTTTACCTTAAGTCTTATAAACTTTACAAATTCGGTCTGTCTACCTGTTCTACCGTTCTTCGGTTAACGAGATCTACAGATATCGAATTACAAATATTATCTCAGGTTTTTCCTGTATTTCCACAACCTGATGTAGTGGGCCTGGTATACCTTTATTGACTTTTAACTTTCCTGATAGTTTTTCAAAAATCCGTGTTCCGGTCTCCTTCAGATGTAATCCGAGATCTGGTACTCCGACTCCCTGTATGCTGCAAGATAGAAGAGTAGAGATGCCATCAAGTATCCGGCTCCAGCCAAGGTATCATCAGCTGTTGTGCTCAGCACTAAAAAGGGTGAACCTAGCGCAAGATAACCTGCGGCACCTACTTCATCATGCTCCCCACTCCAATCGCAGCATATAACTTCATCAGTTATTTCAGCGAAGAAGCCGGAGAAGAAAGCACCAAAGCTGACAGCTATCAGCGCCCAGGCAAGTTCACTGGTAGGAATTATCAATTCGTGAAACACCAGTGTGAATAATACCGCTGCTGCAGCCCCTATAAAGCCTTTAGATACCGCATTTAACCAATCCTCGTTTTCCATAAAACTGATCTATCGAATTTTTTTTATGAAATTTTCGACTCGATTGAAAAAATATCCTCCACATTGCATTCGAAGAATTCAGCAAGTTTCAGTGCAAGTTCCAGACTGGGATCGTACTTCCCTGTTTCAATAGCATTAACTGTCTGGCGGGAGACCTCCATCTCTTCCGCCAGTTCTTCCTGTGTGAGGTCTTTCTTGGCTCTCTCGACCTTGAGCTTGTTTGAAATTTCCAAGTTGTTCATCCACCGCCCCATTTATGGCTCAGGCTTTTGATGGAGAACGTTGCTATCCAGGTCCAGAAGCCGAATCTGGCTATATTCATGAAATCTACAGGTTTGGGGGAGCTTATCAGCTCTGAGGCCAGGACGGATGCTATTAATGCTGCCATGAACCCCCAGGCCATCGCGTCCGTCAGAATCTTCTGCTTCCTCTCATCTATAATGCTTTTACCATTCTTGTAGTAATTCCAGAGGTTTACACCTATAGTAACAGAAATGCTTATCCCTGCTATATGTAGCAAGCTAAGACCCAGGCTGGAATCCGAGTTCAGAATTGAAAGCGATACTCCGACAACTGTAAGCCACATAGCCGTCATCTTGAAATCCAGAAGGTCAATTCGTTCTTTTATCATGTAAAGAATACTTTACCTTAAGTCTTATAAACTTTACTTAATTTACAGGTTCTCGATATTTTTGTGCAGTTCTCCGACTAACCTCCTGAAACAATCCTATAAGGCAGATGATTTATTCAAGATTAGAACCTGTCAATACTTTCCATGGTGGCGGCAGTATTCCAGAAACCGTCATGACAGCTACAGGAAACCAGTAGAACGCGGCAAACCTGGAAATTGGCTGGTTCCAGAGGTAGAGAAATCCTGCCATGATCACGAAAGACAAAATCAGCATCATCCAGACTCCTGCAACCCGCTGCTCTTCGCCGCCCATTTCCATGTGACCTGGCTGGTTCGCAGATTTTAAAATTTTATAACCTGTCATAGGTCAGGGATGAATCAGTAAATAGCGAAACCGGAGTTCACTCATGACCGAATCTAACTTTGAATATTATAAGTTGAAGCGATAGATCGGTATATAATCCGTCGAATTATTCTGCAGAGAGAAGTAAACATCAGGAATTCCTTTTTTCTAATTTTCAATCAGTTCAAATATCGATCTTACTGTCAATCCGTCATCGCTTTCCAGATCCATCTCAATATCTGCATTATCTGCTATGCGATTGATCGTGTACAATCCGAGACCCCAGTTTTCTTGGGACGTGTCCATTCCTGGGCCGTCATCGCTTATTTCCACTGCCACTGAATCCTCTTCGAATTCCCAACCTATCTCGATCAAGCCCTCTTGATCCTCATAATGGTGCTCTATGCTATTCTCAATGATATTTTCGAAATACTGATTTAGATGTGGACTAGACTCAACTATCACTTCTCTTCCGGGATCCTCCAGTTCTACTTCGAGACCAGCTGCCTCCGCTTGGTCTCTGTAACCCTCAACGCTGCTTCTAACTTTCTGGTACAGATCAATATTTCCTGCATATTCTGAACTTTCCCGGTTCTTCATCTGCTCCAGCTTTTCAACCTTTTTTCCCATCGATCCAAGTCTTTCTTCTATAATATCTATCTCTTGAGGCACTTCTTCCAGTTCATCCTTGAGTAGTTCAAGATTGCCATCTATAATTGCCTTATCATTAGAGAGATCATGTCTCAGTATTCTCAATATTAATTCGAGATTTTTCCTGTATGATTCTCTCTGGGTCACGTCACGCTGATATCCCAGGAATACATCCTGGTCTCCTATCTGTACCGGCCATATCTCCAGTTCGTTCCAGAATTCTTCTCCTTCGGCATCATAGTTTATTATTGTTTTCTGGACGTGTTCTTTCTCTTCAAGTGCCTGCCTGATCTCAGCTACTTTATCCTGATCTGTATCTTCCCCCTGTAGAAAACGACAATCACGTCCGAGTGCCTCTGTTCTATCATAACCTGTTAAATCTTCAAAACCCTGATTTACGTAGAAAAGTGGATGATCTCCCTGCTCGTTTCTGATCGCTGCCGTAATTCCTATCGGAGAGTGTTCAATTCCGTGATATATAGCCGGAATAAGGCCATAAACCTCGAGTTCTCCGTCCTCGACTAGAGTTTCTTCATAAGATCCTTTCAGCATCTCTGTAAAATTTCTGGGATGTGCCGAAGGTTCTGCTGAAAAGATGGGTATCTGAACCTCACCTCCTATTTCCATTTTTTCTCGGGTCTCTTGATAGGGAAGATTGGTAATGACAGCAGATGCTTCTCCGCTACTGTATGCTTTCGCTGCTTCCACAGCATCAGAGTATATTTCTACATTTAGGCTGTTTTCTTCTAAAATATCTGCCTCTCTTTCTGAACGTGTCAGAAGAATTAAATCCTGGTCCATTCACTAATTTCGTGACTGAATTCTTTTATAGAAGGTTATTGCTCTGCAAACTGTATTCTGTTCGGTGTTCCGATGAGAGTGTAGAGCTGAAGGTTCTCTGCAAATCTTAGAAGGGAATATACTTAGTTCGCAGTCACTTTACAGTGCGGGATCAAATCGAAACCGGGTATTTTTGATCACATGGATTGTTTGAGAATTAATTTGTGGAGCTATCAGGTAGCTGATATTTAATGAAGAGAAAAATTTACTCGATCGGTACCGATCCATATTTGAACCTAAATATTGAGCCTGTTGGAACTCTTTATTCGTATCTGAGGGCTTCTGCCGGCGGCAGTCTGGCCGCTCTCCTTGCCGGGAGCACACCTGAAATGACTCCTACAATAAACGAGAATAGTGTGGCGCCGGTAAGCAGCTCCAGGCCAAGGTAGGCGTTTATCGTTATACCGGTGGCTTCCGTGGCTGCATAAGCGGCTGCAGTTGATAGACCGGTTCCAACAACTACTCCAAGAAATCCTCCCATCATGCCAATTATCCCGGATTCAAGTAAAAACAGAGTCATTATCTGCTTCTGTGTGGCGCCTATAGCTTTCATTACTCCTATTTCCTGCGTTCTCTGCGTTACTGATGTATACATTGTGTTCATGATATTCACTGCTCCCACAATCAGCGATATGCTGGCTATACCTATCACAACACCTCTGACAACTGACAGAATCTTATTGAACGAGCTCAGTAGATCTTCATTCGTCGAGACCGAAAAATCTTCCTCTCCCTTTTCCAGACCTCTCTCATCTCTCAGCTCTTTCTTGACATCTTTCTTTGTTTCTTCAGGCGTGTAGCCTTCCTGGGTCTGGGCATAGATTCTATCGTATGTATTCTCTTTCCTGCCAAGGAGCTCGACCGCTGAAGCATAAGGCATCACTACAGACTGGTCCACCGCCGGGTCGCCCGTCGACTTGAATATTCCGACGACCCTGAAACTCTCCCCTTTCACCTTCAGACTCGATCTGAGGCTTAAATCCTCTTTGAAAACACGGTTTGCCACCCTGCTTCCTATAGCTATGTTTGAGGTATCGGAGCTTCTAATCTGTCTTCCTTCATCGAGGTCCAGAGCCCAGCTCTCCGCCACAAGATCTCTGTTCTCTCCTGTAGGCATGCCAAGCACTGTCACAGACTCATTCTGCCCGCCGAACTCTGCTCTAGTGGTAGCGAATACTGTTCCATCAGCCTTCTCCACAGACTTTGCTGATCTAACGGTCTGGAGATCTTCATGGGTCAGAAAGCCTGAACTTGTTGAAACAGCGCTTCCGCCGGAGTTGATGTAAACCTTGTTGCTTCCGATCTCTTCGAACTGTTGCTGGACTGAGTTCTGCAGTCCCTGTCCCAGAGATACCAGTGCCACCACAGCTGCGATGCCCACCAAAACCCCTATCACCGTGAGCCAGCTTCTCCTTCCCCTGTAGAAAATATTCCTGACCGCTATGCTGAAGAATTCGAAGATCATCCGAACCTCAACGCCTCCACGGGTTCTTTCTTGGCTGCTTTTCTGGCGGGAAGAGTCCCTGACACTACACCGACCAGGAAGGAGAAAAGCACAGAACCGATTATCAGCTCGACTGATACGTAGGGGGTAAACGGTAGTGAGACCTGGCTACGTATGATTATGCCCGCAACATAGCTAAGTCCGATACCTACCGTCGCTCCTATCAGTCCCCCGATCATCCCTACAATGCCCGATTCTATCATAAAGAGACCGAGGATCTGTCTTCGGGTGGCTCCGACCGCCTTCATCACTCCTATCTGCTTGGTCCTTTCAGTGACGGAGGTATACATCGTGTTCATTATTCCTATTCCACCTACCAGGAGCGATATGGCGCCGATCCCAAGGAGCACTCCCCTGACTATGCTCAACTGGTTCCTGAAGCTCCTGAGTATATCCTTTGCAGTCCTTACTTTGAAGTTTTCCGAACCCTTCTTTACACCCCTCTCATTCCTGAGGTTTCTCCTGATCTCATCCGCGGCTTCTTCAGGAGTGAAGCCCTGTCTTATCTGGGCTGTAATCATCCCGTACTCATCTTTCTTGTCCAGTACTTCCCTTGCCCTCTCCATCGGCATAATTATTCCCGAGGCCCCGCTTACTGCTCCGGAGCTGGTGTAGATTCCGACTATCCTGTACTCGTCTTCAAGACCTACATTCGACCTGAGCAGCATCTCGTCCTCAAACTTATCATCTGCGATATCTTTCTCTACAATTACCGAAGTCCTATCATTCTGCCTTATGTACCTTCCCTCCTCCATCTCTATCCCAAATATTTCCTTAGCGGTATCTCTCTTCGTTCCAGCAGGAAGACCTATCACCTTGATAAACTTATTGTCCCGACGAAACTCCGCCTGTACGTTTCCAGATATCATGCCTGCGGCGGTCGCCACGCTCCGGGATCTTTCTACAGTTTCCAGATCCTCCTCCGTCAGCTTGAAGGTTGTATCTGAGAACCTGCCGCTTATGCCTCCTCCAGGCGATACGAATACCTTGTTGCCCCCCAGTTCCCTGAGTTCTGATTTAATCGAGTTCTCAAGCCCCTGGCCGATGGAAATTAGAGAGACAACGGCCATTATGCCTATCAGAGTGCCGATTATGGTCAGCCATGAGCGTCTTTTCCTGTGTCGAAGACTGTTCAGGGAGAGGCGGAAAAAATCCAGGAACATGTTTTACTCCTGTCCTTTTCTCTTTCTCCAGTAGTAGATACCTCCTGCAGCAACCAGAAGCACCACTACAGCAATTGGAATCAAACTACTGTTTGATTTCAAGCCGTACTGCTTGAGTTCCTCCTGTGTATATAGCTCCGCGTTCACGTTCTGTGTCACCGACTGCTCTCCCTTCGCGTCCCTGTAACTTAATTCCACAGGCATCCGGATTTCCTTGACTTTGACACTCTCTGTCTCGGCATTCACGTTTAACCTGAAGCTGGCTGTCTGGAAGTCATCCGGGTCCATGGATCCTATGTAAACTTCGTTGCTGCCGATGACCTCAATATTCTCCGTTTCATTCAGCTGCATCGAGACAAAGTCCGCTGATCCGTGACCCCTGTTTACCAGCCTGAAAGTTATCTCCTGAGTTTTGCCGTTTTCCAGCGGTTTATCTGTGTTGATTGCTGCCTTCAGCTGGGGTTCTCCTCCAACCCTGACTCCGGTTGTCAAAGACTGCTCAAACTCAGTCCCGGCCTCGTTCTCAAAACTGATATCCACAGGTAGCCTGTATACAGAGTTTTCAGCCGATCCGTCTATGTTCAGGGTGTAATTTACCTTCCGCGACTCTGAAGGCCCGATCTGGACGATATGTTTCCTGGAGGACTCACTTGTCGCCATCGGCAGATCGTCGGAGAGATCAAGTCCGACCTGGATGTTTTTCAGCTGTGAATCCGCAAGATTGGTCAATTTCAGTTGCATCTGGTTGCTGGATCCTGGTGCGACATTATCAGGAAACTCCACGCTTTTCACAGCCAGGACGTTTCTATCGCTCCTGACCTCGACATCTACCTTCTCTATGTAGGAGAAATCTCCCTGTTTTAGCTCGAAATTCAATGTGTTGTTGCCCTGGACGGCGTTGGAATCCACCCTTGTCTGTAGATGTAGCTGGTATTCTTCACCAGGGACGATACTTCCTATCGACCATTTTTTCCTGTCGTCGCCGTCCACGGAGAACGGATAGTTTTCCCTGAAGGATACATGGACGTTATCGGCTTCCGAGTTACCCTCGTTAGTTACTTCAAGCCAGACGTCCGCGTATTCGGAGGTCTGGAGAGGTGCCGGTTCCGTTTTCTTCAGCTCTATCTCCAGCTGGTTTGTCGGTTGCGCTGCTGAAAGTGAAACAACCAGCAGTAATGCGGTCGCCAATCCAGTTCTCTTCATAGACTCACTCCTCCAGTTCTTCCTGTTTAACTTCTCTATCCGGGTTTGTCACACCATCTATTATCTGGATCGTTCTATCCGCGTAATCCGCATCATTCGGGTCGTGAGTAACCATGATGATGGTTTTTCCCTCCTTGTTTAAATCGGTAAGCAGATCCATTATTTTTGCTCCTGTATCCGTGTCCAGGTTTCCTGTTGGCTCATCGGCCAAAATAATTTCGGGATTGTTGGCCAGCGATCTTGCTATTGAGACCCTCTGTCTCTGACCCCCTGAAAGTTCTGAAGGTCTATGTCTCGTTCTATCTCCCAGCCCGACGTCTTCCAGAAGTTTTAGGGCCCTTTCTTTCCTTTTTTTCTTGCTCTTTCCCCTGAAAAGCATCGGCAGAGCCACGTTCTGCCATGCGTTCATCGAATTTATCAGGTTGAACTCCTGGAAGATAAATCCGACTTTGCGGCTCCTGAGATGAGCCAGCTCATCCTCGGTCATTTCCTCTATCTTTTCTTCCCCGATATTCACTTCTCCGCCCGTCGGGACATCCAGAGCTCCTATCATATTCATCAGGGTGCTCTTGCCTGAACCCGAGGGCCCCATTATCGCGACAAACTCTCCTTCCTCAATCTCGACATCTGAACCTCTCAGGGCCTTAACTTCTGTCTCACCCAGCTGGTAGACTTTTTCGACATCTTCCAAGCTTATCATGTCAGTTTCAGTCCCCTGAATGAATCCTGGACTAATAAATAATTTAACCTCCGTCGATGTTTAAAATCCATCTGAATTTGTATGTCTCCGGCACAGGATTAATTAGGCTGGACTTAAAATTTCTGAGGCATGGAGGCAGAAAAATTCAGACCTCTGATAGGAGTTTTCGGTTTCGTCGCGGTTTCTACCGCTTCCATAACATACTTCCGGTCCGACTACTCCATAATGTCGATCGGGAAGACGTTCATGTCCATGTTCTTCCTGACTTTCGGTTCGTTCAAGCTTTACAACCTGGAGGGATTCAGGGAAGCCTTCATGAACTACGATCCTGTAGCTGAGAAAAGTAGTCTTTACGCTACTCTCTACCCGTTTTTAGAGGTTTCAATCGGACTTCTTTACTTCCTTCTGCTCCACGTTTCATTCCAGATGCTGGCGATATCGGTTTTCAGCCTGACGATTCTCCTGATGGTAATGAACGGTTCAGGAGTTCTGCATGCGCTCAGAGAAGGCAGGGATCTACAGTGCGCATGCCTGGGTAATGTGTTCAACGTTCCGATGACATGGGTGACATTGACCGAGGACTCTCTGATGGCTCTCATGGCTTTCTGGATGCTATTATCGGTTATCTAGTCAAAAGGACAGAATACTGTATTGCAGCTACCGCAGAGTTTTCAGAATGCTGAAGCTTTCTCTTTCCAGCCTCGCAACGTAGTTCTCAAGTCTCCTCTCGTACTTTACGGATAGCAGACTTATACCTGCCAGGAGTGACGCGGAGCCGAGAAGGTTTAAGGGGTTGGCATTAGCGGCGCTGCTTCCGGTCGTGGCCAGAAGGGCTATACCGGGTATCCTCCCGATGGATGCCATCAGGAAGAGCTTTTTCAGGTCAAGGTCCGTGAGCCCGGCGACGAAGCAGAGTGCATCGTCGGGGAAGCCCGGGAATACGAAGAGCACAAGGAAGGGAAGGTATCCGTGTCCCGAAGTGTACCTGTCAAACTTTTCCATCCCTTCGTCGGATAGAAACTTTTCAACCGCAGACCTGCCGTACCTCCTCGCGATCAGTAATGCGACCAGACTTCCAATCGCAGCCCCGATGAAACTGTAAAGTGTTCCCTCCACTGCACCGTACAACATGCCGCTGACCACCGGTACCGCTGGAGGTAGTGGAGCTATCATGACCTGGGCGAACTGCGCCAAAATCACACCTGGCGGGCCGTAAGGCCCCACTATTCCGGCTATCCTCTGGGAGGTGAATGTAAAGGAGGAGGAAAAAAGTTCGAAACCTATAAAGCTGACAATTGACACTGTCGCGGCCAGAATGGCTGTTTCTATTTTTCGTTTCCTGGATGAGAATACTTGCATCTATAAAGAGTAATTTCGGACCTCCGACTTTAATTTTTGGCCATACTTCCTGTAGAAAATGTAAACGACCAGAGCAGCAGCACCGATCAATGTAAGTGTTCTGGAAAAGTTTTTTATCTTTGAGACTATGAGACCGTAGTTTTGCCCGGCCTTCCAGCCTAGGTAGCCGTAACCTATATGGCGAGGGATCATTCCTATGAATGTTATTAACCCGTAAGGCTTCCAGTCCATCCTGAAAATGCCGGCAGCTACGGAGACCGTGGTAATCGGAAATATGGGAAGAATTCTGAACAGCATGAGATAGCTTTTCTCCTTCTCATCGCTGAAATGACTTTCGAAACTCTCAACATCCTGCCAGGAAAAGTTAGCGTATTTTCCTATCCTGTTTATGGCGGGTTTGCCTCCATATAAACCCGCCCCGTACATAAAAAACGATCCGGCTGTTATACCCAGTGATCCTATCAGGCTTATCTCCAGGAATATCTCGACCAGGGCCGGCCAGAGTGCAGTAGTTTCTACCAGTAGAGCCCCTGCACTGACTATGATTAATGCCGCCGGTATTACGAAGAGCACTTCCTCCAGTATCATGCCTGTAAAAATCGCTGCCAATCCGTAATTCCGGATGAACTGTACGATGGATGCCTCTGCCACAATCTCCGACATAATGGGTTTATCTCTGGGACTCTATTTATGGTTACCTGAAGATGGTAGAAAAATTTACCTGAACTTTCCCTGTGTAAACCATTCGGAACGCTGTAGATGAGTTAAAATGAAAATAGGCAGGGAGAGACGGTAGAAAGTCAGAGACTTTCTCGAACTCTCGAACCTTGCGGTTCGGAGTGGAAATGAATGTGTTAAGCTACCCGATTTTGCTTCCGGGTAGCTAGGTTTTCTGGAGGTGATCCAGCCGATGGTTCCCCAACGGCTACCTTGTTCGCTTGCTCCCACACTAAGGTGGTCGGACGTCGTGAAGACGTCACCCTGACTCGCGTCAAGGCGCGGACTGTATCATCTCCCTCAGCAGTTGATTTTTTCGTGGATGCCAAGACCCAATCTTTCTGGCAAATTCCTGATGAGATTTACTGGATATGTAGAATCTCCAGTAATCAGGTTTTGCGGTTTTACTGGGTCTGTGCAGCTTACCTGTGTTTATGTCGAACTCTTCGAGGAAGTTCTTGACTTCCTTGAGATCTTTTTCGTCCTTCTGTGCGAAGTAGATGTAAAATCGCACGTCTTGACTTTTTGGAACGCTTCCTTCCGCGTCGAAATAACCGCGGACATAGTCCTTTCTCTCGGACTCTGAGCTAATCTCAAAGTCTTGAAGAACTTGCTTGCTGAACTCGACGACATGAACTCCTCTCCCACCTTCCTCGTAAATCCAGGATTTGAATCCCAAATCGTTGATAATCGAGGAAAGTTTTTCGACAAGTTCACGATTTTTCTGCGAGATTCTGTAAGTGTAATCTCGCTCCGTCGAGTCGTGAAGCATTCCCTTCAGGTAAGCCTTTGACATCCTTGAATCAACTTGTTTAGGGGCCGGCGTGCAGTCTCTGAGGGGCTATCCTTCTCTGTTTCCAGATTTGGAGTGAGCTTCCCTGCGGATTGACCGCATCACTCGGAAATTGTTACCTAATGATTCTCCGAGCCTGAAAAAGCTGACGGAGACTATTCCGGTATTCCGAGATACTTGCGGTGTTTCCCGCATACAGCCGGTTTTATCTCAGACCTTTCGATCTGAGGTCACAATTCAAGGATTATGACTTAGCCCCCCTTGCCAAGCTCAGACTTGCATCCGGAAAACCGGAGGCTCGTCTGAACCTGACTCGGGTGACTTGACAGGCGGTGTGTACAAGGAGCAGGGACTTATTCGCCGCTAGATG
>JBDGRK010000035.1:0-7931 GCA_042218075.1 Candidatus Nanohaloarchaea archaeon
AAATTGCCCACAGAAGAGAAAAAGTCATCGAAGCTGTAAAAGAAAGTAGTGGCTCTGGCTGGGTTTTATCTGATGAAAAAATAAAAAAAGCTCAAAATATTGCTAAGAAAAATACCGATCTGGATATATCTGCAAATAGTGCTCTTTCTATAGGTGCGCTGCAAAAAGCTAAAAATCAGGATTGGAGCTGGAAGGGCTCAATTTGTTGCTTGGTTTGTGGGGAATAGACTGAAAAAATTTCAACTTCAAACTAAAAATTTTTTATAAAAAAATAGCAGCACCCCCCGATGCTGCTTATTTTTCTCCTCATTTCAGGTTTTCAACGATCGCTTCCAATATATCTCCGAACCCTTTCACACACTCCTCCATAGAGGAGAACAACAGTTGCACCGGATAGATCTGCGGTGCACCGTGTACCCCCACTAGAATATGAACAACTAAGACGCCTCGATCCAGAAGCTGACGAGACAACTTCTTTGCTTTTTGTTTATCGTGTGGTCCATCATCTCCGACAACAACTAAAACCTTTTGCTGCCTATCAGACTTAACTATTTCTTCACCTACTACTTTAAGCATCTCACTTGTAGGTGTTCCGCCATCGGAACCAATACGAACGAAACCTGAGTCTTGACTCACTTCTCCGAAATCACAAATTTTCTCCGAGTTGTAGGACCAAACCCTACCTTCGCAGTCCGAACCCAAAGACATCACAGCTTCCGAAAACAGTACACCTACTCTTTTAGCATTCAAAAGCTTGCCTCCACCCATAGAACCACTGTTGTCCAGTGCCAGGTGAAGCTCAGCATCTACATCTCTCTCCGTTACGGTTTCTTTGTACTGTCCACCGATACCACAAGCAATATTTGCAATATTGGAAAAGTCCAGACTACCACCGTCATCTTGCCCGTGGAGTGTGTACTTCGAGGGGCTGTCCAGCTTTTCCAGTTGATTTGTAAGAGGGTCGATCTGATCCTTGACAGAGTTCAATATACGCTGATAAGCTTCACTGTTGCCTGGTGATTTATCTACTTCCTCTACATCCAAAGATTCGACGCCCCCTCCTGAAAAAGGACCTGGTGTGGGACGCATATCATTTCTAACTTTGTTTATCATCTGCTTTATACTATTTTGGCACGATTTTTTTACTTTGTTTCTAGCAATTTGTCTCAAGATTTGGCTCAAATCATCTTCTCCAGGAGTTTTCTTGCCGGCATCAGCTTCCTTATCCACACTTGCACCTGAATCGCCACCTTGTGTAGTACCGGATTCACTTCCTTGTCCATCGTTGGAGCCTTCAGGTTCACCTTGACCTTCAGACTCTCCATCTTCGCTACTACCGGTGTTTTCCCCGTCTTTATCACCATTACCACCTCCACTTCCCACACCTTCAATGCTAAAAGGGATTTCTATCTTTTCACCATCAGTAGAGATGCTCTGTTCGAGTCTCATCATCTTACTCATCATATCATCTTCCCTCTGCTCTCGTGGTCCGAGTATGTCATAAACCTGTTCGGCAATCCAAAGCAACTCCTCTTTATCGGCGTCGAGAAGGCGTTCTCGACGCACGTATTTCATGGCTTTATAAGTCTTACGAAAGTGAGGTTGTTTGTGCCACTTCGCAGCACAGAAAAAGTCCTCATGAACATCTTTGGGTTTTATGGACTTGAGAATGGACTCTATCTGATCCTCGAGCTTTCGCTCTATCTCAGCATCAGAAAGCCCATTGTTTCTTTTTTGAAGTTTCTGACGACGGCTTTCAATGTGAGATTCGATCCTATCCTTATATTCTTTTCTTCTGGTCAAGGTACAGATATAGAGAAGCCTTTCCCGGAGTGTTTTTGCAATTCCGGGATTATCAGAAGCATTAAGCATATCATCCTTACGATCAGCAATAATATTTACTAATGTGGCCAAGGTGTTACCACCTTTTTTTCTCGCACGCTGCATTAACTCTGCAGCATAAGGAGAGTAACAAATGTGCCCCCCTTCATGATAAGAAACTCCATATCCTATTTCTTCCAGTCCTTCAACAAAGAAGCGGGGGTTTATTTCTACTTCTGCGACACAGTCGGTAGCAGCTGTTTCAATGCTTTCGTTCCAAACCAACCGTACCGGCTGGCCGGTGATCATGACTAGATCGTTCACGATACGATTAAACACCTCTTGAAGTTTTTCTTTCTTATCCATTATCTCTCTCCTGTGTTGGAGTGTGATTGAAAACCTGTTGTAAATGAACAAAGGGTGTTCCTTAGTTTCAATGGCTGCTGGAACCTCGCGTACATACCACGACAGGCAGCGTAGCAACTGTCGTGGTATGTCGCGAAGGTGAGCAGCGCTCACCAACTTGGTGAGCGACTGCGGAAGCACAGCAGACCTTAAGGACCGGCACCTTACTCATCTTGATACAAGACAAGCTCAAACGGTGCATACCTCTCGGTCGGTAGAGTACCAACACGAAGGTCGGTCAAGCAAACTAAAGAACACCCTTCTTTGGTTACTCAGATCTTTTCGAGTGAATAAACAAAGAAGAGTAGAGGAAGAATAGAAGTTCTTCCTCTAATGTATCTATCTTTCCTCCTTTAAAAGAGCAATGTAAGTGGGAGGTGTTTCGATGGTGCTGGTCGAGCTGCTCCAAGAGCAGACGACGCTGTCGTGCCCTGTCGCTGGGCGCGGAGCAGACTGTTATGTCTGAGTGAGCCTGCGAACGAGTCCCAGGCTGCGCAGCAAGCCGCGACAGGGCCCGACAGCGAAGCACAGCACACCTTAAGGACCGGCACCTCACTCATCTTGATACAAGACAAGCTCAAACGGTGCATACCTCTCGGTCGGTAGAGTACCAACACGAAGGTCGGTCAAGCAAACACCTCCCTTTTCTATTTTTAACATTTTTAAAAATAGAAAAAGAAGTAGCACGGAAAATAATTATTTCCGTGCTACAATTCTAAATGAACCGATTAGCTTCTAGCTTTCAACAGAAGTTCGAAGTGCAGCCATTGCTTTTCCTGCCTCAGAGGAATCATCCTCCAGGTCTCCATCGAATTTTCCATCCATGTAGATTTTGATTGCTTTTTCCTTGGGTATACCATTCTTAACCAATTTTGCAATACCTCTACAACCCCTATAGCTTGGAGCAAATGACAGTCGCCCCTCCAGCTCATTTTCCCGAAGCTTACGAACTGTCTGAACGATATCCATTGCCTTTTTTTCCATGATTCCGGTTTTATTTACCAATAACTCAACTTCTACATCAAGAGGCATCATCGGCAATCTTATCGACATGAACCTGTCGTTAATTGCCTGGTCCAGTTTGAAATTACCGTGATACCCCTTATTTTGAGTTCCAATTACATGTAAATTAGATGGGAGTTTGATTGTCTTCCTGCCATCGGAAGTTACAATATTAATCTGACGAGACTCATCAAACAAGCCATGTAAGCCTTGATTTTGTTTTGCATGCACACGATTGATCTCATCAAGAATTATCAGAAAATGAGTATCTAGACCTTCTTCCTGTGCTACAATTGCCCTTTGAACAGTATCAAGAAAGTGAGAACGAACGAAATAAGTTGTTCCGTCTTTCGATCGTTCTTGCCCAAATAGCTGAGAGGTTTTTTCAATGGTTGTAACATCTACCTTACAAGGTTCTTGCCAACCAAGTTCTTCGGCCAGAGCATAAGGAAGGCTGGTCTTCCCTGTGCCTTTAGGGCCAACTAAAATTATATCCTCTCCGGTATGCAACCAGATAAGGATCGATTGTAAGATCTGATCCTTGATCCAGAAATTGGATAAGCTATCTATTTTTTGCCATGGCTCCAACTCTCTTTTTTTTGCAACCAAGCGGCATACAATTTTGTCTGGTCGAGCCTTGCCGTCAGTTTTCCTTCTTTCTACCTTTTCTGCTTTCCAAACATCCCCATCATTGACTGTCATAGTTGGTTCTTGATCCAAAACTGGTTTTTCACGAAAGTCTTCCTTGAGAAATTCCCAATTGAGTTTTCCTGAATCAAACTTTGCTCGTAACAGAAGTAGATCGGCCATCTAAAGCCTCCCTTATTTTAAGGTGCAAGTTACGTGACGACTAATTTTAAGGATATTCTTCAGTTTCAATGGTTGCTGCAGTTCGCTCTGACATCAGCCTGGAGTACACGAAAGGCTGATGTCAGAGTGTAACCTGGGTCGAAGACCCAAAGCACAGCACACCCAAAGGACCGGCACCTCACTCATCTTGATACAAGACAAGCTCAAACGGTGCGTACCTCTCGGTCGGTAGAGTACCGACACGAAGGTCGGTCAAGCAAACTAAAGAACACCCTTCTTTAATTATTTTCAAAATGTTTTAAATTTTTTACAACATCTACTAATCTTAAAAAAATAAACAAAGAAGGGTGGGAGAAGAGTTTCTGCTCTTCTCCCTGGATAAGCACATTTCAATGGCAGGCTGTAGTCAGCCCGTTTACCGGGCTGAGCTGGCATTTCTGACAGCAAGTGGGCGCAGGTGTCAGAAATGACAGAGCTGAAGGCCAAAGCCTTAGCTGACCCTAAGGACCGGCACCTCACTCATCTTGATACAAGACAAGCTCAAACGGTGCGTACCTCTCGGTCGGTAGAGTACCGACACGAAGGTCGGTCAAGCAAATGTGCTTATCACTTCTCCTTGAAAAGAGCGTTGAGGGTGTTTCAATAGTGCTGGAGCTGAACTGAGGGGTTCATGGTTTCAATAGCATACCCTTCTGTGCTGCCTCCTCACCCTGATGCAGGACAAGTTCAACGGCAGAAAAAATTAATCAATGGGTACGGCAAGAGCAAACCATGAACCCCCTTCTATGTGTTTATAAAAACACAAAGAAAGAGGTGGGAGCAGGGTAAAACCTTACTCCCATCCCTCCCATTCCTGGTTTCAGGCTCAACGCCACTCGCGTGCTGTTCACTTTATTCGGCTGCCTGTCTCTGTTCCGCTGTGATGACCGGATCTTTCAAATTCGAGGGTAAGTCAGAATTTTCCGGGTACACCTGCCGAACATATCCAAGCAGACCATTGATCTCATCCAGTTCCTGCTGAGACAGATCATCTTTTTTATTCAATCGATGAAGTTTACCCCGAATTTGATTACGCTTGTCTGGTGCCATGGTAATCCGCCCATCATCGTTGAGTATCAATCCTACGATTTTCGGACGTTTTCCAGTTTCCGGAGAGTAGTACACATTTTTTTCTCCATTAGTATGGGTTACAAAACCATTGTCTTCGACTATCTCACACATTCGATCCCGAATCCCCTCTGGAATCGGTTCGTTTGAGCTGAGCGTGAGATCATCCGCCCACGCCGAATATCTGTATTTTTGAACCGGGGTGTTGTTCTGCATTGCCAGAGCAGTAATCTCCGTATCCATTTTGAAACACACAATGTCGAACAGAACCGGGCTAGTGGGGGGGCCTTGGGGTAGACGGTCATTCCACACTAGCAAATCAACCAACGATTCCAGCATTTTATCCTTATCATCCTGTGACAGATCGATACCATTGACTTTGTTGGTACCTTGAAACTGACGCAAATGATGACGAAAGGGTTTATCCAACACACTCCTTACACGAGACCGTTTCACCGTGGGAAATGCGTGAACGATATCCACACTGTAAACGTAGGAGTGCCCTTCGTGAATCGCAGCATGGTCCAAGATGGAAAAACCCTCTTTGTTCGCAATTCGAGAGAAATGAACCGACACTTGCTTGAGAAACTGATTAAGAATATTCTCTTGAACAGCTTTCAAGTCCTCATGTGGAGCAGCAAAGTGTCGCTGCCCTTTCCCAGGTCCTTTGGATTTGGACCATTCATCGTAAATCTTCACGCCATCATTTTTGTAACGACGAATCAGATCCATTAGAATATCCCAGTCACTGGTCCTTATCGCCAAAAACATCTTCAAATATTCAGCTAGACGCGGGCTGAGGTCCAACACTTGTTGAAAATTCTCTGTATGGTCTTCGTCTCGTTCTTGAGGGTTCATCACAGCCTCCTGTGATTTTGTGAAGCATTGTGAAACGAACGAAAAACCCAGTACATACTGGGATTTGACCGTATCATATATTGTATAAATTGTCAAAGACTTCTAATTTGAAGTATTGGCTTTATTAAAACAAAACTTGTTGAGGATGTATGAATATGGATTAAACCACCTCGTTAATCTCCTCTCTAACTTTTCGTTTATACTCCTCAGCTGAAAAATCCGGTTCTTGGGGTTCATAATGAGGGTGATACTTTCTATTCATACTATGCTGATTTCTAGCTTCTCGTTTTGTTCCTATATCATTAATTTTTGGCTCAAGTAAATCCCTAACCAGATCTTCAGTTTTTGACTCAGAAACTATTCTTTTTCTAGGGTTTTGCTCTAATTCCGAAAATACTTCCTGCTTCGTTTTATTCATATCCAGTTTATCTTCAATTATAGACTGATCAGTTTCAAAATAATACATAGCATCACCCCGGGTTGTAGACTCTAAAAATATATGGTCGTCAAAAAAAGTAACAAAATAACCTTCAAAAGGTCCATTTTCTATTCCTTGAGCACCAGTCAAAGATCTGGGGTGATTGGCAAAAGCTTGTAAATTTTCGCTCCTTTCTATTCTAGGCCTGCCGTCTCCAACCTCTCTTACAGGAGAGGTTACGCCGCTTTCACTATTCTTAACAGGGTTTGTCTCTACTTGTATTTGATGAAAGAAATCAGTAATATTTTTTTCTACTTCAATTACATTTTCTACTATTTCATCAAAACCGAATTTTTCATCCAAGCTTGTCCAATCTCCTCCTATAACTGCTTCCTCATTCAAAGTAAATGTTTCATGCACTTTTTTACCTTCATTACCTTTGAAATAAGCAGTTACATTAACGGAAGGATGGCCATCCATAGAAGGATTAATAATAGTTACACTCTGTAAACCATCTTCTCGTAAAGAGTCACTTAAATTATCTGCTGAAATTTTAGTATCAGGTATATTAATTATTCTTTCCCCATCTTCTGTAACTTCCACGAAATTCTCAATAAATCTTCGTCTGATCTCATCATTAAGCACACTTTCTGCTTCTAAAACCTCCGAAATATCTACTTCTGATCTATCTTCAGATCTTAACTCTTCTGACTCTTGATTTTCTTCTCTCAGCTCCTCTAACAGATCACTAATGCGGTCCCATATTTCTGCTGCCTGCACATAATTACCATTCTCCTTTGCTTCTTCGGCTTGTGTTTTTAATTTTTCTATTGTTCTCCTTTTATCCTCTTTTGTTGTTTTTTCTTTCCCTTTTTCTGTACGAGAAAAAGCTAACTCTCCTTCCTGTATTTGGCGATAAATCTCCGAAGCTCTTCTTTTTTCCTGCTCATTTAATTCATCTTCTGAATTAGTTTCTATTTCTTCTAGATTTACTTTGTCCTTTTTATAGTCTTGAAGTTTATCACCTATCTCCGTCCATTTTTCTGCTCTTTCTTTAATGTTGTCTACCTCTTCTGCTTCTTGTATCTTTTCTTTTATTTCATCTTTTTGCTCTGCTTCTTTTACTCCTTCTTTAGTTGGAAAAACCTCCATATCTCCTCTACGGATTTGTTTATAAAATTCTACAGCCATTTCCTCTTCTTCATCAGATAGTTCTCTTTGGGAAGGAGACTCAGAAGATGGTGTTTCTCCTATGTTCATAATTTTTAATTTATTAATTTAACTAATTTAATTATATAACTATATAGAAAAAAATCAAGTCTTTCTTCATTATGGTGTAAAAAATAAACTTGATGTACCTAAAATAAGTCTCTCTAATTAAATAATAAAACCACCTGAAGCTAACCAGGTGGCCCCCTTTGAAAACATAATTACTTAAATCCTTACCACAATATCTTTCCATTTTTTATTGTTAAAAGCTCATAATGACCAGGTCCAGTTCTAGTCCACA
>JBDGRK010000036.1:0-9719 GCA_042218075.1 Candidatus Nanohaloarchaea archaeon
TCCGGATAGGTTGATGTTGTATGCTCCGGCATCGTTGTACTGTGCGAGCACATCCTCCAGGTCCTGGTTGTCTGTGTCGGATGCAAATGAGTCTGGCTCGCAGTCTCCGTCTCCTGCAAGGAACTCGTCGCTACCGCACTGCGTATTCGAGTCGTCGTAGACACCTCCGACATCTCTCAGAGAATTACCGTTCAGGTCAATATCATAGCTTCCTGCAGAGTTCGACAGCTCAAGCACTTCGGACAGGTTCTGGTAAGGATCATTAAGATTTCCACTTCCGCTTCCATCATCCGTCATCCAGAGATCTCCATGAAGAAGTATGCTCTGGTTTATAGTGATGTTTCCTCCGGTCGAGTCGGTGAGGTTGTTACCGTGGAGGTCGAGGTTGCCGTTCTTTATTGTAACGTTCTGGTCGCTGTCGATGGTGATAGCGTCGGTTCCGTCCGTCCTGATCTCTCCCTTCGAGTCGAAGTCCACGAAGTCGAGATTCGTGATATTGGATTGGTTGGCGGAGTTGTTCAGTGAAAGGACCGTAGGAAGTCCTCCGCCTGCCTGACCGCACTTCACGGTACCGTTATCGTAAATCTCCTTCACCGCCTGGTTTTCACCGCACGAGTTGTCGAAGAAGCTGACTATCTCGTTGTAGCTCATGTTAAGGTTTCCTCCCGACATGTTAAGGTTGCCGTTCGGGATCTCCACGTTATTACTCCCATCAAAGTTGATCGTCTTGCTGCCGGTGGAGTCCAGCAAAGAATCAATACTCGTAATATTGTTCTCGTTGAGATCAATATCATTCTGCGCCCTCAGGGTTCCATCGGTCTCCACCCGGAAATCAAGATTGCTACTCCCGCTCCAGTAGTCCAGCGACTGGGTATCATTCAGGTCAAGAGCGGTGGCCGTATTCAACAAAAGCAAGATACAGCCCAAAAGCATTAAGTTTTTGAGTTTCAAAGCTCTTTTTCCACCTTGCTTTTTATCTCCGGTAACAGTTTTTCAGCGAATTCCATTATGTCTTCTGCCTCTCTTATCTCTACATCTTTTGCCTCGTATCTTGACTCATTCCTCAGCTTCCTGAACTTGTGCAGCCTGTTCACCTCTGATTCATCCAGATCCAGTTTCTCCTTGGCATAGGCTATCGTCCCCACATGGTCCTCAGAGCTAAAGCCTTTCAGCGCCATGTCTGCCTCTACCACCTCTCTCAGACACTCATAAGTGTTTTCCAGCACCTCAAAAGCATTGGATTCTGTTATCTCCCTCTTCTTCTGGTTCTCCAGCCTTTTCTCCGACCTCTTCAGTAAACCCCGGGCTCTGGCTTTATCCCTGGAGACTTGTTCTATCCTGCCCTGGTCCTTCAAAGATTCGAAGCTTCTCATATCTCCAGGTAACCTCTCAGCACTATTCCGTTCGCCAGGGTTTCAATAAAGTTTTCATCCGTTTCATCCAGGTTTACGTTATGGATGTTTATGACACGTTCCAGTTCATTCTCGTATCCTTCTAGGTCGAAGCCCGCTTCCCTTCCATTAACCAGCGCTATATCGATATCGCTTCCTGACCTGTCCTCTCCCCTGCTGTAGCTCCCGAAGAGGACAATTGCCTCCGGGAAACATTCCTCAAGCTTTTCCAAAAGTCCTGTTTCACTCAGTCTCCACAGGTTGTAGGACTTCTTCAGATCCCTGAATTTTTCATCATCTCTGGCCTTTATCTCCATCTTCATATCCTTCTTGACCTCTACAATTCCCTCCTCTTCCAGTTCATCGATGAGGCGTGAAACAGTCGAGGCTGATACTCCAGACTCTTCCGCAAGTTCCCTGAGATAGAACTTTCTTCCGGGATGAAGAAACACTGTTTCAGCAATCAAACTCTTGTTTCTATTGTCGAACATAAGTTCTATTTCTGGAACAACTGTTTTAAAATTGAAACATAGTCTTCCTCTCGCATTTTCGACTCCAGTCGTTATCAACACCTATCACCTATGCACATGTCTCCAGAGTTTCCATCGATCGCTCCGTCACCGCTCAGGCTGACTTTCTGCACGCTGCTGATACTGTTGCCGTTCATCCCGAGGTTGCCCTGGTTGTTGTCTCCTGTGTCGAATACCCTGCTCTCCACTTCGTTCTCTGTCAGGGTGGTATCCGAAGATTCTGTTGTCAGGGTGGTGGTGGATCCTCCGTTTCCAACCTTCAATTTGTCGTTGTCGGTGTCCCACCGGACTCTTCCCTCTGTTGTGGGAGAAACAGATGTTCCCTGCGAAAGTGTTATCGTCGAGCTTGTCCCAAGTGTCAGGTCATTATTTACCTCTCCATCCGCAATAACACCGTCGTTGAGTGCGTCTAGGTTTGATTCTGTGAGGTCTGTTCCGCTCATGATCAGGCTTCCTGCTGTGTATATGTCTTTCCATCTGTTAGTTGAGTTGCCTAGGTTTTGTTTGTTGTCTCTTTCTGGTATGAAGCTTCCGTTGACTTCTTGTGCGTTGATTGTGTTGACTTCTCCGGGGAAGTTTAGGCTTCCGTCGAAGTATACGTTTCCTGAGGAGTCGACGGAGAATCCTGACTGTGTTCCGTCTCCTACCGATCCTCCTGACACGTCGAGAGTCCCAAGATCTATATTGACGTCGTTTCTTAGTCTGGAGTTACCTATAGTGTTTGAAGGTACAGCTCCAGAAGAGTTAAGGTTGTCTGCATCGCCCCAGTTGACCCCGAAGGTTCTGCTTGCGGTACCATCGTAGCTGGAACCGGAGAGGCTTGAGTCCGTGCTCAGTGAGGCAAGATCTACATCTGAAGGTGTCACGTGATCCCTCTCGACATCCAGTTCGCTCCAGTTGAGGCTGTAGGTATGTGACTCATCAAGAAGGCTGCTGTTTACGCCTCCGGCAGGAACGCTGAGGGTGTCGGAGCTGAACTCTACGCTCCAGCCATCGACATCTGTAGAGCCTTCATCAACAAAGTTTGAGTCCGACTCAGACTCCTTGTAGTACCGGTTGTCAAGGTTCTTGCTCCTCAGCGTCGTCACATGACCGGAGTCCCCGATCAGCACGTCCTGTACCACCTCGCCGTTGGAGAGTTCCATGTCGCTCTGTGAGGAGGTGTCCTCGTGTTTGATGGTCATCGATCCTCCGAGTGAGATGGTTTTGCCTCCGGACAGGTTTCTTCCTGCCGAGATCGTCAGATCGGAGTTCGCTAGCTCCGCATTACCTACCTCGCCTGTAGGAAGCTTTACGCTCCCACCTGCAACCGTCAGGCCTGAACCGAAGAACCCGGTGTTGGTGAAGTTGGCATTCTTCCACTGCCTAGTCGAGTTACCGATGTTGAACTGCCCGCTGTATCCCTGTGGGGGAACGATCGAGGAGTTGACCTCCAGGTTCTGCTTCGAGGTGGTATTGATCGGCCCCACCACGTCCAGCGAACCTTTGATCTTGGCGTCACCGTCGACCGTGAGAGTCAGACCGGGAGAAGATGTACCTATGCCAACCCTGCTGTTAGTGGAGTCGACGTAGAGGTCGCTCCCATCCACGGTAAGGTCTCCATTCGGTATCTCCACTCCGGAACCACCGGAGGCGTTCATCCTGAGAATGTCGTTGCCTGAAATAGGATTCCTGAACTCCATCGGACCTGTCTCTTCCAGTGTAAGCATAATCTTGTCGCCGCTTGAAGAGTCCTTGAAGTTGATGCTGCCCGACCCCGATCCATCAGTGAACATTTCAAGATCGCCGGATGGATTCACCGAGTTGACCCCGTCAAGATTGTTGCCATCAAGATCGAGGTCACCGTTCTGCAGCCTCAGAACGCCGTTCTTGGTCACCAGCAGCCTCTCATTGCCGTTGTACTGTAGCTGGAGGTCGCCGTTACCCGAGGACTCCTCGAAAACCCTCCAACTTCCGAGGTCAGCGTTAGAGTCGGAAAAGCTTAAGTTGCCCACTCTCTCGATATCATCTGATGACATGTTCAAAGTCATGTTGGCCTCGTTGTCGATACCCAGTACGGTCGGGAGTCCCGTCGCTGCCTGCCCACATTTTACAGTTCCATTGTCGTATATTTTCTTCACCGCTTCAATCTTGCCACACTCCTTCGCAAAGTAGTTCAACAGGCTGTTGCCGTTAAGGTCGATACTGTCGTCGAACCTCACGGAGTCGCCTCCACCATCAATCGACTTCACATCGTTGATGTCTCCGTTATCAAGGTTGGCATCGCCCCCGGAAGTATTGATCGAGCCGTTGATAGTCATACCCTGCTGGAACTTCAGAGTATCGATAGAGGTGATGTTGTTGAAGCTCATGTTGATGTTTCCGCTTGAGATATTCAGGTGGCCGTCCGGTAACTCGATTGATCCGCCGTCCTTCAGGTCGATATTGGTGTTAGAGCCGTCGCTGTCAAGCGCCTCAACGCTCTCCAGGTCATTATTGCTGAGATCAATATTTCCTCCGCTGGCGATAATCTTACCGTTCGGAACTTCCACGTTTCCGTCTCCCAGAGTCAATACTCCCTGTGAATCGTATACCTTTCCTCCGTAGAGATCGACATCGTTCCCGCCGGTCATGTTCAGGTTTCCGCTCTGGACCTCTACATCTCCAGTCGAGGAGTCCACGTAAAGGGCGCCGTTTGAAACGTTCAGGTTCTGGGTCACATTCACCCAGTCCTCCACGGTAAGCTCTCCTGTCATCGTATCGCCTGACTCGTTAACAAGCTGGTCGGAGACCTCAACAGTGACATTGAAGCAGTTGAAGCTGCCATCATTGTTTATGTCGAGTACAGCCTCTCCATCTTGGCAGCTTGAGTCGTAGTGGTTGAGCAGGTAGTTGTCCTCCAGGCTGAGGTTGGAGTTTACCACGTCCCACTGGTCGTTACTGTAGTCCAGCACGAACTTCTGGGCCTCTCCCTCGTGTGTGATCGTGAGGTTGTCGAAGACCAGTCCCTCAGATTCATCTCCTTCATCCAGGGTGATAGTTGAAACGTTGAAGATTCTCCTCTCCGACATGTTGAATCCCGTGTTGATCGGGTGTATCTCGTTCAGTGGGTGGCTCTGGGCCGGCTGTGGAGCAGAAACACTAAAAGTCATGAGCAGAAATGCTCCGGTTGCAACGTTAAGGGAAACCTTCCCTCTATCCATACGGAATTTTTCTCTCCCTCATTTATTACTTTAGGCTAAAGTTCCCTGGTTTAATGTATGCTCCCCAGCTGATTTTAACCGGGGAGAGAAATTTTAGTCATGAAGGGCCAGGCCGCGATAGAGTACCTTTCAGTCATCGGCATAGCGCTCGTGATAGCCGCGCCTTTCGTGGTGAGGTGCGCGTCAAGAAGAGGGTGGAGCGATGAAATGTTCTTCCCTACCCTCCTACCAATCTCGGAAGCATAGTTGTAGATTTCCTCCTCTCCCTCGAACTCTATATTTGTCTTCAGCCAGCCCTTCTGCTTGTGGTAAACCCACGCCGGTTCATCGCTGCCGTTGATCACTATCTCCTCCAGGTTCTCATCGCTCAGAACTATCTCTATATCTCCAAGTCCAAGCATCTCATGGATCAGGTTGCCTATGAGTATCTGTTTGGTCTGTTCGTTGGTCTTGGGCAGTTCTGATTCCAGGTGATCCATCGCCTCATCCCTGAACTTACCTTTTACCTTGCTGAGAGCCTTGGAATCAACAAACTCTTCAGTGGAGAGGTTCACCTGCTTCACTATCTTCTCCTTAAGCTCCTGGAGAACTGCCTCGGTCGCAGTGTCAATCTCGGGTCTATCAACTTTGTAGTTCAGGACGTACTCGTCTTCTTCCTCCATTATCTCGATTTTTGCCGGGACGTTATCCGCCTCGACCTGGTACTCCTCGACCACTTCTCCCTTATTCTCTACCACCGTATTCAGTCACCCTTCCACAGGTTCGAAAACTTTTGCCTGAAAGAGCCGAAAATATTCTTCACTTTCTCCTCATCCTCTTCAAGCTCCTCCAGTTTTTCTTCGAGTTTTTCTGCTTTCTCGCAGTGATCCTCCAGTTTCTTCAGCGCCTTTATCTTCTTCCTTATCTCCTGCTCTTTCTCCTCGAACTTTTCTGCCTCGCTCTCTGCCTCTTCTATCTTCTCCAGAACGTTGTCAATCCTCGAAATCAGTTTCACCGACCTTGACTCAAGCTTGCCTTCCTTTTCTTTCTGTTTTTCAAGCACTTTTTCCACTTCTTTCTCGAGCTTCTGGAGGTCGGTGATTTTCTCATGGACTTCTTTCTCTTCTTTCTTTGTTTCTTCTAGCTCTTCTTCAAGCTCTTCCAGGTTTTTCTTTCCTTTTTGAATCTCTTTCTTTCTTATCTGGAGCTCTTCCTCCACTGTTTCCGTCTCTTCATCCACCTTTTCCCTGAGCTCCTCCAGCTTCTGCCTGGTCTTTTCCCTGTTTTCATCCGTATAGTTCAGGATCATTCCTTTCCTGGCCGAGTACTTCTTTTCTATAAAATCGTTCTCATCCAGTGCTTCAGCCCACTCCTTGATCCTGTCCTCTGAGACTCCCAGGTCCTCTGAAACTTCGCTTACCGGTGCTTCGTCTTCCTCCACCAGGTAGTTCAGCAGGTTGTCGACACCTGTCTTGATAACAATTTCTTCCCAGTCTTCTGCCATTAGAACATCATAAATTTAACTACGTCCGATTTTAAAGACTACCATGTCGATAGTTTTCTCCCACATCCTGGCTTTCTGCGTTCTTTTTGTGGGAGGTATATTCGACTGGAAGACGACTGAGGTTCCAGACTCTGTAAACTTGATAGGTGTTATCGGCGGAGTACTGCTTCATCTCCACGCCTCACTACCCAGGATGGATTTCAGCGTACTCTTTTCTATCGATGTCCTATTATCCGATCCGGTTTCATGGTTTTTCGCGCTAGGAGAGCCTCTGGCATGGAGTCTGGGTGTGGGCATCATTTTCTCTATTTACGGATGGAGCCTCTATCATCTTGGAATGTGGGGAGGTGCGGACGCCTTCGCCATGAGTGTTCTCGGGTTCGCTGCTCCCTACTCCGTATCCGGGGTCAGCTTATTCTATCCCGTCAGCCTTTTCACCGCCTCGCTACTGCTGGGCTTTCTCTACACAGTTTCTTTCAGCTTGCTGTACACCTACAGGAATCCTGAAATACTGGCAAACACCTGGCAGAGACTCAAGCGAAAAGAGAGAAGGATTTCGATCGAGGTTGTTCTCGCTGGATTTATATCCGCTATCGCCGCTTTAACGAGCCTCAGGCTGGCACTGACCTATTACTCATGCTTCCTTCTCCTAATAATTCTTACGAGATTCCTGAGGGAGATCCAGGATCACGGAATGATCAGGCAGGTAAAGGTCGAAAATCTTGAGGGTGGAGAAGTACTGGCTAGAGAAGAGGAGTCGGGGGGCAAGGTCAGGGGAATCTCGGAAAAGGAGATAAAAGATTTTGAAAAGGATACTGTTCTGGTCAGAAAAGGTCTAAAATTCGTCCCTGTTTTCCCGCTCGCACTCTTCCTGGTTGATGTCGCAGGGTTCAGCGTCAGATGGCTTTTCTTCCTCTTCAGCTGATCTAGCTGATAATCGTTATATCCTCTGTCGATTCGTCTCCTGAATCCATCTTCATCTGTATACTGTGAATCTTCTCCTGGTTGGATATAACCTGCTTTGTCAGGTTGTCGATCTTTTCCTCCAGTGATTTCATCTCCTGCTCCTGTTCTATCTCTTCCTCAACTTGCTTATCATCCATTTTTCTTTCCATCCTGTTTATCCTGCTTTTCAATCCTTCAATTTCATTTTTCTCCCCGGCCTGCTCCTCAATAGCATCCTGGTTCCTGAAAACTATCTCCGCTAGCTCGTCTATCTCTCTCTGCAACTCGCCTGTCTGATCGTCCATCAGGTTTCTCTTCTCAAGAGCCTCTTCCAGCCTCTTCAGTTCTTCCTCTCCGGCTTTTTCCTCGACCTCTTCGCTTATATCCTCCAGTCTGGATTCCATTCTACTGAAATCTGTTTCATCCGGAGAGCTTCCAACCTCTTCCTCCATCTTCCTGAGCTCGCTGTCGAGTGTCTGTAGATGGTTCTGGTTGTCCTGAATCAGCTCCATCAGTGTGTCGATTCTCTGCTCCAGTTCCTCGTGGGAGTTGAAGTTTTCATCTTCCAGGGTCTTTTCAAGGTTCTGGAGCCTTCTTTCACCCTCGTGTATGGCCCTCTTCAGATTCGAGTCAAGCTGGTCCAGCTCCCTGTTCAGCTCTTCTTTATCAACTTTCTTGGTTTCGAGGGAGTTTATCTTCGACTTGAGGGATTTAACATCGAACTCCAGGGCTTCGACGTCCCTGCCTTCCGCCTCTACCTTTACATTTTCTCTTTGCTCAACTTCTTTTATCTCCTGTTCCAGCAGCTCCAGCTTTTTCTTCAGATCATCTATCTCTTCATTCTCCAGTTTGTCAACCTTTTCTTCCAGTCCCTCCAGTTCACCCACTCTCTCCTCCATTCTCTGCCTTTCCTCTTTCTCCTCTACATCTATCTCCTCGACTTTCTGGAGTTCCCTCGCTATTTCCTGGATTTTCCGGTCGTGTTCGCCAATGCTTTCATCTATGCTTTCTATCTTCTCTTCAAGTTGGCTGAACTCTTCGCCCTCTATCTTTTCAAGTTCGCTAAGATTGCTGTCAAGCCTCTCAATCATTTCCGAGTTATTCTCTATTTTCCGGTCGTGTTCGCTTATCTCCCCGCCCATTTTTTCCATCTCGTTTTCCAGGTTACTGATCTGTTCCTCATCCCTATCCTCCAATTCCTGCAGTTTTTCATCTAGGTTCTCTATCTTTCCATCTTGTTCGCCAATGCTTTCATCTATGCTTTCTATCTTCTCTTCAAGTTGGCTGAACTCTTCGCCCTCTATCTTTTCAAGTTCGCTAAGATTGCTGTCAAGCCTCTCAATCATTTCCGAGTTATTCTCTATTTTCCGGTCGTGTTCGTTCTCGAAAGTTTCTATATCATTTTTGAGTTCTTCAAGTTTTCTCTCCAGATCCTGATTCTCCTGCTCCTCGGATAAACGATCTATACGCCTTTCCAGAGCTCTTAGATCGTTTCTAACGCTGTTTATCTCCATGAATGCAGGCACTATCTGGTTTTCAGATCCGCTGATTTCATCCAGAGAGTCCTTGAATTCCTCGAGCATCGAATCTTCCTTTTGCTCAATCTCGGCTTCCTTTTCCTCCACTTCCTCTTCAATTTGGTGTATGTTTTGCTTGATTTCCTCCATGCGTCCTTCTGCTTTTTCCATCTCTTCCTCTTCCCTCTCCGTCTTCCTATTCTTCAGCTCCTGCTTTATTTCTTCGATGTTGTCATGGAGCTTCTCCATCTTTTCAGCCTCCATGGAGTCCCTCAGCTCTTTTTTCAATTCTTCCATAGTCATGGCTCCTTTCTGCTCCAGTATCTTTTCAATCCTGTCAGCTATCTGGTTCTTTTCACTCTCACCCAGTTCCGACGTCATTTGAGTTTCACCACCTCGCCCTGGTTTGTCTGTTCGGTTTCGAACCTGCTGGAGCCCTGGACCAGGCTCTCAAGCCCGGTTTCCTCTTCTCTCGGAGACTTCATCTGCTCCAGCTCTCCGATCTTATCCTCTAGTCTTTCAATCTTATCTTCCAGCTTCTCCACTTTATTCCTGACTTCCCCTGGATTTTCCGGATTCTGTTCTCCAGCTTTCTGCTGCTTCAATTCCTTTATCTGCTCGTAGAGGTACTCCAGCTTTTCGTGAACCTTTCCCTCCTGGTACTCCTCCTT
>JBDGRK010000037.1:0-20540 GCA_042218075.1 Candidatus Nanohaloarchaea archaeon
GCTCGTAGAGGTACTCCAGCTTTTCGTGAACCTTTCCCTCCTGGTACTCCTCCTTGATCTGCTCAACAATGTTCAGCCTTCTCTCCAGCTCTTCCTTGTCCATGTGGTTCAGCATCTCCTCGACTTCCTGGACCTCTTCCTCTATCGACAGCGTCTCGAGTTCGGCCATCATGTCCTTGTCTTCGAGGTCGCTGACCCTGTCATCAAGTTCTTCTATGGCATCCTCTATACCCTTGAGTTCCTGCTCCAGTTTCTCCCGGCTAACCTCGGAAGACACACCATCATTCATGGATAATTTTTGATTTAACCTTAATATAAAGCTGGAGGTCGCCTGTCTCTGGAGGTAAGAAGAAAAAATATGTGTAGATTTTCTACGATGAAGTCCATTCGGCCGTTGGTGCTCCAGAACAGTTCAGGGGTGTAACTTCAACCTTGGTGATCGATCGGTCTGGATATCCGCTGAAGTAAACCTCAATATCCCTAGAGGAATTGAGGCTATTGTTCTGATCTGTGGTGTTCTGCGTCGGGTCGTGGCTATCGTAGTACCATGTAACCGTCAGGTTGCCCAGTCCAGAGTTTCCTCCAGTCTGCCTTACAGTAGCTTCACTCGTGCTGTTGTCCACTGAGACATCCATAGTTCTGTCATAGCAACGCTGTATATCATCAGCTTTCTGCTGACTGTCTCCCTGGGCGTCCTGTATAAGCTGTGGAGCCCACTGGGCAAAAATAGAGGCCACGGCCATAGTGAATGCGATCAGAAGTACCGCAGCAATTAATGGCGAGATTCCTTTTTTCTTCATATGCAAAACTATTCAGAGCCTCCTATTTAAAGATACTCTTAATCCCTGATTTAAATCACTCTCAGCCAGCAAGGCGTACCAGATAGCCAGTACCAGGAATGTCATTCCCCATCTCCACAATAAGGTGTGGATAAGATCAAAGCTGATTATTTTCTCCTCTGCGAGAATCACGGTCGAAGTTACCCTCACAAAATTCGCCACTAGAATCATTAGGGTGCCGAAAAATAGTTTTCTGGTCTTCCGCTTGATTTCAGGTGTAGCAATCACCAGCGCGGAGAAAACCGCAACCGATTTCCATCCCAGACAGTCCCTCGTTATAATATAGGCTCCTTCCAGACCGAAAACGGTCACACCTCTTGTTTCGAAACTGTATCCCAGAAGATTGAGGAACCATGAACTCATATCCGCCAGAATTTCCTGTGGGAAAGTCGTTTCGGGATCAAGGAAAAGGATAAGGTGGAATAAGATTCCCATCGCCAGCAACTTTCCTACAAACTTTGCCATCTTTACGTTTCTGGGCTGTTTTTCTGTTTCCTCCCTGAACGTTTTCCAGGCCTGCTCTATCTTTTCTCTCACCGAAAGTACTCCCTCGCAACCTCTCTCTTCTCAACGCTTTTACGACTCGAGTCCTTCTCTATCTTCCTTATTGTTTTTCTGACCTGCTTGAAAGCATGCAGGGCTGAGGCGTGGGCATCTTTCTCATGTAAGTTCTCTCCTTCTCCAAGCCTATTCTTCCTGCTCCTGGATAGATCGTTTTCCGGTTCGAATTTTTCCGCTCCTAGTGAAGTCGCAATTTTCTCCACGTTCGAGGGCATCTCTTCCCTATCACAGGCGATCAGAAGCGGGAATCCTGCATTAATTATCTCCTCTATGATCTCGTGGCGGGAGAATTCCCTCCTGCTCTCCTGCAGAACTTTTTCCCCTTCAAGGTCGAGTGCGACCACGGCGGAAGTGCTCCCGGGATCCACACCGACTATCAGGGGTTTATCATTCATACTCTTTCTCTATCAGAGATCTTATTCTTTCAGCTTTTTTCTCGCCGATACCCCTGACCTCCTTCATTCCTTCCTTAGAAGCGCTGAAAACCTGTTCCACGGATCCGAATTCTTCCAGAAGTCTCTCAGCTATCTTGGTGTTTACCTCGGGAAGCCCCGCCACGATGAACTCCTGTAGGTCTCTCTCAGTCTTTCCAGTTCGACTTCCCCTGATCGCTACTTCCTCGTTCTTCTGCTCCTGCTCCCTCCTAGCAAGCGAAACCAATATTTCTGCTGTATCCTCCTCGTCCTCGCTCCAGATTATCGGTATCTCATGGTCAATAGTGATCGAGGCTATAGCTCCTCTTATCGAGTTGGGATGCATATCTCTCTGTGAGTAGAGCTCTCTTCCCTCTATTATCAGTAGAGGTTTCCCGAACTGGTGAAGGTCGCTCAGCTGTGAAAAAAGGCGGTTGTCAACTATCGAATCAACAAAGTCGGAGGCTTTTTTTCGCTCCACTGCTGTCCTTTCAGAGACCAGAAAGTCTGCGACATCAAGCCTATTCTGTCTTACTTCAACTTCTTTCTTCGAAAGCTTTTTTGAGATGGAGGTCTCCCGGTCGTCGGATATTATTACCAGATCATTCTTATCACTGAAACCTTCCAGTGTCTGCTGTTTTTCGAGATCTCTCGTATCGTTTTTCAGGTCTTCAAGCACCTGGTTCATCTTTTTCTTTTTGTTATGTGCGCTCCAGTAGTGGCCCTCATCTCTGGTGTCTTCGGCTATCAGCACGAATACTTTTCCTGCCTCCTGCCTTCCTGTCCTGCCCGCTCTCTGTATATCTCTTATCTCGGAGGGAACAGGCTCGTAGAAAACTACGTAATCAACTGCTGGGATGTCAAGGCCTTCCTCTCCTATAGAGGTCGAAACTATCACGTTGAACTTTCCCTGCTCAAACGCTTCAAGTATTTCAGACTGCTTGTTCTGGGTCATTCCTCTCTCCCCCTGCTGGCCCACGAATTTGACAGCATTCAGTCCTTCCGTGTTAAGCTCCTCTGCTATCCTTTCAGTAGAATCGCGGTACTCGGTGAAGACTATAGCTTTCTCTCCCTCTTCCATGTCTCCAAGAATTTCCCTCAGTTTTTCCAGCTTCGGATGTTCCTCTCCTTTTTTCCTCAGGTACTCTACCAGGCTCTTCGCCTCCTGGAAATCCTCGTCCTTCAATGCGCGGGATGCAGCCTTGGAATCGTCGTTTTGAAGCCCCTGGATGTACCGGTAGCACTGTGTGACTCCCTGGGTCTCAAGAAGCTCCATGGCCTGGCTTATCTTTAATGCTGCAGCAACGCATGATATAGACCGATAGAGTTTTGGATCATCGCTTGAGGAGAGCTTTGAGCTGATCTCCCCCCTCAGCTTCAAGAGCTCTCCCTTGTGTATATTGCTGGTGGAGTCAAGCTGTCCAGCTTTCTTCACCTGTTCAAGCTGTTTCTGGTACGCGTTTTCAAGCTTCTGCTTCGCCTTCTCGAACCTGTCGTTGAGTGATACTCTTATCCATTCCACCTCTTTTTCCTCAATATAGGGCTCCACATCCGGATCGTCTTCAGTCCTGACTTCATAATTCTCAATCTGCAGGTTTTCTGCTACTTCCTCGATCTTCTCCCTGTCTCCTCCCGGTGAGGCAGTAAGCCCCAGCTTGTGAGTCCTCATTTTCTCGCTTATGAAGACGTAGCTATAATCTCCTGTTGCTCTATGGGCTTCATCGAAAATCACCAGCGAGAATTTCCCTGTTGGTATTTCGTCGGATATCAAGTCGTTCTCCACGACCTGGGGTGTGGCGAAAAAGAATCTTTTTTCCCTCCACAACTCGTATCTTCTCTCTGGCCGGGTCTCACCTGTCATCAGCGCCATGTCGATCTCGGGCACCTCAAGAAAGTCGTAGAAAGTCTTCAGGTGCTGTTCAGCCAGGGGTTTTGTCGGTGCGAGGAACATTACCTTTCCTTCCTCGGCCTTTCTCGCAGCTACCATCGCAGCTATAACTGTTTTGCCCAGTCCGGTTGGAAGCACGACCAGAGTGTTCTTTTCCACTGATTCTGCTGCAATAACTTCCTGGTATGTCCTTGACTCTATCTCGCCAGTTTTCAGTAGCTGTGCCATAATCTGAAATAGCTCTGAATCTTGATAAACCTGTTAGTTCAGATCGAAATCGTCTCTCGCGGGTGTTTCCAGACCCTTTACCAGCTTGAAGAGGATGTTGACTCCGATAAAGAAGGCTATCGCAGCTTTAGCCGTCGTCCTGTCTAACGGCATACCTGTCTTTATGACTATGACAGCAATATAAGCCAGTGAATAGACAATACCTGAGGATGAGACGATGAAAGCTATCGAAGAACTCCACTTGTGGTAGAAATCCATGTAGGCCACGAGACCTCCGATACCGATCAAGCTGTAGGAAACATACCTCTCGAGTTCTGAAAGCTCCGTGGTGATCAAGAGAGTGACTCCTGTGGTGGTCCAGATAATTGCGTTCCCCACCGCGGTATTCCATCCCAGCTCTTCCTGGCTGTGTTTGCCGAAGTAAAGCTCTATCACGATGGCGCCAAGGATCAAAGGCAGCACGGTTGGAAGAAGTTCGGGTTGCTTCAGGGGTGCGAAAGCAAACTCTTCCAGCCTTGCCTGTAGAGAGGCCTTTCCAAGTTCACTATTCAAATGCATCCGGTGTCCCACCTGCGTGCCAGGACTTTCTGGGCCTCATCTGTATAGGGTAGACGCGCTCCGAATTGTCGTCGAGTATCAAGCCGGTGCCGGTCCTGTCGGGCAGAGCGTCAATATAGTGCTGGAGATCGTACCTCATGTAGGTCTGCATTATCTCCCCCAGCGCGTCTATATCCTGCTTCGCTGTAAGCCTGTGCGAGAGAACTATGTCACACTGTGATAGCGCATCAGGGTGCAGTTTTGCGGGTTGCTGAGTCGCTAGAACCAGCGAGACTCCTGGCTCCCTTCCGATCTTGACCCACCTCATCAGTGGATCGGAGGCAGGAGTCTTTCCATCAGCAGGAATGAACTCGTGAGCCTCGTCTATCAGCATCCAGGTTATCGGCATCTCATTTTCTGCAATATTCTTCATCTCATCTATCTCCTCTATCCTCCTTGCGGTCATCCTCCTCCTGAGTATCCTTTTCGCGAGTAGCCCCACGATCAGCGATCTGACCGACCATCCCGAAGACATCTCACCGAAAGCGGATACATCAACGATCGAAAGCTCCCCCCTAGATGTAAATTTCTCCAGGGAGGATTCCTCGCCGAAGACCCCCCAGTCCTGGGCGGCGACGAACCTGTTGACAAGTCCTTCCTCGACCTCTTCCGGGAAATCGAACTTCCTGATCGCCTTTACTATCGATTCGATCGAGTAGTCATCGGTCTCGTCTTCAAGCTTTGATATAACTCTCTCCAGGAGAATCCCTCTCTCCGAATTTATGTCGATGTTGAAAGCCATAGCCCACTCCTGAGCAGTAAAGTCGGCCGGATTCAGTGTAAAAGTATCGTCATAAGGCATTTCCTCCCTTTCGAACTCATCGACCTTTCCCTCCGGTATGTAGACTTTCGCGTCAAAGCTTGCAGGATCCAGCTCCCATTCGTCCAGCATGTTGGTTGCCCGATCGTTTGGTCTTTTCATTGACCAGTATATCCCCATGGAGTCGATTATTATCGTGGAAAGATTCTCTGCGACGTCCGTACTCTGTATCTCCTCCGCTATCGTTCCCATAGAGTAGCTGTTGTGGCACAGAATTCCGCCGAACCCGGCTGTAAATGAGTGATTTTCCTCTACTGTCAGGTCGTAGACCCAGCCCTCGTAATCTATCTCTCTTATCGATTCTATCTCGTCCCAGAAAACGTCTGATTCGGAGAGTGATCTTATTTCCTGGAGTTTCTCTCTCGCACCGCTCATCGAATGTTTCTGCCTGAAGAGCTTCAGTGTGGGTTTCACCAGTTTCTCCGGGTTTTCTCTGTGTTTTTTGTATGATAGAAATCTCCTGTCACTTCTGGAGTAACCTAGCTCTCTGTTCAGTTCTTTCCACTTTATCCCGGATTCCTCGACCAGTTTTTCGAGTGATTTAAGGTCTTTCTGTTTTTCGACTCTCTCAATGAGTGATTCGATTTTGTTCAACTGTTCTGACAACCTGGATGCTATATCTTGAAGCTTCTGCCTGCTAGGACTGTATTTTCCGTCTTCGTAGGCCTTCAGCGACTGCTTGAATTTCGATACCTGTGTCCTGTCAGCGCCCATTTCCTCCCTGCACTTCCGGATCAGGTCGCCGCACGGAACGGTGTCTATATTCGTGTTTCCCTCTTCTACGGCTTCATCAAGCTTCTCCGCTTTTCTCTCTATCGAAAACCCGATTCTTTCCCTGAAATTCTCCAAGAATTTGCTGCCTGATACCGTAACCTGGTAATATTCCCTTACTCTCTGTTCTTCTGTATTGGAGGCGTATTTTTCCTTCACGCTGGTCCTGCCAACTATACCGAACCTGAGCAGCATGTAGTTGATAGCCTCTGCGATATCTTTGCTGGCGGTGATTAGATCAATCTGCTGTTCCGTGACGTTTGCCTCGCAGTCAAAGTATTTCTGGAGGAATCTTGCTGCGGTCTGCTCTCCCGCAGTAACTATGAAATCCGGGATTTTCTTGCCGAAAGAGTTCTTATTGGTGGAGTATCCATTTTCCTCGAAAAATTTCTCCAGGGCTCTGGAATTGTCGTATAGGGTGTCTTTTCCCATCTCTTTTATTTCAAGCTCGAAAAGTTTCTCGCCCAGTTCCTCGAATCTCTCCAGGACTTCCTCGCTCTTGTTAGTAAACATCAGGCGGTAGTTGTTCTCTGTAATCTTCTGCTCGTGACCTTCAGCTATGAGGTAGGCGAAAAACTCTCCAAGTTCGGGACTGACTTTTTCCGGAAGTTTGATGGGCCTGGCCTTGCCGTACCTGTAGTATTCGCCTTCTTTCCTGGTTTCAAGCTCTTTTTTTCCTTTTTCCGTGATCCTGACATTTCCATCACTGAGGTCGATCAGATTCTTTGAATCCGCCTTACTCACCATCCTACTGTAGGAGCCTGTACCATCCGATATATCACTGATTTCAGCATTTCCTTCCCCCAGCATCTCTGATTCTCTCCTGTTCAGGCAAGAGTAATCTGCTTTTTCAAACTCTTCCGGTATTTCAAGTTCTCCATCCTCGAAATTTAGTTCAATCCTACGCGGAATACCGATCCTCTCTCCCTCTGCCAGTTCAGCTGAGTTTTTCCATCCATTTAGCGTCAGTAGAGGATGCTCTCTGGTAACAGTTATCTCTCTTCCTGATCTAGTTTTGATTCTCAGGAGCTTTTCATCCACTTTTTTGGAATAGGCTGCCTTAATTTGGTTTTCCTGAATTGAAAATTTTTCCCCAACTGACTGAACGCTTTTTCCCTCAAATCTGTATAGTTGTTCGTCTTTTTCCGCTATTTCAGCTTCACCTTCTCTCACAGATTGATTGTAGAGTTCCACCACGGGTTTCAATCCTTCAGGTGTTAACACTTTCTCATCCGGTAGCAGGCACTTCCCCGTTCCTCGTTTCCCAAAGATTCCCATGACGTGGGGTCTGGCAAGGTCGAAGTAGATCGGGTTGGCCTTGTGTGCCTCCTCGTTCTCCCCGACAAGGTGCTTGCCTATTACTCCTGTTCCTTCAAGACCGTGTTCCTTCCTGTCCTCCTGGTCTCTTCCCACGCTTATCTTCGGCATAGGTTCGAATTCTCATGGCTGAATATAAAAATCAGACCAGGATCATCAGTATCGAAATCCCGGCGAATATGAGCCATAGGAAGCCACTCCATCTTATTAGGATAGAACCATCGAGCGGTCCGGTGGGTATATTGGAGTAGTCGAACGGCAGCAGCTGGTAGAAAGCGAAGAGAGATACAATATTCGCACCGCGTTCAATCCCGAGGCTGTGGAATATACCCCAGAGTCCGAACATCGCAAGAATTCCAAATGAGACAATCCATGACTGTCTCTTAACCCACATCGCATCAATTGACTTTTCCCAGTGCTCGTAGCTTTCCACATCGTGTTCGTTGTAAATTGGGAAAAGAAGAAGCACTGGAAGACCTGAGAGAAAGGTTCCCATGGCACCGAAAGCTGTCATCGCGCTCCCCTCTATCGAGAGTTCAAGTTTTGACTCAGCGACCATCCACCTGGCTATGATCCTCTGGCCGATCTCCCTTGCCAGAAGTGTGAGGCCGGAAAACACCGCCAGTTTCAAAGCCGGGATCAGGCTATAAGCACTGTAGAAGGCTATGAATGATGCAGATAAGAGTAGGGTGGCGGCAGCAAAATTGTTCAGTTCGTCTATAGAGGGTTTCAGAGGTTCCGCCATTAGGTGAAGATTTCGGCTGAAGCTCTTTAAATCTGGCTCATATCTCCATCCTCTGGCATATCTCCGCTATCGAATATCTCTCTGAATCCCGCAGTATCTCCGGGTAATCATCGAATTCTTCTATGTGGATTCCTGGTTCGTTTCTTCTGTAGCTTTCTCTGATGACTTTCCAGGGAACAAGGTATGCCTTCCTGGATTTTCCCCTGCCTCTCTTGAGCTCTACTGCAAGAAATCCCCTTCTCCCCGACCTGTCAAGAAAGTCTGAGATCCTCTCCACCTGGTGGCCTTTTTCAGACTCCGAGAAGTGCTGTGAGAAGTACAGTTTGTTGGTGCTTGAGGTCTTGACGCTCTTGTTCTCTATCGCAAGGTAGAACATCTCGTGGGGCGAGTCCACGAGGACGTCACATAGCTGCGAGGAGAACCGGTGCTGCTTCTTCCTGTGGGCGATTCCGTCTATATCTTCTTCCTCAAAGAAGTCATTGAAGGCATTCACCAGCTGGCGTTCGAAGTCTGTCACATCCAGAGATTCTGGCTACAGATTAAATAATCTAACTAGTAGGATTCCAGGTTTTTCTGCTGTTTCTTCTTTACCACTTTACCAGAGGTTATTGCCATCGCCAGCCTTGCATCAGAGACTATCTGTCCCTGGATCGATTTTACAGGCGAGGGAATCGGGCCCTTCCTTACAAGTTTTGATGCACTCATTTTATTGGCGTGGACCGCTTCTATCTCAGCTTCGATCTCCAGTTCTCGCATATTCTCTCTCAGGTCTCTGCTGTCTGCTTCTTTCAGCTTATGTTCTTTTCTTATCCTTTCTTTGATTCCCTGACTCGAGATTTCCTTCTCTGTTTCCAGCGCCTCCTCGCCTGAAAGCCCTGATTCTATCTCCGCTGCGAAGTCAGCTCCCTGTTCTCTCCACCTCTGCTGGAGCCTTGAAGATCTCGATACCCCGACTTTTACTTTTGATCCGCATAGCGCCAGATAAACGCTGTAACTGGCCTCAAATTCCGGGCTTGACTCTCCCTTTCTCCACGAGGTGTAGATATCTTTTCTCCTGCATTCCTGGCACTGGTCTCCTGATTCTATCTTCCTGAATTCCGGGCAGGGTGTCATCTCACCTCTTTCAGAGTGAAAACCCACGCATCTTCTCTCCTCACAGACCTCAAGATCGAGCTCCCTTCCGAGCAAATCCATACTTTCGTAGCCGTCTTCAGTCGCCAGCTTCAGCTCTTTTCCCGGGTAGACAATCTTAACTATCGATTTCACGCCTAAGTCCCTCTCTTATAGCATTCTTGTGTCCTGCTCCAACGAAGGCAACAATATCGCCATCGTTTTCCTCCCCCAGCTGTTTCAGCGCCTCCACCATGTGCCGGTTCCTGTCCTCTATCAGGACTCTGTGCAGATCCGGGAACATATGCCTGAACTCCTCCAGCAGCTCTTCAATAAACCTGTCTTCCGGTATATCTTCCAGGTCCATTCTTCCAGGATATATCATTCCGATGACCACCTGGACCGCGGCTCTTACTTTTTCCACCCTCCTGACTTCTTTCAGTTTTTCGAGCGTTACGGATATATCCTGGTCTATCAGAGCCACGTCTTTTCCTTCCTGTATAGCAATTTCGTAGGCGTAGAGCATCTCATCCCCCGGCATCACCCCTGTCCTTGATCCAGCCACTTCCTGGAAATTCTTTATGAACCGCACGAACAGAGAACCTTTTGCTTCCCTAGAATCCTCAAGCATGGATTTAAGCCGACTATAGTCAAGCTCCAGCGCCACTACTTCCGGGTCTATCTGCTCTATCTTCTCTTCCACCAGCTCAAGGCTTTCCTCTGAGACGTGCGAGGTTCCGTAAACGTGGATCAATCTATCTCACGTCATTTATTTGTCTCCCAAATGTTGTAAATCATCCTGAAACTGGAGGCTTTCCCTACTTATGTAATAATATAATATGAATTATATTACAAAATTACCATATATTCGCTTATTCACAACTATCGTAATACTAATTTTAGCATTTACCTCTTTATTTGCTTTTCTCGTATTAGAAATGAGAAAACCAGTGGTTCCCGGAGGTGGACGCCTGTCCACAAAGAGTGATTCCCTGACCGGTCTCGGGTCCGCCACCCTCCGAACAGCCCGCCGACTGCTTAGGGCTGCTCCCGCCAGGGCCTGACCCGGTTCACAGCCGCCGTACTCCCGGAGGACGGACCTTCAACGACCAGTACAGGGGGCTCTCCATGAGCAGGACGCCGCCCCCCGGTTGACGGCTCCGGCTTCACGAGGATTTCCGGAAAGAGGCGACCCCAAACCGCCCGGCCTACCATGCAGAATTTTTTCCAGTGGAAAGGTTAAAAGTTGGAAGGTTGTTGGTTTTTCTCTCAATCATCTGCTCTAAAATATGCCTTTTTCAGTTGATTGAAGTCTTCCAACAACCTGTTAGAACGCTTATTCTCATTGTAAGCCATCAGTCCAAAAATTATCATGAGAAATCCAGTAAAAATTGTTACAAAAGAAAAAATTGCTATATCTATAAATTGGCTAAAACTGGTTTCAGTGGAATCAAATATGCCTATAAAGGCAACATAGAGCGTTATCAAGGAGAAAAATTGTGCAAAGGATAGCAAAGAGTTTCTCCTGCTATGATTTTTTTCTTGTTGGGAGATTTGGACCAAAAATTATATTTCGTCTTTTTCCAATTTCTCATCGCTCATATCTCAAACTCCATCCCTTTCTCCACTATCCAGAAGCCCATGTCCTCCATCTGCTGTCTTTCCTCCGATTCTTCTCTCAGCACAGGATTGGTATGGTTTAAGTGGGTGAAGTAGATGTCAGTGTCTGTGTCTTCAAATTCATCCATAGTTTTCTGGATTGTCGGATGCGGAACTTCTTCGAACCTGTCGATCTCGTTCGAACTCCAGAAGGTTCCATCGACTATCGCGACATCCGCTTCTTCAACCAGCTCTCTGGAACCGTGCCTCCACTCATTTATGTCGACGATGTAAACAAGTTTCCTATGCTCGCCATCAATTACAAAGCAAAAGTTCTTGGTCTCAACTTGTGGGTGTTCGATATGCTTTACTTCGATGCTCGCACCCTGTAGCTGCTGCTCGTCTCCGTCATCTATCTCGTTTATCTCAATATTACCCCTGTCGATCAGGAAACGGTAGGGATCGTTTTTCTGCATGAATTCATGGGTCTCGGGGGAAGTATACACAGGTATTCCCGAATAGTCGTAGCTCTCCTTCCCTAGGTAGAGGAGGCCTGTCATGTGGCCTATACCATCCTGCGAGAGAAATATACCGTCGAGGTACTGTCCATCGAACTGGTAGCGTATGTCCGGAGTGGCGTCGATAAGGTAGCGGGCCTGGCTGTTGCCTTCATCCTCCTTCAGGAGAAGCGATGCGATTCTTTTCTGATTGCCTTTGTTCCTTGCCGATTCACAGGTATCGCATTTGCATCCGAGATGTGGTACTCCACCGTCCTGCATATTACCAAGCACTTCTATTTTCATTATCTTCTCTCCTTGGGAGTAGCAATACTGCATTAACTTATATAAGGGTGATCAGAAGCTAGTTGGGAATCTTGGTCCTGTTTTAAATCTTCGACTTTAATTCAAGAGTAGAGTTTCTACGCCAGGGTGACAGAGCGGTCTATTGTGTCCGCCTGCAGAGCGGATTTTCCCGGGTTCGAATCCCGGCCCTGGCTTAATTTAATGATTCTGCCGCCCTTGCAAACAGGTAAAGTGCTTCTTCCCGGAAGGTTTCAGGCCTCCACCGATCCACAGGATAGGGATCTCCCGTGATTTCCGCCGGTCCGGAATTCTTTCTCTCCCAGTAGTTGGTGTCCAGTTCATCAATGTCTTCCGGCTTCAGGAAGTTAGCAGTAGTGTATTCTGGGTGTGGTGTATCTGTGTGTATCTCCGGATCTCTATCCTCTCCTTTCATTGTTTCAGGGTTGATCACCGGTATCACCACTCTATCAACCTCTTCGACATCAAAGAATTCAGAGTTCTCTACCGCATGGGCATAGGCGGCGGATTGAATCTTATGCTTGTCGTAGAGATCTTTGGAAGTCTTAAGGTCGAGCAGGATTGTCTCGCCTGTATCCTCTTTTTCGTAAAGAAGATCTATCTGTCCAGCGTATTCGAATTTTCCGATCCCCGGTCCTTCCAGTTTCTCAGATTTATCCCATGGATGTTTAGTGCTGATGCCAAACATTTTCTCGGCAGCTATCACGTTTTCCTTCCTGAGACCTAGGCTTTCCTCCAGATCCCTGAACTCCTGCTCGATCCATTCAATATCGTTCTCCGCCAGTTGTCTTCCGTTCTCTATGAAACCGTTCTGCCTTGAGCTGTCCTCGTAGAATTCGACTTCCTCTCTTTCTCCCCATTCTCTCAGATCCTCTAGCTCGTCTCCTCCCATCTGCTCCAGCTGGTTCCAGAGTCTCGCTGAATTACCTTCACTGACTTCTTCAGAATCTTCAACATACTTCTCAAATACTTTTTCATGGGCCAGAGTGCCTCTAGGGCCGGCGAACTCTTTCACATTATTGGAATCGTATCTTCCATCCTCTCCGTCATACCTGTTCTCCCAGAAGAATACCTGCTCACCTAGGTCGAGTACCTCCGAATCGAGCACTGTGGTTACAGAGTAGGCTTCATTTCCATCCCACCGGTAAACTCTTCTGCCCTCTTCATCCTGATCTCTACCGATGCGGGAGCTTTTTTCATCAAGTTGATCCCTCACCGATTTCCAGAAGATTTCTCTCCAGTTCTCTCCTATTCCTTCGGTTCTCGCCACTATATCAAGGTAGGTGAGACTGTCGTAGGATCGCCTGTAATCCAGTTCACAGTCCCTGTCGATCTCTTTCGCTGCCTCATCCAGTATAACTTTTATCTCTCTGGATGAGCGGTCCAGAAGATTCTGTATACCTGTTTCTTCCGCTCCCAGGATTTTCCTTGCCTCCTCCATGTCTACAGCTTCCGTATGAGTGGATGAGTCTTCTTCTGTCTCGAGAGGATATATTATCTCGATTTCTTCTGCAGTGTTTTCTTCAGAAGCCGCGAGTAACTTGACCGCTGCGTCAAGCCTGTGGTATTCCTGAGGAGGTTCGAGCTTTACGGTTCTAGCTGTTCCATCTTCCTGGATTGCTCCTATACCGTCCCTGAGCCGGAAACTACCGTTTTTTATATAGAAATCTCCTCTCCTTGAATTGCCCGAACTGTAATTTTCGATCCGGTAGTCTGTAAAGTTTTCAATGGCTTCTTCAACTATTGTATCACCTAATGCAAATTTTCCCGGGTCAGGCTCGGTCTTTTGATCCACAAGGTCGAGAATCTTGACGAAATCCGATGTAGATGAATCCTCTAGAGTCATTCCATCAACGTGCGGACCGCCTAGGAATGCCCTGATCTCCTGCTCAAGCTTCTCTCTGTCCTGGCTCCGCTCTGAAGGATTTATATCGTTGAATCTGCTGGCTTCCTCATTGAACCATTCAACCATCGCCCTCTCCAGGTCCTGCTTCACTTTTGATTCAAGGCTGAAACTGTTCCTGCTACTCTCGGGATCGAATTTTTTGAATACCTGTATTATATCGTGCTTTGCGTTTTCAGAATCGATTCCAGGGTCAGATAATCCTTTTACACCCGTTATCAGGCCTGATGAGGTATCAGTTATCCCGTCCCCGGCCACTCCCTAACACACCTTTTCGACAGAATAGATCTTCTGCCCCTCTTGTCAGGTTTTTCTGTTTCAGGAATTCGCTTACCTTTGCGGAAAATAATATTTTTCTTTGTATACTCACTGGTAGTTAATGAGAGGGTTTAAAATACATAGTTTTCTAATCATTCTATATAGTGATAAGGAGTGGAAAGTAGAAAAATACAGCGCACCGGTGGTTCGACTTACACCGTTTCCCTGCCCAAAAATTGGATTGAAGGAAGGATCGAGGAGGGAGAGGAGGTTTTCCTGTTCCAGAAAGGAGACGACATACAGATCTCTTTCCAGGAGACCAGAAAAGAGGAAAAAACAGCGACTCTCGAGACTTCCTCCGATTTCGAGGTAACCAAGAGAAGACTTGTAGCACTCTACCTGAACGGTGTTGACAGGATAATCGTAAGGAACAATCAGGGAACGGAGCTTCAGGAATACATCCGGAATAATCTGATCGGGATGGAGATAGTGAAGGTCGATGCGGATAAAATGGAGTTGAGAAACCTTTTCCGTCATTCAGAGATTCCGGCGGAGAACGGACTCAGGAGGATGACTTCGATTATTAGAAGTATGATGAGAGATCTCGCAGAGAATCAGGATACCGGGGATATTGCCGAGAGGGAGGAACTACTTGACAGATACTACCTACTAGAACTGAGACAGCTCCAGATGTCCCTATCAGATCCGGAGTTTAGAGATGAGATAGGTCTTGAATCCGCCATTCAGGCCATGGAGTACAGAGTTATCGCGAAGAGCATGGAGAGGATAGGCGACCATCTCGTGACGATCTCCAGATGCAAAGATAAAACGCTCAAGGAAGTTTCCGAGATGAAGCAGATTTTCGATAAACTAAGCAGGGCGATATTTGAGGCAGATTCAGATAAGATTGAGGAGTGTATTTCATCAGTTGATCAGGTCGAGATCCGGGAAGCAAGATCGGAAGAGCTCAGGAGATCTCTCAGGAGGATCAAGAGACTTATTCTGGATATCAGTGAAGCCTCTATAAATTATTCAATTTCGAGAGATTAAGTATGACAGACAAAACCGATGTCGCCCAGCTTGTGATCCGCAGAGAAACTGATCTCGGATACCGCTACTTTCTCGCCAGGAGGACGAAGGATGGGTACTGGGAGTGGATAGGAGGCAAGGAAGAGGAGGGTGAGACTATTCAGGAAGCTGCGATCCGGGAGATGAGGGAGGAGCTGAGGATCGACTGGCGTGAAGGAGATTATAGAATCGTTAAATTAGGAGATACCTACCTCAGCGAGGACAATGACATGTTCAGATTGAACCCGGTTCTGATCGAACTTGAAGATGAAAAGGCGGGAGAGATCGAAAGGAGACATCTGTCTGAAGAACACGACGATTTCGCTTGGATCAATCTCGTCGAGTACGACCGCTTTGAAACCCTGGGCCAGTACCTGGCGCTGGAAAACCTTGATCTCGTAAATGGAGACGTGGCTATTGGAGTCGTGGAGAACCTTGAGAATGGGAAATACCTCGCTGTGAAAAGGTCGGAGGAGAACAGCAGCGCTGGCTACTGGAGCTTCGTCTCAGGCGAACTTGAGTCCGGGGAGGATCCTGGAGAAGCTGCGGAAAGGGAAGTAGAAGAGGAGACAGGTATAGAGGCTGAGGTGGTGGAAACCGGCGAATTCTACATAGGCAGGGGAGAGACCGGCTCCTGGAGACTTTTCCCCGTACTGCTTCAATCTGAAAGCAAAAAAGTCGAGCTGAACTGGGAGCTCTCCGATTGCAAGTGGATAGAAGTTGAAGAGCTGGAGGATCTGGAGACGCTTGGAAGAATGAAGGCAGTGGAGAAACTGGAGCTGGGACAATGAAGGAAATAGCTACCGCAGTACCCTATGATCCTGACTCTGACAGTTTTCTTGTGGCGAAGAGAAACATGAAGACATCAATTCATCCGGGAAAATGGAACTTTCCTGGAGGTCACATAGAAGATGAGAATATTCGTGAAGCAGCTCTAAGAGAGCTGAGGGAGGAGACCAACTTGATAGGCGAGGTAATCAAGTCCGGAGATTCATTTGTTGTAGATACAGAAGATGGAAAATTTAGAATACATCCTTTTCTTATACTTGTAGAAGGAGAACCTGAACTGAACTCAGAACACACAGAGTACCGCTGGATTGAACCGGAAGAACTCGAAGGGCTGGAAACTGTTAAAGGTCTGGAGAAGGATTTGGAAAGTGTGGGAGTGATTTGATGGATTTTGACAAATTCAGGGTTGTTTGCACCGGCATAACCACGAATAAGGGGGAAGTGCTCCTTGGCAAGAAAGAGAAGGATGAGGGTCATCCCTATAGCGAGGAATGGCATTTTCCGGGAGGACACATGGATGAAGGAGAAGAAGTCCGGGAGGCGGTGAAAAGAGAGATAGAAGAAGAGACAGGACTTGAGGTCGAAGTCCACCAGCTAGTTGATATTATGTTTAAAGAGTTCCATGAGAGAGATCCATTAGTGAGGGTATTCTTCCACTGCGAATCTGATGGTAGAGAAGCGGAAGCTGCGGATGATCTTCAGGAAATTGAATGGGTTGAACCGGAAAAACTTGAAGACTACTTTGAAGCAGAGAAAAAGGTTTTGGAGAGAGCTGAAATCTCAAACCTTGTTGAAAAACTGAAAAAGATGCCGGCGTTCTAATTCTTATGGCATTAAAACTCTTCAACACTCTCACCCGCGAGAAAGAGGAATTCGAGCCGAAGGAGGAGGGAAAGGTGAAGTTCTACTCGTGTGGACAGACCATTTACGATGACCTCCACATAGGTAATGCGAGGCCTTACGCAGTATGGGACACGCTGAGGCGGTATCTTGAGTGGAAGGGCTACACAGTGAGACACGTCCAGAATATAACCGATGTAGGTCATTTGACGGATGACGGAGACCAGGGAGAGGACAAGGTGGAGAAGAGAGCTAAAGACCTCGGACTTGAACCTATGGAGCTTGTTGAGGATCAGATCGAGCGCTACTTTGAGGACACGAAGGCGCTGAACATCGAGAGGCAGGATATAGTTCCGAGAGCCACCGGCCACGTAAACGAGATGATAAACTACGTCCAGAGCATAATCTACAACGACTACGCCTACGAGAGAGACGGAAACATTTACTTCGACCTTGAAGCGTACATTCAGGACTATACCTATGGAGAGATGGCGAAGAAAGACATCCAACAGCTGAAGCAAGAGGCAGAGTCAAGAGTAGAGCCCGATGAGAGGAAGAAGAACCAGTACGACTTCGCACTCTGGCTGAACGCGACCGGAGGACACCTGATGAAGTGGGATGCGAAGTTCGAGATTGAGGGAGAGACAGTAGAATCCACTGGCTATCCCGGCTGGCACCTTGAATGCTCTGTTATGGGACAGAAGTACCTTGGAGACGAGTTTGACATCCACGCAGGAGGCAAGGATCATATCTTCCCTCATCATCCGAACGAACGGGCGCAGTGCTTCGCAGCAACAGGAGAGGGACAGGCCTGCTACTGGCTCCACAATGAATTCGTGATGTGGGAGGGCGAACAGATGAGCAAGTCTACAGGTAATTTTGTAACCGTAAGAGATATGCTTGATGAGTTCTCTGGTGATGTGATCCGGCTCTACCTGATGTCCTTCCACTACAGGACCGAGGCCAACTTTTCAAGAGAGGGACTGGAAAAGGCGGAGAAAGAGCTGAAGAAGGTAAGAAGGTTTCTGAAGAGGATGGATAGAGAGGCATCTGATGGAGGCAAGCAGTTCGAGGGACTGGAGCAGAACTTCGATGAGAAAATGGAGGATGATCTGAATACCGCCAAGGCGAAGCAGGTTCTTATGGAGGCGATCAATCGCTCAAATAAAGCTCTTGATAGAGGAGAGGAAGTTGATCCATCGGTTGCGGAAAAGATTGTAGAATTATTCCAAATTCTTGGAGTTGAAGTCCGGTCCGATACTTCAGTTCAAGAACAGGAGATGGCAGACCTTATGCTGGAGTTGAGGGAGAAGTTCCGGGAGCAGCAACACTACGATACAGCTGACATGATCAGGGATCGACTGGAAGAGATAGGTTTCGAAGTCGAGGATACTGATGAAGGAGCTTTCTGGGTGAGGTAGATGAAGATTTACGTTGGTCACTCTTCCAGTAATGACTACGAAGAAGAGCTCTACGAACCTCTAAAACAGAGTGATCTCTCGGATAAACATGACCTAGTTTTCCCTCATGAAGGTGACGAGTTTTTCGATTCAAAAGATTTTCTAAGAGAAGAATGCGATCTATTCCTTGCTGAAGTTTCCAAGGCATCTACCGGTCTTGGTATAGAACTGGGGTGGGCTGATCTTTTCGATGTACCGATAGTCTGTGTTCACGGGCAGGGATCTAATCCTTCCGGTTCTATAAGAGCTTTCTGTGGTAATATCAGGGATTACAGCGATAAGGAGGAGTTAATCAGGATAATTAGAGATTTTGTAGAGGAGTTGGAGAATGAGTGATATAATAGATGAGGGTTTCCAGTACAAGGTTTACGATTTAGGAGATAAGGTGAGGAAGGTTCCAAAGACCCGTGAAGAGATGGTAGAATACTCGAAAAGCTGGGGAAGTTCCGAAGAAAAGGCCAGGAAGGATACTGAAAAAGGCATTGAAAGGAGGAAAGAGATTCAGCAAAGATTGAGGGATTCTACTTACAGGATTCTTGCGGATTTTGAATTTGTAGGAGAGGTAATCGTTCAGGAAAAGGTAAAAGTCACGAAAGAGGTGCTTGACGAGGCTGAAAAAATCGAAGAAAAGAAAGAGGTAATTCAAAGCTACATTAATCTGGTTAAGCAGAGGTGGAGGAACGGCTTCCACGATATGTCCTATAATTTTACAGTAAATACTGGTTTTGATTCAGAAAATAGAATGGTCCATATAGATCTTGGAGATTTGATTTTCGATTTTGATAGAGTCAGGAAAGAAGTGGAGGACCGGAAATGGGTTGAGGAGTCCTGGAGCTATCAGAAGCATCTTGAGGGAGAACTCGCCGACTACTATATTTCAAGAATGAAGGAGGCAATCACGGTTGAAAAATTGGATGAGATCTGGAATAAAAGCAGTCAGTGAACCTGGCCCTTGTGGACCTTCATTCCCTGCTCGGTGTCGAATTCCTCGTCGCATTCGTCGCATTCATAAGTCCTGTTTTTCTCTTCAAGTTCTTTCTTCTTCTGCTGTTTCCTGTCAGGCTGTTCTTTGAAGATTTCCTGTGCGCGGTCGTCTGAGATACCAAGCATCTCCTTTGCCATCTGCTTTTGTCTTTCAGCGGAGTCACGTGCCATGTATCACAACATGTTGTATAGGTTTTAAACAGGTTGTGGACTACATCAGCTCTGTAAAGTTGTTCTTGAACTCTTCAAGGTACTCTGGTTTCATGGATGCTCCAGCAGCCTTCCTGTGGCCTCCACCTTCTCCTCCTTCCTTCTTTGCTTCTTCCGGAAGCGCTTCCTGCATCAGTTTTCCCAGGTCGACCCTTCCCGACTGGCATCGAGCGGAGATGTTGATCTCTTCTTCATCGTGCTGTATGACAAGGTGAACCCATTCAGGAGTCTTGGTGGACATGTTCGTGGCTATAGAGGAAGTGATGTGAAAATCCGAGTCTATGTCGAAGAAAATGGTCATCTTGTCCCTGTCTATCTCCCTCTCCTCTTCGTAGTTTTCGATTGCCTCGTTGAACTCTTCCTGCATCTCCAGGTAAACTTCGTATACCTGCCTGTACTCTTCCTGTGCCTCTAATTCCATCAAATCCTCTGAGTTCATGAGTGCCTGGTAGGCAAGTTTTGAGTACTGCTTGGAATCCCTGTAGGGTTTGATGTTTAAAACTGAGGAATATCTGCCGTACTCGCAGTTCTTCGCCAGTTGTTCTTGGTTCAGCTCTTCCGGAAGGTATTTCTTGTAGTCTTCTTCCAGCTTTTCGAAAAGTTCTGGACAGGAATCAACGCCGAAGTCCTGTATAACTCCCAGTCCGGCTATCCATCGAACTTCTTCTTCGATACCGAATTCCGCTGCGATATCAAGACATATCTTGCTGCAAGGAATGTAGACTTTCGAGTCTTCAGTCCTGGGATTCACAAATTTGACTTCCGGTACTCGATCAAAGCTATGATGGTCAACTACCAGTACTTCGAGATCAAACTCTTCCTCTAACTCTTCCAGCTCATCCGCCTCCAGGTTGAAGTCCAGCACTATAAGCTTGTCCGCGTCCTCCAGAAGTTCGTGGTCTTTCCCGGTCAGGTGGTAGCTTCTCTGATCAGGTATAGTAACCTCATCCGCCGGTTTTCCCCTCTCCTGCTCGAGAATCTTCGATACGATCGCGGATGAAGATATACCGTCCATGTCCCAGTGATGGATAATAACCACTCTATCTCCTTCATCGATTTTCTCCAGGTATTCTACAGCCGGCTTTAACTCCTCAGTCTTCATACCTCTCTACCTCTCTCCGAGTTTTTTATTCCACCGGCTCTGAGAAGCTGAATTCAATTTTTCTATCCCGGAACTCTACCTCGCCGGAGTATTCGAAATCCTCACCTGAGAAGTCTATCCCTTTCACATTTACTCTTTCATGGATCATCTGCTCCTGGTCTTCAAGCGCCTCGGTGTCGCCTGAAAAGCTTAATATCACTTCATCCTCAACTTCAAG
>JBDGRK010000038.1:0-1820 GCA_042218075.1 Candidatus Nanohaloarchaea archaeon
AGAGCACCGCCCTGTCACGGCGGAAGCTGCCGGTTCGAACCCGGTCTGGTCCGCACTTGACAAAACTCACTTTTTATAGTAAAAATAGATGAGCCACCTGAAATTTTGAGCTTGGTGGCCCTTTACCCACTATCGCCCTTTCCAATCTACTCGAACCAGACTAGGGAGGTAAAATTGGAGGAAGAAACTCTGAAACAAATTGCAAGAGAATTAAAAGAAGAATACCCATTAAGTACTTGGTCAACTTCCGAAATACTCGAAGATGAACAACTTTCCGAGTTAGTAGAAGAAAGATATCGCCGGCGAAAGCAAGAAGAAAAAACAGTTACCCTAAAGAAAGCTGGAGATAAATCGAAAACAGAAAAAGGTGATGAAAGAGAAATTGACCCAAATTCAGATTTTTATGAAGACCTTCAAAGAGAGAAACTTTCACCAGAAATGATATCCAGAAAAACAAATGTAGATGAAATTGACTTTTGTTTTGAAGACGAATGCAGCAGTAATGAACTCAAACCCTACAAATTAACTCTGGCATTGCGTATGTTTGCTATTCGTGCTCGTCGAAAAGCAGAAAATGGAACTAAAGACCACAATGAACTGAGTCAATTGCAAAACTATACCACTACAATGCTAACCAGATACCATAAGATCGACCCTCATGATGTAAAAGTAAAGCAAGTTGAAAAAAAACATAAACGGGAGGTGGTCCGTAAAATCAATGATTACCCCAAATGGAAAGAATTGTTAGGAGAATACCTAAAGGAGTTTAATGAAAGAATTAAAGGAACAGAAATGAATGAAGAAGAAATACTGGATGTAGTAGAAGAAAAAACAGGCCACCGATTGGATTTTTTGCTGGAAGACCCTTTCTATGCCTACGGTTTAAGAAAAAGTGCAATTTTCAGCATTCAACAACTTCAAAACAAAGAGGAGTTGAGTGAAAAAGAGGAAGAACGCAAGAACTATCTTCAGAAAACTATTGATGCTGTTGGTCTTGTAATTGAAAGCTATTTCCAACTAAGCGTGGATAATAAAGACTATTGGACAAATGATCAAGAGCAGTGGAAGCTTGCTAAGTGCATCCTAAAAGACTATTCTGAATTCCACGAAAAACTTTTTCCTTCTGATGTGCTTTACCCATACGCCAAAGAGTATCCAGAAATGGGTGACAGCCCATCTAAGAAAGAAATAAAAGAGGCATTAGGTCTTGTATTTAAGGTACAACTTCCTGATATGGTAATGGAAAGCGAAAACTATGCTGCAGCAATAAGAAAAGTATTGTGCATCGCCGCAATGAAGAGGAGGAACATATTAGAGGAAGATAACTCTGACAAAAACTACGAGAAGGCCGTGAAACCTGAACTAGATGTGATTAACACTCTAATCCGTGCTACTGAATTTACAGCTAAAAAATACTTTAATACCAATCTACGAAAAGAAGAGCCTTTTGTAAATGAGTTTGCAGAAGAAAAAGCGAAAGATGCTTTCAAGAATCATGACAAACTATACTGGGTACTAGATATTCCAAAAGAGTAGGTTCGAGTAAAAAACAAGGGGGGTTAACTTTAGGGGTGGGACACTTTTGTGTGTTTCGCCCCTCTTTTTTATTAAATTAAGAAGCTAAAGTTTAAATATCTAAAATCTTGTAAATTTAATTTATTTAACAACACTTTACAAGAATAACAATTTACAACCCCAGTAACCATTGTTATAATTGCACATAGAGAATTAAAAAATATCTTGAGAGAATACCAAAAACCAAAACTGGACAAAAAAGGAGACCTAGTAAACATAGAAAGTGATGCTGAAGACGAAATAGC
>JBDGRK010000039.1:0-23844 GCA_042218075.1 Candidatus Nanohaloarchaea archaeon
CTCCATCAGCGGAAAACCTCCGGTTTTCTGATGTCCCGAAAATCTTTGATTTTCACCTTTTTTCACCTGTCCAGGTATCCCAGCTTTTCCAGCTTCTCGTAGATTTCCTTTGCCTGTTCTTCAGTAATCTCTTCATCTTTAGATTCGGAGTCCGCAAGCTCTCTCAGCTTGTCCTGGACGAACCTTGAAAGATTGATATGGTTCTCGTCCACGAACTCCGCCAGATCGTCAGGGAGAGAAATCGTTTTCCTCTGCATCATGCATAAGTTATGCATGTTCATTTAAAAATAGAAGGGTGAAAGTGATCCGGTTGATCAGTCAAGGTAGCCCAGGCTCTTCAGCCTCTCCTTTACCTTTTCCTCGTCCTCCTCGCTGAACTCTTCTTCCTCCTGCTCCATCTTCCTCTTCACCTTTTCTGCGACTTGGTCAAGCACATAGTTGATGTACTCATCAGTCGAGTCAAACCCCTTGTCCTCGGCTCTCTTCGCAAGAAGGCCATAAGTTTCCTCCGGGATTTCCACTGTGTTTCCAGTCATTATTGTACCACAACTTACTATGAGATCACTGGCTTTAAACAGCTTTACACTTCTATATCCTCGACTTCCTCGGAAGTAGATTCAACCTCCATCTCGAACTCCTGCTTCTCGAACTTCTTGCCGAACAGCCTGAGGATCGCCGGAACAACGTCTTTCTGCTCCTTCAATCCTAGATCAGTGTCCGATCTCCAGATGCCGTTCATCGGGTCGTGATCCATCTCAAGCCCTGGATACTGGTTCGGGTTCAGTGACTCCTCCGCCGGCATCATCCCGTGATCCGAGACAATCAGGACATGCTCCGGATCGATCTCTTCCACCAGCTCTTCCGTCCTCTCATCAATCCACTCGTAGGCCTCCGCGATCTCATCCCGGTCATCCTCTGGATCTAGAGCGTGGAGCAGGTCGTCGATTATGGGGAATACAGCGAAGATCAGCTCGAAATCCTCCTCATCCGAAAGCTCCTCGATCATATCAAACGCTTCAGAATTGTACTCGTAGATATTATTCTTGTACTCCTCCAGGTTGGGCTTCGACTCATCCTGCAGCGGAGTCTTGCCGTCAACGTAATCGTAGCCGTTGTAGCGCCTTCTGTACTCTTCATAGCTTTCAGGATAGGCGGAGGGCATCGCTCCGTCGAGAGGTGCGGGGATCCCGGAAAGCATCACGCCGTTATGCTTCCAGGCAGGATACGTGAGCGGCACCTCCATGGTCAGAGTCTTTCCATCGACGTAATCCCAGAGCCGCTTGAACTCGACATCGGTGCTCCTCGGAGTCCTGTCTTTCAGGTTGAATAGCTTGTTCGGGACATAATAGGCGTAGGTCCTGAGTTTTCCTGCAGGAATACGCTTTGTAATAGCCTTGGTGAAACCCAGGAACTTCCTCGACTTCACCACATTGTTTATGCTGAGGAAGCCGTGGTCCTCAACTTCCAGTCCGGTTGTGATGGTGGTCCACGCCGTTCCCGAATCAATCGGGATTCCCCTGTAGACATCTTCAGGCAGAAGTCTGCCTCCATACTCAAGGGAAGAGTAATAATCCGGCTGTATCTCATCAAGGTGCTTTTTCGAGGCTCCGTCCCAGCCTACCACAAGAACTTTGGTCATAATCCTCTGTTTTAAATCCATTTATTTTTATTGTATCCTGTAAACTTTCTCAGATAATTCGGGCCGATCCCAAAAAATTTTAATAAATCTGGCAGTCTGAATAGGAGGTGTGGGAGGTCTCTACGGCCACCCGTGGTAGAACCTCGGGCCAGCCGTTGAGCTTCACTCCTCAGAATACTGCCGAGGGGTCTCCCACTCTACAATTTTTCATAACAGATCAGAGAAATCGCTAAAATCCAGCTTCCAGTCAGGTTCTACTTCTTTCCTTAAAACCTTCTTTGCCAGAATATCAGGATGGAAATCAGGCTGCCTCGGCTGGATAGTGAATTTTGCTGTATCCGCCTCTGATCCATGGATATCTCTAATCCAGCAGCAGGTAATATTAACTATATGGGCCATTTTGCCCTCATACTCTTCCTCCATCACCACTTCATAGACTTCCTCAATTGAATCTCTAAGGAGGTAGAAAAGAGCTGCCGCGTAGAACTTCGAGATGAACTTGCCTTTATCATCGTAGAAAGGCTTTATTCTGCGCCTTACCTCCGAAGTAACTTCGCTTTCAACCAAAAATTTTGTGGTTAGGAGTTTGACATTCCAGAGGGCAAAAAACTATTGCAGTATCGTTATTTGTTCTATCTATATTACCTGACTGGTCAACTCCTATCCTCTTGAGATCCATAAAAACTTCAGATAATACAGAAATTTAAAACAATTATCAGACTAAAGTGATAGGCATTCTAAGCCCCATAATAGATATATCCCTATATATCCACTCCCTCTATCTCTCCCTCCTCAACTTTTTTCCTCTCACCCTTCTCTATCACCAGCCAGGGCACCTCTACCAGTTCCTTTATGTAGACCCCTCTGGGGTGCCTCTTCAGGAACTTCTCCCCGAAACAGTCCCCGTGATCCCCAGTGATCACGATCTTCCCCTCCAGCTGCTCGATCAGCTCCTCCACGGATTCAAGCGCTCTCTCAAGATTGGCCTTGTAAGCCTCCCACGAGTTTTCCTGGGCGAAGTGCTCATGAGTCTCATCAACATCTCCCTCGAACATGGAGATCGAAGGTTCGCCGATAAAGGGGTCGTGGGGCTGCATGTAGTGGATTATCTTCCTCTTGTCCGGGAAGTTTTCCTCTGCCTCTATCGCCTCCTCTGTCACCGCTTCCGGCTTGGTGATACCCTTCTCCTGGTAGTCATCCTCCATGTAAACAGGAATTACAGAGTGGAAATGCTCGCTGGCCCTGAAATCTTCCCTGTCCGAGATGTAGGGATTCGCGGTAACATAGACAACATCCCCGTAGTAGTCAGTGAAGTTCTCGTCCCTCCACTCGAAAGTCGCGGAGCCGAGGCTTCTCTTCTTCTCAAGCTCTCCTTCCAGCCAGTTCACCTCTTCAAAAGCGTCGTATCGGCAAGCGTCAAGCACAATCAGGTAGTCCCAGTCCTCCTCCATCACCCTGACTCCTCCTTTATTCTTCAGGGAGAAGTAGAATCTGTAGAAATAGGCTATGAAAGGCGTCCATACACCTCTCCTCAAATTTTTGAACACCATATTCCAGTCCTTGTCCAGCATATCTTTTGGATGAAACGCGAGAATTGATAAAGCTCGGCAGCCTGGTTTTTATAGCTCTCGCGTCCTACTCTCGAATATGGAAAAAGACAGCGCCCTGAGAACGCTTGTGAAAGGTGCGGGTATAGCTGTAATCGGGATTATGGTGACCAACATCACCGGCTATCTCTACAAGATAGTGATCGGCAGGATGCTTGGCCCGGAAGGTTATGGGATTATTTCACAGGGCCTGATGATATTCTCCATCACCGCAACTATTGCAATGTTCGGTCTGCCTTCAGGAGTAAAGCGGTTCGTCAGTAAGTATAAAGCGGAGGAAAAAGAAAAACTTGAGAAAGGGACAGTTAGATCGTCACTGGAAATCGGATTAACCTCCAGTATCGCAGCCGCCATAATCCTATTTTTGGGAGCGAAGTGGTTTTCAATACAGTTTTTTGGCGATCCAGATATAGCTATCGTTATCAAAATACTTGCATTTGCAGTGCCGATGCGTGCTTTGATGTCAGTATCCCTCAGCACTTCAATAGCCTACAAGAAGCTAGAATACAAGATCTACGCCAGGAATATAACCGAGGGAGTAGTGAAGATAGTATCGACCCTGGTTCTACTCGCACTTGGATTCGAAATATTCGGTGCCGCACTCGCAGTACTTCTCGGCTGGATTTCAGCTGCATCTTTGGCTTTTTACCTCATGCACACCCGTATAAGGCCCTACTTCACTGACGGAAAGCCATTCTCAAGGCCCTACAGGAAGCTTGTAAAGTTTTCAGGCCCACTGATCTTCTCGAACGTCTTCGGGCAGATTACCTCGTGGGCGGATATCTTCCTCGTCGGGTTCTTCATGTCAAGCGCTTCAGTGGGGATCTACAACTCTGCGCTTCCGACTGCGATGATCCTGGGAATGGCCTCAAGCGCTATAACAGCTCTCTCAGTCCCTGTAATGACAGAGATGTACGCGAAGGAGAAACTTGGAGAGCTAGAGAAGGTGTACAAGACAGGTACCAAGTGGGTGTTCATGCTGGCCTTCCCCGGGGCTCTCCTGATGGCGCTGTTCGCGGACCAGGGTCTCTCCCTGATGTTCGGTAGAGAGTTCGTGGAGCAGAACGCCGGAATACCCTTCATCCAGATATCCACTGCAGGATTGTCGCTCGCGCTACTGACGCTCGGCTACCTTCTATTCTCGGTCACAAGTCTCAGCAGGCAGCTTGTACAGGCAACTGGAGACACGCAGTACAACCTCTACATATCCGGGATAGTCGGGGCAGGAAACCTTGGTCTTAACCTGTTGCTGATTCCAATGTTCGGGATAGTAGGAGCAGCGCTCGCCACCGCCTCCTCATGGGTGCTCGGGGGCTTCTTCTCTCTCTACTACGTCTACAGGGATCTGAAAATCCATCCATTCAAGTCAACGTTCCTTCCTGTGGTCGTGGCTTCGATAATCTCCGCTTTCATACCTTATGCAGTCTCGAAGGCACTGTTTGAAACAGTTCCAAGGTTAATTATATTCCCGGCTTTTCTGGCGTTTGTCGCGCTCTACGTAACACTTTTCCTAGTTCTCGGCGGTCTCGAGAAGGACGACTCGATGATCCTGAAATCCATCGAAAATAAATTAGGCGTCGAGGTTCCATACCTCGATAGACTGCTGGAGAGATATTCATGAAGAGGAAATTCGAAATCCACGGAACCGGGATCAAGGTAGAGAGCGGGAAGGAAGAATTCCTGGAATTTCTCTCCGACAGGTTCAGTTACTTCAGAGACTCCGGGGCCGGAGTTGATGTGGAAGTTAATGTTAATTTTGGTGAGCCGGGCTGGGATGAGAAAAATTTCTCGAAGTTGGCGAACGGAGTCAAGACGGACGGCAAAGAAATCATGTATCAGGACGGCCCGCTGAAACTCCGGGCAGGTATAGACGGAAAAGTTTCCATAGAGGCGTTCTTAGATCCAGAGATGTGGAAACATTACGGCAGGATAGCGAAGAAAGGTTATCAGAGTACATGGAACGAGTACTATGAGTACTTTCTAGTGAGAAGAGCTGTACAGCTGCCGATGATGTGGAAGATGCAGAGAGAGGGCTTTTACCCGGTTCACGCCTCCGCTGTGGAAAAAAAAGGAAAAGCGCAAGTCTTCGCGGGATCAGGAGGAGTAGGCAAGACAACACTCGCGCTCTACCTTGCGGAGAGAGGTTACAAGATGCTTGGAGACAACTTTGTCTTCCTAAAAGGCGGTAAACTGTATCCCTACCCAGAGATGCTGAGAGTCACTGACTTCACACTGGAAAGAGTCGAGAGCCTGGAGAAAACAGGGAGAGAAGTCTTCGGGCAGGAGGTGGTCGATGTTGAGGATAACATGATTGGAACGGAGCCCGTTGAACTGGAAAGCATCTTCCTGATGGAGCTGGGAGATTTCAGGCATCGAGAAGTGGAAAACGGAACTGATCGACTATTGTCACTTGCGGACAGCGTACAGGAGTTCCATACTCACCAATACGCTTCGCTTTTAAGCTTCATCACTGAGGAGAAGCTGGAGTCGAGGGAGAAAATTTACGAGGAAGCAGTGGAAGGATGCGATATAAGAGAAGTATCATACACCAACTTTGAAGATGTAAGAGAACTTGTAGATTAAGAGATCAATTTCATTTAAGATATTCTACAACTTTACTGTACTCTCTAATTCTGTCTCTAATCCTCTGCTTTCTATCCTTCTTTTCTTCAAGTTTATTCTCAAAGTTCCCTTTCATAACCTCTAATTCTATTTTTACTCTGAAAAGCATTTAGAATCTCTCCAAGTTTTCCAGAGATCATCGTAAAATTCATCCTCGAAGCTCAGATTCATCCATATCTAACCTCTCCAGCATTTCTTCCCATGGAATCCATTCCGGCTCTCCTTTCTCCTCCCTTTCTCTAACATTCATAATTCTCTGTATTTCCTCCGGTCTAATAGGAGTTTCTTTACGAAGTTTCTCCCTGATCGACTCGCGGATGAACTCGGATACATTCTGGTAGTCGCCTCTCTCCATTCTCTCATCGAGTTCCTCCTTAAGTCCTTCCGGCAGGTTCACAGACTGTACAGGCATAGCAAATACACAGATATTAATCTTTAATATCATTATGGTTTTGATTCCTTCCTGGCAGAGAAACAATAAAGGTAGGGAACGGAAATTTCTACAGAAAGATGAACTATCCTGCTCCATTGGATCCAAAAGTCGAGGAAAAACAAGTTAGAACAGATGAATACAGCAGAGCCGGCAACTCCTACTTTTTTACGGAAAGCGGTATGGTGATTCAGAAAGCCGGAAACCGCTACTTGATCGAGTTCGAATCTCTGGGAGAAGAAACTGTTATAAAGTCCAGTACGGGAAGAAATAGCGATCTTGACCGGTACGTTCTCGACGCGGAATACTACAGGCTGCTTGAAGAGGGAATATCGCTGAGTCACTTCTCCACCTTTTCAGATGGAGACAAGGCATACGTGCTGACAGGACCCCCTAATACAGGAAAGACAGGAGTAAACCTCGCGCTGAACCTAAGGGGATACAGATTCATTGCGGATGAAGACGCGCCTGTAAATTCCGATGTTGAAGCACTACCGCTACCTATGCCCCTTTCAGTTGGAAACAGGAATATGGAGGAATTCCAGGATCTGCTGGATGATCTAGGAGCCGACTACTCCAGTTTCAGGGCTTCAGCCTTCCGGTCTCTCAGGAAACTTCCCGTACCTCTCGTGGGTAAGGCTCTTGACAGACTGGTGGAGCCGGTGAAGGTAGATCCCCGGGAGCTGAACTTTGAGGAGGATAAAAGAGAGATCAAAACCGCTTTCTACATACAGCCGGAGAATAGGGAAGACATAGAGATGGAGGAAATGGAGAAGGACGAATTCGTGAGAAAGATGTCGATCTGGAACAGTATCCAGAGATCCGGATTCGAGAAGATCTACAGTATCTGGAGGACTGAAAACGATAACTTGAATGAAAATATAGAGGAATCGGAGCAGAAGGACAGGGAAATCCTCGAAAGCTGCTTTGATGAGGTGGAGGTCAAAAAGCTTAGAGTTCCCCTTGAAAGACAGCCGAGGAAGATCGCAGAGTTCATCGAGGGAGAGTTATGAAGTTCGCATTCCTGATCCAGCGTGCCTACACCGGCGGGCTCGCCTCGATGCACACCCGGATGAAGGAGGCACTGGAGCGGAGAGGTCACGAGGTTGACAAGCTGGTGGTCCAGGAAGAGGACGTGATTGGGAAAGTTGAGGAAGGCGATTACGATGTGGTGCACCTCTACTTCACCCCTTTCCTGAATTTGAAGTTCTTCGTTCGAATCCTGAAACTCAACTTGACTTCATCCGAGAAAGTGTTCGTCAACTACTACAACATCAAGCCGGAGAATCTTTTCCGCAGGATTGTGAAGAGAACGTTTCTACCGCTTCTCTGCACTTTAGTGGTTCTGCCCTCAGAAAACATGGAAAACTTCTACAGGGAAGAGATAGGAATCGATAATACAGCAACTCTGAGACCGATAGTCGAGGAAAAATTTTACGAGATAGAGAGCGAAGGAGACAATATCATCTACTTCGGCCACTCCAGACCTGACAAAGGAATAGATAGATTGATCGAAATCGCCTCGGAAGACATGAAGATCCACACATACTTCATACAGGACCGTGAAAGAGTCTACGGACAGCACCCGGAGATAGAGCAGAAGATCGAGGAGGGATCGATAGTCTGGCGCGACGAAATGCCCGAAGACGCTCTAAGGGAGGCGAAAGTATCGCTCTTCCCGTTCCACCACCTCCAGAGCACCGTGGACCTGCCTCTTGCGCTGATAGAGTCTCTGGCGGCAGGAATACCTGTGCTGACCTCGGACATAGCTCCAGTAAACGAGTATCTCCCTGAAGAGTTCCTGGTGGAAGACTGGAGCCGGGAAAACATCGAGCAGAGAATAGAGAAGATTGACAGCGACTTCTATAGAGAGAAAGCAAGGAATGCAGCGGAAGATATGGAGGTCGATGAAAGTTCTGTAATCGATCACTATATGGAAATCATCAGGGAAGCATGATACAGATCAGATATCGATATCTTCTACATCGTCCCTCTTGACTTCTTTTTCGACACCGGATTTATAGATCTCGGTCACCACGCGACCGTCCACATCAGAGGGAATCGACAGGCCGTAGTGGTGGAGAATCGTGGGCATCAGGTCGTAGATTTCGAGATCAAGTTCTCCATGCCAGAAATCCGGTCCATGGGCAGCCCAGATTCCTTCCTGTCTATGGTTGGCTATCCAGCTGCTGGCGCCGCATTCCTCATCTATCACCTTGTCCGAGAGATCCATCCTTATCTCGACGCCCGGAGCCTGGTCGAGGAAAAGGTCCGGGGCTTCGTCCCCAAACTCTCCCTCGTAGATTTGATCTCCGTCCTTGACTTCCCTGACAATCTCCCCGTTCTCAAAGCTCTCAAGCTCCTCTTTCAGCCTCTCTTTGAAGGTTTCCGGATCTTCGACGTTCTCTTCGATTATGTACAGAGGGCCTTCGGAAAGCGCGAATGCTTTGGAATTCTGGAAGTCTATCTTGGGAGCCATATCGGTCTCCTCCACGAACCCATCTTCCCTGGGAATCCTTCTCCTGACAGACTTGGGGATAAGCTTCCTCGCCAGATCCTGAAGGCCCAGCTTTTTCACCAGCGAGAACAATCTATCCCTGTTCAGACCTGTCTTCTGGATCTTGTCCCCAACATCTTTGTTTCTACGTAGGTAGCCTTTTTCCTCAAGCCAGGAGTTGACGTAGAAAAACCTTTCCAGATCCTGGAAACCGTGGTCGGACATCAGGATTATGTTCACATCCTGCTCCATGATCCTCCCGATCTGTCTGTCGACCTCCTTCCAGACCTCTAGAGTCTCATCAGAATTCCAGTAGTTGTGCTGCACCCTGTCAGTGAAGAAGAAAGTCAAGTGAAGGAAATCCACCTCATCAAGCTTTTCCAGCGCAAGGTCAGTTCTCTTCGAAACTATCGACTTTATCTCATCAACCCATTCCCGGGTCTTTTTCTCCGCTGTCGGCTCCACCTGGTAATCCTTCTCGAGTAGTTGATCCTTCAGCTCTTCCGGATGCGTGAAATCGTCCTCATTAGATGCGAGAGTTCCAGAAACCATAAATTCATCTATCTCGCTCGGCGGATGGGTCGAGGGCATGTTGATCACGCCCGAGCTTATTCCCTCGTCCGATAGATAATCCCAAATCTCCCTGCTCCTGAAATCTTCAGAGTTAACGAACTCAAGCTCTCCATCCTCTTCATCAAAAGTGAACCAGTAAAATACTCCGAACCTGCCGGGATTTCTGCCCGTGGAGTAGGCCTTCCACGCCGGTACAGTCACGTAGGGATGCGTACTCCTGAGATCTCCAGAATAGCCGTTCTCGCGTATCTTCTCCAGGTTTGGTAGCTCGCCCTCCTGTATCCACGGCCAGAGGAGATTCCAGGATCCTCCATCTGTACCGATCACAACTATTTTCTCCATTGAGTTATACAGAGACCTTATAGATTATAACTATTTAGATTTTCACTCCCTCCCAAGGTCCTCCGTGAAAAGGCCTTCTACCATTCCCAGGATCTCGGCGTAGCTCCGCACCACCTTGATCAGCGGAACGAAAACCATGTAGGGATTGGAGGTTCTTCGAATACCCTCTATAACGTAGATCATGACCAGGAAATACTGGAATACCGCAGTATAGAATATTATCTCATGGAAAGGTGCCATTATAGTCGTCAGTGGAAGTGCGGCGAAGAAAAAGATGCTGAGTAGGGTTGGGAACGCCTCCGGCCTCTTCCTGAAGTACTGGGGCATGCTCTTTCCGTACCAGCGGCCCTGCCTGAACACTTCACGCAGAGAGGATACTAGTCCGGCGTACTCCTCCACATCCTCGAGCTCAACTATCTTGTCATCCGGCCGTTCCAGTCTTTCACCAAGATCCTCATCCTCTCCGTACGCGAGCGATTCGTCGAAACCTCCTGTCTTCTCCAGCCTCTGCTTCCTGTATATCAGTCCCACCGCAGAACACCTCTCAGCTTCTCCCAGATTTTTCTTATAGCTTTGGCGCGGTTGCTCTTGTGGCCGAACTTGTTTTCAGCCGAGACAGCCCTGCTGACCCATGTGTCCGTGTAGTGCCTGTGATTCATGTCCACGGAATCCGCGTTCTCCTCCCTGAAAGCTCTCGCGATCTCTTCCAGCGCGTTCTCGCCCGGAAACCAGTCAGCGTCAAGAAAGTATATCACCTCTCCTCTCGCGTTTCTCCACCCTAAGTTTCTCGCCACCGCTGTCCCCTTCTGCGGTCCTTCAAGAACCCTCGCACCGCGGCTTTCAGCTACATCGACAGTACCATCAGTCGATCCTCCATCCACCACAACAACCTCGTAATCCGAGTAATCCTGTTCCTCCAGCTTCTGGAAAAGCCTCTCCAGGTTCTCCTCCTCGTTTCTCGCTGGCACCAAAATCGAGATGTAGGGATCGGAACTCATACCTCTATATCATCTATCATGCTGTAAGAAGCCTCTGAAGGATTTTGCTCCAGCTCTGTGAGAACCTCTCCCTCCATGTATCCGGGAATGTCGAGATCCATCAGGTGGAGCACAGTAGGAGCTATATCAATAATACTGGCATCGACCCTCTGGTTTGCCTTTATTCCTTCTCCAATCGCCCCAAATATACCCGTGTAGCTGTGGTATGCGTTGGGCGGATCATCGAAGTAGCCTTCCCTGACATCGCCAAGTATGAACTCGGGTTTTAATTCAGCGACGAGCTTCGGGCCCCTGCCCCTGTAGTCTGATTCTTCCTTAATCTCAAAATTCGAGAAAACCTTTCCTCCATCAGGACCTTCTATATCTTCCAGCTCATCGATCAGCTGTTCCAGTTTGTCCTGGTCTGAAAAGTCGAAGACCAGCGCGGCACCCACACCGGTCGCCACAAAGTCTGTTTCTTCTAGATCGATCTTGTCGTCCTCTATCTGGTGGGTTATCCCGGTTCTCCCGTCAGGTACAGCGTCCTGAATATTCTCCGGCACGAATTTTTTGGCCAGAGACCTCATTCCCAGCCTGTTCACGAGGTCCGAGATATTGTCCTTCGTAACCCCCATCCTCTCGAGGAGGCTCGTTCTTTTCTTTCTCTTAATGTAGCCTTGGTCCTCCAGCCAGCTGTTCAGGTCGAAGGCGTATTCCGGCATCACCATGCCGTGGTCCGACATGAAGATAACCTGATAGCCGTCGGATACAAGTTCGCCAACAATTCTCTCAAGATACGAATCAAGATCCCTGAACAGCTCCTTCACCTCCTCCTGCTCCGGCTCAGGGTAGAAATGTGTCAGTATGTCGGTTATCCTGATAACGGAGACAAAAAGATCCCACTCCTCCTTCTTCCTCAGGCGGTCAAGAGCCTGCTTCCTCTTCTCGTAGATCCTGTATATCTCGTCCAGGAACTCCTGCTCCTCCAGGGCGTAGATTCCCCTCGCCTCTATCTCGTAGTCGAACTCTTCAAGCAGTTCCTGTTTCAGGTCTGAAGGATATGTAAAATCATTCTTCTCGGAGGGAGTAGTCATTCCAGAGACCATCAAACCGTTGATATCCTGTGGCGGAAAAGTCACGGGAACGTTGAATATGCAGCATCTTTTCCCCCTTGAAGAGGCGACCTCCCAGAACCTCTCATCCTGTATGTAACTTCCGTTAACCGTTCGAATCTCTTCTCCATCGACCAGCTCAAAACCGTATATACCGTGGGACTCTGGCTTCTTCCCGGTCATGAACGATGGCCATGCAGATGCAGTAACCGGCGGAGTAGTGGTCTCGAGCTCTCCCCACACGCCTTCCTTCTTCAGTCTCTCGAAGAATGAAAGCTCTCCCTCCTCTATCAGCGGGTCAAGTATTCGCCATGTAGCACCGTCAAGACCGATAACCGCTACCCTGCTCATCCTGACATCTAAAATATGAACCGGACTTGGTAAATAAATAGCGATTTCTCCGGGACTGACGAAGAGTTTCGATTGAATTTGGAGTAAAGATATGAATATTGTTTTAACTGATGCTGACCATCAATCCTACAATGTCAGGATCAGGAGAAGAGCCGGAAAATAAAACGGTTTACCTCAGCAACCCGGGGCACGAGTTATTCAAGAGAACCATCAGGAACCCTCCCGAGGGCGTCGAATACTGTTCACGCAGCTTTTCCGGTCTTCGAAGCATTTACTGGAAGCAGGCATTCTCTTTCCTGGAGAAAAAACTGACTACCAACCTGAACACGCATTTAGTTGCTTCAACTGAAGAGATCGATCTGATCCATTCGAACGGCTCGATCCTGCTTGAAGAGAAGAGAGACTGGATGGTGGATTTCGAAGAACCCTGCGCCTTCACGTTTTTCAACCTGCCTGATGAAAGGGAAAAGGAAATAATAGTAGAAAGCCTTGAGAGCGAGAACTGCAGAAGACTTCTGCCTCACTGCGTTTCCGCTTACAAGGGATTGAAGAACCTGTACGACATCAGCGACAAGGTGGTCGAAAAGATGGATGTTGTCTATCCCTCCACAAGGATACCGGATGAATACCAGAAAGATAACGGTAAGATCTCCCTGATGTTCGTGGCGAGGAAGTTCGAGATTAAGGGAGGTTACGAGGCGGTCGAGGTATTCGAAGAACTGCAGGAATCGGTGGAAAAAGAGATAGAGCTTATACTGGTCACAAACCTGCCTGAAGATGTTGGCGAACTCCCCGAAAATACCAGGGTCTACTCCGGAGTTGAAAGAAGCAAGCTGGAGGAACTATACAGGGAAGCAGATCTCTTCCTATACCCGACCTACAATGACAGCTTTGGAGTGGTCATGATTGAGGCTATGGCCTTTGGACTGCCTGTAATCGCGCTTGATGAATATGCGACAGACGAAATTGTCTCGGATGACGAGAGTGGCTACATAGTAGAGGGTTACAGCAGGAAATGGTTTGAAAAGGATACAAAAGTCAGGAGAATAGATTTCCCGGACAATCCCCAGGTTGAAAACCCGAGAGTTGAGGAAGAAGGCGAAAGAGATAGGATTGTTGATACTTTATTCAGGAAAACCAAGAAGCTGGTCGAGGAAGATAATAGAAGGAAAGCAATGGCGGAAAAATCCAGGGAAATAGCCAGGAAAAAGTTCTCCAACAGCAATAGAAGGCAGAGGTTAGGAAAGATATACTGGGGGGAAGAAGTCGAGAGCTATACTTGAGATGAATCTTCAATTTTCCCGGGTCACATATTTTTCTCGGGCCTCAGGAAAAGATACTGTAATCCTACCTTTGTAGAGTAACCGGGCTTGGCTATGAAGCCTCTCAGCATGTTTTTCAATCCTTCGAGGTAGTTTTCGTTCCTGATATAGGTTATTCCCATGTCCAGGTCGAAGAAGCCTCTCCTCCTGTAGTAATGCTTCTTGAGGGGTGGATGAAGGTTGACCATCTTCTCCGTCATTATGCTGTGGTCGCGCACCATCTTCTCTCTCTTCCCTGAAGCGTTTCCTCCATGCTCTCTCTTGCTGAAAAGTACTTCGTCCATCACAGCCACATCGTACTCTCTCGCAGCTCTCACCATCAAATCCCGGTCGTTTAGACCGTAAAGACTTTCATCGTAGAAACCTATTTGTTCGAAAACCTCCGACCTTATGAGCTCCGTGGTCAGCGGTATAGGGGGATCTTCTGGCATCCAGTAGGTAGTGTAGACGTATTCAGCTATCTCTCCAAAGCTCATATCTCTGAGGCTTTTCTCGAACTTCTGCCTGTTGATGACTTCTCCCCCGGGATCTATCTGCTGGAGGTTGGTGTAAGTGATACCTGTCTCGGGATTCTCCTCCATGTATTCAACTTGTTTCTCGAACCTCTCCTCGTGGCAGATATCATCCTGGTCAAGTATCGAGATGTAGTCTCCATCGGCAATCCTCACCCCCCTGTTCCTGTTAGCTGCCATTCCCAGGTTTTCATCGTTTTCAGCTATCTCTACTTCGAGATCGATCTCCAACGATCTGATGAACTCAAGAGAATCGTCCTGGGAATTGTCATCCACTATCACCAGTTCAATATTTTCGTAAGTCTGGTTCTCCACGCTCCTGATGGTCTCCTCCACCCACTCCTTACCCTCAAAATGGGGGATGACGACAGAAACCAGTGGTCCGGACATTTCAGGTGTAGTGCTCTATTGTTTTCTCGATGCCGGTTTTGAAAGAAACCTCAGGGCTCCACCCGAGCTGCTCAATTTTTTCCGTATCGACCGCGTATCTCTGATCGTGTCCCGCCCGGTCCTCCACGAATTCGATCAGGTCCTCCGATCTGTCAAGCCTGTCAAGTATCATCTTCGTTACCTCAAGATTGGTCCTGAAGTTCTGCGCCCCGACATTATAGATCTCTCCCGGTTCGCCTTTCTCAGCCACAAGTTCTATCGCCCTGCAGTTATCCTTTACATAGAGCCAGTCCCTGACATTCGAGCCGTCTCCATAGAGAGGTAGTTTTTCTCCGTTTCTTGCTCGAGTGATGAACTTCGGAATCAGCTTTTCCTCGTGCTGTCTCGGACCGTAATTGTTGGTAGGCCTCACAGTACAGACAGGAAGATCGTGCGTCACGCGCATCGCGTTCGCTATCATATCCGCCGAGGCCTTGGTGGCGGAGTACCTTGAGCTCGGATCCAACCTTGAATCCTCGGAGGCCTTTCCCTCCTCAAGGCTTCCGTAAACCTCGTCCGTAGAGATCTGCACGAACTTTTTGACGCCTTCCTCAACCGCGACTTCCATCAGATTGTGTGCCCCCCTGACGTTGGAGTCAATGAAGGGTTCACCGCTTTCGATGCTTCTGTCGACGTGTGACTCTGCGGCAAAATTCACAACCACATCCGCCTCACTGACCAGATCTCTTGTAACATCTCTGTCCTGAATGTCTCCCTCCACAAACTTTACTTCGTCGAGATAAGCCTCAATGTTGGATTTCTCTCCGGCATAGGTCAGCTTATCTAGAACCACCACTTCAGCGTCCGACCTGTTTTCAATCAGGTGCTCCACGAAGTTCGATCCGATGAAACCTGCGCCACCGGTCACCAGAAACTTCATGCCAGAGTTTACTCTCTGAACTGATTTAATACCAGCGGTGTTCAGACTCAGAATAGAGAGCCCTGATTCTTGAGCTGTTCAAAGCCTGGAAGTTCCTGATCGTCATCAGAGAGAACAGGGTTCTCTACAGGCCAGTCTATATCAAGTGTGGGGTCGTTCCATATGATTCCGGATTCGCTCTCCGGGCTATAATCGTTATCCACCTTGTAGCATACCTCTGCAGTATCGCTCAGCACCAGAAATCCGTGGGCGAATCCCCGGGGAACGTAGATCATCTTCCGGTTTTCCTCAGAAAGCTCGACTTTGATGTGCTCTGAAAAAGTCGGAGAATCCTTCCTCAAGTCAACTATTACATCCAGAATCCCGCCTCTTACACACCTGACCAGCTTTGCCTGTGCATGCTCTCCTTTCTGGAAGTGTAAACCCCTAAGAACATTCTTCTTCGACCTGGAAAAGTTGTCCTGGATGAAATCAGCCTCAATTCCAGCCTCCCGGAAATCCTTTCTGACATAGGTTTCCATGAAAAAACCTCTCTCATCCTCGAAGACCTGCGGTTCAACCATCACCGCATCCTCCAGTCCGGCTTCCCTGAACTCGAAAGGCATGAAGTAGCCTTCTCAGGAAAATACTTCAAGTTTCAGGATTCTAAGTAACTATGGAAATACTGGTGACCGGGGCTAACGGCAGACTGGGATCAGCGATAGCGGAGAGAAGGGAGATAACCGGTCTGAGCCGTAGCGGAGCAGATATCTTGGCTGACGTGTCGGACGAAAGCGTGAGTCAGAAGATAGAGAGGGCAGAACCCGACGCTGTAGTTCACGCGGCCGCTATGCACGCAAACGAATGCGAAGAGAACCCTGGTAGAGCTAGGGAAGTAAACGTCAGGGGGACTGAGAACGTGGCAAGGGCGGTGGAATCAATCGATGCGAGGATGGTATTTATCTCCTCCGAGCACGTATTCAGTGGAGACAAGGAAGAGAAGTACAGTGAGGACGACGAGAAAGACACCAACCTGGTCTACGGCGAGACCAAGATCGATGCGGAGAGAAAAGTGAGAGAAATCTGCTCGGACTGGACCATACTCAGATCGGCGATAATGTACGGGGCGGACGAGAGCGGTGAGGCGAGTTCTGGAAACTTCTTCTCGTGGGCCAGAAACGATCTGAAGCAGGGAAACAGGGTCGACATAATAACCGACCAGGTAAACACCCCGATCTACATACCTAAGCTTGCGGAAATCATCCTGGAGAGCATAGACAGGGATATAGATGGATTATTCAATGCAGGAGGAAAGTCAAGTGTTTCCAGGTACGAGGCGGTCAAGAAGCTCAAGAAGATACACGATCTGGATGGAGAACTGAACCCAATCACGAGGGCCGATCTCGGCTGGGAGGAAAGAGGTGAAAACTATGCACTCGACACCTCCAGGCTTGAGAAAAATTTTGAAAATAAGCCGCTTTCGATAGAAGAAGGTTTCAGGAGATGGAGAAGAAGGATCGAAAAAAGCTCCTGAACGGAAAATAGGTTTTTAGAACTTGGTTCAAAAGTAGGTTCTTATGAAAGGCGTGATTCTGGCGGGCGGAACAGGTTCAAGGCTGATGCCCTCGACCAAGGTGACAAACAAGCACCTGCTGCCTGTATACGACAGGCCGATGATCTACTACCCCCTCGACACTTTAGGCAAGGCAGGTATAGACGATGTGCTGATAATCTCAGGTCAGGGACACGCGGGCGACTTCCTTGAACTTTTGGGAGACGGCTCGGATATCCCGACAGAGAGGAAGGGAAGAGAGCTGGAGTTTAACTTTGACGGGGAGATAACCTACAAGATACAGAAAGAACCCCTCGGCATCGCTCACGCGCTCAGCCTGGCGGATGATTTCATAGAGCCGGGAGAGAAGTTCGTGGTGATACTCGGGGACAACATCTACGGCGGCGATCCATCCGACCAGATAAAATCCTTCGAGGAAAGCGATTTCGAGGCACAGGTGTTCCTGAAGGAGGTGGAGGATCCGCAGAGATTCGGGAATCCCAGGGTCGAGGGAGACAGGATCACCCACATTGAGGAAAAACCCGACGAACCCCACTCGGAGTACGCCATAACCGGGCTCTACGGCTTCTACAACGATGAAGAAAACAGTCTTTTCAAGCATATTGAAACTCTTGAGCCCTCGGACAGGGGAGAGTACGAGATAACTGACATCCTGAGGTGGTACCAGGAGAGAGCAACTATGACATTCGAGGAGATGGACATGTTCTGGACGGACGCAGGAAAACCCGGAGCTCTGCTAGAAGCCAGCAACTTCATGAAGAGAAAGTTTGAGCGGGAAGAATGAACATAGTTCTTCTTGTCGCTGACACTCTCAGGGCCAGGAACCTATCGATGTACGGCCACTCGAAGCAGGTCATGCCGTTTGTGTCGCAGCTTGAAGAGAAGATAGTGGTCGATAACTACTACTCCAACTCCCCGTGGACACTGCCGGCCCACGCCACAATATTCACCGGCGAACTACCCTCGGAGCATGGATTTACCACGCAGAACACTTTCTTCGACAAGGACAACGAACTGATCGAATCACTGAAAGAGCAGGGGTTTGAAACCTTCGGTCTCAGCGAGAACAGCCTGATCTCGGAATCCTTAGGCTTTGGAGAGGAGTTCGACTACTTCTGGTCAGACGCTCCCGAACAGGAGGAAGGAGAGACCTGGAGAGAGGTCTGGGACAAGGACCTCGAGTACGGAAGCAGGCTGGAAAAGTACAGCGACTTCTTCAGTAAAGCTCTGCGGAGAGGCGACACGGAGTCGATGAAGACCTTCTTCAGGCATCTCAGGCGGAAGCTGAAAACTGATTCAGAGGACTACAACCCGACCGAGTCAGATCACACGATAAGAGAGGCGCAGAAGATACTGGAAAAAGGCGAGGACAGATTCCTCTTCGTTAACCTGATGGCGGCACACGCAGCCTACACATTCAACGAGGATCAGAAGGATCGATTCCTGGCAGATGTCTCAAGAGAGGACATACTAAAGGCGACCTCCTTCAAATCCATTGACGGCATGCTGGAGATGGAGGAAGTTACCGAGAGAGACTTTGAGATCAGGGAAAAGGCGTACGAGGCCTCCATAAATTACGTTGATAAACTGGTAGAAGAACTTTATAAGGAGGCGCCTGAAGACACTGTATTCCTGCTTGTCGGCGACCACGGCGAGCTTATAGGGGAGTACGAGAAGCATGGAGTAAGGCTGGTGGATCACCACTTCGGCACTTTCAAGGAAGTAATAGAAGTTCCACTGGTAATATTCGGGAAGAAAGATATCTCAGATCTTGAGCAGAAGTTTACCGCTGAAAAGCTCTACTCTCACGTGGATCTCTTCCGTCTTATCAGAGACATGGCCGGAAAAGAGGAAAGCGAGATTGGAGGAGAGCTGGCAAAAGTCGAGTACTATGGCCGGTCAGGTTTCAACAGGCAATTCAATCATGAAATAAAAGAAGGATACAGGCAGCTATACGACCGAAAATCATTCTCAATGATAGACCCTGATTTTAAGTACGACCTTGCTTCGGACGGAGAATTCCTGTGGGAAAGAACGGGAGCAACAGAGAATGAGAACCTTATAGAGAAAGAGGAAGTTCCAGAGAAACTCAGCCAGAAGATGGACATACTCTACAGCTGGAGGATGGATTCGGACTAAAACTTGATTCTTTTATCTTTACCCTGCAATTGTGCATTATAATCCATGAAAAAGGTGCTCTTCACCAAATCCCGGAACGACTATATCCACAAGCTTCACAGGAATTTCATCGAAAATCCTGTAGAAGGGTTCAAATACGTTGACATTGATGGAAATAATTTCAACACCGATAAACCTGATGAGGAAGAAGATACAGAAGAGGTTAAAGGTGAGAATCAGTTTATCGACACTCTCGTGGACAGAATCTACACCTTCACAAAGAGCAGCGGTCTGCTGATCTATCTTCAGAAGTTCTGGAGTGGGAGGAAGTACGTTGACAGGATAGACAGCTCTGATCCTGACATCGTTTACGGTCTGAACGGCCAGTACTACTTCGGCGACAGGCCCTGGATCGTTGATTTTGAAGACGCCATGGTTTTCGCCGGCCACAACCGCTCCGCACTGAAGTACAGGAAACTCATGAAGAAAAGCTTCGAGAGAGAAAACTGCAAAGCTATAATTGCCTATTCGGAGACGGACAGGAGATCCTTCCTCGAATTATTTGGAGAAGAACTGGAGGAAAAAGTTCACGTCTCTCATAACGTTGTGCAGCAACCGGAAAACAATCAGAATATCGATAGTGAAGGATTCAAGCTTCTCTTCACCGGTTCAGCCAATATAGAGGATGATTTCTACATGAGAGGCGGAAGGGAAGCGCTGAGAGCCTTCAAGAAGTTCAACGAAAAGCATCCTGACTCGGAGCTAATAATCAGGTCAAAAATACCGGAGGAGGAGAAGCACCTAATCGAGGACAATTCAATCCGGGTGATAGAGGATATAATACCTAAAGAAGAATTTGAGAATCTTTTCAGAAAAAGTGACGTGTATCTCCATCCTTCCTACAAGGGATGTGCTCTTTCCATTCCGGAGGCGATGAGTTTCGGTTTACCGATAGTGGGCAGCGACGTAGTTGAGAACGACGAATACATAGAGAGCGGGGTAAACGGCTACAAGGCAAGAGCCGACCATGTAAAATACATATCGGAAGGCATACCGACCTACTACGGGAAGGGAGAACTACCCGGCTTGAACCAGAAGTTTATAGATAGATTAGCGTCTAAGATAGAGAAAATCTATCAGAATCCGGAGAAAAGGAAGAAAATGAGGCATAACAATATAGAAAAGTCCAGGGAGATGTTTTCCATAGAGGCCAAGAAAAGAAAGTTAGAGGAAGTATTTGAGAAATCACTCCAAAATGATTAGGTAATTAATAATATCTGAGGAACTAATAATCATGAAAAAAGCTTTAATTACAGGAATCACGGGGCAAGACGGGTCATACTTGGCCGAATTACTATTAGATAAAGGATACGAAGTTCACGGAATAATCAGAAGATCATCTACATTTAACACAGCAAGAATAGATCACATATTTCAAGATCCGCACGAAGATGATTATAAATTAAGACTTCATTACGGAAATTTGACAGATAGCAGTAGAATTTCCAGACTGGTAGAGGAAATTGAACCTGACGAGATATACAATCTGGCTGCCCAGAGCCATGTAAAGACATCCTTTGAACAGCCAGAGCATACAGCCAATATAAACTCTCTTGGAGCTCTCAGACTTTTGGATTCCATCAAAAAATCGGGAATAGAAACAAAGTTCTATCAGGCATCTACCAGCGAGCTATATGGTGATGTGAGAGAGATGCCTCAGGACGAAGATACACCTTTTCGCCCTAGAAGCCCTTACGCTACTTCAAAACTGGCTGCTTATTGGAATACAGTGAATTATCGCGAATCCTATGACATTTTTGCCTGTAACGGGATTCTCTTTAACCATGAATCACCTAGAAGAGGAAAAAGATTTGTAACTAGAAAGATAACTCGTGCTGCTGCCCGTATAAAAGCAGGTTTACAGGATAAAACATATCTGGGAAATCTGGATGCTAAAAGAGACTGGGGTTATGCTCCGGAATATGTAAGAGCTATGTGGATGATGTTGAACAAAACAGAGGAACCTAAAGATCTGGTAATTGCAACAGGTGAAACCCACACTGTTAGGGAATTTGCAGAACTAGCATTCAATCGTGCAGGATTCGAACTACAATGGGAAGGGGAAGGTATTGATGAAAGAGGAATAGATAAAGATACAGGGAAGACATTAGTGGAAGTCGACAGCAATTACTTCAGACCATCTGAAGTAGAAGTTCTAAAAGGAGATGCCTCGAAGGCGAAGAAGGAGATCGGCTGGGAACCAGAAACAGATTTCAAAGAGTTAGTAAACAAAATGGTTGATCAAGATATTAAAACAATAGAAAACAAAGGAGAAGCTTTCCTAGATTACCTAACCTAGTGATAAAAATGGAAGAAGACCCTCTAGATTCAGTTTTGGAAAAATACTTTGATAATATAGGAACGGAAGAGCAAAACTACATTATACCTCTAACTTCTTCAAGCCCTTTCACTAGAGAAGACCTTAAATCTGCGATTAAAACCCTTCTCTCCGGATATGTTACACAAGGAGAGAAGGTAAAAAGATTTGAGGAAAAGTTCGCAGATTACCTCGATGTAGAACATGCAATAATGGTTAATTCAGGTTCTAGCGCCAATCTCCTAGCACTTAAAACTCTGACAGACAGCAATTACTCTAATAATGTAGAAAAGGGAAAGGTGCTAACTCCAGCAGTAACTTGGTCAACTACAATCTTTCCAATACATCAATCTGGTCTAACTCCAAAGCTAGTAGATATAGATCTAGGCAGCTATACTCTAGATATTCAGACTCTAGAGGAAAATATTGACGATGCCACTGTTGGTATAATGCCAGTTCACTTACTAGGGAACCCATGTAACATGGACCAAATAACAAGGTTGGCGGAGAGAAATGATCTCTTTATTTTAGAAGACTGCTGTGAAGCTCATGGTGCGGAATGGAAATCAAATAAGGTCGGAAGCATAGGGGATATAGGCACATTTAGCTTCTATTTCTCACACCACATGACAACTATAGAAGGCGGTATTTTGGTCACTGATAACGATGAAATCGCTCAAATAGCTAAATCGATTAGAGCACACGGATGGATCAAAGATAGAGATGATAAAGAAGAAATAGCCCAAAAATACCCAGAATTGGACAGCAGATTTCTTTTTGTCACAGAAGGTTATAATCTAAGGTCTACAGAGATAAACGCTGCCTTAGGCCTTAAACAACTTGATAGAATATCGGAGAATATAGAGAAAAGGCGAGAAATAGCAAGATACTGGAATAAAGAGATAGAGCAGAGATTTAGTAAGGAGGTAATACTGAATGAACAGCAGGAAAATGGCCTACATTCATGGTTTGCATATCCTATTGTTCTTAGAGATAGCAAGAAAAAAGAAGTAGTAGAGACATTGGAAGAAGAAGGTATAGAAACTAGACCTATAGTTGCGGGCAATATAGCTGAGCAACCTTGTATGGAAAGCATAAAGCATGAGAAAACTTCTCTAAAAAACGCCGAAAAAGTTATGGAAGACGGCTTCTATGTCGGCCTTCACAAAGATATAGAAAAACCAGAAGCCTTAATAAATGCTCTAAAAAAGGCGTTCAGGAAATAACCAGATAAAAAATGAGACTTGAAGACAAGAAAATACTAATAACTGGAAGCCATGGTTTCCTTGGCTCTTTCGTATATGAGGAGTTTTTATCTAGAGGTATTAAAGAAGAAAACATAGCAAGACCCAGATCATTCGAGTATGACCTGCGCTTCAGGGAGAACTGTAGGGAAGTCGTGGAAGATCGAGATATTGTTATACACTTGGCGGCTAATGTAGGTGGAATAGGTTACAACAAGAAACATCCTGGAGACGTTTTTTACGACAATGCAACTATGAATATCAATATGATGGAGGAAGCCAGAAAGGCAGGAGTAGAAAAATATGTTGCTATCGGAACAGTTTGTTCCTATCCCAAAGAGATTTCAGCGCCATTTCAGGAAGAAGATATTTGGGAAGGCTATCCAGAAGAAACAAATGCTCCCTATGGAATAGCAAAGAGGTTACAAATTGTGCAATCCAAGGCTTACAGGGATCAGCATGGATTTAACGGAATTAATTTAATTTTAGAGAATCTCTACGGCCCCAGAGATAACTTCGATCCTGAAGAGTCACATGTCATTCCTGCTCTAATGAGAAAAATGCATGAGGCCAAGAGAAAAAATAAAGATAACGTGGTTGTATGGGGAACAGGAAAACCGACGAGAGAGTTTCTGTATGTAAGGGATGCTGCAGAAGCTATTGTAGAGGCTACAGAGAAGCGGGAAAAAGCAGATCCTGTGAATATAGGTTCCGGAGAAGAAGTATCAATAAAAGAACTTGTAAATTATCTAATTGAAGTGACAGGATTTTCAGGAGATATAAAATATGATACAACTAAGCCAGACGGCCAACCTAGAAGAAAATTTGATGTCTCAAAAGCAAAGGAGGAATTTGGTTTTGAAGCTAAAACATCTCTTAAGGAAGGGCTCAAAAAAACTTACGAATGGTATAAAAATAATAAGGATGATTAGGAATCAGAAGTTTTCTGATAATATAATATCTATCTGTATATCTCAATATACTGTTTCATAACTTCACCCCAGTCAAAGTTTCTCTCCGCGTAGGATCTGATATCATCTGTATCGTAAGCTCCATCCTTCAGCTCCTCAATGCCCGATTCAAGCTCTCTTTCAGTGTAATCCGTATCTATTCTCACACCGCAGTAATCCGGTATCTCCGTTCCAAGTCCTGTATCGGTGGCGAGAACCGGCTTCCCGCAAGATAACGCTTCCGCCCACACAAGACCGAAACCCTCGCTCCTGCTCGGGAGGATCACACCTTTCGACCTTCCGATCAGCT
>JBDGRK010000004.1:0-7082 GCA_042218075.1 Candidatus Nanohaloarchaea archaeon
CGACCGGTTTCGGATCAGGACGCGGTGACTTCACGCGAGTTAACACGCGGCCCCTGACGCAAAGCGCTGCGGGCTTCTTGCTTTCGCTTGGACTCCCCCGCGTAAACGGGTTAGTCTCGCCACGGCGTCCAACTCCCTGCCCCGTTTTTCAAAACGGATGATACGACGCTGCTCCACACTTCCCTACTTGAACCTCTCGGAAAGTTCGTTACAGTGCTTCGACGCTTGAACGCCGTATCCAACCTACCACCAGATAGTTTCAGGCTCTTTTAACCCCCTTTCTAGGGGTACTTTTCAGCTTTCCCTCACGGTACTTAGTGCGCTATCGGACTCGAGAAGTATTCAGCATTGGAAGACTAGTGCCTCCCGCGTTCCCACAGGATTTCCAACCCATGGTACTCTCGAACCGTCCAAAAACGTTGATTCCACAGTCTACGAGGCTATCACTCTCTACGGCGCTGCATTCCAGCAGACTTCGACTAGGAACCTCGGTTCCAACGGACGGCCAAACCCACATCCACAGATTCTCTCGGATCTGCGTTCGGTTTGTGCATATTCCCCTTCCGATCGCCTCTACTAAGGGAATCCCGGTTGGTTTCTTTTCCTGCGGCTACTAGGATGTTTCAGTTCACCGCGTTGCCCTGCCTTCCGGCATGCACCTCCGAAGAGGTGCGCGAAGTCGCATTCGGAAATCTTGGGCTCCAGGGCTGCATGCGCCTCACCCAAGCTTATCGCAGCTTGCCACGTCCTTCGTCGGCTTCTCGAACCGAGCCATCCACTACCTGGCTTAACCAGCAACTCAACTTCGGGTATCTCCAGCCTGAAATGCTCCACAGTTCAGCGGAGCTGAACCAGACCAGAGACACGCGAAAAATGAATTGACTTCTAGTGGTGGTCGAACCTTCTTACACCGAATCAAGCGAAATATCATCGCACACGTGGCAACGTGTTCTCCGGTGTGCACTACTGTCACCCACATCAAGATTCAGGTGACGTTTCGTGCCGGGGACATCTTGGTGGACGCCCCTGAGGATACGTAAACCGCGGACCCGACTCTTAAGTCGAACGCAATCAATTCCCCTTAAAGAGTACTGAAATCCCGATCCTCTTTCGAGGTATCAGGCGCGCCTGGAAATGTCCAGTCCGCAACTTGAGAATAGACTCAAAACTTTAAATAGGGTGGGAAATGGTTGAAGTAATTCTACCTTATTCTCTGCGGAAATCGGCACCTAGCTTCTTCTATACCCGCTTCGTATAGCACATCTTCCATACCTGTTTCAGAGTCTGACGTGGTTCTGCTGAATGCTTCCATCAGTACTGTCTGATATTCTGTAGGTACAGCTTCAAGATCTTCTGCCGATAGATCATCGTAAGATTCCATTTCTCCGTCGACCTTCACTGCCATGTCTCCATATGGTGTTTCATAGGCTAGAAAGGTTTCTTCGCCTATTCTTACCTCTTCTTTAGGATCTCCCAGTATTTCAGCCTCTACGGAATGAGTTGGTGTTTTCTCGTAGCCTTTATCTCTTCCAGTAAAACCCATGTCTGGAGCAGGGCCAGTAAACTTTATGACTGTTCTATCAAAAATTTGATGTTTTAAAAAAATTCAGCTCTTCAAAACTTCTATCGGACAAATAGGGCCCGTAGTTCAGTCTGGCAGAACGTCCCCCTTGCACGACCTAAGAGCGGACCCTTCCTCTTATGGTTCAACATGGTTCCACTCTCGCCACAGGCTCGAGTCTTGATTACTCGGACTCGAACGTAGTGAGAGTGGAGCGGTGGTGGAACCAAGAGGTGCCACCGCTCTAGCTAAGGGTTAGGGGAAGGCCCAGGGTTCAAATCCCTGCGGGTCCATTTAGTATCTCGTTGAATTCTTTGGAAGCGGATATAAGCGTGCAGGTAGAATAATGTTTCAGGTGTTAAAGAATGAGTATTTCTATCTCCGGACCTTTACCGTTTTTCATGAACGATGAATGGGAACGCAGTATAGTCCTGAGGTTTGGCTCTTACGCGAGGAGCCAGGAGTCAGGCCTGCATTTCAAGATACCTTTTATTGAAAAACCAGTCACAGTTCCTGTTTACGAGGACTCCGTGGATGTCAGGAAGCAGGAGGCGATTACACGCGATAATGTTCCTGTGGAAGTGGACGGCGTTGTGTTCTTCGAGATAAAGGATAATACTGCGGATGTGAAGGACTCCATAGTCAATGTGGGTGATTACAGCAAGCAGACTCTAAATTATGCTACCTCGATTCTGAGGGATCTTGTAGGAAAGAAACAGCTGGACGACCTGCTCCAGAGAAGGGATGAGATAGGAGATGAAATCAAGAAGAAGCTGGATGACAAGACAGACTCTTTCGGCGTTAACGTTCTAGATGTCGAGATACAGAACATCAACCTGCCGGAGAAGATGGAAAGAGCGATGGCGGCCGAGGCTGAGGCGGAGAGGGACAGGCGTGCGAGGAGAACGAATGCACAGGGAGAACTGGAGGCAGCTGTGAAACTGCGCCAGGCGTCCGAAATCATAGGCGAACAGGGATACAGGATGAGAACCCTGCAGACACTTGATTCAGTAGCCCAGGAAAACTCAACAATCGTGACCTTCCCGGCCGAACTGGTGGGAGGCATGACATCTGGCGAAGAGCAGGGTCTACAGGAGGTGCTGGACAGGATAAGCGATATCGATCTATCAAACTTTGACGTCGGGGATATCGACGCAGAGACAGTTGAGGCAGGGCTTGACGAACTAGGGGATTAGTCGGGCAGGATCGAACCCCTGTATTCATTTCCGGCATTTGACGGTTTGTATAGGTCTCATCATCAATATCAATTTTTGTTCTATTTTTCCACCTTCCTGTAGATCCAGTAGGAGTAGATAGTGGAAAATATCGCCACTGTGAATCCAGGAACGGCGTAAAAGTAGACACTGTATTCAGGCAGAAGTAAGCCTGCCAGCGAGATTGCCGCCGCCATTTTCATCAGAGGAGCGGTTTTCTCATGTGTTTTGTTCCAGACCTGGTCGCTGCTTAATGTCCAGGGCGTCCTTATCCCGATGAACCAGTTTCTTTCAGCTTTCTCCATGATCCTTCCAGCCAGGTAGTAAGCCGAGAATACCACCGGCACCACCATCATCGAGGCGTTGAATCTGTAGCCGAGGTTCCAGGCGATTATCATCGCCTGCAGATAGGTGAAGATTCCCATTAGCAGCAATTTCAGGAGTTCGAACAGCTCCTCGAAGCTCTCGTAGTTATCTCCAAGAGGATCGATCCCTGGTAGGTAACGGAATATTATCAAGATTAAACTACCGATAGCCGGCATCAGGAGAATCCCCGGCAGAAGAGGCATGTAGCCGTCTGCCTGGCCCGCTCCATCGAAGTGTACAGCTATCTGTCCCGACAGCTCTGCGAATCCGTAGGCTGTCAGAAGCACCATCAAGGATAGGAGAAATACCGAAGCGTAACTGTATCGGTCAGCCTCCATGCCGATTTTTTCTGCTACGTTTGATTTAAAGCTTGCAAGCGATTCGACCATCACTGTCTCAATTTGACCATTCTTCCACTCTTTCTTCGTCCCTATGCTTTTGGTAAAGCCAGACCATTCTATCCAGGAACCATGATTTACCCAGATTGAGAAGGATGAAACCTGTCAAGGTCGGCCAGAATTCAAGGTGGTACAATCCCCAAGCCAGGGGCGGAATCCCCAGTACCTGAATAAGGTTCAGGATGCGGACCTGGAAAATGAAATCCCTTCCTACATCAAAAGATTCTTTATCCTTCCATATCTTCTCACCCAGAACGGACTTGGAGGCCCAGTTATCCAGGGATTCAGGTTTGCTGAACAAACGCGGATTAAAAAACATCCAGAGTAGCGATACGGCGAGAGGAGCAATAGAGTATATTCCAAGCCTTTTCCTGCTCCAGATCGAGATTATTATCAGTGGCAAAACAGTATACCGAGAATACACGCTGAGAGGGTTGGCATGCTGCAGCCATCTTTCATCATCGAGACCGAACAGATCAGCCATGTACTGCTCTAAACTAATCGATACCACCATCTTCTGGATAAAATATTTCAGTTACCGGTTTATCAAAAAATTTTGACATTTCTATCGCCAATTCCAGGCTTGGACTGTATTTTTCCTGTTCTATCGCGTTCACTGTCTGCCTTGTAACTTCAAGTTCTTCTGCCAGTTCTCCCTGTGTGATTCCTTCCTTTTCCCTGTTTTCTCTGACCGTGTTTTTCATTGCTGTTTTTTAGCCTCGTACATAATGCTTCCGATGTGGACAAATGTAAGTCCTGCAACGAAGAAAGCTATCGGGCTGAGCGAAAGAGGCCACTCGATAATGTTTAGACCCCATAAAGCCGTTGCTCCGGGGAAAACTATTGCAGATGTGATACCCATTATCGCAAGCGTTCTTTTACTGGCTTTCTCCTGTCTTCTCTCATCCCTTTCATCAAACAAAGGACCGTCATAACGCCTGAAAGAAATCAGGGCGCTCAAACCGAATAAGACAAAGGCTCCAACACCCAGTAAAGGATATCCAGCCACAATCAAAGTAGCCAGAGAAACTCCGGATAGACCCCAGAGCCCCATGTAAACCTTCCTCATTTTGCCCTCATTCGAACTATCTGACATCCGCCACACCTGGTTTTATGACACGATTCAATGTAAAACACCTTTTACAGTAAAACATGTTTTACAACTATTTAAAAATCCTTCGCTAATTTTCAAGATATTCAAGAATAAAGGTTTGCAGAACACGGACTCCGCCCCATGCCAGTTTCTGTTTTCGAGTAGCATTTCCGAGGCTTCCATTTTTACCTCCAAGAAAAGTCTTCATTTAGGCAAATTATTTCTCTGCTCATTACTAAAAAGCTGTTCAATCAACTTTGTTTTATGAATAAGCAAGCTAAGGATGTTGGAATATTCTTAACTGTTCTTGCAGCTTTCTTGACTGCTTATGGGGTAGATTACCTCGCGGCTCCCGGTTTTGGACTGGCAATAATTGGCACTATAGTTTTTGGATATGGCTTACTTTCAGGAGAGATTTAGGAGAAAATGGTTGTAATCCTCAGAGCAGCTCCGGTTATCATGAGTAGAGCCCCCAATACTATGAGATAACTCCAGTCGCTGTTAGGTTCAAAGTCCTTGTAATCTCCATTTAAAATTGGTCTCAGAGCCGATGCAGAAATAGCTAAACCGCCCGCAACCATCAGTATTGAGAAAACATCCATCGACTTGAAAGCTTCCAATACGTTTGATAGGGCTAAGCCCGCTCCCAGAAAAGCCAGAGACCCATAGTGCAGCAATCCTTTATCCATAGAAAACAATCTCTCCTATACACTTAATAAATTCTGTATTCCAGGGATTTAATCGAGGAATACTGGCAGTTTCCGCTTCCCTATTGACTGTGGAGATATGCAATTGAACTAATCCAAATTTGAACCGGGGTCTGGAACTTCGGAAACTGAGTCCGGAACCAGCTATTATTTTTGTTTCAGGGATCTATATGCTCCCGGACCGATTGTTAGCACTCCCGGGCCCGTGAAGATCAAGGGTTTATTCGATTTCCTGGCCTTGATAAAAGCCTCTCCTGGATTCTCCGGAGTTACATTAACTTGAATCTGGATGCTTGGCTGTTGACTCTTAAAGCTGTACTCGAACTTGATGTGGGGCTGGTAATCCGGGCCTTCTTTCCTGGAGCTATCCCTATCGATTTCTGTATCTTTAACAGTTGCGGATGCATTAACAGGATTTTGCATCGCCCGATTCTGGCTTGTATAAGTGCTGAAGCCCAGAAAAATCAATCCTAAGACTATTACGAAGGGAACAGCATTTGAGATCAGAGACTTCCTGCCTCCTTCATCTAAACATTGGTTTTCAGTTTCTCTGAGTAAATGTGGAAGTAGTAGATAGCTCCGATAAAAAATGAAACTATAGTGAACCCGTAAACCAGTGAATTAGGGTTGGGAATGATTCCGTAAAACGGATTGGTGTTCAGGGGTGTGAGAGGCTGAATATCTGTGTAAAGAAATGAGTCAAGTAAGACATGGGTTCCGGTCCCCAGAACACCAGCTGCGATAAAGCTCCCAAAATCAGTCAGCTGCTCCAGCTCAAAGAATTTCATGAAACTGCTTGTTGATGGTATAATCCGGTACATTAATGATCCAAGAGCAATTCCCAGCAGGGAGCCGAACAGGAATGTGTGCAGAAAACCGTGTAATGTCCCTTCCATCAAGCCGAAGAATATCAGTGTTGCTCTGAGATCTACTACAAGATTGGCAGCGACAAAAGTCGGAAAGTCAATATACTTTCTCAGAAACAATCCAATCAAAACAGCAGGGCCAAGATGGAAGGGGGTGAATGGCATTAAGCCAACTTAATTTTTCGCTACATAAACAATTTCTCTTTACTGCCCGGATACTGAAATGCATTCCTTTAGTGAATAAAAGAATTTTAACGAATGAAGCTTCCTTTAACTCTACAAAGTTCCTTTAGAAATCCGGTTGGTCATTTTGAGGGAGAAAGAGTACTGTATTCTATGTGAACTGGAGAGCCTTCATTCAAGCATATTCCGGTTTCTCGCTCATCCTTCCATCCCTGCTAATTTATCGGAGAACATGAAGGCCTGTAAAATTAGTGAAACTATCATTACTGTCGTAGCTGTGATTAATTCCTCTGTAGGTGTCAAAAATGTACCGCTTACTGCCTGTTATCCTATCAATACGGAGTAGGTTACGAATCCGTGTATCATCGAATTATCTATCAGTTCCTGGTTTAGTTCATCTAAAAGCGGCTTACCTTTCCGTTTCTGCTGGGTGAAGACTGCTATATTTGCTCCCAGGATTGCACCGATGACTATTCCTGCGCTCGGCTGGGACTCTGTCATTATGAACCTGTGTCCCGCCAGTGCTCCGCCGAGTGCTGCGACCGAGTAAATTATATTCTGCCTCCATGAGAACCATTCAGGCAGTTTCAAGGGAATTCTCCTCCATACTTGTGATAGGCCTGTTCTAGAATTAGGGCCGCCATGAAAACTCCAAAGCTTATCCTAGCGAGTTGGTACGTGGTAAAACCTGAGT
>JBDGRK010000040.1:0-1493 GCA_042218075.1 Candidatus Nanohaloarchaea archaeon
AGGCCTCAGTGCGGGTGCTGCAGAAGGCCGGGTTCACGCAGGAGGGCCGGCTCCACTGCCACCGCAAGACGGACGGCGACCTCGTGGATGTCCTTTACTTTGGCCTGTTGCAGGCAGATCTTGGCGATGACTCTGTCCGGATTAGCTAAGACATGAGCCGTGGAACCACCTGGAAATTGAAACCCCAGGAGAAGCTATGCTTTTTACTGTCACCATATATCCACTTAACAAGCATATACGTTCTTATGGCAACCAAGACGAAAGACTTTCAAGAGCAGAAACTCTTCCAGATCGTCCGGGAGCTGAATGTCTCCCAGGACCGCGTGGTTGAGTTTCTGGAGAGCGAGGGCTACGAGGATGCCCTCTCCGGCTCGGGCCTCAACGCCAAGATTGTGGACGAAGAGGCCTATCTCGTTCTGCGGGAGGAGTATGCCGACGACGCTGAGGCCGCCGCCCGCATCCGTGAGCTTCGCTCGAAGGAGGAAAGCGGCCCGCAGCGGGATGAGGTGACCACTCTGGAGGACGAGCCCGAACCGACCGAGGGTGTTGAAGAGACGCCTGTCGAACGCGAGATGACGGAGCTAGAGGCTGAAGACAAGGACAAGAAAGAAGAGACCTCTACCGAAATTGAAGAAGGAATCTTCCAAGAGCCAAATCGTGATGAGACAGAAAAAGCAAGAAACAGGTTTTCTTCAAAGTCAAAGGAAATAATAGAAAAAGCTCCTAAAATAAGAGAAGAAAGTTTAGAAGAAATATTTACAGAAGAAACAGAGAAAATTATAGAAAAAGGTGAAGGACAAAGAGTAGAGTTCAAGAGGCATTACAGGTACGATCCAGAATGCGATGAATACAGCAGAGATGTTAAGATGAAAATACTCAAGGTAATCTCATCTTTTCTTAATTCAGACATAGGAGGAATACTTTTGATAGGAGTAGGAGATAACAAAGACTTGATTGGGACCGAGAAAGACGGCTTTTCTTCCTTCGACGAAGCTAAAAACGCTATAGGGGGATTTATCAAGGCTAACTTAGAAAAAGGGGTAAATATTTTGCATGATAACATAAGAATACGACATGACGAGATATTTAATAAAGAGGTTTTAAGACTGGAATGTACTCCTTGTACAGATCCAGTTTTCCTTTATGACAAACACAGAGATGAACATAAAATGTACCTCAGAGCTGAAGAGTCTAGCGAGCCCCTGGACGCCAAAGAAGTTTATTATTATTCGCTTGAGAGATTTTTTCTAAGACCGACCGAAAACTGAACTTTATAAACTATATACTTTTCACGACAACTTTCACATCCTCGTTCTTCGCTTAAATATTCCAGTTTGACGATAGTCCGGATCGTCACTCAGAGGAACGGGCATCGCGCCCCCTCGTACCCAATCGTCCACGCTCTCACGCCGGTCTGGCCTGGCGCCGTGCCCTGCCGGGCCGCCGGTTGATTGATTCCTTCTACCGCGTATGTCCACCACCACGACCCGCGA
>JBDGRK010000005.1:0-4705 GCA_042218075.1 Candidatus Nanohaloarchaea archaeon
TAAGATTCATTCAACTCCAAACGATTCGTACCACCACCATCCTCAATAAACTGGCCCGTGGCGAGGCGGAGGTCGGCGTTTTTGACTTCTACTGGACCGCTTGGGTTGACATCGAAGTATTTTGTTCCGTTGCCCCAGACTTCCAAGCCATCAGAAGAACGGATGTTGTAGGCGGAGCCGGAGGGGATCAGGGATGCGAGTCCTACTCCCATCGCTCCAAGTCCTAACTTCTTGATGAACGAGCGCCTGGAAACTTCTTCACCAGAATCAGTTTCCCTCTCTCCAAGAAGCTCTTCAACTCTGCCATCTAATCTCTCCTTCATAGCTTCATTCAGTTTCTCCGCCGCTTCCGGTGAAACATCCAGGTCTCCAAAACCTTTCTCTTCGCTTCCTTCAGTCATTACAGGATATTCAAGTGTTAGGTCCGACTGTTTAAACAGTTTTGCAATCCGAATTGATTCAGGCCCGGGTCTCCGTTCTCATATCCTGCAGATCCGAAATATTCATGGAATCCAGTGTAAGGTATGCATCGTACTTCTCGGCCTGGTCCAGGTCCAGGAACTCTTTGCCGCATTCAGGGCATCTCAGCTTCACGATGTGAAAAGTCGCAGAACCATCGAAAAGGCTGTGGTTCTCGACCACCCTCTCCATCGCCACATCACAATAAGGACAGTCAGAATCTTCCACTGTGGATATGTCATCAGCTATCTCCACATCCACATCCTCCAGTTCCATGTCTCCAGTAAACTCTTTCATAAGTAAATCATCCTCTCTGATTCTTATATAGATTCTTTTGCCATTCAGATGATTTGTAGGCGGTGACTACAAATGCAGTTTTATCCCTGTAATCGAATATTACCGTGTGGAAAGTATTTCCGGACTTCCCAATAGCCATATAGCGATCATCCTTAGACTTTCTGATTAAAGGTCTTCCTGAGAATACGTCTTTTATTCTACTGGCTTTTACTCCATGTTTGCTCAAGATTTTTCTCTTAATCCTGTCTTCAATCAGAACATCCTCAATTATCATAATTCAAGCTCTGTTAATCCTCTTCTTCAAGATGTTTACTGCTCATAGAGTATCTCGGAGTTTTCCCCCACCGATCTGGCAAACCTCGTTTCCATCTCGACTTCCTTGCTGTATTTCTCCTCTGTCATAATCGTGGGTGAAAGGTGTAAACCTGTTTCATCTGAAGTTTTCTCCGCCAGCATCATTAGCTCATCTCTTACTTTCTCTTTTTTAGTATTTAAAACCACCAGTAAGTCTATATCACTTCCAAAATCCGTTGTTCCCTGAGCTACTAATCCGAAAAGTTTTATAGATTCTACTTCTTCTATTTCCCGGGCTTTATCTGCAAATTTGTCTGCTGCTTTTTTAAGGTAATTGTGCTGGTCGAGAAGAACTTTAATCAGGTCAGAAAGATAGTCTTTTCTCTTGACGAATACTATCTTCTGCCTTCCTTTCTTTCTTATGTCGATTACACTGTTTTCCTCCAGTTTCTCTACTGTTCTAGAGACTGTAGGCTGCGATACACCTGATTCCGAGGCCAGTTCCGAGATATGCCATTTTCTTGACCGGATCAAAATAAATTAACGTAAAATAAATTACTGTAATCTGAGTTACGGTAATTTAAATTACTTTTTTAAGCAATTTTTATATAATGAGATATATGGATGAGTTCGTGAACAGGGAGGAAGAGCTGTCGCGTTTGAATGGCTGGCTGGATTCAGATCAGGCAGAGTTGATTGTTTTTTACGGTCGTCGCCGTGTCGGAAAGAGCGAACTGGTCCGCCAGGCTATGCCTGAAGACGCAGTATACTTCCAGGCAACAGAAACCACGCCTGATATCCAGTTTAGGGGTTTCGTGGAGACGGTGGAGGCGGTTTATCCCGGAGTTAAAGAGATTCGACAAGACTGGGAATCGGTGTTGAAGTTTCTCGGCAACCAGAACGCAGTCGTAGTGATAGATGAACTTCCTTACCTGATCGAAGCTGACTCATCTATAGCTTCCAGGTTCCAGAGAGTCTGGGATCAGCATCTGAGTGATACAGGCATCAAACTTGTAGTGATAGGTTCATCGATAGGCGTGATGGAGGATAAAGTCCTTGGCGGAAGCAGCCCTCTGCATGGCAGGAGAACCGGATCTATTGAACTTGATCCTCTCGAATTCGGTGATGCACGAAAATTTTATCCGGATCAATCACAGGAAGAGGATGTCGTTGCATGGAGTGTTTTTGGAGGAACGCCAGAGTATTTACAGAGGATCGACAGGTCAAAGAACTTGAGGCAGAATATAAAAGATCTTCTGCTACAGGAAAGCGGTTTGCTTCATGACGAGCCAGAGTTTTTACTCAGGACAGAACTGTCAAAACCTAACAGGTACTTTGGAATTCTGAAAGCGGTCGCCGCCGGAAATACAAGTCGCAATGAAATTGCCCAGGAGACAGGCCTGGATTCATCAAATATAAGCAGTTACCTGTCAAAACTGGAAAAAATCCGGGTACTGGAGAAAGAGGTGCCTGTGACAGCAGACCCGACTTCTTCTCGACGCGGTATTTATCAGATAAAAGAGCCTCTTTTCCGCTTCTGGTTTAGATTTGTATACGGTGAAGAGGGAACTAACATGCTGGAAAGAGATATTTACGAAGCAATATTTGAGCCATATATCAGTGATTACTCCAGCCCGTTCTTCGAGACTCTCTGTCAAAAATCTCTTCCCATACTTCTCCCCAAAAAATACAGAAAAATAGGACGCTGGTGGTATAAAGAGCATGAAGTCGACGTTGTTGGAATAGCTGACAACAGGGTTATACTCGGAGAAGCAAAGTTCAAAGACAAGAAATTAGGTAAGAAGACGCTCTACGACCTTGAGCAAAAAGCTGAGAATATACGTGTTGAGAAAACTGATTTTGAATACACTCTTTTTTCCAAATCCGGGTTTACGGAAGAATTGCATCAGAAAGAGAGTGAGCGAGAAGACTTACATCTTTTCGACCTAGAGCAAGTTGTTTCCGCTCTCAAATCTCAATAACCTGACAGATGTATCTCCCATTCTGCTTATCTAAAAGGTCCCGAAGCTCTGGCTCACCTCAAATCTAAAGCAAACTCTTGTATTGTTGAAACACGATTATGATTATCATAATCTATAGCAAACAGTTGTCAGTCGGTTTCTTCACCTTCCGCTTTATCGTTTATCTCCTCTTCTAAGTTGTCTTCAACTCCATTATCCACTATTTCTTTTGCCTTTTCGACAAGTTTCTCCGCTTCTGTATAGGCTTCTTCCGCATCTTTCTCATTGAACTCCCTGTTGGTGTAGTCCGCATCCTCCCTAAGTAGCTACAGGTTTGCGAACTCTCTCAGTAAATTATTGTCGATCCTGTCCCTGAAAAGCTTCCCGAGTTCTGAGTTTACACCCGAGTGAGTCCTGGGACTGGAGTCCTCGGTGAGGAGAAGAGCTTTTGCAGTGTTGAACGCAGCGTAGTAGGATCTTCAAACCGAGTCAGAGTACCCCTGGTCTTCCATCAGTATTTTGGCAGCCTGAGCTTTTCCTCCGCTATGCCCAAGTACTACTGCCTCTCATTCATATGGCTACACCTTCCTCCTCAACATTCCTGTAGAAGTCGTGGATGAAGTCCTCAAACTTGTTCCTGAGGCTTGCCTCGTACTACTCGCCGAGCTGCTGTTTCATCTGTTCGTGGAGATCCGCGTGCAGAGTACCGACATCGATCGACACTTCTTCGTCATGTAACAATAATTCAGCCAAAGCATAAGTTTTAATCACTTAAGTGCACATGTCGCCGGCGCAGACCTCTTGATGAGAGGTCAGGTTGTTCCCTGACATGTTCAGGTCGCCTCCTGTGGTCTCGAGATCGCCGTTCGGAACCTCCACGTTGTTGCTGCCGTCGAAGTTGATCGTCTTGCTGCCAGTCGAGTCCAGCAGGGAGTCGATGTTGGTTATGTTGTTTTCTGTCATGTCGAGATCTCCATCCGGTATGTCTACGTTTCCTCCCCCGAGGGTTATTGCTCCGTCGGTGTCTTGTATTTCGCTTCCGGAGAGGTTGATGTCGTAGGCTCCCGCATCATTATACTGTGCGAGAACATCCTCCAGGTCCTGGTCGTCGGTATCAGCGGCGAAACTGTCAGTCTTACAGCTACCCTTCCCGTTCAAAAACTCGTCAGAACCGCACTGTGTATTCGAATCATCGTAAAGAGCGCCTACATCCTTCAGCGCATTCCCATTTACATCGATGTTATAGCTGCCGGCGGAGTTACCCTGCTCCAGTACATCGGAGAGGTTCTGCGCCCCGAGAGGGTTTCCGCTGTCGCTACCAGTTCCGTTAAGCCATATCTGGCCGTATATCTTCAGGCTCTTCCTTATAGTGACGTTACATCCAGTAGAATCCGTGATGTTGTCGTTCGTCAGGTCCAGCTCTCCACCGAGGTCCAGCTGCTGGCCCTTCGAGTTGAGAGTACCTATATTGTTAATGTTGGAATCGTTCGCCGACTTGTTTATGTCGAGTACAGTGGGGAGGCCTCCCCCCGCCTGGCCGCACTGGACGGTACCGTTGTCGTATATCTGCTTTACAGCCTGGTTCTCGCCGCAGGAGTTGTCGAAATAGTCGAGGATGCTTTTGCCTGTCATGTTGAGGTTGCCGGTCATCTTGTCTCCCGAATCCAGAAGATACCTCGAATCAACGTCGCCCG
>JBDGRK010000005.1:4715-151692 GCA_042218075.1 Candidatus Nanohaloarchaea archaeon
TGGTTATAGAATTGTCGGTGACCTCCAGCCGACCCGAGTTAACGCTGATTCCTGTGCCCGGGTTGTCAAGGTCTATGCCGTCCACTCTCTGCGGTTCTGTCAGGTTGTTTCCGTTGAGGTCGATCGTGCCGTTGATACTGATATTGTTGGAGCCCAGAGGGGTTATAGAGTAAATGTTCTGCAGGTCAGTGGCCGCTCCAGACGCTGCGAGAACCAGTAAAACCGACGAAGCTGCCAGAAACCTCTTCAAGGAGTCGCGCGACACTAATGCTACCTCTGTAAGAAAAGTTGCTCAATCTGATTTAAACCGTTTTTCAACTACTCCACGTAGACGGAACCCTGTATACTCTCTCCCTCCCCCAAGGGAACCGCCTCGTAGTAGGTTATCGAGTTGAAGCCGGCCTCTCTGCTTCCTCCCGCGGGAACGCGCAGCTTTCCGCCCGAGTCGAACCGGATCTCCAGCGGGTAGCTGTTCCTGTTGACGAAAACCAGTTTATCACGTGACACAAGCCTGACCCTGGAAGGCCTGGCAACACCTTCCTCCAGAACCACGTTCTTGATTCCAGAAAGATTAGCCTTCTGCTCGGGTGCATCCGCCTTTCCAGACGTTTCAGATCTTCCTGCATCATCAACCAGGAAAGCCGCCGACAGACCCACAAGAACGATCAAAAACACGGAGATACCAGCCATCACTGCAATATTCTTCCGCTTTTCAACCGCCTTTTGCTCCAGCCCGGAAGCCAGTTGCTCGATCCTCTCGGCCTCCTCCACCACTGAAGTCTGGTTCGAAGTATTATTTGTTCCCTGCCTCTGCTTCATCACCTGGCTGACAATCCCGGGATCGAAGCCTTTCTCCTCAAGAACCGACTCCAGCTCCCCCGGATCAACTCCCTGATCCAGTTTCCGCCGCACGAACTCCCTAACCCGGTCCTCTGCCATGAAACTTTAATTGTAGATGATTGAATAAAAGTTCAACACAGGCCTTAAGCCTGAAGAAAGACCCATCAGTCTGAGGTTACGCTATGAGCGGATCTTTCCAAGATGCTCCTTCAACTGCCGCCTCCTCCTGTACAGGCTTAAGCCAGATGAGATTATGAAAAGCGCAGAAAGAATGATTCTGGCGGTTCGCAGACCTGCTTTCCTTTCCCTGACATCCCCCGCATTGTAAACAGAATAATACACCTTTTCATCACCTGTGTACGCGGCGTAAACGTTTCCCCCGGAAACCTCGAGATCGTTGAACCTTCCGATATCCTCCCCTTCTTTCAGAACTTGCCTGATCCATGAACTATCATTATTCCTCCTGTAAACCACTCCTGTTCCTGGCTCGTGGTACAAAAGGTGAACCTGATCCTCCACATCAAGCGACATCCTCGAGAAGAAAGCCTGGAAGAACTGCTTTTCTCTATCTCCGTTCCTGTAAGTAACCTGCCTCGAGTCGCGGTCAAGGTAGAGGTAGTGAGGTTCGCAGTCAACTGCATCCATCGCAACATCGGATCTCGCGTTAACGCTCAGGTTCTCCGAGCTCCATTCCCCGGAGTACTTCCCCAGCTTCATTCTCGCTGTATCCCTGCCCCTGTACGCAGCTAGAATTCTATCTCCACAGGAAGAGGTCGAGGTGAACCATCCCTGGCCGTTCTCCAGCCTTCTCGTGCTCCAGCTTTCCTTTTTCTCCGCCAGCTTCAGTCCCCGGGAGGGGGAATGGTAGAGTATCACAGGCTTCCCGTTCAAGAAGGATAGAGAGCTGTACATGCCGACTGATATCCCTCCCCCTGCAACGCCTTCAATTACCTCCCTCTCCCATTTACTGCCGTTCCTGTAAGCGTACTTCAGCTTCTCCTCTCCGATGGTTCCGTCCTGGTAGGCCAGGTAAGGCTTCCCTCCACTCGATTCCAGAGAGACGTACATTCCAGCCCCTGATTTATTGTCTACGACCTGTCTCTCCCATCCTGAAGCCGAGAGGAAAGGTATTTCCGACATCTTCCTCTCCTCTATCACTAGCCCTTCCTCGGTCGACTCCACGTACGCCACTCCTACTTTAGCTCCGTAGGCGTCCACCTCCACGAACTTTCCCAGAGTCTCGTTGTCAAGAACTTCCCTTTGCCACTCAGCTTCGGGTACTTCGTAAATCAGGCTCCCGGCCAAAAGAGCGGATAAAAGAGCTGTAAGAATTATGTATTTCATCCCATCGAGACCAGCATCTTGATCTCGGACGGGTTTTCAGCGGGCTGCATCGCCTTTCCGATTATCGCTCCCTCGCACTCGTCCATCTCCTCACACTTCATGGCCTTTCCAGGAGTTGAAGAAGTGGTCAGCATGTCTCCAGGTGATATCTCCCCGTTCTCCATCGAGACTTTAACTCTGGCTGTTCCGGTCATTGCAACAGGAACACCGTCCCGCTCCTTAGCCATCACCATCGCAGGATTAGACGAAACGACTCCAGCGACTTCAGTATCGTGTCTCTCATCTGTTCTATCAACGCTCATGTTGCCCGAGATCTCCACCACAGTTCCAGGTTCCAGCCTCGACTCGTTCCGGATCTTCTCCGCGACGTCGGCTCCCGCACCCACAACGTTGCCTCCAACCTCTATATTGTCCTCGACATAGATGTCATTGCCGTTGACCTTTGAAGTTCCTGTAGAGTAGTCTCCCGCTATTATGTTGTTCGAGTGGAGGATGTCCGCGTCCTGGATCTCGTTGCTCCTCATGTTGATGTTGCCCGAACCGGAAGGATCGATATCTATATCACCGGATCCAACGTCCGCGATCGGGTTGCCACTCATGTTCAGCGTTCCCGTCATGTTGTCGCCTGTCTCGTTCACGTAGTCTCCCTGCACCGCTCCAGTCGCAGACGCACAGTCGCCATCCCCATCAATAAACTCACCTGAAGAACACTCGGTCGACCCGACAGTTAGCTTATTGTTGACAGTCAGGTCTCCGTTGGGGATTTCTACGTTGTTGGCTCCGTCGTGTCTTATCACGTCGTTTGTTCCGTCTGTTATGTTGGATATTGTGTTTGAGCCGAGGTTGAGGTTTCCGTTCGGTATTTCAACGTTGTTGGAGCCGTCGAGGTGGATCGTGTTGGTTCCTGTCCCGTCCTGTATTCCATCGATATTCTGCAGCTCGTTCTCGTTCAGGTCAAGGTTGTCATCTACCTGGACCGCGTCTCCGCCTCCATCGATCGAATACACATCGTTTATGCTGCCGTTATCAAGGTTCGCGTCCCCGCCTGAAAAGTTGAGAGATCCGTTTATCGTCAGTCCCTCCTCAAACTTCAGGGTGTCGATATCCGTGATATTATTGCCGGTCATGTTGATGTTCGAGTTCTTGAAATCCCATTCATCGTTACTGTAGTCGAGGTAGAGCTCCTGGGCCTCTCCCTCCGTGGTGATCGAGAGATTGTTCAGTACCATGCCCTCCGGTTCCTCCCCAGAGTTCAGCTTCAGCTGGGAGATGTTGAAAATCTCGTAGTTGGACATGTTGAAATCAGTATCTGTCGGATGGACCTGGCTAAGCGGATGCCTAGGCGAGGGCGCTGCCACGGATCCCGAGATCATGGCGACGCAAAACAAAGCCATTAAAAGCCGTACTCTTTTCACCACTGAAATACCCTTGTCAATTATTTCTCCGGCCCGTTTAAACTGGTTGTGTTGGAAATAGGGAAATCAACCTGAAACGTTGTAGCTGCAGCCTGTGAACTGTTCCAGTTGAGCCCTTGTCTGAACTCCTTGCTGGACTGAACCGTTGTACACGAAGGCGGGAGTCCTCCTTATGCCCGCCTGCACCGCCCTCTGCAGGGTCTGGTTGTTGTTGATATCTGCGTAGAAAGGAGACACAGTGTTCAGACCGCCCAGAAGCTGCACCTGTGCTCTCGTGGCTCTCCTGGAAATATTTCCAAACATTATAACGTTCTTACTCGAGAGGCAGGAGGCAAATTCTGAAGTCGCGGATACCCTTCTCTGGAACTGTTGGAAATCGGTCAATCCTCCCTCGGGAATCACCTGTGATCCATCCTTCGTCATGAAGTATGTAACAAGCTGGTCGTTCTGCGTCCTCAGCTGTATCCTGTAAAGACCGTTGTTCTCCTCCGTCTTCACCACCTCGTAGCTCTGCCCGGAACTCTTTTCAAGAGTAGAAGCCAGCTCAGTCGCCGCCTGTGAAGGACTGCTTCCAAGATCAGGTGCTAGATAGGCCGCTGTCCCACCGACTAAAAGCCCGAAAAACAGGATCAAAATCGAGGCAGGCTCAATTTTATCCAATTTTTGTCCCAGCTCCATATACTATCCTTTCATTGAAGACTTTAAAATACTACAGGATTGAGGTGAACTTTTAATCAGAGCCTAACAAAAAATTCTCGTGGGATAGATGAGGCACAGGATAGCGGTTCTAACAGTCTTGATGGTATTCACAGCTTCAGGTGCTTCAGCGGCAGAATTCAGCATAAGAGAGGATAGCTGCGGGGGAGGAGAGGAGAACCTTTTCTCAATGCACAACAAGTCAGGAGGGAACGTTGCAGAGCCCGGATATTTCAAGTGGCAGGTCTGTGCCGACGGTATAGAAAGCAGCAGCTTCAGCAAGAGCTGTTCCGGATCACTTAACAGCATTCTATCCCTGCACCAGAAAAATGATTCCCACGCATCGATCTACGAGAGCTACAGGTGGCAGGTATGCGCCTCGATAGACGCATCCCTCAACAATTCATGCGCATCACAGGATAAGATAGTGACGCTGGCGAAGAAGGATGATTCACACGTTGCAGAGCCGGGAGAGTTACAGTACACCCTGTGTGCGGAGGCAGAGACCGTCGACACAGTTACACTAGAGATGGAGACAGACGCAGACAGTGTCTACGTGGACGGTGAATCGGCCTCAGAGACGAGCTATTACTCATCCGAACTCGAATATCCCTACATAACCTCGGATCAACCAGCAGGCATAGTCAGCTATGGAGACGTGAAATCGATAAACTACTCCACATCAGGATCAACCGACATTATGCGGGTTAAACAGTCCTCGGGATCGTTCCTGGTTCCCAACACTCAGGGAGGTTACGAGGAGCTTGAGGATGAAAAGGATCTGGTTGAGAACAGGCAGCTTGTAAAGAACATCGAACCAAGCTTCGCCTTCACTATGCCGGACCAGGCGACTATCAGAGTAATCTACGGTCCCGACACCAATCTCATAGGTTTCGACAGAAGGCTCAGCGATGACGTAGATCTGCTCGCCAGGAACCGGGTTGATGGAGATTCAACCCCGGACATAATTCTCGAGCCGGAATAAGAGTGATAAACATTTGACCGGAGCTTTACAGTATGGGAGACCGGAACTTCTGGATAATCGAACTCTACAGCGACGATACCGCAAACGTCTCGATAATGAGCGAAGAAGAGGCAGAGGCACTAAAGGAAATGAACGACCTGGAGGAATGGCAGTGGGCTCCCGCCGACAAGGCGGACGAGGAAGAGATGATCGAAAGAGCAGAGGAGCACGGTTTCGAGCACGATCCATGGTGATCGGAAAAATATATTGAGATCCTGCCTGTTTTACCTCTTACTGTAGTAGATGGTAATTCAAATTTGCAAGTAGTAAAATCAGATTTTTACTGGTTCTTCCGCTTATTTAGTTTAATGAAACAGGAAGCAATTCGAGAGTAGGAAAGAAATTTAAGTCTGAAATTCATACATTCATATCATGTCATCTACTGCTGAGGTTGGAAAGATCGGTACCCGGGGCCAGGTAACTATACCAAAAGAGGTCCGTGAAGACGAGGAACTAGAACCAGGGGATCACGTCGTAATCTGGAGAGAAAATGGTCGACTTGTAATAGAGAAACTTGATCTGGATAGGTGGCGGGAAACCGCCAAGGAAGTCAGGGAAGACTACGAGGGTCCAAAATCAGCAGAGGAAATAGCGGAGATGATTGATGACTAGAAATATTGTGTCAGGTGATAGAGAACATGTTCAGCCGATTGAATCATTCCGGGGAACTGCAGTAATATCGCCTAGTGAAATGGCCCGCAGATTAGAAAGATAGGAAGATACCGGATTCGCCCTAAATAGGAATTAATTCGAAGAATTACTTTCTTGGACCGGCCCGGATTTGAACCGGGGACAACTGCATAACTGAACTATTCTTCAGTGCAGCGCTCTCCCAGGCTGAGCTACCGGTCCCTGATACCCGACTTTTGGAAGGTGAGTTTTAAGAAATAAAACATTCGCCACCAGCTTTAGCCTATGAAAGATGAAACCCGGGAAAACGTCCTGCCCGGGACAGACAAAGAATACACTGGAGAAAAAGTGGAAGGATACGACTTCAGGGGAGAGTTAGACTTCGGAGAGATGCTGGAAAACTACTCCTCCACCGGATTCCAGGCCTCCCATCTGAGTGAGGCGATCGAGATAGTCACGGAGATGAGACAGGATGAAGCGAAGATTTTCCTCACCTTCACCTCCAACATAATCTCTTCCGGATTGAGGGAAACGGTAGCATACCTTGCCAGAGAGGACCTGATCGATGTTATCATCACCTCATCGGGATCCCACACCGAAGACGTGATCAAGACGAAGAAGGATTTCAAGATGGGTGAGTGGGAAGCGGATGAGAAAGAGTTGAGGCAGAAAGGAATCAACAGGCTGGGAAATATCTACGTGGAGTCGGACTGCTACGTCTGGCTGGAGGACTGGCTCAACACTGAGTTCTTCCCGGAATTCTTCGAGCAGGAAAAGCTGAGGAAGCCTACAGAGGTTGCCAGGGAGCTTGGAAGGAAGGTTGGAGGAGACAGCGATCTCGACGAATCGGATTCATTCATCTACCATGCCTTTGAGAATGATATTCCGGTCTACTGTCCCGCACTGATCGACGCTGAGATAGGCGACTTCATGTTCTACTACAGGCAGGAAAAGGATGAGGAGATAGGTATAGAGATACTGGAGGACTGGGATTCGCTGATCCATGAAGCGGTGGAGGCGGAAAAGACAGGTATAATAGCGGTGGGAGACGGCGTCCCTAAACACCAGGCCATCATGTCAAACCTTTTCAGGGGAGGAGCGAACTACGCCGTCTACATCTCGACTGGCATGGAGGGAGACGGATCCCTTTCAGGCGCTCCACCTGGAGAGGCGGTCTCCTGGGGAAAGATAGTTGAAGAAGATGAGAAAAATTACGCGCAGGTGGAGGCCGAAGCCACACTTGTGTTTCCGCTTCTGGTCGCCGCTGCGTTCAAGGAGCGAGACTAGAACTTCTCCGAGATCTTTCCCGCTATCGATTCTATAGCTAAAGCCAGGTCGTGGGAGTCAAGACTGTCAGTGCTCTTCCACTCAGCGCTTTCAGGTTCACCTTCAATCTCCACGCTGTAGGGCTGGAGCCTGAACTCTTCACCGTCCCTCTCGAAACTATTCTTGAGGTTCTTTCTGTACTTCACAGCTTCGGACTCACATCCGGTGTGTTCCTCCGCGATTCTTTCCGCGGTCTCGGCAGAAAGCTCGCCATTTTCTCCTTCCGCGGTCGGTATACTCCAGGACTCTCTTTCCTCGTCGAAAACCATCAGGATTTTTCCCTCTCTAACTATAAGACTTCCAGAAACCTCGGAAACTACCATGGTTAAAATGCGGTAGGCTCACTTAAAAACAGGTGCTCCGGTAAAGACTTCAAGTTCAAATCGCAATTTGTTCACGGCATCAAAATGGACTATATTGAGATACAGGGGGAAGAAATACCGGCCCCGGGACTTGGAACCTGGCAAATGACAGAAGGGTGCGCTGATACCGTTAAAAGGGCGCTGGATATGGGATATCGCCATGTGGACACAGCCCAGGCGTACAGGAATGAGAGAAAGGTTGGTGAGGGAATCCAAGAATCTGAGGTGGACAGAGATGAATTCTGGCTAACGACAAAGCTCTGGAGGAAAAACCTGAACAGGAGACGGCTGAAGGATTCAGTTGAACAGAGCCTGGAAAAGCTGAAAACTGATTACGTTGATCTGCTGCTGATTCACTGGCCTTTCAGGGATATGGATCTGGAGGTGGTACTGGAAGAGATGAATGAAGTGGTCGCTGAGGGAAAAGCCAGGAATATAGTTGTCAGCAACTTTAAGATTCGGCAGATGGAGCAGGCGAAGCAGCTCTCCGAAAGGAAACTTCTCACAAACCAGGTCGAGTACCATCCTTTCCTGGATCAGCAAAAGGTTCTCCAGAAATGCAGGCAGATGGATATGATGCTGACAGCATATTCCCCTCTGGCGAGAGGCGATGTGATCGGGAACGAAACCCTGAGCGAGATTGGTGAGAGCTACGGGAAGACAGCGGCTCAGGTAGCTCTAAAGTGGCTAATACAGCAGGAAAACGTCTCTGCTATTCCAAAGGCGTCTTCGGAGAAACACCTCAGGCAGAACCTCGATATCTTCGACTTCCAGCTCTCAGAAAGCGAGATGGAAACTATAGACAGACTCAAGGGAGATCAAAGAAAGCTGGATCCCGCATTTGCACCGGACTGGGACTGAAATTTTTTACTTTTCCACTGCGCTCCTGTATATTCCGGTGGTCCATGCCGAAATCTGCTCCCAGCGGAAGTTCTCCTCCACCCTCTCCCTTGCCTTGTCGCCCATCCAGTCGCTCCAGCCCGGGTCATTCAGCGCGCGGTTCACCTGGTAGGCTATGGAGCCGGGATCAGCAGGATACGAGTGCAGACCGGTGTATTCGTGGACTATAGTGTCCTTCATTCCTCCCACGTAGCTTCCCACCGTCATGGTCTTACAGGCCGCGGCCTCGAGAGGCACGATGCCGAAAGGCTCGTAGATCGAGGGCGCTACAGTCAGTTCAGCGCTTTTCATAAGTGAGAGAAGCTCTGAATCGGAAACGTATCCCGGGAAGTGGACCTTCTCCCCGACCTGATTCTTGGCTATACCCTTGTAGTGGTCTGTAGCTCCACTTCCAACCATTACAAACTTTGCCTCACCGGAGCTCTCGAGTATCTGTGGCATCGCCTCGATGAGGTGTCCTGGGCCTTTCTGCGGGTACATCCTCCCGACAAAGAGCACAATCTTCTCCCAGTCCAATGCGTAATTACCGTAGTTCAGGTTGCTCGAGTGAGAGTCAAACTTCTCTAGATCCACTCCATTCGGTATGTAATTGACCTTCTCGCCCGGGACGTTGAAACTATGCTTCACCTGCTCGGAGAACTCTCTACCAACGGTTATAACCTCGGAGGCCTCGTAGGTACCGTACCACTCAAGGTCGTGGATCGTGGCCTGGTACTCCGAGTCAATCCCGTCTCTTCCCTTCTGCATCGAGTGTACAGTGAAAACCATGGGAACGTCTAGCGTCTTCTTTACCCCGACAGCTCCCGGCACGGTCATCCAGTCATGCGCGTGAACAAGATCGAACTTTTGCTGCTTGAAGATATCTATCGCCTTCTTCTCCATCCTGTAGCCTAGATGCATCGCCCAGGAAATGGTATCGGTTGCGGAGTCAGTCGATGGAACCCTGTGAACCTCCACACCGTTCCTGTGCTCAACCTCTTCCTCATCGCCGTACGTGATCACTACAGGTTCATGTCCCTGGTCCGCGAGAGTTGTGGCCAGATCCTCACAGTGAGAAGCAATTCCCCCCGCCTTGTAGGGCGGATACTCCCATGTAAGGAAAAGCGGCTTCAAGAATATCTAACCTCCATCTCCTGTTCAATAATTTCGCTGTATTTTTTATAAACATCCTCTCTCCAGCCCGATTCAAAGGGATCAACCACCTCCAACTTTTCTCCGGGAACATCAAGATCGAAAAGCAGAGAGTTCTTTGTATCCTGATTTGTCGCGAAAAGAATGTCAGCCTCGAAGGCACCATCCCATTCAAGCTCGGAAATGATCTCGGCATGTTCGCCTTCAAACCCTCTTTCGTTCTCAGTCGACTGGAAGGTGATCGCCAGCTTTGCTCCAAAATGTTTCGCCAGCGCCACGCCTCCAGGTATCGCCGTCCAGTCAACCGCGTGAATCAGCTCAGGATCATCAAATAACTCCCTTGCCTGTCTCTTGAGCTCATTATTCATCATCATCGACCAGCTGTAGAGATTGTCGCCATCGAAGGGAAGATCAACCCTCCTCACCTCCACTCTTTCATCCACCTCATAATATGAGCCATCATCGAAGGAAACGATCGCGGCATCACCCCCTCGTTCAACAACCATCTCCGCCAGATCCTTCGCGTGTTCCGAGGAGGCTTCACCCATCTCGAACCTCTGCGTCAGGTATATAGCCTCCATTTTCAGAACCTCTGTTCAAAGCCTCTTTTCTTGCTTTTTTCAACATCAGGCTGGGTGAAGGGATCTACGTCCCGGAACCATGCAGAGTAGACCGCGAGATAATGCAGGAATGCCACAAACCTGCCCAGGTTCCGGTGGGAAACATCGGTAAGGTTAAGAGTGATGTTCGGCATATCTTCCTCGTCGAGAGCTTCTTTCACACCCATGTACTCTGATTCAAGCGAATGGCTCAGCTCTTGGTCACGTAGACCCGAGAGCTTTTCCTCCCTGATATCCACCTCACCGAGTTCTTCCGGCACACTGAGTTTTTCCTTCTCATGGGCATTTGACCTCACAAACATCGTCACCACATCCTTTCTTCCGCCGAAAATCCTCTGGTTGGTATGGTGCTGGCACTCAGGTCCAAGATCGCCGTAGAATGTCTGGCCCTCTCCCTGCTTGCACACAGTCTCGTGCATCAGCTGAACTGTCAGCGGGTAGAATCCAAACAGTCTCGTAGAGTAGAAAGGCGTGAAGACCTCGCTATATCCCTCTTCCTCAGCGCCGAAGAGAGTAGATGCAACGTTCATAGCGGGATTGTACTGCCTCTGGGGCGAAAGCTTCTCATACATCTGCTCACCGCCCTCCCTTATCTCCTCCACCTCTATACCCGCGAATGCGGCCGGCGCAAGAGCCGTCTCAGTCAGACCTGAAAATCTTCCGCCTACATCCCGATGCTCGATCCAGCTGTAGTCTCTCTTTTCGACTATCTGTTTCAGTGCTCCATCATTATCAGAGGTGACCGCACAGACCTGGAAACCTCTCTCCACAAAGTAGAGAAGTGATTCTACGACGCCAACGGTATCCCCTGAGTTGCTCACCGGCATGACCAGAGTCTCATCGGGATCAAGTTCCCTTGAAAGCGTATTCAGGTAGTCCGGATCCATGGTCGTAACAAGTCTGACATCCACGTCCGTCTCCCTGAGGAAAGCGTAGAGATAGGCCCTGAAGCTGGTAATAGAGCCTCCGTTCCCTATAACGATCAGGTTCTCGTAGTCATGCTCGTCTCTTTCATCGTAGATCGATTCGAAGTCGGGCTGAATGCCCACGAAATCAGGTTCTTCTCTCTTTACAACGTCCTGGTGTTCCCTCTTGTCCTGGCTGAAATGATCTATCTCTATCTTTATCGACATTCTATCCCTCCAGCGCCTCCAGGTGCGCCTCGCGGTAGTTCTCCCCAAGCTTTTCCCATGAAGTCAGCTGTGCCAGCCTTCTCGCATTGTGCTTTCTCTCGGTTATCTCTGTTTTAGAGTAAGACACAATATCCTCGATCATCTCCGCCAGTGAAGCCGCGACCTCATGGTCCGGTACACCCTTCCTCTCAAGTATTCTTATGCCCTTCCTGTCCTTCTCATCCGTATTCTCGTAGAGAAACTGGCCGAAACCAGCCATATCGGTGGTTATAGACAGAGCTCCATTCGCCGCTGTCTCTACGGGAGTGTATCCCCACGGCTCGTAGTAGCTGGGGAAGATTCCCGCTGAAGTCGCGACTATAGCGTCCTCGTAGTCCATGGAAAGTAGCTTGTCTCCCAGCGAGAGATAGGTCGGATAGAAAACAACCTTTACACGGTCCTGCTCCCTGTTCCTCAGGCCTTTCTCGTACAGTCTCTCAAGTATCTGGTCCTCGGGATAGCTTAGATCGAATGCGCATACAGGCGGAGAATCTCCCTTGTCATGGAAGTTCTCCTGCAGTGAATCGACCCTTCCCGAGGTATCATCTATCACCTTCTTCACAGCTTCTCCGGGGTCTCCCCGGGAGGTGAGCGAGGTAAGAAGCGTCGATCTTATCCTGGGACTCACCTCCTCAACGTAGTTCTCCAGTTCCTGGAAGAGCGACATGTTTTCCAGCACTTTATCTTTCGCGCCTGAAGTATCGGAAGGAACGAAGATGAAAACGAAGAAATCATCGCCCTCACGCTGGTTCAGTTCCGCCAGCGCATCGATGAAAACATCCAGTCCCTTATTGTGGAATTCGTACCTGCCTGAAATGTAGAGTATTCTGGGATCGTTCTCAAGGTCCACATCGTAGTAGGGTTCAAAGTATGCCTGGAGGAATTCCTTCATCTTCCTCTTTTTCTTCTTGTGCCGGTAGGAAAGCTCCTCAAGAGAGGGAAACTCTTCGACGTTGAAGCCGTTGGGTAGCACCCTGTCAGGTTTCTTCCCTAGCACTGCCTCTGCCTCTCTCGCGGTTGTTTCACTCACAGTTGTAAAGACATCGGACTCGGATGCTGCCATCTTCTCCACCTGGTGCTTTGCCTCTACATCGTGCTCTTCCGCAAGAGAATCACCCACTTTTCCCGACTCCACCAGCTCCTGCAGATCATAATCCGAGTTGGATAGAGTTCTTCCAAGGAAGGTGGCATGAGTGGTGAAGACCGATGGTCCGGAGTACTCTATCAGCGCGGGGCCTGAAAGCCACTCGTGGAGCTGCACCACTGTATCTCCTTCCATCTCCTGACTTAGAGCTTCCACCACTTTTCCTACAGCATAGGACCATTTAACAGGTTCGTCAAAGTCCTCTCCAGCTTTGATCGAATCCACACCATGCTCCTCGTACATCTCCTCCTTAATTTCATCCACAGTCTTCTCCATTCCCGACGGATCCACGAGTATACATCTCGGCTGTCCGGAAATCCTCCAGACACCTGTGTGTACTTCGATACCCTCCAGATCCCTACCGTTCAATCTTTCCAGACCGTCCGAGCATTCTCGTTCCGTAAATTCATCTATATCTTCCTGGTACTTCCCCACTGTAATGTAATTATCTCCATAGTACTTCTTCATAACCGAGGACTTCGAGCTGATAACCTGGTATATCCCTCCAACCTTGTTCGCTACCTCGAAAGAAACTTCTACAAAGTTTTCCACTTCCATGTTAAAAGATTGCACAGGCTGTATAAAAACCTGCTCGACCGCTGCTTGTTACCTGAGGCTCAAAAAGACAGCTTTTATAGTGGCTGCAGTGAATCTTCCACCATGAGGTACACATTGCATGAACCCGGAGAAAAGAGGGGAGTGGTATCAAACCTCCACGGCTTCCTGCTCAGATACCTGGACACCGGGTTCAAAACAAAGTGGAGCGGGTTCTGGGTTCCGCCATACAAGTTTCTCGACTACTTCGCGCTAAAGGTAAACGGGGTTTGGCTGGATGAAGGCACACTACAGGCCGTGGAATACGGAGAAGATTTTGTCTTCCACCACGAGACCGATTCAATGAAAATAACCGAGAAAATCTCCGCGCCTCCCGACCTCCCGGGCTTCAGGATAGAGCTTCAGATGGAGAACAAGATGGACTCTCCAAAGGCTATACACGCGGTCGTTGAGCCAGGCATCGATATAAGGGAGAAGAGCGAGGACCTGAGCGATGAAGATTACACGGTGGAGACAACAGACAATCGACTTCTAGCCTCCAGAAAGGGAAAGAAGCTGGTGATTGAGTCAGAGGATATTTCGGATTTCTCTGGCAGAACCGAGTGGAAGCAACACTATCCCGGGGAGAGACAGCTCTGCGTGATTCCTCCAAAACCTGTTTTCAGGTCGGAGATAGGTGGTGGAGCTGTAGAAAACTTCGAGATGGATTTCAAGACCTCTGAAGGAGTTTTCGGGAAGGTAGAGTCGAGGGAACAGCAGCTTCAGCACGAACTGGGCAGAGTATTCAGCTGCAGTATTGAAAGCCTGGAGAACCTCACCTATGCCAGGAACGGGAAGGGCATTATTGCAGGGCATCCATGGTTCCAGGATTACTGGGCAAGAGATAGCTTCTGGTCAATCATGGGTTACATTGATGCTGGATACTTCGATCTCTCCAGGGAGATACTCGAGAACTTTGCCGAGAAAGGGATAAGCGGAAAAATCGGGCTAGAAGCGGATAACTCTGAAGAAATCTACAGGGCGGATACCGAACCATTATTCATAATCGCCTCGGAGAAGCTCAGGAGACACAGCGGTACTTCACCTGTTATAGAGAGAGCGAGGGGAAAAGCGATAGAGAAGCTGGAAACCTCCGAGAACATAGTTGAACATCCCCCGGAAGGTACCTGGATGGACACCCTGGAGAGGGAAAAAGCTGTGGAGATACAGTCGCTCTGGCTGGAGGCTGCAGAAATAATGGGCGATGATCGAAAAGAGGAACTGGAAAAAGGGCTGGAGGAATTCGAGAACGGTGAAAAGTACAGGGACGAGCTGGAGGGAGGCCACAAAACCGTCAATCCCGCGATCCCTCTGATGTTCGGCCAGGCAAGCGAGGAAGTAGCACAAAAACAGCTGGAGAAGATAAATGGAGAGTTCTCGTCTCGTTACGGTGCTAGGACAAGGTCGGTCACGGACCCCGGATACGAATCAGCGGGCTACCACACAGGAAGCGTCTGGGGCCTGACGACCTGCTGGGCCGCGGCCGCCAACCTGAATTACGGTAAACTACAGGAAGGGGTCAACATGCTTGAGAAACTCAACTCTATGCTTGACAGGAACCAGCCTGGAGCCTTCCCCGAAGTGGTAGATGCGGAATCGGGAGAACTCCTGGGAGCCTCAGAGCAGGCCTGGAGCGCGGGAATGCTTCTTCATGTCGCGGACTCCTATCTTCTCGGAATAAATGTCGGAGATGATCGCGTGGAAATCGATCCTGCTGGAGAGGTTTCATGCAGGAGAATGGGAAAGAGGGTCGGAGAGCAAAGCCTGGATCTCGAGTTTCAGGATGGAAAGGTGGAGGTTCTGAACGACCCGGAGCTTGAAATAAGAACAGGCGAAAGGGTGAATGGAGAATGATAATTGTCAACTTCAAGGCCTACGAACAGGCACAGGGTCCGAATGCTGTGGAGATAGCGGAGGATTGCATCAGTGCGATGGAGAGGACTGGTGAAAAAGTGATAGCCTGTCCATCCTTCCAGGATATGCTGAGGCTCGAAGATCATGACATCGAAGTTTTCTCACAGCATCTTGACCCGGTTGATCCAGGCAGCCACACAGGCAGCGTTTTAGCGGAAGGATTGAGAAAATCAGGCGCCAGTGGAACGCTAATAAATCATTCAGAGAGAAGGATGGAGGAAGAGAGGATAAGGCAAGCTATTGAGAGGGCGGATTCGAACGGACTCACTACTGTTGTCTGTGCGCAGACACCTGAAGAATGCGGCAGGCTGAGCCAGTTTCATCCCGACTATATTGCTTTCGAGCCCCCGGAGCTTATCGGAAGCCAGACCGCTGTCTCAAAGGCCAAGCCGAAACTGATCGAGGAAGCGGTCGAGAGCTCCGAAGTCCCAACTCTTACCGGCGCAGGGATCAAGGATAGGAAGGATGTCGAGAAAAGCGTGGATCTGGGTTGTGAAGGGGTGCTGGTGGCTTCTGGAGTTGTAAAGGCAGATGATGTGGAGCAGGAGGTGAAGCAGCTGTGCCGGGGCCTGTAGAAGCGTGGAGACAAAGCTACAGGGAAGCAAGTAAACTGGTCAAGGGGAATGTTGAGGTTCTCACAGGTTTCAACGCGAATATAGATGTAATCCACAGGAACTTCAATACCCCCGATGAGGAGCCTGAGTTGTATGAAAACGTGGAATCAAGGGAGCAGCTTTTACGCACACTGAGATACTGTTTAGAGAATTCAGAGAACAGGGAGGTAGAATGTTCGGGGGTTGAGCTCGAGGGAGAGATGGAAAAAGTGGGGGGACAGGCAGCCATATTCTCCAACTTTATAGCGGGAACCGGGAACACTGTGATATTCTATACACCCTTCCTCTCTAGAGAACTAGCGGAGGAGATGGACGAGAAAATACTCTTTCCTGTGGAGGAAAAAGGCGAGTTTTACCTGAAAAACGTCCAGGACGCTGTAAACTCCGATAAAACCAAGAAAAACCATATATTCGAGTTCAATTCCGGCGACAGGAGCGGAAGACTTATACTCTCTGGATCGATCAAAGGTTTCGGGCCTTACTTCGAGAGCTCAGTCGAGTCCAATATGGCTCTAATCGAATCAAACATAGACTGCTGCATTCTCTCGGGCTTCCACGACGCAGATGGCAACGCTGAAGCGAAGCTGGAGAAGTCCGCCAGACAGTTGTCGGAAATCGAACCTCCAATCCATATTGAATATGTACACGATGAAGACACCGCAGCGAAAATCATCGAGGACGTTGTACCGGGGGCGGAAAGTCTGGGAATAGACGAGACCGAACTAGCCGAGATACTGGATCTGATGGGGGAAGATGGGAAAAAACCTTTCAACTTCGGGGAGGCTTTTTCCGCACTCACGACACTTATAGAGCAGCTTGGAGTCTCCAGGATACACCTCCACACCTACCGGTATCATCTATGCGTGGCGAGAGAGGATTACACAACAGAAGTTTCCAGGATCAGGGACTCCATGCTCTTCGGGGAGCTGGCAGCCATCCAGCTGTCTGAAAATGGAGAAATACCTGGAAAAAAGGGGATAGAGGATTTCGAACCGGATTATTCCATGAACGGGATTGAAAGCATGAGGAACTTTGGAGAATACCATGGTTTAGAAGACTTCCAGTCGAAGGGGATTGCTAAAATCGACGGATTCAAGCTTGCAGGAATACCAACTCTGATAAACGAAGATCCCGAGAGAACGGTTGGAATGGGGGATATCATATCTTCTGGAGCTTTCTCATCGGAATTCAAGAGTTTCGACTGATCGACTCCCTGACCCTGCTCTCCACCTCTTCCAGTATCCTTTCCACATCTTCCTGAGTATCCGCCTCGCACCTGACCGACATCTTCTCCTCAGTGCTTGAAGGACGCACCAAGGCCCAGCCAGAATCGAACTGGATCTTGACACCATCCAATATGGAAAGTTCATGGTCTGAATACTCCTGCTTCATGTCAGCGACAACATCCTCTTTTGCTTCCTCTGGACAGTCGATCCTGAGCTCCGGAGAGACGGGATAGTCTGGATAGCTTTCAAGTTTTTCCACCACGTCTCTCTCCGAAACTATCTGGCACATCAGGGCCGCGGCGAAAAGACCATCGTCCCAGGGAAAGCCGTAAGCGGGAAAGTAAAGGTGTCCGGATAGCTCACCCGCAAAGACTATATCCGGGTCTGAGTGAATCTCCTGAGAGAAAAACGTGTGACCTACCCTGGTAACTCCGGGATCACCTCCATTTTTCTCTATAATCTCTGGAACCAACTTTGAACATCTCAGATCATGAACAATTTTTCCCTTTTCCCTCTCAAGCGTTTCCTCTGAGAACAGTGCAAGTATCTCATCCTCATCTACATGACCGTGATCCGGTAGAATAAATCCAACCCTGTCTCCATCGCCGTCAAATATTATCCCCAGATCCTCATCCTCCATTTCTGCATCGAGAGCTTCCTGCGCCTCATCATTAGTGGGATCGGGCAGGTGATTCGGAAAATCTCCGTCCATCTCTTCGTTTATACCTCTGACCTCGCATCCTATCTGCTCCAGCATCTCTCTTCCTATCACAGAGCTCACTCCATTGCCGTAATTTACCACTACTTCAAGCCCTTCCTCCAGATCCACAGCATCCTTTACAGCTGATATGTAGTCCTTCTTCAGCCCGATTTCAGATCTCTCCCCCACACCCTTCACAAAATCTTTCTGCTCATAAATGCGCTGCATTTCCCTCATTCCTCCTTCCCTTGACATTGCCTTAGCGTTCTGCTTGCAGAACTTGAATCCCGTGTACTTCGGGGGATTATGGGAGGCGGTCACCACCGCAGAGGATTCAAAACCGCTGTTTACCTGACCAAAGTAGACAACCGGCGAAGGAACGATACCCGCATACGCCACATCAGTACCTGTGGAGAGAATTCCCTGTATGAAGGCTTCCGTCACTTCCTCTCCATGCTTTCTTCCATCCCTGCCAACAAGAACCTCCCCAGCATCACTAAAAGTGCCGTAAGCTTTTCCAACTCTCTCAGCTTCCTCAATTCCGATCTCGTCCGGGTACTTTCCCCTCAGGTCGTAGGTGTGGAAGAAGGATGTCATGGATTGAATTTCTTGAACAGTATAAATAAGATTCAGCAATTCTACAAAATATGTTTGGTTTCAACCCAAACATTTTTAATTTCAGGATTAAAATTAAATTTCAGCCACAAACAATAGCGGATATGTCAGAGAAAATTTTCGAGATTAGAGAAATAATGAGCGATGGAAAGATAGTTGAAGCCAAGGCATTCCACGTTCCAGAGTCAGATGACTACAGGAAGGATGTAAAATACAGCTTCCAGTATTTCAATCCAAAAAATGGCGAAACAATACTGAGATATGATAACTATAACCAGCACTCGGGAAGTATGCACCAAAAACACATGGGTGAAGAAACTAAACCAACAGAATTTGAGTCGATTGAAAAACAGTTCATAAAATTCATGCGGGAGGTGAGAGAACATGTCAGACGAAGAAAAAACCCTTGAACTTAAGGCGGGAAATCTGGAAAAGTTTGAGGAGGAGACTCTCGAACAGCTTGAGGAATTAAAGAAGGGAAAGGACAGTATAATCTTTGAGGATACTGAAATGTTCAGGAGGATGCTAACTGAGAAGCGCCAGGAACTCATTGAAGAAGTTATAGAAAATCCTCCAGGAAGCATCAGGAAACTCGCAGAAAACCTTGACAGAGGTCTCAGGGAAGTCCATGAAGACGTCAAGCTTATGGAAAACTACGGGATAATCCAGACTGAAGAAGACGGAAATACCAAAAAGCCCAGGATACCATACGACAGGATACACATAGAGATAGACCTTCCTTTAGAAAACGAAATTGAAGAAAAATAAAATGACATATATTTCAGAAAAATTTAATTCGGCAAAATATGAAGAATAATACTTTAATAGATCGAAATTTTTCCATGAAAGATCCAATTAAAGTTCACGATCAGCTGGCGGAAGATTATATTGAGAAGTTCCCGGAGCCTTCTACGCATCTTGAAGAGTTTGCTGAAATGATGCCTGAAGAAGGAATTGTACTGGATGCAGGCTGTGGTGCTGGATTGGATTCAAACTATCTTAGCTCAAGAGGATTCGAAGTGGTTGGAGTAGATCTCTCCGATAAAATGCTTGAGGTGGCAGAGCGAAACTTTCCGGATATAGAGTTCAGGAAAAAAGATCTGAGGGAACTCGACTTTGAGAAAAACAGTTTTGATGGAGTGGTCGCATCTTTCTCGCTAATTTACATACCAAAAGATGACATCCCTGGAATTATCCAGGAATTCGCCAAAATACTTGCTGAAAGAGGTCTTCTGTTCCTCGGTCTGCAGAAAGGGAGATCCCGAGAAACTAATGTCGAAGACCCGGCGACCGAAGGAGAAGTTTTCATGAACATAATGTCGGAGAAAGAAATTCAAGATATTCTTGGAAAGTGCGGATTCTCCATCGAGAAAAATATGTCAGAGAACCCAAAACCAGCAAGGAATTTGACTTCGATAAACTCTTCATTATTGCCAGAACCAGCTAATCCCAGTAACCTTCCAGTATCTCCTTCCTCTCCCGGTATTCCTCCTGCATGTCAGGCAGCGACTTCTTCATCACTTTCGTGTCGAGAGAGGTCTCCATGAAGCCTCGATCTTTCTCGTAGATGGGTACGAGCTGGATGTGGAGGTGGGGTATGGACTCGCCAGCGGCCTTGCCTATGTTTATTCCCACGTCTATTCCTGCAGGTTCGGCAACCTCCTTCTGTAGTTTCTCGACTCTTGAAACCATCTTGAACAGCCGATCTCTCTCCTCATCTTCCAGATCCGTCAGAGAATTGACATGTCTCTTCGGCACGACCATCAGGTGACCGGTGTTGTAGGGAAAGATGTTGAGCTCGACCATCAGGAAATCGTCCTCGAAAACCGGGAGGAAGGATACCCGATCATCACCCTCGGCCTGGGCACAGAATATGCAGTCGATGTCCTCAGGTATCTCACTCGCCTCGTACTCCTCTCTTTTCGGGCTCCAGAGGTACTGCTCGTAGGGTTTGAGATCGGTCATGTCTCCAAGTTGGCGAGCTGAGAATATAAGTATAGGGTCATATTACCGTTATCTCTTTCAGCCTTGTTCTCAGCTTCTGGCCCAGACCTCTTTCAGGAGGCTCGTCGCCTTTCAGCCTGTGAGCCACGTCTTTCACAGCTAGAGCAGCCCGGGATTCAGGCCTGTAGCTCACAACCGGCTTCCTCAGGGCGATGCTCTCCCTGACATGCTTGTGGTCGGGAATCCTGCCTATAATCTCCTCATCCACAAGATCCCTTATATCCTCTTCTTCAACCTCCGCCTTTTCATCCCTGACCATGTTCATGACCAGGCCTATCACGTCCCGGTCAAGTTCCTCTGCCAGCTTCTTGGCTCCGAGGGTGTTGGTCAGCGCCGGAAGCTCGGGATGGGAAACAAGGAGAACTTCGTCGCTGGCCTCGATAGCTGACTGGACTTCCTCATCCGTTCCGGCAGCGGCATCGATCAGTACAAAATCTTTTTCCCCGAGAAAATCAACTATCGAGTGTTTCAGGTTCTCAGCATTACCGCTAAACTCAAGTACCGATGCTGGAAGTATAGAAACGCCTTCAGGATGCTTCGCAACTGCCTGGGTGATATATGCTTCACCCTCCAGAACATCGTTAAGAGAAACCTCCTGGAAGCCGAGACCGAAATGCTGTGCCATGTTCGCCCCGGTAAAGTTACCATCTATCAGGAGTACATCCTCTCCATGTTCGGAAAGCGCGACTCCAAGGTTCGCTGTTACAGTGGTCTTGCCGACTCCACCTTTTCCAGAAACAACAGATATTACCCGGGTCATGGTAAATACTTCACTAGCTCAAATAAAAGATTACCCACTGTACTCGAAAACTTGATCGCACCGTCCTGTGGTGACTCTTACGTACCTGAAATCCCCTACATTACCATAAATTTTCTGTAGGGAGCTTTTTGGCACATCCTCATAATTCTCTGTCACGTTCCTGTCCCCCACTATCTTGGCCGCCGCCTTCTCGACTTTCCTGTTTATCCTGAAGAAAACACTCACGTTGGATCCGCTTGATTCCACTCTGACAAACTCGGTCTCGATTCCGGCGCAGTCAAAAGTCTTGTTCTGTTGCCTGTTCGCAGTCTCTCCGATTTCGTTAATATTTCCCGACGACCAGGTGAATAGCATGTAACCAAATACCGCTATTATGAAGAAAAGCAGTATCGTTCCGGGTTTAAACATCGTGCGGCCCATAGACCATTATTATCTCAGTCTATTGAAAAGCTTGGAGAATAATCCTTCCTCTTCAATTTCTGGCTCGTAATCCAATCCTGCTACCTCTGCGGCAACCGCCCTGAATCTCTCCGAAACATGATGTTCGGGATCATGATGCACCATAGGCTTTTTCACGGCTAGCGCTTCCTGTACTTTCTCATCTTCCGGAACCCTCATGATGACTTCATGCCCAAGCATGGACTCTATCTCGTCATCCTCCAGTTCCGATTCGCGGCCATTGACCCTGTTTACAACAACTCCCAGAACATCAGTCACAGCTTCCTCCGCAATGTTTACGGTCTTCAATGCGTCAGTAACCGCGGGGAGGTTTGGATTTGTAACAACCAGTACCTCATCGCTGGCCTCGATAGCGTTAATAGACTCATTTCCAAGGCCTGCTGCCGAATCTACAAGAACGAAGTCCGGCTCTCCGACAGTGTCAAGCAGCACATCCGAAAGATTTTCGGGAGAAGTATCTACAAGGTCTTCGATCGATAATCCTGCCGGAACCACCCTGAGACCCGAATTGTGTATATACATCGCCTCTGTTATATGCGCGTCGCCTTTCAGTACATCGTGAAGGGTATTCGGGTATAGAGGAATTCCAAGATGAAACCCCAGGTTGGGATTTGTCAGGTTGGCGTCCAGAACTATAGTATCAGTCCCGAACTGTGTCAGCGCCGCTCCAATATTGGATGTTACAGTGGTTTTGCCTGTTCCTCCTTTGCCGCTGCTGACACAGATCAACCGGGTCATCGTATCATTCAAATTGAAATCAAGCATTTAAATTAGCTGGTGAAGTTCTGAGAGAAAGATTTTAGATTGAAATAAGTTGATGAAATAAGAAGATTCATGCCCAAGGATTTCGCGGAAAAGCTGAGCTCTATCGAGGAAAAATGGCAGGAGAGATGGAGGGAAGAAAAACTGTTCGAGGCGGAGCCTGATGAAGACAAAGAGAAATTCTTCATAACTGCTGCATATCCCTACCCGAGCGGAGGCATGCATGTCGGGCACGTCCGGACATACACATTTCCTGATGTATTCGCTCGCTTCAAGAAGATGCAGGGCTACAACGTCCTTTTCCCTATGGCCTGGCATGTAACTGGAACTCCGATAATAGGGGCGCTGGACAGGCTGAAGGAAGGTGAGGAAAAGCAATGGAAAGTACTAACCAACACTTATAACGTGCCTGAAGAAGTCCTGGAGGAGATGGAGAAGCCGATGGACTTTGCGGAGTACTTCATCGAGAACTCCTACAAGAAGAACATGAGGAACCTTGGAATAGGGATTGACTGGCGCAGAGACTTTACAACGAACGACAAAACATACAATAAACTGATAGAATGGCAGTACAAGCGGCTGAAAGAAAAAGGATTGGTGAGTGAAGGTCTGCATCCTACGAAATACGACTTGAAGTCGGAGAACCCTGTGACCGATCATGATCTTCTGGAAGGAGAGGATGCGGAGAAGCAGGAGTATTCGCTGGTCAAGTTCGAGGGCGAAGACTATATCTTCCCCATGGCGACCCTTAGACCTGAAACAGTATTTGGAGTCACACATACGCTCGTGAATCCTGAAGTCGAGTATGTGACAGCGACAGTGGACGGAGAGAAATGGGTTGTCTCAGAGGAAGCGGCGGAGAAACTCGAGCACCAGGACCGAGAAGTTGAGATAACCGGTACTGTGGAAGGCGAGGAACTCGTCGGAGAAGAGGTGAGAAATCCTGTAACCGGCGACAGGGTGATCTTCCTACCTGCCACATTTGTGGACCCGGATTCGGGTTCAGGTCTGGTTATGTCGGTTCCCGCCCATGCACCATACGACTGGATCTCGCTGAAGGATATACAGCAGGATGAAAATACTCTTAGAGAATACGGTCTGGATCCTGAAAGGGTCAGGGAAATAGAGCCTGTGAAGATAATCAACGTGGAAGATTATGATGGAATCCCGGCGCAGGAAGCCTGTGAGGATTATGGTATCGAATCGCAGGAAGATGAGGAAGCACTGGAGAAAGCCACGGAGGAAGTCTACGAGAAAGAGTTCCATACAGGCACTCTGAACGCCAACTGTCAAGACTTTGCAGGCGAAAAAGTGAACTCGGTGAAGGATCATCTGGTTGAGCAGTTCGAGAACATGGGGAGATTTGACTCGATGTACGACTTTTCAGAGGAAGTTGTTTCCAGAAGTGGTGGAAAGGTTATTGTTTCACTCCAGAATTCTTGGTTTATTGATTACGGTAATGAGGAATGGAAGACAAAGGTCCGAGACTATCTTGATGAAATAGCCTTGATTCCTGAGGATACAAAGAAGGACTTCCTTGATACAGTGGACTGGCTGGAGAGCTGGCCCGCGATAAGAAATTATGGTCTTGGAACCCCTTTGCCGTTTGACGAGGATTTCATAGTGGAACCTCTTTCCGACTCAACGATCTACATGGCTTTCTACACTATTAGCCATATAGTTGACGAGCCGGAGAAGCTTCAACCAATATTCTTTGACTACCTTATTCAGGACGAGCATAGTGCTGAAGAAGTGGCCGAGGAAACAGGAATGGATCTAGAAACTATAGAGGAATGCAAGCGGAATTACGATTACTGGTATCCTCTCGACTGGAGAACCACAGCCCATCCCTTGATCAGAAACCATCTAACCTTCATGCTTTTCCATCATGCAGCTCTATTCCAGAAGGAAGACTGGCCTCAGGGTATTGCGAGCTGGGGGCTTGTCTCCCTTGAAGGGAAAAAGATGAGTTCTTCCAAGGGTCGCGTGGCGCTTCCGGATGAGGAAATCGAGAAGTACGGCGCTGATTCGGTCAGGTTCTTTTTGTTTGGAAGTTTGGAGCCATGGGAGGACTTCAACTGGACAGATGAGGGAATCACAAAGTACCAGAACCAGCTCAGGAACTTCTACCATAGAACCTGCGAAATGATAGAATCCGGAACTCAAAGAGAGAGGAATAAACTTGATAGATACACACTATCAAGGCTCCAGAAGATAATCAGTAAAGCGACTGAAGGCCTTGAAGAATTCCAGACACGTAAAGCAGGGTTGGCTTCATTCTTCGAGCTGAATTCCTTGATAAACAACTACAGAAACCGCTCTGACAAAATGAACTCGGAAGTTATTGAGGCTCTCATTTCGGCACAGGTAAGGCTGATGGCTCCGTTCACACCGCACGTATGCGAAGAACTCTGGAAAAAGCTTGGAAATGAAGGATTCGTCTCCGAGGCCGAGTGGCCGGAAGTAGATGAAGGTTTATTTGATGAGGAAGTTGAGCAAGAGTACACGCTATTTGAGAATATTGTAGATGATGTCAGAGAAATCAGTGAAATAGTTGAAGAATTCGATCAGATCAAGATCATACTTGCAGAGGACTGGAAGAGGGAGCTTTTCCGGGAGATGGAGGAAGTCATAGACGAAAGGCCGGAGTTCGGGGAGGCGATGGGCAGACTTGTCGAAGGAAGAGAAGAGCACTCTGAGACAGTCAAGAGCTATCTCAAGGAATACCTTGAAGAGCCGGGAAAGATGCCGGAGAGGATTTTCAGTAGCGGGAGAGAAATTGAGATAATAGAGGAGAACGTCTCCTATATTGAGAAAGAGTTTGATGCAGAGGTGGTAATCGAGAGGGAAGAGGATTCGGAAGAGAAGAAGGCTTCAAGGGCGGAGCCCGGAAAGCCGGCGATAGTGATGGAGTGATGGTAGCTGAATTCAGGGATCCTGATTATGTGGACAAAGGTTCGGTCGATCCAGAGATTCTTGTAGAAATCTACGCTAATTTTGGCAGTTACGAGTCGAGCGATCAAAAGCCGAAGGAGAAGAAGCAAAATCTTGAGGAACTCTTTGGCAATATCTCTTCAGAACTTCTCTACTTAAGAGAACACGAACTGGTAACAGTACTGGCCGATGGAGAACAACTGAATGTAAAATTGAGCTACGGAGAGTGGGAACTGGCTGAGGAAATATTTGAAAGAACCTGCAGGAGTGAGAAACCTTCAGAAATTATGGAGGATATGGATTTACCTCATTACCTGGAAAATCCGGAAGATACTGCGGAGGAATACTTCAATCCCTATGTCGAGGGATCGCACCATCCGCCGGTGGAGCTCCTGGAGGAAATCATCAGAAATATTCCTGAAGGTGAAGAGGTCAGTCCTGACGAGGTCACGGAAAAAACAAGAATTTTATCCCACAGGGGATTAAGGAGATGGATGAACTATCTCGAAGGTCAGGAAGTGCTGGAAAGAACAGAAAGTGGCAGATTCAGAATTGTTGATTCCGCTGACATTGACCACATACTTGAAGAACCTGAGGAGAGTCTGAAGAATAAGGAGAGGTTCGGAAGGAATCCCTGGAAACCCTAATATTTCTTTAGGCTTTTCTCGAGCCTGTCGTCCAGGTGTTCATCAACTTCAACCTCAGTATCTTGTAAGGCTTTTCTCTGGGCTGAAACCATCTTCTCCAGCTTCCTGATCCTCTTCGTCATCAAGGCCATCGCGGTCCATATCTGCCCTACGGAGGCGTTCTCCGCGTCCATGTAAATGTCCTCCTGATGCTCCACATCGTCAAGTAAAGATTCCAGCGAGATCTGCAGATCATCCGGAAGCTTCTCAACCCAGTCCATAATTCAGAATCTTTAGTGAAAGTTTTTAACCTGATGGTAGTACCGGAAGGATGAAAGATTGAAAACAACAGATACTCCAGACTTGGATATGAGAAAGAAGTTAAATCTCATTATAATTTCTGCGGTCGCAGGATTAATTTCATACTACAGTCTCAGGCCTGTGGAAACTGTACCGGGAACGGGAGGCGCCACCAACTTTACTATACTTCATTTCCTGGCATACTTTGCCCTTGGAGGAGCCGTTCTTCTCCACGTCCACGACAATACGAAGGGACACTTGATAGCAGCTTTCTCGGCCTTTAGCTTCGGACTGGCGATGGAAGTTATTCAGACACAGATTCCCTCAAGATACTTCAGCTACCACGACCTCGCCATCAAATTGCAGGTTCTTCTCTTATAATGCTGGACCATCGATCAAGGCTCGTGACTGACTATATAGAGATCGAAGACAGGATTCTGGAGAGGCTGGAGAGAAAGATTCTGTAACAGGTTTTTAACTTTCTCCCCGAATCCAAGCCTATGGAAGAAGGAGAGATGGTCATGGTCGACTACGTCGGCAGATCCGACGGGGAAGTTTTTGACCTGACCGTGGAGGAAAAAGCGGAAGAAGAGGGAATGGATAGCTCTGAACTGGATTTCTCACCCATACCGGTACTGATAGGCGAAGGATACGTGATAGAGGGATTTGAGGAAGCACTACTCGATATGGAGGTAGGAGATGAAAAGGAGATTGAAGTTCCCGTGGAAAAAGCATATGGGGAAAGAGACTCGGATGAAGTCGAGACCTATCCTGAACGTGAGTTCGAGAAGCAGGGAGTGAATGTCAGGAGAGGCGAGGAGGTTATGATCGGGAACAGGAGAGGAAGGGTGATTTTCAAGGGTTCGGGCAGGGTGAAGATCGATTTCAACCATCCTCTCGCAGGTAAAGACCTGGAGTACTGGATTTCCGTGAAGGAGAAGATCGAGGCCGACGAGAAGAAAGCGGAAAAAATATTTGATTATAGGGTCGGCCACGGGTCAGATGAGATGGAGTTTGAAGACGGAAAGGTGAAAGTCCCGGCAACTCATTCCCATGGAGACCACGAGCATGAATTACCGGAAGAGCTAAGGCAGACAGTAAGGAGAGAAATAACAGAAAACACAGGCTTTGAAGAAGTCAAATTTACAGAATGAGAAGGATAAGCCCAATTTTAAATAGATTGAGGATAACCTCTTTTACATAACAACAAGGGTTCTCAAGCATGGAAGACAAGATCCACGAGGCAAAGCAGAAGGGAGGCGGTGTACCGCAGTCAAACCAGAAAAACCATGATATCGACGATGAACTCGAGCAACTGATAGAGCAGAGGAAGGCTGATATCAAGGTTATCGGGACAGGCGGAGCCGGAAACAATACTATCTCACGCCTCGTGGAGGTGGGAATAGAAGGATGCGAAACTGTCGCGATGAACACGGATGCGCAGGATCTTCTATACGCTAACGCGGACAAGAAAGTCCTTATAGGCAAGGAACTCACCGGGGGACTCGGAGCAGGCGCCGATCCCAAGGTCGGAGAGGAATCAGCCAAAGAATCCCAGCAGAAGGTGAAGGAAGCGGTAAGAGGCTCGGACATGGTATTCGTAACATGTGGCCTCGGGGGAGGAACAGGTACAGGTTCAGCCCCAGTAATCGCACAGCAGGCCAAGAAGGAAGGCGCATTAACTGTGGGAATTGTCACACTGCCTTTCGAGATGGAAGGTCAATCCAGGCAGGAAAACGCGGAATACGGACTTGAAATGCTTGAGGATGTCGTTGACACTCTTATCGTTATTCCCAACGACAAGCTTCTTGAGATAGTTCCCGATGTTTCCCTGAACACGGCATTCAAGATCGCAGACGAGATCCTGGTGAACGCGGTTAAGGGCGTTACGGAGCTGGTGACAAAGCCGGGACTTGTGAACCTTGACTTCGCCGACATAAGGGCGGTGATGGGTGAAGGAGGAATCGCGATGATAGGAATGGGACAGTCCGATACGGACTCCCGGGCACAGGAAGCGGTGCAGAAAGCCCTGAGCAATCCGTTACTCGACGTGGATATAAAAGGGGGTAAAGGTGCGCTTGTTAACGTTACAGGCGGAACCTCGCTGTCGCTGAACGAGGCCCAGGAAGTCGTGAATACCGTGAGCGGAAAGCTGAGCGAGAACGCGAAGGTCATCTGGGGCGCACAGGTGAGAGAGGACATGGATGATGAGCTCCAGGCGATGATCATCGTCACGGGAGTCGAGTCACCGCAGATCTACGGTCCGGAGAAGACTCACAGTGATGAGTACGAGGAAGAGATCGAGGAAGAGCTGGGAGTAGAGTTTATCTAGAATCCTGGTGACGACTATGGTAGCGGAAGTACTTGGCGCTTTGTTTGGAGCCGGCATGGCAGGATTTTTCCTTCTAATTCTCTTATTCGGGGCGATAGAGCTTATAGGCAAGATCTACGGAACGTTCCGCTGTCTCGTTAGACAGGAACTGAGCTCTGAACAGAGGATCATCTACCTTCTCCTGATCTGGTTCATACCTCTCGGATGGCTGATCTACTTCCTGCTGGGAAGTGAGAGAACAGAGGAGCTTTTCTCCGAACTCGATCTATTTTAACCTTCTCCTTATAAAACTTCACTCCAATTGCTCAATACCCGTCAGCACCACCTCTGGTGGGAGGGAACTAGACTTGGTTCTCTCATAGCTGGCAGGTGATAAATATGGAGTTGAAACCCCGCAAATGGAAGAACGAGGCGAAAAAGAAGCTGAACGAGTACAAGCGAGTCCTACAGATAGCGACGAAGCCGGACAGGGAAGAGTTCTCGATGGCCGCGAAAGTCACGGGAGCAGGCATCGTAATCATAGGCGTCATGGGCTTCGTGTTCTACCTCGCCTCCAACCTGATACCACAGTACATCTGATAGAATGATACTTACGGGAAAAACCACGCGCGGAAGAGAGAAGAACGTTATTGACTCGATCAGGAGCAAGGTCAAGTCCGCCAACATGGAGATAAAGGCGGTTTTCAGCCCGAAAGACCTGAAAGGATACATATTCATAGAGGGAGACGAGGCCGCGATTAGAGAACTTCCATCCGAGATAAGGAATCTTAGAGGAGTCATCGATGAAGAGGTAGATGTGGAAGAGATCGAGAAGTACCTTGATGAGGAGGAAGAGGAGATCAAGATCGAGGAAGGCGACGAGGTAGAAGTCATAGGTGGAGCATTCAAGGGAGAGGAAGCCAAGGTGAAGAGACTCGACGAGACAAACCACGAAGTCACGATCGAGCTGATCGATGCCGCGGTTCCAATTCCGACCACTGTGGACATCGACACGGTCAGGAAAAAAGCGTCAACAAACTGAGATGATACCAAAAATGAACACAAAATCCGCAAAAACGAAAGCCGTTGAGCGCAAGGGAAGACGGCTTAGGATGATCAAACTCTCCGGGTGAGTTTGGATGGGAGAACAAACTACAATAGAAACACTGGTAGAGGGCGGATCGGCTTCAGCCGGACCTCCTCTAGGGCCTGAACTCGGACCTCTACCAGCGGATGTGGGAGATGTAGTCTCGGAGATAAACCGGAAGACCGCGGACTTCGAGGGCATGGAAGTTCCCGTAGAGGTCGAAGTTGACGAGGATACAGGAGAATTCGAGGTAGAGGTAGGTAAGCCTCCTGTCGCCCAGCTGATATTCGACGAAATAGGGATTGACGGGGGATCGGGAGAGCCGAATAGAGATAAGGTTGCGGACATGGACTTCGAAACCGCGTGCAGGATAGCCAGGATGAAAGCCTCTGATCTGCTTGCGATGGATCTTAGAGGGGCTGTGAAAGAAGTTATTGGATCCGCGGACTCTGCCGGAATCACTGTTGATGGGAAGGACGCCTACGAGGTACAGCAGGAGATCGAGGACGGAAAATACGATGACAGGATTGAAGCGGAGGAGGGTATTTGATGGATTTCGAAAATGCGGTTGAACAGGCAGTGGATAACTCTGAGGAAAGGAACTTTACAGAGTCAGTTGACCTGGTTATCAACTTCAAGGATCTCGACCTTTCAGATCCGGAGAACCGCTTCAACGAGGACTTCAAGCTCCCCTACAAGGCGGATGAGGAGACAAAGATCGCTGTGATTGGAGACACTATTACTAACAATGCTGACAACGCTGACAGAGTGATTGATGAAGACGAACTCGAGGAGATGTTCGACGATCCCTCCAGGGCGAAAGATCTGGCGGAAGAGATGAGCTTCATAATCGCGGAGGCTCCTCTGATGCCCAAGATCGGCCAGCAACTGGGACAGGTGTTCGGCCCGAGAGACATGATGCCGGACCCCATGCAGCCTGGAGAGGATCCAAGCGATGAGATAGAGGAGCTGAGGAACACTGTAACACTGAGACTGAAGGAGGAACCTCTTCTGCAGGTTAAGATCGGTGAGGAAGACCAGGATCTTGAACAGGTCGGGAGAAACGCTTCCGCAGTATACGAGTTCGTGGAGGGACAGCTCCCCCAGGGAGCCAACAACGTAAAATCGTTACTTGTAAAGACGACTATGGGATCGCCGGAAGAGGTGGGATGAATGCGAAGATCGAAGATCCGAAAATTCGATGAATTTTCTCTAAGAAATTCCTTGAGGAATTTCGTCTTCAGTATCACCGGAGGTGAAGCCTGAATGGTGCAGCCGACACCCAAGCAGCTTTCCAGAGATAGGAAGGAAGAGATAGTAGAAGAACTGAAAGAGTTGATCGCGGGAAAACCTGTGATAGGTATTCTCGATATGCATAACCTTCCTTCGAAGCAGCTCCAGCAGATCAAGAAGGAGATGAAGGACTTCGCGAACATCAGGATGGAGCGGAAGACCCTGATGGAGATCGCCATCGAGGAATCCGATAAAGATAGCATAGACTCACTGGAGCCGGGAGAGGCCGTGCAGCCAGCGTTTATATTCTCGGAGAAGGACCCCTTCCAGCTCTACTCACTGATACAGAATAACAAGACGAGTGCGGCGGCTCAGGGAGGAGAAGAAGCACCCGACGATATTGAAATCCCTGAAGGAGACACGGGAATCGGTCCAGGCCCGATGCTAGGCAAGCTGCAGGGAGCGGGACTACAGGTACAGGTCGAGGACGGGTCAATCCATGTTCAAGAGTCAGGAATTCTGGTCGGGAGAGGTGAAACGATTTCGAATGAAGACGCTGAGATACTCAACCAGGTCGGTATTGAGCCTCTGGAGATTGGCCTTGACCTCAAGGTGGCTTACAGCGGCGGAGAAGTATTCAGGAGAGAGGATCTTGACATCGATACGGAAGCCTACAGACAGGACCTAGAGGCCGCGGCTTCTGGCGGATTCAACCTTGCAGTCAATACTGGAATAGTGAACGAGAGGACGATAGTATCAATAATTTCGAAAGCCGTGACGGAAGCGAAGAACCTTTCGATAAGCGAAGGTCTTCCCGAGGAAGAAACGGTAGAAGAAGCTGTATCGTACGCAAACTCAGGGGCTGAAAGTCTCGAAGCGGAGATAGACCTGGATGTAGTTGAAGTGGAAGAAGGAGATGAAGACGAAAGTGAACAGGAAGAAAACGAAGCTGAGGAAAATGAGGAAGAAAGGGATAAAGAAGAAGAGAAGGATGAGTCTGGGGAAGAAGATCAGGAAGAATCCGAGGAAGAGGATCAGAAAGACAAAGAAAAGGAGGGGGCTGAAGAAGAGGAAAGTAGCGAATCAGAGGAGGAAACTGAAGAACCGGAGACCGATGATGTTGATTACGGGGAAATTGTCTCGGGAACGATCAGCGACGCGAAGGAAGAGCTCCAGGAAGTTGAAAATCCTGACTGGGAGGCAGCGCTGGAAGCGGAGAAAGAAAACAAGGATAGATCTACATTCAAGGACTGGCTTGAAGGAAAGACAGAATAATAGCCAAATAATTTTATTCTCTTCAACAAATCAGTGACATGCGGAAACTTCTGGTTCTGTGGGTACTGGGTCTACTAATCACAGTGCCGATAGCCGCGCAAGGTCAGAACAGTTACCCTGATTGCAGCGAAGGTGAGGTGATCCTGGAGCCTCTGGATGGATCAACCACGTCCGACTATCCAGCGGAATTCAGGGGCTGTATAAAGTCGGGAGATGATATAGACAGGATATACACCATCGTGAAACAGACCGATAGGCTTGGTTCGACGATTCCGAAAACTTCTGAACACGGAGTCCTTTACCAGGACACACGTTTCTCCAGTGATCTATCAGGATACTGTACTGGAGAGGGATGCAGTATCGGGAACCAGAAACTTTCGCTCGAAAAAGATGGCGATCAGATAGGAGTTAAGCTGAAGCTGAACGGGGGAAAAAGTATTAAAGACGGGGTTGTGATGACGGAGGCCGTTTTGATACCCAACGAGAAAATCCCTCTTGGCGGAAAACCTCTTGAAGAGAAGATGCGGGCGGCCTGTGGAAAAAAGGGTAGTGAGTGTATTGATGGCGCGGAAAACTCATACGACAGGGCAACCCTCAGGGTGGGAGGAAGCAGTTTCAAATGGGGAAGCAGATTTACCGTAAGACCGGGAATGACAATCGACCTGAGTCAGGGAAATACGGGATGTTCTGGAACTCTTGATGTAACTTCCTCAGCAAACTATGTACACCTGAAGTTCAATTCGAAGGTGGTCAGGCTGACAGACAAGGTGCATGCCCCGGACCAGGATATGCCCAGGCTGGGAGAGAACCGTATATTAAGTGGCGAGGTAACAGGAGGAGTCAAGGTAACACATCACGAATCCGGCGAGGGAACGACTGCAGATATAACTCTGGAGTGTATTAAAGAGGAGAAGAGTAGTTCGGGAAGGTTTCTTGAGCTGAGCAGAGGAGAGGTCACGCTGGGACAGAAAATTACGATAAGAGTCAAGAACACCGATGCAGAGCAGCTGAAGAACGGCTGGAAGGTTCTTGTGAAAAATCCTGGAGGCAAGAGAGTTGGACCGACAACAGGCTGGAGTCCAGAGAAGATTGAGTTTTCACCCCGGAAAACGGGAAGCTACAGTGTGATGCTGAAGGAAAAGCCGGGCACTCTGAGGAGATTCTTCGCGATGATCAATCCCTGGGCAAGTATAGATACTATTGAAAAGGCCGGGTTTAGCGTGAGCGGGGACTACCGGATCCTTAAGGCCTGTCCTGTGGAGGAGGGCTCTTCAGCTGTTAAGAGCTGTCTTGAAAATAAGTGCGGCGGGAATATACCCAGGAGCTATGCATCAGTGAAGCAGAAATCACCTGAATGCAGGAAACTTGTCGGCTCTGCATGTTCGTACGCTGTAACATCGGTAGGGATAGAAAGCAGCAGTGTTGCGGCGTGCGACGCTTTATCGAACTGGAAGGCCAGGAAGGGAGGTGGAGGCTCTGAATAAGACCATGGGACTGCTGATCGCGGCCACGGCAATACTAATGGCCGGCCTCCTGATTCTCACAGTATTCAACAGCCGGATAGGCCTGTTCGGAGAGCAGGCAGACACCGCAAAGAAGGACATCGGATGCCAGAAGTATAACAAGAGGTATGTTCAGGGTGGAAACCCGGAGTCGATTACAGGCCAGTGCTCAAGCGGTCCACAGCTCCAGAAGAAACGCAATGTCTACCAGGCTCTGGGCGATTAACCTAGAATCTCAGCAGACCTTTCCTTCTCCTCACTCAGTATGGACCCCAGCTCCTCGGAATCGTTCCGGGCCAGGGCCAGCCTGTAACGCTTTGAACGGGAGTAGAGTCTTTTATCTATGGTCTCAGGATCCAACTTTCTATCGCTCAGGATTACTTTCTCTTCCCTTATTTCGCCTATTTCATCCACTTCAGCCCTGAATTCCCTCCGGTAATCTAAACTGGAACAGATCAAGCTGATAGACTTGGGAAACCTTACCTCTTGGCCTGATCTGCTGTAAATTCTGGGCTCCACGCCGAAAGAATCAGCGAGCAGAACACTAAATCTCTCGGCCAGTGAGCGCTCAGGGGTGTAGTAAACAGGTACTCCATCACTATTGGTTGAGACTGAAACCTCTAGACGGGTGAGAAATTCCCGGGAGACTTCTATCGGTAAATCAGTGTAGATCAGTTCACTCCTACCTCCTGCCTTGAAGCCCTTTATCCTGGCTCCATCTTCCAGGAATTCTCTCACCAGTGATGCAGGAATCGACAGCTCCTTGTTTCTCCAGTTGTAGAGCCTTGATCTATCAAATCCATAGGATTCTGCAACCGGGCCTATACCCCTATCCTCGACTTTCTCCCAGAACAGTCTCTTTCCTTCCTCCGTGAGCTTCAGTCTGATGTCATCGGGAATCTCTCCCAGTCCTATCTCTTTCATCTATAATCAGCTATGAAAGATGTCTTTTTAAGAGTAAAGTTGAATTTCAAGTTAAGGTAGATCAAGATGGAACTAGTTTACGCAGCACTGACACTTCACGAGGCAGGAAAGGAAGTCAACGAGGAAAACCTCCAGTCTATAGTAGATGCAGCCGATCTTGATGTAGAAGATACAGAGATCAAGGCAATAGTCGCGGCCCTGGAAGATGTTGATATAGAAGACGCGATGGAGACAGCGGTCGCAGGAGGAGCAGCACCTGCAGCATCGGGAGGTTCAACTGAGGAAGACTCAGAAGAAGCTGAAGAAGAGGAAGCAGATGAAGAGCCTGAGGACGAAGGAGCAGACGAGGAAGAAGCCGCTGAAGGACTGGGCGATCTTTTCTGACCCACATTTTAGCTTTTCTTTATTATCCAGCGGTTTCGAACAGGATAAAAAAATTCTCTGGGTATAGCTTAACATGCCCGCACTTGAAAAACTCAAGAAGGAGATCAAGGAAGAAGCATCGGAGAAACCGGATAAGTTCTTCGCGACGGAGATACTGAGGCAGCAGGGATACAAGAGGTCGGAGTGCTCCAGCTGCGGTATCTACTTCTGGAGCAGAGATGAGAGCAGGGAAGTATGCGGTGAACCTGACTGTTCCGGCGGATACACTTTCATCGGGGATTCTCCCACGGAAGAGAAATTGACCCATGCAGAGAGCTGGAAGCTTTTCTCCGATTTCATGGAACAGAGAGGATATAGCTCCATCGACCGCTACCCTGTGATAGCAAGGTGGAGAGATGACGTTGAGTTCACAGGCGCATCCATCTACTGCTTCCAGCCGTATGTTGTTTCAGGGGAGGCCGAGCCTCCCGCAGATGAGCTGGTGATACCGCAGCCCAGCCTGAGGTTTAATGACGTTGACAACGTAGGTATTACAGGCAGGCATTACACCAACTTTACCATGATAGGCCAGACCTGCTTCCAGCCCCCGGAGAAATACGACCGGGACCGCTACTTCCGCGACATGATGGATTTTACCTCTGAAGCGCTGGGTATACCGGAGGAGAAGATGATCTTCCACGAGGAGGCGTGGGGTGGAGGGGGAAACCTGGGGCCATGCATGGAGTGCTTTGTGGATGGGTTGGAGCTGTGGAACCAGGTCTACATGCTCTACGAGATCACACCTGAGGGATACCAGGAGCTGGATCTCCAGGTGCTGGACATGGGTATGGGCCACGAAAGGATCACCTGGATTTCAAGAGGAACGGAGACCTCTTACGAGAGCGTGATGCCGGAGACCCTGGAAAGGATGAAGCAGCGAACGGGAATAGAGGTTGACAGAGAAGTGTGGGAGAAATTTCTCCCGTACTCCTCCTACCTCAATATAGATGAGGTCGAAGATATCGAGGAAGAATGGAAAAAAGTTGCAAAAGAGATGGATATGGAAGTTGAAGAACTGAAAGATGAGATAAAACCTGTGGCGGCACTCTACTCTATCGCTGAACACGCCCGAGCATTACTCTTCGCCCTGGCCGATGGCAAGCTTCCCTCAAACACGGGTGGAGGCCACAACCTCAGGATGGTCTACAGGAGAGCACAGGATTTCATCGAAAAATATGAATGGGATCTTGAAATGGGAGAGGTTGCGGAGTGGAATGCGGAGGAGCTGGAGCAAATATTCCCTGAACTCCTGGAGTCTATAGATGAGGTGAGGGAGATACTCCAGATAGAGCAGGAAAAGTACAGGAAAGCAAGGAGAAAAGCTCGGCAGAAACTTGATGAAGTCGACTCCCAGCCCTCGCTGGAGAAGATGGTAGAGCTCTACGAATCGCATGGTGTCTCTCCCAAGATGATGGAAGACCGCGGCTTCAGTGTACCGGAGGATTTCTACGCCAAGGTCGCATCGGAGGATGAGTCGAAAGTGGAGGGGGAGGAAAAATTCGATCTTGAGGGAGTGGAGGATACAGAACTGCTCTTCTATGGAGATGAAACCCGGAAGGAGATGGAGGCGGAAGTTGTCGCGACCAGGAGAGAATGGGTTGTGCTGGACAGGACGGTCTTCTACCCTGAGGGAGGAGGACAGGAAGCTGATAGAGGAAAGATTATTCACGAAGGAGAAAGTTACAGGGTTTCAGATGTACAGAAGCAGGGAGGAGTTGTACTCCACAGAGTTCCCGGTCATGGGCTGGAGAAAGGAGATAGAATCGAGGGAAGCATAGAGTGGGAGAGGAGGAGACAGCTGATGCAGCACCACTCAACGACTCATATGGTGAACGGAGCTTCAGTTGAGCTTCTTGGGGATCATGTATACCAGGCCGGAGCGCACAAGACGGTGGAGAAAGCAAGGCTGGACATCACTCACTACGAGAAGCTTTCAAGGCAGGAGCTGGACAGTATCGAAGAAAAGGTAAGATCGATGATCTGGAACGACCTGGATATTGAGAAAGAGGTGCTGGAGAAGTCAGCTGCGGAGCAGAGGCACGGTTTCAGGATATACCAGGGAGGCGCTCCGCCAGGAGATGAAGTCAGGATAGTCAAGATTCTGGACGAGGGAGGGATAGTGGACGTGGAGGCGTGCGGAGGTACACACCTTGACTCGACTTCAGAGGCAGAAGATTTCATTATTGTCGGCAGCAACAAGGTGCAGGATGGAGTTATCAGACTTAATTATAGGGCCGGAGAGGCCGCGAGGCAGTACCTGAACCGGATCGAGAGCAGGATAGAAGAAATATCTGAAATGCTCGGGTTTGAAGAACCAGACAATCACAGGCAGGCAGAGAGAGAGCTAGAAGAAGTTTTCTCAGTGGATGCGGATAATCTTGTGTCGACCCTCGAAAACTTCAGGCAGGAAAACGAGGAGCTGGCCCACCGGATAAAGAAACTTGCAGATTATCTTGAGAGAGGTGCAGAGATACCGGAAATAGATGGAGAAACCCTGATCGAAAGAGCGGAAAGCCTGTTTGAAACGAGAAAGCAGAGGGAGAAAAAACTTGAAGAACTTGAGTCAGGTCTGGAGCAGAAGCTGAAAGACGAAATGGTTGACCGTGTGATTGAGGAGGAAATACCCACGGAGAATATCGGTCTGCTGATACAGCTGGCGAGGGAACTGGCGAGAGACTACCAGGCCTCTGTGACCCTAGTCGGGGAGGAAGGTGCTGTCTCAGCCTCCTACCACGAGGATTTCGATGCCGATCTCAACCTTGAGAAGTACTCCGACAGTGTGGAAGGAGATGAAAACTTAGCAAAGGCTTTCGACATTCAGTAGCTCCTGTCAGCAGAAGTTCCCGGACACCCGATGCCGTGGAAAGAAGCCTGGTTCCCGACCGCGTCTACTCTTATAGTTCCGTCACCCTTCATGACTTTGGAAGTCTCTCCAATCTTCTCACCGTTCCTGAAGACTTCCAGCACCACTCTCGCCTCTTTGACTGTTGTTACTTCGGCGACTGTCTGTCCTCCTTCAGCTGTTACGGAATACATTTTCACTCCGACGCACTGTTTCTCCGGCTCTGTAACCTGGGACTGCTGTAGAAGGTAACCTGACCCTGCCACCACCACTAGAATGATCAGTATAGCAAGGTGTTTCAAACCGAGTCTAGAAAGCAGGTTGCCACCCAAAAAACCAGGAAAGTCAAGGTCAAGCCTTTCCGATTTCCCTCCTGCCGAATCATCCTCCTCTTCTTCGACCTGGCTGTCATTTCCGGAAAATTCGAATGGGTCTTCCTCAACTTCTTTTCCATTGAATGGCGCCTTTACTTCCTCCAATATAGAGGGATCATGTCCGGTGTTCTCAAGAGAGTTCTTTATTCTTTCCTCATCAACACCTTCATCGAGCTTGTCCTCGACCCATTCTCTGATTTTTTCCTCCGACATGATTCTTTATTGTAAGAGGTGACTAAAAAAGCTCTACAGGCACTTCGCCGAAACTCCGCCGCCCTGGAGACTCCTGAAGCTGTTGCAGACGGCATCGGAAACTGTAGAAACTGTTACATTCTCCGGTTGTGCGGTGCCTCTTGCGCCCAAAACTAGAACAGATGGAAACTCAGCTATTCCATACTGTATCATCAGATCGGATCCCTCAGATGAGTTGACAAGGCTGACGTAGACCCTGTCCCCGAACTTCTGGCTCACCTGCCTCAACTGCTGAAGCTCCTGCCTCTGCTGATCTGTCTCGTAGTATGCGTTGACGAAAACAACATCGTGGTATCTCACAAGAGCATTCACTTCTCTCACGTCCATGCCCAGGCCTCCGGTCCTGAAGTTTTTCGATGGCAGCGAAGCGTTGAATTCTTCCTGGCTGCTACCGCCTCCTCCACCTGTTATCCCGGCGTAGCTCGCGATTCCTCCGAAGGCAAAACCACCTCCTATAAGCAGAGCAACCACAAATATTCCGTACTGGGTCCAGTCAGCCATAATATCCCCTGTTTCCACAGAGATAAAAAAGACTGGCAGGAGAAGAGATGTATCAAAAACGAAGTTACCAGGAGATTAAAACAAATGAACGGAAAAGGCGGAAAAAGACTTAAGGAGAATTACAGCTGATTTTAGGCGATTGTTTAAAGTAAATTGGCATTAATTTGTTTACTATGATAGTAGGATTCAACGTTGACTCTCTGAATGCGGAGAGGAAAGAAGGCGGAAGTGGCGGAGACCTTAAAGTGAACTACAATCCAGAGATAACTGAAATCGAGGAAGCCGAGGTATCTGCGATGGATGACAAGGTTGCGAAGATAAACTTCGAGTTTACAGTAAGTTATGACGTCGGAGATCACACCGAGGCAGAAATAGTACTTGAAGGAAATATCCTGTGGAAAGGCCATCTGGAAGAGATTATAGAGGAATGGGATGAGAACGAGGAACTGCCGGATGAAATCGAAGCACCACTGATGAACGATCTCTACAGGAAATGCATCTCACAGTCGGTCGGTATCGCTGACACACTTAACCTTCTCCCGCCGATACCCACACCGAGAATCGACCGATAGTTCCAGGTGTTCTAACCCAAATTTTTTAAAGCCTCAGCTTCAAACTTCGAAGGTCGGGGAGGGAAAAAGTCGTGATGATAAACTATGTCGAGCTCTGCGAATCAGAATACGCCTCCTGAAGCTGATATCGAGACGGAGAGAAGAGCCGAAAGGTATGAAGATTTCGTGGACTACCTTCTCGATGAGGGAAGAGTATTCCCCGATAATAGAGAACTCCTGGAGAAACCATACAGTGAGATGGAGCCTGGTGAAAAGCTGGATGCGCTGGCCACGTTCTACAACGAAATTAGGGATGCAAGAACTATCAGACAGGAATACACCGGAGCGGAGATCCTGGATTATCTGGAATCGATAATCGAATCACCTGAATCTATAGAGTCTGAAATAGGGGAAGCAGGCAGGAAAGATTTTGAGGATTTACCTGAGGTCGAGATCAAAAAGCAGATACAGCGAGAGACTGGAGGATACCCTGATGAAGAAAGTACTAGGCATACCACCCAAAGAATGGGTACCGGGGAAGATGGAGAATGGGTCCAGGTGTTCGGTATTCTTGACTGGGAATAAAATAAACCGGGAATAATTGATAAACCGGTTTGATAAACAATCTACCCTGGATTTGTTCGGGTTGAGCCGAACAAACCTGTTCTGAGAGATCTCTTTACTCTGTTCATAAATGTTCCAGCGATCTTTATTTAGCTGAAAATCTGATTTAAGAAATTCCTAAGTCTGAAAAAGAGATTAAAAGAGTTTTTGAATTTGAAGGATTTTACTGCTGTCAAAATTGCTGAAAACTGCTGAAAACCACTTGATTTGCTGAAAGGACGATGCTAAACTATTCTAAATCCAGTAAGGCGATCCTAGAACCGTCCAAATCACCGCGTGAACGGTTAAACAGCAGAAAAATCGTGGGGTTTAAAAAGGGTTGTACACTAATAGGGATACAAGGCCTAGCCCATGTGCTAGTGCTGACTGGGATCCCAGCCCATACTTAACTATTCCCGCGCGAGGGAAGATAACTTTTTTCGGGAATCGGGATCCCGCGGAGGACTGAGCCCTCTCCGATACCGGTAACGGGTTCAAGGGAGCCTTCCCCCGAGGGCTTCACTCCAAAAAACAAAGAAAATCGGGTACACCACACAGGTGAATACACAACATGAAGTCTATCAAAAAACTCAAGAACGCAGGAAAAGCTGTAGCAGGCTCTGCACTTCTCGTCGGGGCTACCCTGACAGGAGCGGCCGGCTTTGCTGCAGCACAGAGCGGTAACTCTTCCAGCATGACATTGGGAGACTATCCGCAGCCGTTTGTAGATGACAACGGCGAAGTAGATTCCACAATTGTAGTGGGATCACAGGGAAAAGTTTCAGACGTAGTAGGAGCAATCAACGTTGCCGGATCACTCGGTAACTCAGCATTCATGGAAGAATCAGTTTCCGTGAGTGTCTCAGGAACAGGAGGAAGATGGAGTGCTTCAAACGGAGTAACTCTGGACACCACAAACGACGACCTGTTCTACGGTGACTCGATCAGCACAGTGAGGGACACCCTGACAGAGACAGACCTTCCAACACTCAAGGAACACACGTTCACGGATGATGGAGGAACCGAGTACGACATCACACAGTACGTGAATGTTGACAACCAGGGAGTCCAATTCGGAAACAGTCCTGATGAACTCAACAACGAGGATCCAAAAGTTCACATCCCCGTACCGACAGAATCAGACGTAGATAACAACAACTACCTGATCAACCTACAGGCGAATATAGAAACGCTTAACTTCTCCGATTCGCAGGTACAGGGAGAAGAGATCAAACTCTTCGGCAAAACCTTTACACCTACAGAAAGCGACAACTCTGTAGGAGACAACGAACTGGTAATGTACGGTTCCAGCCAGACACTATCTCTATCCACAGGCAACTCAACCACAGTAACAGTTGGTGGAGAAGAAGTCACTCTGGGAGTAGAATCCGTAGACGCAGGTAGCGACAACGCAGCTATCAGGGTCAACGGAGAAGTAAGCTCCGAATCAACAGAGGACACAATCAACGTCAACGGAGAAGAGATTAGAGTCGACGAGCTGATCAACACCGGAGCAACAGACAACGGAGAAGGAATCGTCAACTTCGAGATCGGATCAGAGAAGCTCTCCTTCCAGGATAACAGCGCAATCCAGGACGATAATGGAGACGACATTGAAGGAACTTACGTCACCATCAACGGAGGAACGAGCTACTCGGTGGGTGACGGAGTCTCATCGATGACAATCTACCTGGGAAGTCAAGATGACAATGACGATGCACTGACCTCTGGTGAGACGTTCAGTCACTCGATGTTTGGTGACTTTGAGGTTGACTTCGGCGGACTCAACCCTGACGCAGTCAATGGATCAGAATCCGTTTCAGAAATCGAGTACGGAACATCAGGAGGCGACACATCCACAGTGGATCTTACCTCCAGTGGAGAGCCAGCAAGTATAGGGTTCGCATACGACAGCGACTCTGAAGATGGAAACACTGATTCCTCAGATTCAAGCTCCACAGGTCAGGGTAAAGGTCAGGGTAATTTTGATGCAGAACTTGCTGACTCCGACGGAGACAATATAGTCGTGGATGAGTCGGCTGCAGTTGACGAAGAACAGTTTATCTCTTCCGATGCTGGAGACTTCGCTCACATGTGGGAGGTTTCCAACATCGACAGAGATGAAACCAGCAACATGGCCTCAGACGACGAGGCAACGATTGACCTGACGGATACGGTGACAGGTAACTCCGTTGAAGTAGAGCTAGAAGCTGTAGACGGTGGAGGAGACAACGACTTTAAAGACGGAGACACAGACCACTACGCCGGAACAGAGATCATCGACGGCCAGACCTACTACTTCGAGCTTGAAGGAGAGAGTGACACCGCAATCGAATCAGGAACACAGGACGGAGAATCAAGCAGCCAAGTAGCCGACTTCAGAATGGCCTGGGGTTCCGGGCTTTCAGAGAGCGATGCGACAGACTCCGGGAACACGGATCTTCCTTCGGGAAGCGTTAAGTCGCTCTACACACCTGTTGACACCAAATCCGGTTCAGCAGTAGCTGTAACCGAACAGGTACAGGTAGCGAGCGACGCCTTCAACGACGCTAGCAACAGCTCGACACAGGGAGAGATCTACGATCAGGAGATCGAACTGCCAAGCACCGAATCCACCGACGCGAAGAACGCGAGAGTATTCGTGCGGGAGACCGGAGATGGTGAAGCAAACACAGATTCCACACTCACATTGACAGTTGCAGGAACGAACGAGACAGTAACCGCAGACGGTAGCAGTGTGGCTCAGGAATTCACCGTCGGACAGACTGTCTACACGGTTGACCTCGATTCAGTCGGTTCTTCAGGAGACAACGATGGTGAGTCATTCAATATTGATGTAGGAGTTTCGAGCGACCAGACCGACGATGGTACTGGGGCAACCAGGTCCGCAGTTAGAACTAACCCAGCAGCCATCACAGTGCTTCCGGAAGACGACAACGACGAGGAGCACTCCTACGTCTCTGAGTACAGCGACAGAAGTGGTACAGATGGACTAGCCGTAGATGCAGCAACTTACTCAGGAAGCAACAGGGACACTCAGTCACTTGAGAGCGACGATCAGACCACTGCAGGAGTCGACTTCTACGGAACCTACACTAAGCACGATTCGGATGAAGAAGGAAGCTACATGCTCAGCATTCCGAACGGACAGTCGACAGCCGGAGTAGCGGTCACACAATCAGAAGGTGATCTTTCCGCTTCTGGCGGAGGAGGATCTGGTTCAGCAATGACCAAGAAGCCTACCGGATGGCCTGACGCCGCTGCACTTGACAGCGAAGTCTCTGGATCCGACAGGAACCAGAACCTTATCCTCGTAGGAGGACCAGCAGTCAACACACTGGTAGCAGAACTCGCCAACCAGAACATGACATGGAGCGGTGACCAGTACAGTCAGAACCAGTACCTACTGGACCTGACAGAAGGATTCGACGGAGACGGCGGATCCAAGGCGCTCGTAGTCGCTGGTTACGGGAAGGCAGACACGAGAGCAGCAGCAAGCTACCTCTCCAACTACCAGGACCACAGCAGCGAGATGGCTGGCAAGTCCACACTCACAAAGACGACAGCAGCCCAGTAAAACGGGCTCACATTTTCTTTCCTTTTCTATTTTCTATTCTCAAACTGATTCAAGACAGATTTTTATTGCAGCATTTCCTATTGACCGACATGAAAGATCTTGAATATATAGTAGAATTCAAATACAATCCGGAACTCGATATAATCACGATCGATAAAGAAGGCAGAAGTCCGGAAGAATACGAAGAAAGCCTTCCAATGGGAGACTACATAGTCGATATAGATAACGAAGGCAACTTTCTGGGTCTCGAACTCCTGAACGCATCTCAGAATCTTCCATTCAATAAGGAGGAACTTGAGAAGATTGAAAAAGTAGAACTAAGTCTGAAGGAAAGAGGTGACGCCAGAACTATCGGAGTGGATATAGAGTATTCAGGTAGTAAAGGCAAATTCAGCCTGGGTTACGCGACAGCCAAGGCATAGATTCTACCTTAAAATGTAGATTAAGAAAGATCTATTAATTCTTCTTCGTCCACTTCCTCTCGACGTCAGAATTGTTAATGACTCGAGTGTCGCCGTTCACCAGCTCAAGCCTCGACTTTCTCAGGTCAATTTCCTTCACCTCTCCACTGAACGAGTCCACTTCCACCTCATCACCGACCTCGAAGTCAGGATCCCTTGCAAGATAAACTCCAGCTACGGTGTCAGAGAGTATATCCTTGAGAGCGTAAGCTACACCTAGAGCCACGAATCCTGAAGCGGTACCGAGGCTTGAGGCGATGCCGGAGAAGCCCAGCATGCTCAGTGTTATAAGTGCGACGAAGAACCACATGAAATACTTGGAAAGGTTGGAAAGCAGTCCAGATACCGCCTCCGAGCCAAACTTCCTGAAAGCTATCTTCCTCACCAGGCCTGAAGCGAACCGGATAACAACATAGGATGCAGCGATAAACAGAACCGCGAGAACCAGGTTGTATATCAGGGCGGTCGAGGTTATACTCCGAACAGAGTGCACTATACTGTGGCTCATGACTGGTAGTTTGTGAGAGACTGTTCAAACTCTTCTGCACTTCTCCTGTGCTTTTCCAGTGTCTCATCATCCATCCGATCGAGGTGAGAGGTCATGAATCCCATCCTGGGTATGTCCTCTATCTTCTCTCTGTTTCTCTCCAGAAAGCTCCAGTACAGACCATCCATGTATTCCTCCCATTCTCCTCCCTCGTAGTTGCTCATCTTCCTGATGTAGTTGCTTGAAGCAATATAGGGCTTCGTCATCATTTCCGACCACGAATACTGGCTCATGCCGTAGATGTTAGGCACCATCACCCACTCGTAAGCATCCACGAACATCTCCATGAACCATCTGTAAACCTCATCCGGATCGATCTCCAGTATGAGCATCACGTTGCCAAGCACCATCAGGCGCTCGATGTGGTGGCAGTAAGCGTTTTCCTTTGCATTCCGGATTGATACATCCAGAGGATCTACACCTGTCTCAGCCGAGTAAAACTCCTCCGGAATCGATCTCTGATTGTCCCAGAAGTTTTTCTGTCTCATCCCGGGCTCCATCTCATACACAGCTCTCACATACTCCCTCCATCCGATAACCTGGCGGATAAAGCCCTCCAGCGAATTCATCGGGTAGTCCCTGCTTTCATGCCAACTCAGGGTTTCCTCAACAACTTCTCCCGGAGTCAACAATCCGGTATTCAGGGATGGGGAAAGAAGGGAGTGGTAGCCGAACTTCAGCTCCCGATCCAGCGCGTCCTGGTACTTTCCGAACTCCTCCAGTCGATTCTCCAGGAAATCCTCAAGGTTCTCTCTCGCCTGTTCATGAGTCACAGGGTAGAAGAAGTTATCCACGCTTCCCGGGTTCTCAGGAAAGTTATCCTCCACGTACTCTCTAGCCCCCTCGACATACTCAGAGCTGAACTCGGGTATCTCCGGCGTCTGGTGATCTTCAGGCATCTTCTCACGGTTCTCCGGGTCGAAGCTCCATTTGCCTCCTTCCGGTTTCCCCTCTTCATCCACCAGAACATCCAGACGCTTCCTCTGGCTGCGGTAGAAATCCCTGTGGTAGTAACTCTCGATAAGCTCCCGGTTCTGCTCCATCGTGTTCAGGAACTTTGGAGTCTCAATCATCTCGAACTCCACGGTCGCATCACGGAGATCTTCTCTAAGCTCTCTATCCACGGGATTGAAAATTTTGACTTTTTCATCTATATCTTCCCTCCAGTCCTTCCCCATTTCAAGGTACTCCACGTTATCAAGCCTGTCCTGGAAGGCCTTCATGGAGGCGCGGTGCAGCACCAGCTTCTTCTTGTTATAATTGAATTCGGAGAAGAATTTCTGATGTTCTACCAGGTAGACCTTCTCATCAGAACCGACAACCTTCTCGAACAGCTGGTCAGGGAACAGCAGGTAAGCCATGAGTAAATAAATTTTTCTGCAGCCTTTACTCTCTTTTCACAGCTACCATTCTAACCTTTTCACCCAGGATCTCTCTGGCGTAAGTCTCCACCCTGTCTTCCTTCTCCAGAGCGTTCAGAAGCCTGTGGACGCTGGCCGGATGGTACTCCAGCTCCCTCGCAAGAGTTTCAACAGAAGGTTTCTCTCCCTCCTCTATCATCTGTCTGGATCTCTCGAGTATCTCCTCTTTCCTCATATCGATATTTTAATAGCTCCGACAGATAAAGTTTCAGCATGGAAGAGATGGATTTCCTGGATGATCTTGAGGAAGAGGTCGATTCGCTGGAGTCAGAGTTTGAAGAAGAGGAATCGAACACCTCGAGGGAGAAACACAGGCAGGTGGAAGAACTGCTGCGGGAGATACACGGCCAGATAGACACCCTGAGGGATCTGGCGGAGAAAAAGGATTAAAAAGTTTTGTTGACGTAATTAAAACAGGTGGTAGTTGTGAGAAGGCTTGAAAGGCGTGACTTTGACGACGTTTTCGACCAGATGCAAAAAATGTTCAACCAGTTCCAGGACTTCACCGATCTCAACGCGGGCATGCCGGTCAACGTCAAGGAGGAGGACGGCGAGATAGTGATGCAGGCGGACATGCCGGGGGTCCAGAAAGAAGATATCAATCTCAAAGCAGATGAAGACGGTATCGAGATATCAGCAGAGTCCAGCGAAGAGTACCAGGAAGAGAACGAGAAATACTTCAGGAGAGAGACTTCCTCGAGGCATTACAGGAGAAGGATTCCCTGGCCGACAGAAGTGGACCAGGAATCGATAACTGCAAAGCACGAGGACGGAGTGCTCACCATCGAGGCCAAGAAAGAGGAAGGTGACGACTGGAACGTCGAGATAGAGTGATCAGGAAACCCTCAGAACTATATCTTTTCCTTCATCTACAGTCACATTTACGCCGAATTCTCCCAATACCTCCATATTTGTCTGCACGTGCCGGGTTAACTCAGGAACGGAGATTTCTCCACCAACCACTGCCATGAAAACCAGTAACTGGTCAGCCATATAGCTGTCTACGGCAGCTTCTCCAGATTGGAAATTCCTGAAGCCTTCGACCGCCTTTTTTGCAACCTCCTCACTCCTCTTGCCTTTCTCTCCTAAAGAATCAAAGCCTGCGATAGAACTCTCGTACACAGCCTTCAGGAGCAGCGAAGAACCCGTGGAATCCGTCCGCTCGTATTCGACCTGCTTTTCGATCGGGACGGAGATATGAGAGTTCTTCAGCCTCCTAGCGGCCTCGTCGGCCTGTCTATCCGCTACATCCTGATCCACAAGCTCTTCCGAGGCCTTCGAGTAGATCTCGAATCTCTCCAGATCTCCCCTCTGTCTGATCTCAACCGGTTCAAGAGAATGTGGTCGGGTTCTCAGCTCAACTTCACCTCCTCCCTCCGGGTAGTAACCTGTCTTTTCAAGCTCCAGGTCTCCCCTGAAACCAATTTTTCGCAGAAGAGGCAGCTTCACGTGCTTCAGATAGTTGAAACTGGGAGACCATTTCACATCTGTCCCTCCTTTAACTTTAAGCCTGAAACCTGAATCGAACTGAGAGCTGATCGGCAAAACTGTATCCAGTAGCAGGGTCACGCTGCCCGCAGTACCGATGTTAGCGGTAAAAGACTGATTCCTGAGCTGCAGCGGCCTGAAAACAATTTCTTTCGACCCCATCTCCGCTCCCTCGACCTCTGCAGATGTCAGCCTCTTCACCGCCTCAACGCATTCCAGGTGCTGCCTCTTCAGCCCGGGATTCGATCTGTTGGCCCTGATATTCTCCATCCTGAAATCTTCGCCCCTTACAGCAGAAAGAGTCAGCGCGGTCCTCAGCATCTGGCCGCCTCCCCTCGATCCATCAATCTCTATCATGATTTAAAGGTTTACGCGGAGAGTTAAGTATTATGGAGGCCTTCGAACAGTCAAGAGAGCAACTCGAAGAATTCCTTGGTTTCATGGAGGAAGATATTGAAAACGTGAGAAGAGTGATCGAGTTCTGCGATAGGGAAGATATCGATGCTGATTTCATCATCCACGGCAAGGCCGAGACAGTCGAGCAGTCTTCCGAAGTCAAGGATATAGAAGAGTCAAGGATTGTGAAAACCCTGGTATTCAGGTGTGGAGAGGAGTTCGTCGCGGTTCTGTGTCCTGGAGATGAAAGAGTCGATGAAGAAAAGCTGGAGGAAGTGACAGGTAAGGAAGTCAGGATGGCTAACCCTGAAGAGGTTGAGGAAGCTACAGGTTACGTAATAGGAGGAGTATCTCCCTTCGACCTGGACATACAGGTTCTGATGGAGGAAAAATTACTGGAAAGAGACAGGGTAAACCCGGCGGCGGGTTCAAGAGTGGTTGGAGCCGAGGTCGATCCTGAAGAGTTGATAAAGAGATTAAAAGCAGAAAAAGTTGAAGTAGTCGGAAAATGAATCAAGTAGAGCAGAGAAATGTAGACGACCTTGCGAAAAAACTCAGGAATAAAGCGGCCCTCTACTGCGATCTTTTCAAGATAGCCTACGGTCTTGAAGAAGATCCTGAGTTGATAAATGCCTATGTTGAGAAAGGCTGGGATTACGAGGTTTTGAAGCCAAGAATCGAGAATCTACTGGAAGAAACTGAAGATATTCTACCGGAGACGAGAAATAATTATAGTAACAGAGAAGAGGAGCTTTACAGATTTTTCAGAAGGAAGGGAAAACCTAGATTTTCTAAAGAGTGTAAAAACTGGAGAAAACATCATTCCGAAGCAGAGTTAGTGGATAACCAGAGAGATTCGGATACTCTTGATTACGGGCCTTTAATCAGGGCCCGGGCAACAGTAATCACCTTCGCTATGGAAGCTGCAAAATGGGATGAAGATCACTATGAATGGATACCTGATATAGAAGAGGATGATGACACTGAAATTATTGAGGAAACCGTTGACACGATTGATGGAGAAGTAGAACCTGCAACAGTTGCATCGCATCGATCAGAATCCCTCCCGCAAGAAAGTTCTGCAGCTTACATATTTCCGGGAATTGACCAGAACATAATTCTGGAACCGGAAAAGGATTAGAGATTTAAGTTTAAGTTATCCAAGTTTAAATGATCACCAATGAAAGGTGGACGTTTTTACACCGGAGCATTTTGAAAATGACTTAAAACCTTCTAGCTTTAGCTCCAGCTTATTAAGTTCCCGCCCCGAATCTCTCTGCATGGTGGTTCTGAATGGATAGAGAGAACAGGAAAGAGTTTGTCCTCAGGAATACTGCAGAGTTTGTGAAGGAGGAGGAACTGGATGAGGTGCTGGATAAAGATGAACCCCGCGCCTACGTTGGATACGAGACTTCTGGGCCCGCCCACCTGGGACACTGGATCTCGGTGAGAAAGATGCTGGACCTTCAGAAGGCTGGCTTTCAGCCTGTTATACTCTGGGCGGATCTCCACACATACCTGAACAAGAAAGGGGAGGAGGAATGGATCGAGGATATGATGGAGTACTGGCAGGCCACCTTCGAGGCACTGGGACTTGAGGCAGAATACACTAAAGGAAGGAGTTTCGAGGAAAAAACAGAGTATTTCCACGACGTACTGGAGATGGCGAAAGAGACCACGATTAACAGGGGGACTCGATCAATGTCGGAAGTTGCAAGAGACGATGAAAACCCTTACATCTCCCAGATAATTTACCCTCTGATGCAGTGCCTGGACATAGAATATCTCGACCTTGACCTGGCGGTCGCGGGCATCGACCAGAGAAAGATTCACATGCTGGCGAGAGAGAAACTCCCAAAGCTCGGCTACAGGAAGCCTACCTGCCTCCACTGGCCGATGCTGGCTTCACTTTCAGGAACGGGAGACAAGATGTCGTCCAGCAAGAAAGATACAATGTTCCCTCTGCACGCCGACCCCGATCACATTAGAGAAATTATAGAGGAAGGCTACTGTCCGCAGGGAGAGGTTGAGGACAATCCTATCATCGAGATAGCAAAGTACTTCATCTTCGGAGCTGATCGAGAGCTAAAGATAGAGAGAAAGGAGGAGTACGGTGGAGACATTCACTACGAGGATTTCGAGGCTATGGCTGAAGACTTCGAATCCGGAGATCTACACCCTCTAGACCTGAAGGAAGCTGTAGCTGACGAAGTGGTGGAAAGGTTTGAGCCGGTGAGGCAGCGATTCAGAGAAGAGCCTGAGCTGCTTGATCCACTGGAAGAGATAGGTCACGAGAGACCCGGATATCTCCAGTGATCACCCATTATTTTTATTTCTTCCAGAGAAAGCTAGAACGATCCGCAATGAAGGGTGGACGCTTTTCCGGTCGGAAGGTTTTCGAATGAACCAAAACCTGTTCTAGTTAAAGCTTTCTTCCAAAGTGGTTGGTATGCTTGATATAGATCTTTTCAGGCAGAATCCCGAGGAGATCAGAGAATCACAGAGAAAAAGAGGTGAAGATCCTGAAAAAGTAGATGAAGTTGTCGAAGTGGATAGAGAATGGAGAGAGAAGCTCCAGGAGCTGGAATCTCTGCAGCAGGAGAGAAATACTGTTGGAGATGAAATTGCTGAAGCAAAACAGAAAGGGAAAGACGCCTCTGAAAAGATCGAAAGGATGCAGCAGCTGAAACAAAAGATAGATGAACTGGAGGATGAGGTAAAGCAGCTTAAGGAAAGACGTGACAACTTGAGATACCAGATTGGAAACTTGCTGCATGAATCAGTTCCCGAAGGAGAAGGAGAGGAAGACAATCCTGAAGTCAGGAGCTGGGAGCCTGAAGGAGGAAGAAAGGAGGATTCGAAGCTGGCAGCCCACATTATGGAAGAGCAGAATTTGCTTTCCTCGGAGAAAGCGACTGAGGTGGGCGGAGAAAGAGCCTATTACCTATCACCAAAACTGATACAGCTTAGTCAGGCACTGATAAACTTCTCTATAGATTTCCTAGAGGAAAGAGGTTTCGGTGTATACCAGACTCCCTACATGCTGGAGGAAGAATCGATCTCAGCCGCAGTCGATCTTGAAACATTCGAAGAACAGCTTTACCAGGTGAATGAAAACGATCGATACCTGATAGGGACCGCGGAGCACGCACTCGCCGCAAAGTACCAGAACGAAGTGATAGAAGAAGAACTTCCCCTCAAACTCGGAGGTTTCTCAACCAACTTCAGGAGGGAAGCCGGGAAGCACGGCCAGCAGACAAGAGGTCTATGGCGAGTACACCAGTTCGAGAAGGTGGAGCAGTTCGTGTTCTGCAAGCCAGAAAACCACCTTGATATTCTTGAAGAGACTCTATCCAATGCCGAGGATATAATGAAGCAGCTTGGTCTGCCGTACAGGGTGGTTGATATTTGTGACGGCGATATTTCCAACAAGACTTTCAAACAGTACGATATAGAGGTCTGGAGGCCTCCACTTGGAGAGTACGGAGAAGTAGGAAGCTACGGTTCGTGCACAGGCTACCAGTCCAGGGAATTTAACACACAGTTCAGAGAGGGAGGCAACAGAAAGACACCCTACACTGTATATGCCACTGGATTAGTACCTCAGAGGATTATTACAGCTATATTCGAGAACAATCAGGAAGAGGAAGGCATAAAGATTCCAGAACCTCTAAGAGATTACATGGGAGGCAAGGAGTACATCAGGCTGGAATAATCCAAAGATCTTTTGAGTGAGGAAGCAGAATTAACTAGCGAGGTGAACTCTTTGATGGGTGTAATGGATGCTCTTTCAGAGCTGGTTGAGAGCGTAGTGGCTTTCGTAGTGATGATTCTGCTTGGAGTTGTCTCCTTCTTCGTGACAGTATTCGTCGTGGATGCAGGAGCAGCACTGGCAGGTTATTCTCCAAGCGCCGACTTTACAGTGCTCTCGGCCTCTCTAATAGTGGTTGCGTCGATCCTCGCAGGATCGATGCGGTAAATTTCTCCTTTCTTTTTATCTTTCTACCCTGTGCCGCCAGTCAGAATACTTCTCTCCTTTTCCACTTACAACTTCCATGAACTCCGACTGTATTTCTTCCGTTACAGGACCTCTTCCATCAGAAATCTGCTTTCCATCTATTTCTCTAATAGGAGTGACCTCTGCCGCAGTACCTGTAAAGAATGTCTCGTCCGACCTGATAAGCTGGTCACGCGTCATCCTCTTCTCCTTCACGGCGTAACCCAGGTCTTCGGCTATCTGCCTGACTGAATCCATCGTAATTCCTTCTAGAACAGAGGAAGCGGGCGGTGTTAAAAGCTCTCCATTTCTTACAGCGAAAAGGTTCTCTCCTGAGCCCTCGGCTACGTATCCTTCGGGAGTAAGCATTATCGCCTCATCCATTCCATTTCTTATGGCCTCCTGCTTCGCCATCACCGAGTTAACATAGTTTCCGTTAGCTTTTGCCTTCGTCGGCATAACGTTTGGGTGATGCCGGTTCCATGAAGCAGTCTGGACCTCGACCCCGTTCTTCAGTGCTTCCTCTCCCAGGTAAGCTCCCCAGGGCCAGACCGCTATCGAAACCTTGACAGGATTATCATTCGGGTTCAGACCCATAGGTCCGTACCCCCTGAAGGCGACAGGCCTGACGTAACATGACTTGAGTTCATTTTCAAGTATTATCTTTTCCGTGGCATTTACCAGCTCCTGTTTGGAGTAGTCAAGATTCATTCCGGTTATCTTCGCAGAGTCGAGGAACCTCTCCATGTGGGAGTCAAGCCTGAAAACCGCGGGCACGCCATCGTTCTCATACGCCCTTATTCCCTCGAATACTCCTGTACCGTAGTGCAGGGCGTGAGTCAGAACGTGTACATTCGCGTTTTCCCATTCAACCATCTCGCCGTCCATCCAGATGTAGTCAACAGGCTCCATGTAAATTCTCCAGGCACTAAAATTCTTAATTTTAACCAGAGCCCTGAAATAGAAGAAGAGATTAGGATAGTAGAAAACCTATTCCAGTTTACTACCAACAAGGCCTTCCTTCTCCTCTAAAAATTCGGCTTCGGCTCTCATTGCTCTCTCTGTCACATCTGAAGTTTGCTCATACTCTGATCCTCCATCAGTTTCCAACTGTGGCTTGTAGAAATCCTCTCCATCTCTGCGAACAGTACGAAGCTCGACATCTTCACCATGGTGTTCCCGTGCCTTTTCTTCACTCCGGTACAATCTAACTCCCGGAACTCCTCCATCAGGTATCAATCCCTCTTCCATTCTTCCATCTCTCTTGGCAACTTTATGTCTCCTTGGAAATGCGCCTCTACACATATCTCGGGAATCAGTATAATTATCTCTAAATTGATTGGCCTGAATCTCCTCAGTAGGCATCGGCATCTCCATCTCTAACCTCTGTAGAGTTTTCCCCTGGATTTTGAAATTTTGCTGAATGCTGTGTTATGGTAGTTTTTTTTCATGTTGAAACACCTTTGACGAATGAAGATGATCTAATGCGGCACGAGCACCGCAATCGAGAAACTCTGCCAGCCCACGGAAAGGTCATACCTTTCGGTATAGTCGGAAACCTTTTCCGTCAATAATTCAGCTGGCATGAACTCTCACAACCGAAAGTATAGAATCAATGATTTATAAACATTCTCTACCTCACGACTCTAAAAGTCTTAGGTTTCATCTTAACCTAGTATGGAAACCACGGTGATGATCGGGGAGAAGCCGAAAGTGGCATCGCGACTGGCTAACGCCCTTGGAGATTATTCTGTAGAAGAGAACAGAGGCGTAAAGAACTACGTGATGGAGACAGAAAACAGAGAGATAATCATAGCGCCGGCGGTTGGCCATATATTCAACCTGGAGCAGACGGAGGAAGGCTGGGATTACCCTGTATTCGACGTGGAGTGGAAACCAATATTCGAGACACAGGACGGAGCGAACTATGTAAAGAAATACTTCAATAACCTGAGAGATCAACTGGAGAAAGCAGACTCCTACATCAACGCCTGCGACTTCGATGTAGAAGGCGCGACTATAGGCGGGGTCATACTCAAGGAAATAGCCGAGGCCGAAAATCAGGAGATAGAAAGAATGAAGTTCTCCACGCTGACTCCCTCAGATCTACAGGATGCGTTCGACAACCTTGAAGAGTTCGACCACGGAATGACTGAGGCGGGCATCACCCGCCATGTGCTCGACTTCTACTACGGCATCAATGTTTCTCGCGCCTTGATGAAAGCCGTGAGAAGCAACGACCGCTACAAGACACTATCCACCGGAAGAGTGCAGGGTCCGACCCTGAAGATACTGGCGGAGCGCGAAAGAGAGATAAAGGAGTTTGAGCCGGAGCCTTACTGGGAGCTCTATCTGATACACGAAGAGTTTGAAGCCCAGTGGGAGGACGAAGAGGACAGGATATGGAAGGAAGAGGTAGCGGACAGGATTTTCTCGAAAATCAAAGGAGAGGAAAGGGCAAGAGTTTCAAACATCAAGGTAAACAACTACAAGCACAACCCTCCAATCCCGTTCAACCTGACAGGACTCCAGAGCGAAGCATCCTCACAGTTCAACCTTTCACCCAAGGCAACGCAGTCGATATCACAGGATCTCTACGAAGAAGGTCTGATCTCGTATCCTAGAACAGAGTCGCAGAAACTTCCGCCGAAGATAGGTTATAAGAACATCCTCAACAAGCTGAAGAAAAAGAAAGACGATTATAAGGAGAAAGCGGAGAAAGTTCTGGAGAAGGATAAAAACGATAATCTATACACCACGCAGGGGAAGAAGGAAGATGATGCCCACCCCGCGATATATCCAACGGGAGAGGGATCGACCTCCAGCCTTTCAAAGAGGGAGAAGCAGGTCTACGACCTGATAGTCAAGCGTTTCTTCGCAGTGTTTGGAAAAACCGCGAAGAGAAAGTCGCTGACGATGACCCTGAGTGTAAAGGAGGAGGATTTCAAGGCCAAGTCGAAGGTAACGGTGGAGAGAAACTGGTACGACCTCTACGAACCCTATGTGAAGGTGGATGAGGCAGAACTTCCCGACCTTGAAGAGGGAGATGTGCTGGATGTAGAAGAGTTCCGGAAGGAGGAGAAGGAGACCCAGCCCCCGAACCGCTACTCTCAATCCAAGATCGTCAATAAACTTGAAAAGAGAGAGCTGGGAACCAAGTGTCTAACTGAGGAAGAGAAAATAATCGTCAGGGATGGAGATAGTATCGATAGAGTCCCGGTTTCGGAACTACTTGGAAATCAAAATCGGAATGAAGGCCAGATACAGATTACAAGTTCGAATAAAGATCTGCAAGTAATAGGTTACAACTCAAACTTTGAGAAAAGTGGCTTTTCAGCCATAAGTAGAAGAAAATTGGAGGAGGATGAAAAAGTTGTAGAATTAAAATTGAGAGATTCTTCGACAATTAATGTAACTTCAAATCATCCTGTACTAGTACTTGAGGATGGAGAAGCAGTCTATCGGGAAGCTGGGAAAGTTGATAAAGGAGATAGATTAATCAGATCTCACAGAGCGGATGTTGGATCAGTTAATCAGATAGGATTTGAAGAATTTATCCAGAAACTGGACAGAAAATCATCTCTCTACGGCGACTGCAAATTCAGGAAAGAGAGAGAAAGACTTGGTCTCTCCCAGAAGAATATGGCGGATAGATTGGAAACTCCCAGATCCACTCTGAGCAAGGTGGAAAATAGAAAGCATGGTCTGCTGAGATACTGGAAGAAAGCAAACCTTGAAGAACCAGATTATATCTCTAGTGAGAACTTTGAGTTAAAAATTCCAAATCCTTTCCCGATTAAAATCTCTCCGGCGTTTATGCGATTGGTAGGGATGCTAGAAGGGGACGGCTCACTAGATATTGAGGGAAAGAAAAAAGAGAACAAGCTTGATTTCCGTTATCATAATACTGAGAAGGAGCTGGTTAACCAGTTCCGCAGAGATGTAGAATCAATCTTTAGATTCAGACCTGAGATAAAATGTGAACCGCCAAGCACAGGCGACCTGGATCGTTATTACGTTCGGTTACCAGCTGTCATTGGTAGGATTATGTCAATTATTACTGAAAATCTATCTCGAAAATGGATAATGAAGCAGGATAGAGGGAGCCATTACGTGGGTGCGCTACTAGCGGATGAAGGACATGTATCAAATTCAGAACCTAAAATATTCATCTCCAATACTGATAAAGGTATACTTCAAAACTGCAGTGAAATACTTCTTTCTAAAGGGATAGACTCGAAAATAAATATGTCGCAGAAAAAAATCTATATCAGAGGCCGTAGAAATCTGGAAAAATTCCTAGAAGAAATACCTATATTTTCTACCAGAAAACATCAGGCGCTAATAGACCTCCTGGAGAGACACTACAAATTTGGGGGAGAGGAGTCCAGTTTGATGAAACAGAAAAAGATTCTGAGCAAAGTACAGGAAAAACCGAGGACACTGAAGGATATATCGGAAGGACTTGAAATGTCGGAATCCGCGGTAAAGCATCAACTCTACAATCTAAGAGACAAGGGATACGTCGAGAAGAAGATAGAGGGAATCTCAGAAAGACCCAGGAAAATCATATTGTATGAATCAACGGAACCTATATCCGAAACATTCTTCAGCGAACTTGATGAGAAGGCATTTGGAGAGGCTCATACGGCAGAAGTTGGTTCCGTAAATGAAGTAAAATATAGCGGTTATGTCTACGATATATTAGATACAGAGAATAATAACTTTATTCTTGACAACAGAACAGTTGTCCACAACTCTACCAGGGCACAGACCGTGGATAGACTCTACGACCGGAACTATATTGAAAACCAGCCGATAGAGGTCACTGACCTGGGACTTGTGATAGTCGAGACACTGGAAGAATACTCCCCCGACCTTGTCTCAGAAGAGCTGACCAGAGAGTTCGAGAAGAAGATGGAATCCATCCGGCAGGAGAAAGAGTCCCGGGAAGAAGTTCTGGACGAAGCCCAGGACAAGCTTATCGAGACTCTGACAGGTTTCCGGGAACACCAGAAGGAGATTGGGAAGAAGCTGGTGGAGACTATAGACCAGGAAAGGCAGAGGAGGAGACAGCTCGGTCCATGCGATCAATGTGAGGACGGCACACTGAGGATGATAAAGAAGGGCGGTTCAAGGTTCGTCGGCTGTTCAAACTACCCTGACTGCGAGAACACCTATCCCCTGCCGAACAACGGCGACATAGAGTCTACCGATGAGATATGTGATGAATGCAACACGCCGAAGATTTTCGTGGATAGAGATAAAGGAAAGAACTACAAAATGTGTATTAAAGTCTCATGTCCTACTAAAGACAACTGGTAAATACTTTAGATTTTTAGTTTTCTATTGAGCTTTTCAATCTGTTTCTGGCTGTAACTCTGGAACTTTGGTTCATATCTATAAAATGTCTTAAAGAACCGGATTACCGTCCAATTTCTCAAATAATATTTATACTTATCTCTAATCACAGTTGTGTCAAATAGTTTCTCCAATTTTGAGGCAGTATCACTATTTTTATTCTGGATTCTTAGCTCATCTTTGCTAGATATCAAGTTAGATGCTATATTATCTATATTTTGGGATACCTTGACAGGCAATTTTACACCTGAATTAGAATTTCCTCTCAATCCTACTTTGAACTCCACTTCTTCTTTATTCAATTTCTCCAAAAAAGTTTCTCTAGATTCAAATATTGAATCTAACTTCTCTACAGAAGCAAAATCGATTTCATTCTCCCAAGCATAAACCTGATTTTTTGATATACCTAATTCAGATCCTAATTCCTTCTGGTATAGATTATTCCTTTCTCTATAATCTCTAATCTCATCACCCAATCCTAGGACCCTTAAATCGCTGATTTTTCCAAGATCAAAGTATGGTAAGTAAAAATTATGATTTCTTCTTCCCCTATAACACAGAGTCCTGGATCCATTTTTCAGCTTTGAAAAAATATGCTTTTTCTTCCTAGGATGTGCAGATCCAATCTTTTCGCAAAAGTATTCGAAATAATTACCTGAAATCCTAATCCTGCCAACACCGTTCCTTTCTCTTCTATTTTTAGTCTCAATTCCCATATACTGAAGATCAGAAACACATTGATCGATAAAATGATCAGTTGCGGATGTTATTGTTACACGGTTACTTTGAGAAGAAACCGCACCATCTGCATCAAATAAACCCCTCCAATAAGCACCCAGCAATTCTTCATCTTCACTAAAAAGACTTGGCCGCCTTAATTTTCCTTTTTTATAAGATTCTGGCAACTTGAAAAAATATCTGAGGAACCTACAGAACCATTTATTTGAAACAGTCAGTTGAATTTTATTTCCTCTATCTAGAATAGTTATAGATTTTTGAGGTATACCAAATAGTCTTTGAATCTTCATTGACATATCCTCGATAAAATCTCTGGAATGTGAGATTTCCGAATCATTCTTTCCTCCGTCCACTAAAGTCCATCTAGATGAGTCAGAGAATCCGCCATCACCAGCAGCCAGACCAGCGAAATAAGCATATTCATCTGATCTTAATTCAGAAATAAATCTAGGAGGATCAAATCTTGATTTATCTCCATATCCTGTGATGTAATCTATAGCTTCAGCTAGTTCTTTTGAACTATATCTTGTTAAAAAGATTTCCAAAGGCCATAAGTTTCGCTCTTCGCAATTCCTAATTAAATAACCTTCATAATTTTCCAGATCAGTAGAATCAAAATTAAATCTAGAGTTAAGCTTAGCGTATGGCTTCTCTCTAAAAGTTTTATCCAAATCTCTAGAGACCGATTCAACTATTTTAAGCTCTCCAGACTCGTAAAATAGCTCTTCCATAATATTTCTAACTTTGAAATATTAAAATACCTGATCCAAAATCTTCCGCTATTCCGGGAGAAAAGAAATAAGGGAAAAATAAAAGAGAGCTATCATATTGTACAAGAAGGTTAATCACAGCGAGGATTCAGAGAATTCACCACCTCTCTCAAACATTCTGGCCTGGCTTTCACCCCCATCGACAGAAGAGTTGTGCCGAACATCCCTCATTTTTTCTTCGTATTCCTGTTCTTGCTCTTCCACTTCTCCTCCATCGGTTGCAACAGGTTTCAGGAAGTCTTTAGTCTGTCTCCAGTTGGGTAGAGATCTCATTCTCTGCATCATTAATTCATTTCCAACCTCAGCAGACATAACTCCCTCATAGTCGCTATCTGTTTCAGGAGTTACTCTGTACTTGCTTCTTCTAGTCTCCTCTACATGGTAACCGTTTCTATCAAACTCTCTCGCCTCTTCTTCAGTGAGATCAAGGTAAACAGAGTTTCCAGCCATCAAGATCTCCCCCAAGAGCTGTTTCTATTCTCGTACTGGTTTTTGACGTTTGCGTCGTGGTTGTGGTGTGTTGTGTTTGTCATGGTTGTCACCTACAGCAAGAAGCTGTTCCCGACCTGCCAGGCCAAGAAACAGCGAGAAAACTCTACACAATAAGCAGCAGCACAATCAGGATAATCGAAACTGCACTGAATTCAGATACTTTCGAAAACAAACCAGAATCCATATTTGAGAAACTAACCGAGCAGAACATGTCCACCCTGGATAAAGCATCCACCCTGCACAAAATATTCACCCGTGGGGGCCGTGGACAGTGCTTTATGGAACATAGTCGTTAAGTCTCCTCTATTCTTTATAAAACTCAGGTTCAGCGCACCTCTCCGGAAAGAAATTCTATAACCCTGTCGGTTCTGCTCTGAGCCGACTCCAGGTCGAACTCCTCGCCAAGTTGCTCAAACTTTTTCCTGAAAGCTTCTTCGTCGCCTATTATCTCGGAGAGTTCCTCTGCCGACTCTATAAATCTCTCCCTGACCTCCTCATTCTCGGGATTCTCCGCCTGTATAGAACCGTAGAGCCCGGCTTTTTGATTCAGTATTCTTGCGGTGAGATCAGTTATAAGCTGGTAGACCGGCGAGGAATAGTTTGAGATTTCCTCGCCAGAAAGATCAGATTTCCTTATAGTCTCCGCGACAACAAGCTCGGAGAAATGCATCAATCCCTGGACTATAGACATCGCCTCATCGTGAGTCTCCGGATCGGTGATATGTGTTTCCGCCCCTCTGCTCTCCCAGAACTCCTCCATCTCCGTCCATTTCTTTCCCTTCTCCGGGCACAGCACCACTTTCTGTCCTTCAATAGAATTGGTGGGAGCGTACATAGGATGCATTCCAAGAACCTCATCCGAGTACTTCTTCATCGCTTCAACCGGTTTCTTCTTCACCGAAGTGATATCGCAGAAGAGAGCGTCTTCAGGCACTTCTTCCCCTACCTCGTGGATCACTTCAACGGTCACAGAGATCGGGACCGCCACAATTACAACATCCGCACCCTCCACAACCTCAGAACTTCTACCGTAATCCCAGTCTTCTCCCTCAGCGGCTTCTCTCGCTTTCTCCAGCGATCTACCTGAAACGGAAACCTCATTATTCTCTTCTAGATGACCGGCGAGATGCTGACCGAACTTTCCCGTCCCTCCAACTATCGCGACTTTCTTTCCTATCATAGATTATCCTCGATAATGTCAAAGCCGCGCTCTATCTGCTGCTTTGAAGTCGAGCCGAAGCATATCCTGACATTCCTATCGCTTCCCGGACCCATCGGCTCGCCGGGAACCATCGCGACTCCCTCTTCAACCATCTCAAGACAGAAATCCCAGGAATCTCTCCCTATTTCAGGAAAAGTGTAGATCGCTCCCTCAGGCTCGACAAAATCCCATCCCAGCTCTTCCATTCTCTCGACCACTGAATCTCTCCTTTTCCTGTATGCCTCTCTCATTTCCTCAACATGAGAATCGTTTTCAAGCGCCTCTACAGATGCCAGCTGGGAAATTTTTGGAGGAACTGCAGTCGAGGCTCTGCCTACCTTTGCGTAATTCTCAAGATTCTGAGACTCATCTACCACCCAGCCAACCCTCCATCCTGTCATCGCGTGATTCTTCGAGACAGAACCGATTATGCAGGAGTTATCGGTGAAAGCCGCAGGAGAGTAATGTTTCCTGCCGAAAGTCAGCCTATGGTAAACTTCGTCGGAGACCAGAAAAGTGCCTGAGTCTTCCGCGACTCTTGCAATTTGCCTCGCCTGTTTTTCCGAGAGGGTGTAGCCCGTGGGATTGCCTGGTGTATTAACCACCATCAGGTCTGCCTTCTCGATCTCTTCCCTGGCCTCCTCACGGAGCTCCCGGTCCTCGTTCCAGTACTCTACCTGTCTCCATCTGTTGCCGTTCACTTCGCTTATCATCTTGTAGGGCCCCCAGCAGGGATCGTTGAACAGTGCTTTATTTTCCCTCCCAAGTCTCGCGGAGAATACTGCGAATAGAGCGCCCATTCCTCCAACTGTAACCAGTACATTTTTCGGGTCTACCTGGATTCCATGCTTACGACTTTCCTCTCCGGCAACTGCCTCTCTCAGCTCTTCCAGACCCATCATCGGTGAGTAACCCTGTTTTTCCTCCAGCCTTTCTCTTGCTGACTCTTTAATGTGTTGGGGGGTGTCGAAGCTGGGCTGGCCGATATCAAACCTGACACATTCCTCCTGCTCCGAGGCCTTTTCCGCAATTCTTCTGATCGAAAGATCTATGTTTTCGATCCTCTCCCTCAACTTTCACTCACCTCGTAGCTCCCTAAAGTCTTCACATCAGCGTAGGTCTCAAGGCATTTCCTTGCTTTTCTGAAATCTGGCGATTCCCGGCCTGTCTCCGCCTCCACGTAGAAGTAGTAGTTCCCGAGACCGTCCTTAGTGGGCCTCGACTGGATGTATGCAAGATTTATACCGTGGCCGGAAAAACAGGAGAGTATCGACTCGAGTAGTCCTGGCCGGTCAACCCCAGGATCAAGTATCAGTGAAGTCTTATCTCGCTCTCTCGACTCACCGTTCAGAACCAGGAACCTCGTAGTATTGTTTCCCTCATCCTGGAGGTTCTCCTCGATAATATCAAGATTGTTGACCTCGGCGGCTTTCCTCGAGCAGATCGCAGCCTCACCATCCTCTATCTCCTTTGCGGCTCTGGCAGTTGAGGAGGATTCCCTGGTCTCAAAACTTCTTTCCCTCAGAAAATTGCTGCACTGGGAAAGTGCCTGAGGGTGGGAAACCACTGCCTCGACATCCTCCATTCTATCATTTGAGGCAAGCACATGGTTCACCTCCAGCCTGACCTCTCCCGTTACGCTGACATCTTTCTGCCTCAGTAGATCCACTGACTCCCCTACTCCTCCGCCGAGAGAGTTCTCGAAAGGTATGACTGCGGCTTCAGCATCGGTCTCAACCGCCTCTCTGTTAGATGAGCATGGAACCTCTTCGTAGTCTTCAAAATATCTATCCGCAGCCATGTGTGTGTAGGTCCCTTCGGGACCGAGAAAAGCTACTCTCATTGCCTCTCCCTGTCCAGAGCCATCTGTATCAGCTTTTCAGCAAACTCTCTTCCTCTCTCCGGCGGGAGATTTCTTTCATCGAAAATGGAGGCAAACTGCTGTTTCACAGCTTCCTCCCTGCCTTCATCCTTCATCTCCATACCGTTTTTTCTCTTGTACTCCCCTATCTTATCCACAACTTCCATCCTTTCCGCGATTGAATCGGCTATCTCCTGGTTGATGCGGTCGATCTCCTCTCTGTAGTCTTCAAGACTCACAGCAAAACTCTTCCTCTCCAGTTTTTAAACCTCTTGTTCCGGGGTGAATACTTTTAATCCTGCTCTATCCAAGTATTCCCGTATTCTATGAGAGTGGAAAAGCTGGGATCGGGAGAGCCGGAATACGCAGTGGTGGCGTGTCTTCACGGCGACGAGCCGTGTGGAAGGAAAGCAATAGAGAGATTTCTCGCATCTAACCGGGAAGTGGAAAAAGCTGTCAAGCTGATAGTCGCGAACGAAAAAGCGCTGGAGCAAGATAAGAGATACATCGATGTGGACCTGAACAGGTGCTTTCCCGGCGATCCGGAGAGCTCTAGGCACGAGGAGAAGCTGGCTGCTGATCTAACAGATGAAGTAGAAGGAATGACGGTTCTGGACCTTCACTCCACTAGATCCTACAGCGGTGTCTTGGTGGCGAATTCCAAGGTGAATGAGGAAAGGATTAAGCTTGCGAAAGCTGCGGGAGTGGAAAAGATCGCACACCTTGCATTAGAAGATGTCGACTGCATGGAGGAAAGAGTTAAAACAGTCTCAGTGGAGTGCGGACTCCAGAAGTCGGAAAAAGCCGGGGAAAATGCGCTTGAAGTAATAAAGAACTTCCTTGGATATTTTGGTGTAATAAATCACGATTATCATGTTTCAGAACCTGAAGTATTCAGGACATTTGAAACTGTAAGAAAAGGTGATTACACCTTCACGGCAGAGAACTTCAGGAAGGTGGAGCAAGGAGAAGTCTACGCAAAAAAAGGAGAGAAAGAACTGGAAGCTGAAGAGCCATTTTACCCTGTTTTGATGTCAACAGACGGCTACGAGGAGATACTCGGCCACAAGGCCAGAAAGATGGATATGTAAGAAACACTGCCCGCTTTAATCCTGTCTTGACTGCTTGGCCCTCTCAGTCTCCATCCTCTGTTCCTTTTCAGAGGTGAGTCTCTTGGCTATCAGGTAGTAGGCCTCTCTCAGCTTCTTCAGGTCCTCGATCTCGCAGTACTCGTCTTTCCTGTGCACCATCTCCTGGTTCAGACCTATCTCCACGTAGGGAGTACCCTTCTCAGCAAAGTATCTGCCGTCGGAAGTTCCCCCTTCCGTAATGTGTTCAGGTTCTCGACCCAGGACTTTCTGGAGTTCTTCAGTAGCTATCTTCCTGAACCTCTGGTCCGTGAGCTGGTATGCTCCGCCGTGATCAACTTTCGACTCCACCACGACATCAACTTCCAGATCTTCAAGCTCTTCCTCAATCCTCTGCCTGATCTCAAGGGTCTTTTGCTCGGGCGTGTACCTGATATCCATACCTATGTGGACTTCAGCTGGCAGGCTATTGTAAGTATCATCGCTGGATATTAGTGTCGGAGCAAGCGTTGGATCAGGAAGCTTCTTGTTTTCCACCTCCAGTTCCATTTCATTTAGGCGTTCCAGAGCCTTCGGAAGCGCCTTCAGCACATTTTTCTCCGCGTCCTCGACTCTGGATGCGTGGACTGTATCTCCCTGGAGGTAGACATCAAGCCAGAATGCTCCTCTTGTTCCTGTCTGGATATCTAGATCGGTTGGCTCACCGTTAATCACGTAATCGAAGCCATCCCCATCCCTGTAGTAGCTCTCCACCAGTGCCTTAGTGCCGTTTTCACCTCCTATCTCTTCATCGCCAGATATCATCAACACGGCTCTACCGTCAAAGTTTGGATCTCTCCTGAGGTCGACGAATGCCTTCATCATGGCCGCCACCTCGGCCTTCATATCCGTTGCTCCACGGCCGTAAAGCTTTCCATCCAGAACTGTGGGATCAAACGGATCAGTTACCTCCCAACCCACTCCAGGTTCAACAACATCGAGGTGACCGTTGAAGCAGACGGAAGTGCACCCGTTTCCTATCTCGGCCGTGAGGCTCTTTACACCCTGGATGTCGTGTATATCTGATTTTATCCCGTTTTCCTGCAGGTAACGCTCCATAGTTCTGAAGATTTCGGGATCCTTCACCGGGGAGACTGTCTCCTGGCCTATCAGCTCTTTCGCAACATCCACAATATCTCTATCATCGGTTTCAAGCTCTTCCTCTCTGACTCTGCGCCCCTTGTAGCCTATCTTGTGGGAGTAGCCCTTGGTTGACATCACTATTGGATAGAAATCTTCTTCCGCCCTGAGTTCTTCTCCCTCTTTCCTGGCGAAGACCTCTCCCTCTTCAACTTTCTCGAAGTTCCTTGCTGTGAACTCGTAACCCGATCCCTTTTCCTCTCCGAATATGCTGAAAATATCCGGGTCGCTGACCCTGTAGTCCGCGTCTATAACACCTTCAGCAGCGAGGAAGTTCACCATGATATCATATGCGTTCTCCGCGGCTTCCTCTGAACCCGGCTTGCCGCATTCCACTGAGATACCTCTCATGTAGTTCATCATGGTCTCCGGCATCCAGGAAAGATCCACCGCTGTATCCAGTCCGGAGTTCTTGACCAGATCTAGATCCCTCGGATCTATGAAGAAACCGAAAGGCGTGGGCTCTGACTCTGTGGAGTGGAAGTCAAGAACTTTAAGACCCTCTACTTCCTCAAGCAGTTCCGCAGCTAGCCTCTCCTCGTGTACATCGCTTTCAGGGTCTCCCGGGAAGCATCTGTTCAGGTCTTTCTCGATGTACCTTTCCCCCTCTTCCCTTGCCTCTTCATTCGCCAGAATAAACTTTACCGCTTTCTTCAGCTCGTGTTCCGACCGCTTCAGCTTCCTCATCGCCTTCAATCCGCAGTCCTCCACGCCGTGAACACATGCTATAAGCGCGTACTCCGGCTTACCCTCACCGAGAATTTCCACCTTCATCAGACTCTCGCACCCTGATTCTCGCCGTATTCAGTTGCCGGCATAAGCCCAAGGACATCCTCCAGATGCGCCTCAAGATCTCCAGCGTATGATGGAGCCATCGCCCCTGCTGTATCCATAACATCTGAATCGTACACATCCCTGTAAATATCCATCCATTTTTCCTCTTCGTCAAGTCCAGGGAGGGTCTCAGGATCTGAAGGATCTAAACCTTCTACCTCTTTCTCGAAAGCCTGCCTGATCTTTTCACCGTGAGGCATAACTGCTGCCTTTGCAAGAGCAACCTGGTACTCGTCATCGTAGTTCTGTCTCGAGACTCTGTACTCGAATCCTCCTGTAGCTGGCTTGGGCCTTACATCGTGGTGGATGCCCGCCATATGGGCGATTGAGACGTTTCGCTTGTGGTATTCGTCTTTTCTCTCTTCGTCCATTCCCTTGAGGTCAACCTTTCCTCTGACTCTCTCAAGTTCCGGTTCCTGATCTGAACCGGAATTAACCACCTTTGTGAATTCAATATCGCCGTCTTCAATATATTCCGCCGGTGTCTTGGCATCATCTGGACTGAGAGCGAGGAGTGTTACATCTTCCAGCTCTAACTCCTCATCTCCGTAAAACTCGACATATTCCTCGTCAGGAGGCAGGACCCAGACCATGTGATGCTCTGTCATGTAGTGATCCATCATGTTCTCGAACTCTCCCATTTCTCTCTCCTCATCCAGTAGCTTTTCAATGAGAGTCCAGGGTGTTCCGACCCTGTCTTGCTTGTCTTCTCCTTCAATCTCTGAAATCACGTGCTGTGCGTAAGTGTCATGCTCCCAGTATACCTGGTTGACTGCGGTCCTGGAGGTTTCTCCCTCGTATTCAACCTTTGTGTTCGAACTTACCGTTTCAAGACCTCTCTCGAACAGCATCCTGTAAACAATCTCGTCTGAGATTCTCTGGTCCAGATCAAGGTTGCCGTTCTCATCCGCAAAAAGTCCTGAAGTCAACTGTGTCGAGCCGCCGAACATGTTAAGAGCGACCTTCGGCCCGAATATCGTGGCCATGTAGTCGAAGTAGTACGGAACATCGGTGAAATGATCAAAGTACTGGTTCAGGAATGCAAGAGCCTCATCCCTCTCCCATTCCTCCAATTTACCTCTTTTAATTACATCTCTTCCATCTGTCTCATCCGGAACTTCTTCAGGATCTGTGAACTGCGGCGTCAGTCCTTCTTCAGCGTATTCCAGGGCAGGGAACTCTCTTTCAAGGTAATTCTTCGTGCCCTCCTTGAAGCTTTCAAGTATAGCCAGCAGAAGACCGAACTCTCCATCTTCAGTGACTCTCACTGCTCCGGAATCTATCTCCTGCTGGGCCCCAAGATCGAAGTCAATTTCGGGCGTGGAAACCGCTATATCCTGGTCCGAGTCCTCAGTTAAGTCAAGTTTTAGAGCCGCAGGTTTCTGCCCGCCATGACCTTTCTCAACTACTTTATCCAGTTCAAACTCAAATTCCTCTCCGTATTCATCGGTTCTCTCTCTTAACTCCGAGTCTATCTCGCTCCAGAGCTCCTCGTTCAGAATCTGCTGATAAACAGGTGAAAGAGGCATCACTCCCTCCTCATTTAAAATCGGATTCTCGCTCTCAATACCGATTCCGACTCCTTCCGAGGAAGAGGCATCGACATTCGAATTTTCCTCATAGTTCTCTTCCCAGTCCTCAACAGCACTTTCTCTAAAATCATCGTAAGAAAGGGTTTCCTCTACCTGATCATCTTCTTCAAGCATCTCTTCCACTGTTTCATTCTCCGAATCTCGGCTTTGAGATTCCGAAACATTTGCTTGTGAAACTGACATTGTATCACCTTTCAATTAGGAAGTGCAGAAAGAGCGAATTCTTTTCATGGAGGCCCGCCCTTTCAACACTCCGGGTCGATGGGCCCCCTTCAAACGACTAAAATAATCAGCAGGATAGCGATACCGCTGACCAGATTCACTGATCCCGGTTCAAAGTTTTCGGCCAGCGTTTCTAACATATTTGATGCATCCACAGCAAACATTTAAATAAGGTTTGACAGTATTTTATGATCCCGAAATAGTAATAGCTATCCGGACCCTGTCTCCTCAAGATACTCCTTTCCCTCAGTGCAGTTTTCTCCAAATTTTTCCAGGTCAGTGTTTGCGCCACAGAGAGGCACCGCGACCTTTCTTCCCTCCAGATTCATGCCTAAATCTCTGCTGAAAAGCACAGCTGACGCAGCAACTGCTCCCGCAGGTTCAGTAACGACCTTCTGTCTCTCCGCCAGCATAGCTACAGTCGCCTTCACCTGTTCATCGGAAACATAGACCACTTCGTCGACAAGTTCCCTCATGTGCCCGGCGGGAAGATCTCCTACCCTTCTCGTAGCTATACCTTTCGCAACTGTGTCGACTGAATCTCTCTCGTACACCTTCTCCCGGTTGATAGTCTGCTTCGCGGAACCGCACCCCTCTGTCTGTACACCGACAACTCTTGAATCAGGATTCAGGTGCTTTACTGCCGTAGCGACTCCACTTATTAGACCGCCGCCGCCGATGGCCACAAAAACAGTGTTGAGTTCCGGGAACTGTTCCACCATCTCTTTTCCCAGTGTTCCCTGCCCTGCTATAACACCCGGATCATTGTATGGATGGACGAAGGTTAATCCCTGCTCCTTTTCCAGCTTTCTCGCATATTTCTTCGACTCCTCGAACTCCTCTCCATGGAGAACCACATCAGCACCGTAGCCGGAAGTAGCCTCAACCTTCGCATCCGGGGTGTTCTCCGGCATCACTATCGTGGCTTCAACACCAAGCTCTCTGGCGGCGAGAGCAACTCCCTGCGCGTGGTTTCCTGAAGAAGCTGCGATCACTCCCCTCTCCTTATCTTCCCCGGAGAGCCGGGAAATCTTGTTGTAAGCTCCTCTAAGCTTGAAGGCCCCGGTCCTCTGGAAGTTTTCCATCTTGAAACCTACTTTATCAGCTCCGGATTTCTCGGCGAAGGTTCTGGAGAAATCCATCGGAGTTTTCTTCGCGATTCCCTCAAGCCTTTCAGCTGCTCCTTTTACAGAGCTGTAGCTCACCAGTTCTTCGGATTTTGAAGTTTTCAGCGTTGCGTGGTCGTGTTTTGTCATTTTGCGAAGCACCTCTTGGAGAATAATCTAAGAGAAAGCTCGATTTCTACCCAATAATACCGATAATCGAAATGATGGAAATAGATCCAGAAACTTCAGAAAAATCAGATAGAGTTGGGACTCCCGAAACTTTACTCAGATTCAGTAGACCGAAGGATAAAGCGTCCACCCTTCATTGACGAACTCACAGAATTATAAAGAGAAATAAGAATTTAAAAAGGGAAGGGAGATTACATTCCCATAGTTCCCTGAGAATCGACCTCATCTGTTTCCGGAGTTCGGTCTCGAACATAGCTATCTATAGATGTTCCCGGCATGTAGCCTCTTGATTTAATGTACTCCTCTCTGGCTTCAACTATAACTTCATCCGGTATCTCAACATCTCTTCGAGCTTCTGGAGCCCCATCATACCTGTTAGCGGTTACAGCATAGCGAGTATCTCCTTCGAGAAGCTGGGTTATCTGCCACTCATGAACCGGATTGATATTGCTCCCAGTGACTTCCTCAAGAAAGTTCTCATCATCTATATCCGTCTCCTGCGCCAAGACCCTTATCATCTCCAAATCGTCCACACCAAGATATTCCTCCTCTTCAGGCACTCTATCTCCATAGATCAGAGAATCCGGCATCTCATCTTTATAGATGAAATCTCCTTCTCCCGGATCCCACCATCTCTGATCTCTCGGATCCTGTCTGAACTCTACAGTCTCAGCACCACGATTATCAGTGCCGCTCTGAGTTTGAGTTATCACACCTCCATCGGTTCTTGCTTCATAACCCTCTTCTTCAAACATGAATTCTGAGGCGGTTTCCATATCGCTTTTCTCTTCCATGATAGAATCGTGGGGATGTTCTGTACTTGTACCGGGATCCCGGCTTTTAGCTTCATTCGGATTTGTGGGCGGAGATTCATCATGAAGAATTTCATGAACCCTGATGCCTTCTCTGAGTCTTTCATCCAATTCTTCCCTATTCTTGTACTGAGACTTACCCATCATCTCTCACCTCCTTCTACAGCTGTTTCCACGGATTTTGAGTCGCGTTGCGTATGTTGGGTTTGGTTGTAGTTTGTCATAGAGTGTTCACCTCGAAATTGAGAAACGAGAAATGAACACTGCGCTTTTTACAGCAGCAGTGCCAGCAGAATCAAAAGTAGCAGTGAAAGTCCAAGATCAATTGAATCGGAAATCGAGAAAATAGCTGGAGCTCGTTTATCGCAATTCCAGAACGCGTCCACCTATAGTTAATGGCTCCATACTATTTCCCGTTTAATCAGTCTTTATAAATTCTTGAGGTTGGCAGTCGCACTGTGATGTCTGTCTTTGCCATGCGCAGGATGCCTGTCTATTTCAGAATTTAGCAATCTTTCCGCTTTATTCACCTTTTTGGCATCTTCAGGTTCAAGTTCTACATTTACATCTCTGAGTTTTATTTCAGCCAAATCCATCAAGTTATACATAGAATCAGAGGGTGTATCCTGGATAAGATCATTCAAATATTCAGCAGCTTCCTCCAGAGCGTCACTTTCATATCTATCGGCAATAGTTTCGATGTCGGCAGTCGCTTCTCTGATATCGTCATATCTATCAAGAGCTTCCTTTGGGTAGACGACCATATTACTTATCATTTCATACAGTTTTTAATACTTTTTGGTAACAACAATCAGAACAATCCCTTCTTTTCTGTTTCTTCAATACCGTTATCTGTTATCTTGAACTGCTTTGACTTTCCCTCCGGCATCGAGCGGTGCTTCTCCACCTCTATCTCTCGAAGACCGCTATCGACTTTCGAAAGCTTCAGGAGACACTTCGACCAGTAGCGGGGAACATCTCTCCCCACCAGCTCGATATCATCCTCGTCAAAGGAAGTGTAGACCTGGTTGGTGACAAGAGCAGGAATATCATTCTTCCTCGCCACCTTCGAAATCTCGGAGAGCTGCTGGGATAGCTTCTGGTTCATCTCCTGGACCTGGTCTCCCTGGGCCTGTAAGCGGTAGAGCGAAACCATCGAGTCAACTATAACTGCGGAAGCGTCTTCCTCCTCCGCTATCGATTCAAGAGAGTTGATAGCCTCCTGCTGCTGCCCGAAGTCGAGAGGCTCGTTTACCACCATGTTTTCCAGCGCTTCCTCAGAGGCGATCTGGCTGAACCGCTCCGCCGAAAAACCCTTCTCGGTATCGAGGTAGATGACCTTCTCGCCTTCCGAGGCCAGATGCGCCGCGACCTGGACGCAGAAGTTGGTCTTCCCTGATCCCGACTCTCCGAATACATTGGTGATTATACCCTTCTCGAGCCCTCCTTTTAGGAAAGAGTCGATAGGCTCGCTTCCAGTAGATACACGTTCTACTTCCACACCCGAGCTTTCACTCGAAATCTTTTATCGGTGTGTGATAGAACTTTCATATGGGCTTAATAGAGGAGGAAGTTGAAGATAAGAATCAACTTGGAAAGGATAAATACTGAAATTGGCGAGTATTCAATAGCTGTAGAAGCACTTATTTTTGATCTCGAAGGTGATCGGATTCTGATGGAAGAAGGATCCGGATGTTGAGACGAAGTTGATAAATTGGAAGTTATTGCCGCCTGTTATTGAACCTGTTTAATGTCTGCTTCAGTATCTCCTGATAGTTTCTGAACTTCCATATTCCATGCGACCGATTTGAAAATCTCTCCACTATCTAACTCATAATTTGTTAAAGCGTCCCTAAGAGCTTCTTGATATTCTTGTTGAGATCTCCCATATGCTTCTTTAGCAGTTTTGCCTTTCAATAGAGAGATAGGAACTTGGTTCGAGGGATAAAGACAAAGTTCAGCGACTTTATCCTCCAAAGGTTTTGTCGTTTTTTTAGTTTGTATAATGAAGTTAAACTTATCCTCATAGCCTATATATGCTTTAGCCCCGTTTTCCACACAAGAGGGCCCCAGTTCTTTCGCTGAACTACAAGTTCGTGCATATACAATTTTGTCTTTTGTTAAGTCTTCATTATCATTTTTTTGTAGCATTGGCTCTTCATCTTCGCCTTCAACGCATGTTGTTGATCCATGACCATTTAGAACCATCAAATCCGCGTTATTAGATTCAATGTAACTTTCAAAGTTATTTCTATTTGGATTTTCAATATCAAGAACTTTAACACCAAGGTTGTTGGCCATCGAAATTATTTTTTGACTCCAAGCACTCGCATATGCGGTTGTTTTATCGTATTGTGGTAGAGTAACCAGTAATTCCATTACCTACTTCACTTCTTTAAATTTTCTTAGAGCGTTCAACTCCCTTCTAGTGGCCATTTCTCCAACTTCTGATTGTTTTTCTACCTCATTTATTAGCTCCTCTTTATTAAATGACCCATGACCACCGATAGATAGCTCAAGATGCTCTGGCATAGACTTTAGTCGTTCTTTTGTCAGTTTGATTTCATCAGTAGAAAAATTCACTTTTCCTTCCCCTAGATAATTTCTTGTTCAATTAGTTTTTTACCGGTTTTCTTGCCTAGAGGAGTTTTATTTTCAATATTTCTTCTCGCCATATGCCAGTTTATAGGTTCATCGTTTATTATGACTACAGTTTTATCTCGTTCTTCCGGCGGCAAATTGGTGTAAACATCCATAAACCGGGAAAGCGGGTATTCGGGTGTTTCCTCGTTGTTTTCAGCTCTCATAATGGTTCTCGCAAGCTTATTCGAAGTTTTCCCTCTCCCCTAAACTAGGTTTTCTAGAGCTTGTATAAAAAGCTCCATTATTAATATACCTTTCAGTAACTTTTATCATATCTTCACTAATACACATCTGTTCTAATCCTTGTGATTGAAGTATTTCCAGATAAATTCTTAATTTTCCTCCATATTCCATACGTAAATTGATTCACTGATTTCAAAAGCTTCCAGAACTACCAGAAATATCTGTCTCAGAAATGCATACTATAGATCGAATTTTTTACTCACGTCAATAAAAAAAGGTTTAAATGTTGGAGTTGCAAGTGAAGATATGTCCAAGGAAAAGGAGGCCTCGCTTCTCACCTACAACACTCACAGGGAAAAGTTCGAGTCCGTGTATGAAAGAAACAAGTTTTACCGCGGGCTATTCGGCTACACGCAAAAGGTGAAGAAAAACGGGAAGACCTACGAGTATGAGAAAGATGGACTGATGGACGAGATACCCAACTCAAGGATCGACGACTCTGTATTCATAATCGCAAACCACTACGTCACAAGAATCGAAGACTACTTCCAGGACTGGGGAGAAAAGGTCTCCCACCATATTTTCAAAGTCATAATCGAGGATAAGAACATCATCGAGCAGATAAGAGGAGATAATTATGAACGACAACAACAATGAAGACGGAAGCAGGGCGAGGCTCCGAGTAGGAGAGGTACCGCCCAACGCACAGCAGGACATCGGAAAAGGCATAGTCAGGATAGACTCCAACGTGATGGAGGAACTGGGAGTCTCGGAGGGTGATGCTGTAACAATAGAAGACGAGAGGGAAACCGTAGGAAGAGTCGCGAGAAGCTATCCCGCAGATAAAGGACTCGGTATCGCGAGAATGGACGGTTACATGAGAAAGAACGCAGGGACTTCTCTCGGACAGAAGGTAGAGGTTGAGAAAGCCGAGCTGAAAGAGGCTGAGAAAATCACCCTCGCACCTGCAGAGGAAGGAGTGATGATCCAGGTCCAGAACCCGAAGATATTCCAGAGAGCTCTGAGAGGAAGGGCGGTGATGCAGGGCGACATAGTAGTTCCGGGGGATGGAGACGATCGCAGAAAATCGATATTCGACGACGTATTCGACATGGAAGCCGATCGCTTCAGGTTCTCTTTCGGGCAGGAGACGAAGCTGGCTGTGGTCGACACAAATCCAGGAGGAGCAGTAAAGATCACTGAAGCGACCGAGATAGAGGTCAAGCAGCAGGCAGTGGAAGACGTTGAAAAACAGCAGGTGAGAGTACCGGAGGTAACCTACGAGGATATCGGAGGCCTCGAATCAGAGATACAGCAGGTCAGGGAGATGATCGAGCTGCCTCTAAAACACCCTGAAGTGTTCCAGCAGCTGGGGATCGAGGCTCCCTCAGGAGTACTGCTACACGGGCCTCCCGGCACCGGAAAAACTTTACTCGCGAAAGCGGTCGCAAACGAGGCGGATGCCACATTCATGTCCATCAACGGTCCGGAGATCATGAGCAAATTCTACGGAGAATCCGAGAAACAGCTCAGAGAAAAGTTTGAGGAGGCGCAGGACAACTCTCCCGCGATAATCTTCATAGACGAGATCGACGCAATCGCCTCAAAGAGAAGCGATGTAGGAGGCGAGGTGGAGAGAAGGGTTGTGGCGCAGCTTCTTTCCCTCATGGATGGACTCGAGGAGCGCGAAAACGTTATCGTGATAGCCGCGACAAACAGGCTTGACGCTATTGACGAAGCCTTGAGAAGGGGAGGAAGATTCGACAGGGAGATCGAGATCGGTGTCCCGAACAGGGAAGGTAGAAAGGAAGTGCTCCAGATTCACACCAGAAACATGCCCCTGACAGACGACGTCGACCTTGAAGAAGTCGCGGAGAAAACCCACGGCTATGTCGGGGCTGACATAGAGGCGATGGCGAAAGAAGCCGCGATGAGTGTTCTGAGGAGAGTTCTCCCCGAGATAGACCTCGACGAGGAGATACCTAGCGACGTGATGGACGAATTAGTAGTTGATCGGGATGCAATGCTCGAAGGAATAAGAAAGGTCCAGCCCTCAGCGATGAGAGAGGTCATGGTCGAAGTTCCGCAGGTCACCTGGGAAGAAGTCGGAGGACTGGAGAACACGAAGGAACAGCTAAGAGAGATGGTGGAATGGCCGCAGAAGTACCCTGAAAGGTTCGAGAAGATGGGTATAGAGGTTCCTAAAGGAATACTTCTCTACGGTCTGCCGGGAACAGGAAAGACTTTACTCGCAAAGGCTGTCGCGAACGAGGCGAACGCCAACTTTATCTCCATAAAGGGGCCTGAAATTTTCTGCCTGTCCGGAGATACACCTATAGTCACAGATTTCTGCGGTAGAAGGTCAATCGAGGAGTTCTACGATAGAGCGGTTGAAATTAGTGAAAAAGTCCATAAGGATGATAGAAAGACAGTCTTCGAACCTGAGGAAGAGATCAGGACGAAAGGCATCGACGAGAATGGAGAAATAGTTGATTCCAAGGTCGATCGGTTCTACAGCATAGAGGTGCCCAAAAGTTACAGGCTGGAGTTTGATGATGGCAGTTCCATCCATGTATCCGGCAACCAGCCTTTCTATACGTCAGAAGGGTGGAAGAAAGCTTCAGAAATAGAAGAGAAAGAAATGGTGGCATCGCCTTCACGGATAGACTCCTTCGGGAAGGATCGGATTGAATGGGAGCAACTTGACCGGGAGAACTTCCACATTCAGAAAGAAGGAGAACTGGTAGCTCTAGGCGATACAGAAGTAGAGGAAATGAATCATATCACTTATGCTAGGAAACTAACTTCGGAGGAGAAAACTATACGGATACCGGAGGAACTTAATCCTTCGCTTTCAGAACTACTGGGATTTATCTCGGCGGAGGGAAGCCTTAAAGAAGACGAGGTAAGGATAGCAGCGAGTGATGAGGACAACAGATCAAGAATAAGAGAGCTGCTGGAGGAAATATTTGAGGAAGAAAGGATAAATGAGAGAGAAGACGGTTTAGCTGTTTACTCCAGAGCATTTGTAGAACTTCTGCATCAAGGTTTCGATATTCCAAGAGAGGATAAAACAGCAAATATCAGAGTGCCAGGACTGCTCTTCAAGGCTTCCGAGAAGAACTGGAACGGATTCCTTAAGGGAGCTTTCAGGGGGGACGGCTACATAGGCGAGAAAAAAGTGGATTACTGCTCGAAGAGCGAGGAACTTGTCGATGGAATATCGACACTGTTAAGGTTCAAGGGATTCACTCCGAGAAAGTTTGAAGACGGAGAAGGCTACTTCCACGTCAACCTAAGCGGTAAAGGCGAGATAACAAGGTTCAGGTCGGAAGTGATGGGAGAGGAGATAGAGATTAAAGAAGACAACAGGAACAAGCAGAGACCGATGCCAGACATGCGAGAGGAGGTAGAAGAGCTTAGGGATAACCTCAGGATGACCTACGGCAGAGATATCAAGGAGGGAGTTATAGCACCCATTATCGAGAGAGAGCAGGAATTCGGGCAGGATAGGGCCAGAAAACTCGTGAATGCTTTCAGGGAGAGAACCAAAGAAGTTGAAGAATTAGAGATTGAGGAAACAATAGGGAGCCTGAGAGAGGCGAAAGATGTGCTGAAAGTTACTTGGCCTGAACTGGAAATGGAACTCGGTTACAATCCAAAATACCAGCTGAACGGGAAAAATGAATACGGGGAGAAACACGAAGAGATCAGAGAATACCTGGAAAAAGTGAGGGAATCAATCCTATCGGACCGAAACTTCGAGACCCTACAGAAGCTTGACACCGCATCCAGAGATCTCGCATGGAAACAAATTGAATCAATTGAACAAAAGGGAGAAACCACGATGTACGACCTTGAAACCTCGACAGGTAGCCTCATAGGCGGACAAACGCCTCTGATGCTTCACAATTCCAAGTATGTTGGAGAGTCAGAGGAAGCGGTGAGAGAGGTCTTCCAGAAAGCAAGGCAGGTAGCGCCGTGCATACTCTTCATAGACGAGATCGATTCTATAGCAACGAAGAGAGGATCCAGAACAGATTCAGGAGTCGGAGACAGAGTTGTCAACCAGCTTTTGACAGAGCTCGACGGAATAGAGGATCTGGAAGGAGTTACCGTGATCGCCGCGACGAATCGGCCCGACCTGATCGATCCCGCTCTCCTGAGGCCGGGAAGAATAGACAGAGATATTGAGGTTGAAAACCCTGACCTGGAAGCCAGGAGGAAGATCCTGAAAGTTCACACGAGGGACATGCCGCTCTCCGATGAAATAGATCTCGATGCTCTGGCTGAGAAGATAGACGCCTACGTTGGTAGCGACATCGAGTCTCTCTGCAGGGAGGCCGCGATGCTCGCACTTAGAGAAGATCCGGACTCGGAAGAAGTGAAGATGGAGCATTTCGAGGAAGCTATGGAAGAGATCAACCCGACCGCCACAGAGGAAAACGTCGAGCACTACAGGCAGATGATGAAAAGGATGAAAGAAATGGAAGAACCTGATGAAAGCCCGGATTACTACGCCTGAGGTAGAGGTAACCGCAGCCTTATTAACCTGAGGCAGGAAAGCAAGTACAATGACGGGGCAAAACAAATGCGAGAAATGCGGTGAGAGCTTTGACTCCGAGCGCGGATTACATATCCACCAGTCACAGATGCATGAGGAGCAAGAGATGAATCAAGCAGATGAAAAACTTGAGTTCGGTGTGAGAACTGCAATGTTCGGAGTCTTTATTCTTGGAATTTTCGTAGGACTATCCTCGGGTCTGGTATTCTCCGAGATAAGTGATTCGGAATCGGCAACAAGTGTGAAAGCTCCCGAGAAATTAGATCAGAGAAAGGATAGCGCTTCAAAAAATGATTCCAATAATAACAGGGTTAAAATAAAGAAAGATATGCTAGAAGGCGAACCTTCTCTAGGAAATGCAGATGCTCCTATCACTATAGTTGAATATTCAGATTTTGGATGTCCATGGTGTGCGGAATGGGCAGGGTTCGAAGCAATTCCCGATGATGCTGTGAGAGTCACGGGAACGATAGATGACAAGGAAACAGTCAGAAAAATAAAGCAGAATTACGTTCAAAAAGGAAAAGCAAGATTTGTTTTTAAGGATTACCCTGTTAAGGGGCTTCATCCGAAAGCTCCATCAGCTCATAGAGCTGCGAACTGTGTGTTCAAACAGGATGAAAAAAGCTTCTGGAAGTTCCACGATCTTCTTTTTGAAAACAGGGATGAGTGGAAAAATAGCAGGAAACCTTTGAACGAATACCTGAATTACGCGGAAAATACAGCTATCAACGTCTCAGAATTCGAAAACTGTTACATTAATTCAAACAACTCGGAAGCAGAGAAAGATAAAAGACAGATAAAATCGCTGGCCGGCAGACTAGGGACGCCAGCAATATTTATCGGGAACACAGAGGACGGATTTGTTTCTATCCAGGGAGCTCAACCCTATTCATCCCTGAAGAATGTTATAGAGGCAGAACTTGAACGTGCCAGAAAATGACAAGGGAAATTGAAAAAATAGCAGGAATATTAAGCAGACCGTTATATTTCTCTATCGCTGCTATTTCCACAATTACATCCTTCATGTTTTTTTCCCTCTCAACAAATTCTTCAGCTATATTTATTTACTTCAGAAAAGGCAATTTTACACTTCTATCAAAGCTTATTCCGGATCTTATTAATGGATTTATTCTCAGTTCCTCGCTTATATCTTTGATTCTAACATTGATAACTTCAGTTCTAATAGGTCTAAACATTGTGCTCGCCGCTTTTCGGCTGGTAAATGCTTCACAGCTCAATAAGTCAGATATTGGCTCTATACCCGGAATTCTTACTTCAATAGTGGCTCCGGCCTGCCCTGCTTGTGCAACAACTTTCTTGGCTTTCGCAGGTTTTACAAGCCTTTACGCACTGCTCCCCTTCAATGGCATCTTATTCAAAGTGGTAGGTATCCTGCTTCTGAGTGGTTCGGCACTATACACTTTTACTCAAATAGACCGGGAGAGATGCAAACTCTAATTCCTCGTAGTGACTATATTTTCTCCATCATCAACACCAACCAGAACCGTGTGCTCGGCCTGTGCAACAGTTCCACCCGCCTCCTCCCTCAGGACCTCGTAGGATTTCACAACACCGGAATCAACCAGCTTCTTCATCGCCATCTTCTGTCTCGCGCCAAAATCCAGCCATCTAGTGGTGAAGGGAAGGCCGTTGAACTTCTTGATCTCGCCCAGAAGCTTCCTCTGTGCCCTTCCTCTAACATTCCTGTCCTTCTTCATCTTGTAGATATTGCCGGGCTTTCCATTCTTGATCTTGCCCGATCCATCTGTTATGAAAGGTTCAATCGCGATCGCGTCACCTATCTCGAACTCATGGGAGGAGGCGTTCTCCACGTTGGGAATTGAAATACCGGCGTGCTGTGTATATTTCCCAAGGTAATGGCCTGTCAGGTTTCTCACAGGTTCATAGTCCTCAGATACCTGGCTCTCCACGAACCTTCCGAACTCCTCTATAGTTTTACCCGGCTCTATAAACTCCAGCGCTCTTTCAAGAACTTTCTCCACTTCATCCACCATTTTCCTGTAGCTTCCCGAAGGATTTACCGTTAGCGCGGTGTCAGCAATATAGCCCTCCGAATGCGCCCCTATATCTATCTTCAGAACGTCTTCAGGCTTCAGAACACGATCCTCATCATTTGAAGGCGTGTAGTGAGCTGCCTCTTCATTGATCGAAAGATTCACTGGAAAAGCAGGTTCCAGCCCTTCTTCACGTATAACTGCTTCAATTTCCTCGGCTATGGTTTCAAGCTTGTTCCCCGGCTCGGAGATATCTCTCGCCCTCTTCCTCGCCTTCTGGATGACTTCTCCAGCTCTTATATAGTGATCCCTGACTTCCTGATCCATGTTACCAAAATAAAACTAAACCGTTAAAACCTCTTTCTCACTCCCCAAGATATCAAGATAATCAAAGAAAACTGATTTAGCTTCCAACAAATTTTCAAGGGATCTACTATTTTCACTCATTTGCCACTGATCTAGAGCTCTGACTACCTGAAGATAACTCAAATCGGTTTCATCATCGGCGTAATAAGCCCTCTTGAGTTTCCCGAAAATAGTTTTCCACGTGATGCTTCATGGTTTCCAGCAGCCAATATTCTTCTGAATCCTCTTCAAAATCCTGCATTTCATTCTCCAGCCATCCAGGAACCCTCCAAAGATCGTTTTTATTTCTAAGCCTCATAATTCATAATATTCAGAAAAAGTTAAAATCAGTCAGCAACTTTTTCAACTTCCTCTGCTATCTCCATCGCGAGTTCACGATCAAGTGTTTCCGGCACAATCCTGTCTCTTTCTGGCTCGATAAAATCCCTTATAGCCTCTGAAGCGGCTTTTTTCATCTCCTGGTTTATCTCGGAGGCTCGTGCATCAAGCGCGCCCCTGAAGACTCCCGGGAAGGCAAGCGAATTATTGACCTGGTTGTCGAAATCGGATCTACCTGTAGCTGTGATAAATGCTCCAGCCTCTTTGGCTTCCCCGGGTTCGATCTCGGGTTCGGGATTTGCCAGCGCAAATACTATCGGCTTATCACTCATCGACTCCACCATCTCCTTTGAGACTATCCCGGGAGCAGAAAGTCCTATGAAAACGTCCGCACCTTCCATCACATCCTCTAGACTTCCGAACTCCTCGGAGACAAGGGTTTTCTCAGCGAGCTCTGCCTTGTATCGGTTTTCGTCATTTGTTCTCAGAATGCCGGAAGAGTCGAGCGGAACTATCTTTTCAGCTCCTGCCTCCAGGAGAAACTCTGCAACAGCGATACCTGAAGCACCGGCACCGGAAATCACAATCCTGGAATCCTCCAGCCTTTTCCCACCAAGCTCTAGGGCGTTTTCCAGAGCAGCGAGAACAACTATAGCGGTGCCGTGCTGGTCGTCGTGGAAAACCGGTATGTCCAGCCTCTGCTTGAGCTCTCTCTCAACCTCAAAGCATTCCGGAGCCTCAATATCCTCAAGATTGATCGCACCAAACGTAGGTGCTTCTCTCTCCACATGCTCTACAATCTCTTCGACGGAGTCCGCATTTATGCAGATAGGGAATCCGTCCACGCCACCGAACTTCTTCATCAGGTTGGCCTTTCCCTCCATCACCGGCATCGCCGCCTCCGGCCCTATATCGCCCAGTCCCAGAACCGCAGAGCCGTTCGAAACTACTGCCACAAGATTATCCTTTGAAGTGTATTCGTAGACCTTTTCCTCATCTTCATCTATCTGCCTGCAGGGTTCCGCCACACCAGGAGTGTATACAAGGTCAAGGTCTTCCAAACTCTCGACATCTACAGAACACTCAACGGAAAGCTTGCCCGGATTCTCGGAGTGGAGTTCAAGAGCCTCCTGTCTATCTACCATAACCTCTATAGAAATTTCAGCTTCAAAAGAGCTGGGAAGAGGTCAGAAATTAGGTTCAAATTCTTCGAGATAACCAGGTTTCCCATCTTCCTCAATAAATTCTTCCACATAATCCACCAGATCCTTGCCCCTGATATTTTTCTCCAAGTCCAGCATCCTTTGAAGATACCTGCTCAAGCTCAACACATCTTTTCTGTCGTACGCCTGGTTACTTTCCCCTCTTTTAACCAAAAGCTCTGATCTAACGTATTCGATCAGATCATCCCTTCCCCTTCCCTGATCAAGATTCTCAGAGAATTCAGGATAGAACATGTTGACTGAAACTGAGTTATCAACCTTTCTCTCATGAAAATCAACCTCAGAACCGCCTTTCAAAGCCTGCATAGCTTCAGGTATTGAGCTATCTGGATTACTTTCTTCCTTTAGTTCACCCAAATTCCCAAACACGATAAACACAATCTAACCAAGAGATTTAAACCAGTACGATCGAAGTCTCACTTCCTGAACTCGTACTCCACCTCATCGCAGAAAACCTTCACACAGTCATCCTGAAAGCTTACACTCTCAAAGCTCCCGGTACTGAAAGAGTGAAGAGGCATAGAAGCCTCAACTTCACCTTCCCTCGTAACTTTGAAACTCGAGGAACCTCCATCAAACTCTATCACATCCTCTTCCTGCGAAACTTTTCTCTCACCGAAATGCTCCCTGAACCTTTCAACCAGTTCTTTCCAGTCCTCGGAATTCATGATAACCTCATACAACTGAATTGTATTTCAAATCCTAATAATTCAGCTGGTTTTGAAAACTAGATCTCCTATTAACAAGATAACTGAAATTTATAGCTTATTCACAGGTATACTCAGTTTTTGACTACATTAAATTCCCAAACATGATATTGAATGAAACTATAAACCACGAATAAATCCTTTATATAGGGAATAACAATCCATGTGTGTAAGGATTATAAGAATTAAATTCCCCAGCTATAATCCAGGGTCAATAAGATGCCAGAAACCAAAGTAACCTTCGAAAAAGATGCCATAGAAGGCGTATTAGAAGTATTTGACAAGGAAGTGGATGAAGATGGTTACATTGTTGAATCAGAAAGCGGAGAACGAATCTTGGATAGAGAAGGAGAGAATATCAAAAAAGATGAACTGGGGGGCGTAAAAAAAGGATCCGAAATATTCTTGAATGACAACTTTTCCTCCCTAGTAGATTTCGTAAAACGGCATACTAGGAGGTAAAAGTTTGCTAGAGAAGCTGAAAAACCTGGTTCAAGCAGACCTGAATATTGATTTGATTAGTAATGTAGGTAATACTGAGGAAAACCACATACATATTCATTCAGACGATACTAAAGGTTCCGAATCTGTATCAGTAAATAGGGAAGAAGGTAGGCTTGATGTAAATATAGCTGAACTAGATGAGGAACAGAAGAAAGAACTTTTCCAGAAAATACTGCCAGAGGAATTTGAAGAGGGAAGAGTAAAGGAATTCTATAGGACAGATGTACATCAGGATATAGAAACTATTGAAGAGAACCAAGATGACGAGGATATCGCAGATATAGTAGACTATTTCGGAGGTCTAATATCGGAAAGACATCTCGATATTCTGGAAGATGCACTTTTCCTAAGAGAGATTTGGAGGGATGGAAGACCTATAGATGAGAAGAAGAGAGATTTGAGGCAGGAATATGGGAAAGAGGGAGTAACTATCGTCAATTTCTGTACAGCTGAATATTTCGATCAAGGAGGATATTTAAGAGAATTACATAAAAAGATGAGAAGTTCCGATGAATATACTGAAGGAGATTATAGAGAGGAGTTTGAAGAAATAGTCCGTAACGCTCCTTTCTCCGTATTCGTATCCTATGGCGATAATGAAGAAGATATCAAGGATGAAGTCAAGCAGAAACTACAGAGATATCAAAAATACGGGGTAGATATAGAATTTGTAGATGTTCGAGGCATAGGAGGAAGAAATATACATACAATAGAGCAGGTTATAGAAGCACTGGAAGAAGAAACAGATAATTTAGAATATAGAAGAAATACAAGAAGTGACGGAGAACTTAGAATAAGAATTGATACCGACAGTGTGGAAGGTCTGACACCACTTTAAGAAAATCAAACTCTTTATTTTCCTAACTCATAACTCCAGTTCGAACATCTAACCTATTCTATCTCCATCGCTATATCGGTAATGTAGAGCTCTCCATCCCTCAGCATCGCGGGATTGAGGTCGATCTCCTGAATCTCTTCGTGGTTGAGCGCCATCTCGCCGAGCCTGATGATCGCATCCTTCACCGGCTCGAGATTGTGATGCTCTCCCCTCACACCTTCAAACATTTCATGGGATTCAAGCTCGTCTATCATGATCTCCGCCTCCTCCTCTGAGATTGGAGCGATACCAAACGAGACATCGTTCAAAACTTCTATGTAGATGCCACCGAGTCCAACCATAACCATGGGGCCGAACTGTGGATCCCTCTTCACGCCTAGAGCCACCTCAATTCCATCAAGCTGCTCCTGGAGCTGGACGCCTTTTATCTCAGATCCTGGAGCATTCCGATGCACATTTTCCACAATCTCTTGGAACGCCTGCATCACTTCTTCCCTGGTCTCAACTCCTGTCTCAACCGCTCCCAGATCAGTCTTGTGCTTTATATCCGGGGAATCGATCTTCATGACAAGAGGATACCCGATATTCGGTGCAGCCTCTGTCGCGTCTCTCGGGGCTTCCGCAACCTCCGTCAGCGCAACGCTGAAGCCGTAATAGGCAAAAAGATCCTCCTTGTCCTCAAAGTTCTCAAACTTCTCCAGAGCCTCTTCAGCTTTCTCCCTATCAAACTCGAGATCCCTGTAGCTCTCATCTCTGTCAAGAAACTCGCCGTAGCTTTTCATCGCCTCAAGCGTCGAGACCGCATCCATAGGATCCTTGAACTCAGGAACGTGATTCTCCTCAAGTATCTCGATGCCCGACTCCACGTCCTCCTCCCCCATGAAACAGGCGAATACAGGTTTGCTTGATTCCTCTGAGATATTTGAAATCGTCTTCGCCGTCTTGTCGATCTCCGTGTTCGCCTGCGGGGTCAGAAGGACAATGATTGCGTCCACATTCTCATCCTCAACCACTGCTTCAAGCGCATTCTTGTAGCGCTCGTGTCCCGCGTCCCCGATCACATCCAGAGGATTGTGAGCGGAGGCCTCATCCGGCAGGGATTCCCCCAGCCGATCCCTGGTTTCCGGGGAAAACTCAGCCAGCTCCAGTCCATGCTCGGATATCTCGTCGGTTGTTATCACGCCAGGACCTCCAGCGTTCGTGACCACCGCGATGCTATCTCCTTCAGGGAGAGGCTGGTAGTTGAAGGCCCTCCCGAAGTCGAGCAGCTCCCGGTTGGACTCCGCCTCGATTATTCCTGACTTCCGGAAAGCTGCCTTATAAGCCTCGTAGCTCCCTGCGATCGATCCAGTGTGAGAGGATGCTGCGTCACCCCCCTGGTCGGTCCTCCCCGACTTTACCATCACGATCGGCTTTTGCTCCGAGGTCTTCTTCGCCTCTTCTATGAACTCCCTGCCGTTCTCTATTCCTTCCGTGTATGAAAGTATAGTTTCTGTTTCATCCTCCCTCCACTTCCTCAGGAAGTCAACCTCGTCCAGCATCGACTTGTTTCCAAGGGAGACGAAATGCCTGAATCCTATGTGCTCCGCCTTCGCGTAATCGAGAATCGCGGTGCAGAACGCACCGGACTGGCTCATAAAGCTAATTTCGCCCTCCTCAGGCATCTTGGAGGCAAAGGAGGCGTTCATGGAGTTCTCAGTGTTGATCAATCCCAGGACGTTCGGTCCAAGCAGATCGATGCCGTGGTCCTCCGCCTTCTGCAGAAGCTGCTGCTCAAGCTCCTCGCCGCCGGACTCGGAAAAGCCAGCAGAAACAACAATCGCTGCCTCCACTCCCTTCTCTCCACAATCCTCAATCACTGATGGAACGATCTTCGCCGGAACAGCTATAACCGCCATATCCGCGTCTTCCGGGACTTCATCTTCGCATTCGACTCCATGTATCTCATTTGCCTTTGGATTCACCGGAACTACATCTCCCTCAAACTCGTGGAGAAGATTGTCAAAGATTTCATGGCCGGTCTTCCCCTCCTGCCTCGAAGCTCCGACCACCGCCACAGTTTCCGGCAGAAACAGCTTTTCCAGTTTCACAACTCAGAATTGTCGATATCCGTTATTTAGGTTGTTGAGTTCACCGGAAGGTCGCAAACCACCTTTTTTATTCGAGTCTGGTCGATTCTCAAACATAATGTCCAGGGAACAGGTATTCTCCACGGAGATAGAAAAGATCGAGGTCATGGACTCGGACGAGGAACTGGAACTCGAGGAAGAAGAGATGAAAGAACTCTACAGGAACATGATGGTGGCGAGAAAGTTCGACGAGAAAGCTTTCTCACTCCAGAGAAGGGGCGAGATTTCCACCTACGCGCCCCACAAGGGGCAGGAAGCTGCCCAAATAGGAGCGATGTTCGCTCTCGGAGACGAAGACTGGATGACCCCCTCTTTCAGGGAGACCGCCGCCTTCATAATGAGAGGAGCACCCCTAGAAAAGATATTCAGGAGGTGGATGGGTGACGCGAACGGCCAGAAAGGTCTTTCCGAGCTGTATACTCTTCCTGTCGCAATACCGGTCGGAACCCAGAACCTCCACACAGCGGGAATAGGAATGGCGATGGAGTTTGAAGACGATGATAAGGCGGTACTTGGATTCACAGGTGACGGAAGCACCAGCCAGGGAGACTTCCACGAGGCGCTCAACTTCTCGGGGGTCTATGATGCACATTCCATCTTCCTCGTGCAGAACAACCAGTACGCGATATCGATGCCTGTTGAGAGACAGACCAACTCGGAGACGCTGGCACAGAAGGCCATCGCCTACGGGATCGAGGGAGTCCAGGTGGATGGAAACGATATACTTGCGGTGATCAAGGCGGTTAGGGAAGCTCTTGAGAAAGCGAGAAACGGAAATCCAGTTCTGATCGAGGCCCTGACCTACAGGCTTGAAGACCACACGACCTCGGACGACTCGACACGCTACCGGGATGAAGAAGAGGTGGAGGAGTGGAAGAAACACGATCCAATAGAACGGTTTAGAGAATACCTGAAGCAGAAAGACATCTGGAGCGAAGAACTGGAAAAATTCGAAGAGGAAGCCGAAGAAAAAGTTGACGAAGCCGCCCAAGAGGCTATTGAATCGGAAGACCCCGGCTTCGACGAGTTATTCGACTACGTCTACGACGAAATGCCGGATCTGCTGGAAAAAGAGAAAGAACATTTCAGGAAGGAACTGGAGGTTGATTCGTAATGGCGCCTACCGGAGCCTCAGATGGTGATGGAACTTCCAGAAGTTCCGAAGAGATGAACATAGTTGAAGCGGTCAACGCGGCGCTCCACGACGAGATGGAGGAAGATGAAAAAGTGATAGCCTATGGAGAGGACGTTGGAGAGGATGGAGGAGTTTTCCGGGCGACGGAAGGACTTCAGGAGGAGTTCGGTGAGAAAAGGTGTTTCTCGAGTCCTCTGGCGGAGTCGGGAATTGCCGGGACAGCAATAGGAATGAGCATCTACGGTTTTCGTCCGGTGGTGGAGATGCAGTTCTCAGGCTTTTCCTATCTCGCTTTCTACCAGATCAAGGAACACGCTTCAAGGATGAGAATCAGGAGCAGGGGCGATTACGAAGTTCCGATGACTGTTAGAGCTCCGTACGGAGGAGGTATAAACGCCCTCGAGCACCACCAGGAATCTCCTGAGGCTTACTTCGCTCACGCTGAAGGTCTTCACGTCGTGATTCCCAGCAACCCCCAGGATACCTACTCTCTTCTCAGAAAATCGATCCAGATGGATGATCCCGTGGTATTCCTTGAGCCCAAGAAGATTTACAGGGCATTCTCAGAGGAAGTCGACCGTGAGAAAGAAGTCGAGCTGGAAGAAGCGAAAGTAGTTGAAGAGGGAGAAGAAGTTACCCTGATCTCCTGGGGAGCTATGATCCCGGTTGCGGAAGACGCAGCAGACAAGGTAGATGCTGACGTGGAGATCATCGACCTGAGAACCATATATCCCACAGACTTCGATACAGTGCATGAATCGGTCAGGAAAACAGGGCGAGCTATGGTGTTGCATGAAGCGCCAAGAAGCGCTGGTTTTGGAGCTGAAGTGGCTTCAAGGATACAGGAGGAAGACATACTCAAGATGGAGGCGCCGGTGGAGAGAGTCACTGGACCGGATGTTCCCTACCCCCTGTACACTCTGGAAGACTACTACATGCCTAACAAGAAGAGAGCCGTAAAAGGACTTGAAAGAGTTCTGGAATTCTAGGTGATCGAGATCAAGTTCAAGTTTCCCGACACAGGTGAAGGAGTTACAGAGGGACAGTTCCTTGAATGGGAAGTGGATGAAGGAGATGAAGTGGAAGAAGACCAGGTTGTGGGAGAGGCGGAGACCGATAAAGCCGTGGTCGAAATTCCAGCTCCTTCAGATGGAACCGTGGATGAACTTCTCGCTGATCCCGGCGACAAGGTGGAAGTCGGAGACGTCATAATGATACTTGATACTGATGGGGGAGAGGAAGGAGATGCCGGGAAAGAGAAGGAACAGAACGAGGAGCAAAAAAAGCATGAGGAAGGGAAAAGGGAGAGTGAAGGAGGAGATGATGAGGATGTAGATATAGAAAATAGCTCCGGTGGAGATGTCCTCGCACTACCTAAGGTCAGGAAGCTCGCTCAGGAGAAAGGAGTTCAACTATCGGAGATAAAGACCGGGGAAAGGATAAACGAGGAAGAAGTGCTGGAAGCCGCGGAGGACGAAGATGCTGGAACTGAAGAGGTTGAAGAAAAAGAAGTTCAGGATTCTGTAAGCGAAGAAGTCAAGGCAACTCCGGCGGTGAGAAAGCTGGCCAGGGAGAAAGGAGTCGAGATTCAAAGTATAGACGGTTCTGGAAGAGGCGGAAAGATCACCAGGGAAGATGTTCTGGAAGCGTCGAAGGAGGAAGCTTCGGAAAATTCTGGAGAAGAACATGGAAAAGATAAAGTGGAGATTGAAGGAAAGGAGAAAAGGATAGAACTTTCGAAAGTCAGGAAAACTGTGGGAGACAGGATGGAGGAATCAAGGTTCACAGCCCCGCATGTGACACATTTTGATACCGCTGACGTCACCGAGCTGGTGGAGCTGAGAGAGGAGAAGAAGGATGGGGTGGAAGCACACCTTACATACCTGCCTTTCATAATGAAGGCGGTCCAGCTCTCGATGGAGAAGCACCCGAGGATCAACTCTGAGCTGGACGAGGAGGATGAAAGCCTGATCATGAAGAACCACTACGACTTCAATATTGCTGTGGATACAGATGAAGGCCTGATGATCCCTCTGATAGAAGAGGTCGACGAGAAAAACATAGTGGAGCTGGCGGAGGAGATAGGTGAAAAGGCAGAAAAGGCGAGAGAAAACGAATTATCGCCTGAAGATATGAGAAACGGGACGTTCTCCATCACCAACCTGGGAGTCATAGGCGGAGAGGAGTTCACACCGATAATCAACTATCCGCAGGCCGCCATACTCGGCGTGGGAAAGATACAGCAGACAGCGGAAGTGGTAGAGAGAGAGGTACAGCCTCGGAGTACTGTGAAGCTATCTCTCAGTTACGATCACAGGATAATTGACGGCGCAGATGCCACAAGATTCCTGAACGAAGTCATTCAAAACCTTCAAGACCCGGAAAACATGATACTCGAGCTCTAATGGTAGTAGGAGACATAGAGGAGGGAACTGACCTTCTTGTCATCGGTGCAGGACCTGGAGGTTATACAGCAGCTATAAGAGCTGCACAGAAAGGGCTCGATGTGGTGCTGGTTGACAAGGAGAAAGTCGGAGGTATCTGCCTGAACCATGGATGCATCCCCGCAAAGTCACTGATACATGCGGCAAACTTCGAACAGGATATACTGCACTGGAACCAGATAGGGATTCACACAGGGGAGCTTGAAGTTGACTTCGGAGAGATACAGGAGTGGAAGGACAGTGTTGTCAAGAGGCTTGACAGCGGGATAGAGAGTCTGCTGCAGAAGCACGGTGTGAAGTTCAAGAAGGGAGAGGCGTTCTTCCAGGACTCGGAGACTGCGAGAATAGAGATGGAGCACAACGCCGAGACTATCAAGTTCGACAATGCGATCATCGCGACAGGTTCCCAGCCGATAGAGGTTCCCGGACTGGAGTTCGACAAGGAGAGGATTATATCTTCGAGACAGCTGCTGCAGCTTGAGGAGATCCCTGACGAGATAGTGGTGGTCGGCGGAGGATACATAGGCATGGAGGCGGTCACAAAGTTCTGCAAGTTTGGAGCCACTGTCAAGGTCGTTGAGGCTCTCGACCAGGTTCTGCCCGCATTCGACCGGGAACTGGGGGACAATATCCAGGAGGCCAGCGCCTGTTACGACGACGAGATCTACACGAATACGGAGGCGAAGAAAGTGGAGTACGAGGAAGATAAGGCGATACTGGTGGCGGATAGAGATGGAGAGGAGGAAAGAATAGAGGGAGATCAGATTCTTGTCGCGGTCGGGAGAACCCCTGAGCCGGGCCTCGAATCATTGAATCTTGAGAATACGGGAGTTGAGCTTGAGAATGGTTTCGTCCAGACAGATAAACGGATGAGAACAACTGATGACAGCATATTCGCGATAGGAGATGCCGCAGGAGATCCGATGCTCGCTCACAAGGCTTACAGGGAGGGAAAAGTCGCCGCTAATGTAATAGCTGGAGAGAATGATGCGATGGACAACCAGTACATTCCTAAGGTCACCTACACCGATCCGGAACTGGCTGTTGTTGGAATGAATCCAGAAGAGGCTGAAGAAAAGTACGATGAGGTTAAGGTCGGGAGGTTTCCATTCTCTGCGTCTGGCAGAGCGCTCACGACAGAGCAGGAGGACGGTTTTGTAAGGGTGGTTGCCTCGATAGAGGGAGAACTGCTTGGGGTACAGATAGTGGGTCCAAGAGCCTCCGACATAATAGCCGAGGCCACCCTTGCTCTTGAAATGCAGGCCTACCTCGATGACATCATCAGAACCGTTCACGCCCACCCTACTTTCCCTGAGGCACTGGCGGAGGCCTGCGAGGACGCGAAAGGGGAGAGCATACACACCGCGTGACTATTATTAACAAAGTTCTCGCATTGCAAGACAATGTCCTGGCACGAAATGGGCGAGGAAGAAGTACTTTCAAGCCTTGATACTTCCAGCGAAGGCCTTTCTGGAGAGGAAGCCAGAGAAAGGCTGGAGGAGCAGGGGCAGAACGAGATAAGCAAGGAGGAATCCGCGTCTCCCGTAAAGATTTTTCTCAGCCAGTTCCACGATTTTCTGATCTACATCCTTATACTTGCGGCGCTTCTCTCGCTCGCTGTGGGTTTTCTACCCGGGCACTCGCCCGAGTACACCGAGGCAGGACTGATATTTCTTATACTGGCTGCGAACGGGATTTTCGGTTTCATACAGGACTACAAGGCGGAGAAATCGATAGAAGCTCTTAAAGATCTCTCAACTCCAAAAACCACGGTGCTTAGAGATGGAGAGAAGAAAAAGATTGATTCAAGGAAGGTTGTTCCAGGCGATATTATTTTCCTGGAACAGGGAGACGCGGTGCCCTCGGACGCGAGGCTCATCGAACAGCACAGCCTGGAGACAGACGAGTCGGCGCTTACAGGAGAGAGCACTTCGGTATCGAAGAAAACCGGAACTCTGGACGAAGCTACCTCGCTGGCTGAGAGACAAAACATGGTCTACATGAACACCAACGTGGTCAGGGGTAGAGGAAAGGCTACAGTGGTCGAGACAGGCATGGATACGCAGGTTGGGGATATAGCCTCCCAGATAGAGGAGGCTGACGAGAAAAAGACCCCCTTCCAGAAGGAGGTGGATGAGCTGGGCAGGAAGATAGGTTACGGTATTTTCGGTGTTATCGGGCTTGTAGCCGCGATACAGTTCTTCTTCACTTCCGCTGGCCCGATATCGATACTTTTAGTGGCGATAACTCTGGCTGTTGCGGCTGTGCCTGAAGGTTTACCAGCAGTGGTCACTCTCACACTCGCCCTCGGCTCCAAGAAGATGCTGGAAAAGGACGCGCTGGTCAGGAGGCTGCCGGTGGTGGAGTCGCTGGGATCGGTTGACGTTATCGTGACTGACAAGACAGGCACCCTGACTGAGGGCACGATGACCGTGAAGAAGGCCTACTTTTCGGGCGAGGAGTACGAGGTGACTGGAGAGGGTGCCGACACGGATGGAGAGTTTCTGCTGGATGGAGAAGAAAACATGGATCTGAAGCCGATGCTCGAGTGCGGCTACATCTGCAATAACGCGGAGAGAGCTCCTGAAGACGAGGATAAAGACTTTTACGGTGATCCGACAGAGGTAGCGCTTCTCGTATCGGCGATGAAGGCGGATGCAACACCCTACTTCGAGAGGCAGAAGAGCATTCCCTTCTCATCCGACAGGAAAAGGATGACGGTGATAACAGGAGAGAAAGAGGCCTACATGAAGGGAGCTCCGGAGACAGTGCTTGAGAGGTGTGACAGAGTTCTGATTGATGGAGAGGAAGAAAAACTTACAGATCAGAAGAGACAGGAAATACGGCAAAAAAATACAGAATTTGCGGAGGAAGCGCTGAGAGTTCTCGGGTTTGCTAAAAAGGGGGTTGAAAATCCTGAAGCCCCGGATGAAGAGATCGAATCCGGTATGGTATTCCTCGGACTCCAGGGCATGATAGACCCGCCGAGAAGTGAGGTAAAGGGAGCGGTTGACGACTGCCGTAATGCCGGAATCGATGTTGTCATGGCTACAGGCGACAACATCGAGACTGCGAAGGCTGTAGGAGGACAGATAGGATTCGATCCGGAAGGGGCGATGACAGGTAAAGAAGTTGAAGAGTTAAGCGACAGGCAACTGGAGGAGAAAGTCGGGGAGGTAGAGATATTCGCACGCGTCTCCCCGGAACACAAGGTGAGGATACTCCAGGCTCTGCAATCAAACGGATACAACGTGGCGATGACAGGCGACGGTGTGAACGACGCTCCAGCTCTGAAGAACTCTGACGTAGGAGTCGCTATGGGGCAGAGAGGGACAGACGTTGCGAAGCAGAGCGCCGACATGGTGCTCCAGGATGACAATTTTGTGACTATCAGGGACGCGATAGCAGAGGGCAGGGGAATCTTCGACAACATCAGGAAGTTCGTGAACTACCTGCTATCGGCCAACGCCGGAGAGGTGATGGTTGTATTCTTCGGGATACTGCTGGGCACCGCCTTATTCCCGCAGGTATTCAGCTCAAGCTCGGAGGCACTTATACTGACACCTATAATGCTTCTATGGATCAATTTTGTTACCGATGGGCTCCCCGCACTAGCTCTGGGTACAGATCCCAAGTCAGAGGGTATAATGGAGAGAGAACCGAGAGGCAAAGAAGAACCGGTTATAAACAGGAGGATGATGGCGTCGATAATCGGTATCGGAGGAATTATGGCTGTGGCCGGCATACCTCTATTCTTCCAGGCTCTCAGAAGATCTCTAGGAAGTATGGGAATTGGAGAATCTCTTGTCGTGGCCCAGACCGTGCTTTTCACCTTCCTGGTTCTGGTGGAGATGATCAGGATACAGGTGATAAGATCAAGGTACAATCAATCCATACTTTCCAACAACTGGTTGATTGCTGCGCTTGTATTATCGATCGTGCTGCAGCTAATGGTGCTTTACACGCCGCTGAGAACCTACTTCGAAACTGCGGCGCTAGGAATACGTAGCTGGATGCTTATGGGAACCGGGGTTACAGGATTTTTGGCCCTAGCCTATGGCATGAGCAAAGTACTGGACTGGTACTCCAGCGATCATCTTTAATAACGGCCTGACAAACCATACTTATGGGACTCTTAAGCGGCGGTGAGGAATGCTACGTCTGCGGGAAGGAAATAGACTCGGATACCTGTATAGAGAAGGATGGAAAGAAGTTCTGCTGCGAGAAATGCAGGGAGAGGTTCGAGGAAGAGCAGGGTGAACCTGATGAAGTATGCCAGTTCTGCTAGGCTGATAGTATGAGAGCGCTCCACAGGATAATCGGGTCGACTCTAGTCGCGATACTGCTGACAGCCTTATCGATATTCGTGGCGCCGGAGTTCAACTTCACCCGGTACGTAGTCCCGCTTTTGTTACTTGGACTGCTGGCCACGCTGACTCTGACTTCACTGGCGTTCTACCGGGAGGACAGCCTGACACTCCACGACAAGGACATACTTATGAACGGATTCCTGATAGCTGTGCTTGTTCCCTCATTCTACACCGCTGGAGCATTCATGCATGAAAGTGCAACCTCCTGGTCTGGCGGCGAAATCCACTACCATGCGGATTATGAAGTTATCGTGGAGAGGAACGGGGAACTCCAGACACTGGACCTGATAGATCCGGGCAAGTTCTGCGGTGACAGCTACATGTGCAACCTGAACGACAGGACCGGGATCACGAAGTACCATGAGCACAACGACAACAGGATACACCTGGAGGGAATCTTCGAGAAGAGGGAAGACGCCACTCTCGCGGCCTACTTCGAGACTTTTGGCGGGAAACTCACGAACTCTAAACTGGTATACCCCACGAACAACGGAACGGTAAAAGTCTCAGAGAAAGACGAGAAGCAACTGAAAGTTATTGTCAGAAAAGGCACGGGAGGAAACAGGCACTGGTGCATAATAGGCAACAATGTGCCTGAAGGAAACATATGCAGGGATCAGTACACCGGGGAACTGGCAAACTCCCCCTCAGAGTACGTTGTCTCGCCGCACAAGAAGGGACCGAGCCTAGACGACATATTCGTTATCTATGACAGTTCCTCGAAACTCGAAGCACTGCAAGACCTCCAGAAAGACGGAAAATACAGGGGCACAGGTCTAAGCAAGAAGGGTGAGGGCTTCTAATGGTGACCGCTACTCTACCTACACTGACCGCTGTGATTATCACCGCTGCAGTCGACTCGGTAAACCCCTGCGCTATAGGTGTGGCTCTGCTGCTGGTCGCGACACTGGTCAAGCAGGACAGGAGGGGCGACATACTGAAGGTCGGATTGATCTACGTTACTTTCGTCTACCTCACATACTTCACGGCAGGACTTGGAATACTGTTCGGGCTGACATCGATACCCACACAGGTCGCCAACTACATAACCGTATTCGTATCGCTCATAGTCATAGCGGGAGGTTTACTGGAGATCAAGGACTTCTTCTGGTACGGAGAAGGATCCTCTCTCATGATACCGGAGAAGTACTCGGAAAAGATTGCGGAGAAGATGGAGAATATAACGACTCCCGCGGCTGTACTGCTCGGAATCTTCGTGGCGGCGGTGGAACTACCCTGCACAGGAGGCCCATATCTGGCGATACTGACAGTTGTTCACCAGGCTCTCGTGCAGCCGGCGACCGCCTCAACAGCGGTGATGGTGAACATATTCGGCTTCAATCTGCCCCTGACAGCTCTGCTGATGATGGCGCTATACAACCTGATCTTCGTGATGCCGCTGATAATCATAGTACTGATGTCATACTTCGGGTCGAAGAAAGTCCAGGAGATGAAAAAGTGGAAGCACATGAACAGGGCCAGGATGAGATTGGCGGCGGGACTGCTGATGATCTACCTCGGCTGGATCCTGCTTCTCCTGGCGACCGGGATCGTGAGGCTTGGATAGCATGGGAAAGATCGTGAAGAGTCAAGGAGAGAAAGAAGAGTTCGACGAGGGAAAGCTGTGGCACTCGATTTACTATCCCGCGAGAGAAGCACACTACACGGAGGAAGAGGCTGTAGAGCTGGCGGATGATGCAAAGCAGGAAGTTATGGGATGGATGGACGAACATGAGGACGATGTACTGACCTCTAAAGAGCTGAGGCAGAAAATATCTGAAATACTGTCGCGCAAGGACGAGGATGTGGAGTTCCTCTACAGGAAGCACCTGGATCTCAACTAGTCGTATCTCCAGAGGATCACTGCTATAGCCAGGAATGCGGTAAGAGCCATAACAGGCACAGTGATGTATCCGTAGTGGAAAGTGTACTGTGTCTCGCAGCTCACCTCCATTATCGAGCAGCCCGCTGAGTGGAACTGTTCTATCCTCTGGATTATGGAGTGGTATAGAGCTATAGGTATTCCGATCAGCGCCAGCGGCATTACGTAGTCCTTCAGGTCATCCTTCCTCAGATATATAGCTGATGCTGAAAGAACCACGATCGGGTACATGAAAATCCTCTGGAACCAGCAGAGGCGACACGGAGTCCAGCCGAGAACGTTAGAAAGGTAGAGACTTCCTGCTGTCGCTATAGATGCGACAGTCAAGACAATATAGTATTTCCGATCCGAAATAAACCCATCAGCAGGCTCCAGGAACTCTAGCTCTTTGCCCATTTTCCTCGCTAAAAATACGATCAATGCAGCTATCAATCCCAGATCCAGTAGAAAAACAGTGGTAGCTAACGCAGAGGTAACCACTCCCATGGGAGAAAGATGGTAGGTTTAAAATAAAAACCTGTCTACACCAGAATCCCACATGGTCGACTGCAAATACTGTGAAGAAGAGTTCGATTCTGAAAGAGAGATGCACATCCACTGGGGAGAAGAGCACGAGGACGAGCTCAACTCACACGACGAAGAGAAAGTGAAGAAGGCGGAGAGAAAGAAGGAGGAGGAAAAGCAGAAGAAGATGTCGAGAAGGAAGAAGCTTGCTGGACAGGGACTCGCTTTAGGGGGAGCGCTGGTGCTAGTCGCGGTACTGGGATACCAGGCGCTTGGAGCTTTCGGCGGATCAACAGGGTCAGGTAATGCAGAGTTCGAGCTCAAGGGAGAACCCATGCTCGGAAATCCTGGAGCCAATGTTACAGTGGTCGAGTTCGGAGACTACAAGTGTCCGTTCTGCAGGGACTTCGAGGCAAACCACTTCCAGAGGCTGGAGAAGAATTACATCGAAAAAGGCAAGGTTAAGTTCTACTTCATGAATTACGCTTTCCTAGGCCAGAGCTCAACCAGGGCGGCGGTAGCGGCCGAGTGCGTCCTGAGGCAGAACGAATCCCAGTTCTGGAAATTCCACAAGGCTATATACCAGAACCAGGGGCCGGAATCCCAGGACTGGGCGACTCAGAGCGTGCTCATGAACATTGCCAGACAGAACACCCAGGGACTTGACTATCAGAAGCTCAGGAGCTGTATTTCCAATCGGAAAACCATCAACGAGGTTCAGTCCGACAGGAGTCAGGGAGCCGAAAATGGAGTTTCGGGAACGCCCAAGATATTTGTCAATGGAAGGAAACTTCCGGGATACGAGTACTCGACGATCAAGGCAGCAATAGAGCAGGAGCTGCGATGAAAAGAGAAGACCTCATGGAGCAGTACAGAGAGAGAAGGAAAGAGATAGACTCCCGGCTTGAAGATTTCGAAAAGCTGAGGCAGGCAAGCGACATCAGAATGTTCAAAGAACTTGTATTTGTGATCCTGACCTCCCAGACAGAGGCAGAGAAAGCATGGGAAGCAACCGGAGAGCTGGATGACAGAGGTCTCCTTGATGAGGGAGGAGAACAGAGGATTGCAGAAGTTCTGAGAGATCACGATGTCAGCTACGAGGAGAACAAGTCCAGTTACATAGTGGAGAACAGGAAGAAGCTCTCCCAGCCGACACTGGATGATCCTTCAGGCGAACTCAAGTTGAAAAATAGAATTGATCCGGAGAATCTGGAGAAAACAAGGAAGTGGCTTGTCGACAGTGTATCCGGAATAAGCTGGAAAGGAGCCTCCCATTTCCTCAGGAATATCGGTTACGGTAACGGTTTTGCGATAATCTCCAGCCACATACTCAAGGTTATGTCGCAGCTCGACCTGATAGAGAGCCCGAGCGCCCCTGAGAACAGGGAAGAATACATGGAATACGAGGAGAAACTCCGCCGGCTTTCAGAAGAACTTGGAATCGACATCAAAGCCCTGGATCTTGTCACATGGTCTCTCAGGACAGGAGAGGTTTTCAAGTAGTATACTCTCCAAATACTCCGCCTTCACTCATTCTTTCATCCATAAATTGTTGATAAACTTCCTCTACTCTTTCTTCCAACTGGTATCTTCCTACCTCTAACTCAATGCTTTCATAAACGCTTTCCAGATGATCAGCTAATTGATCTTTGTTGATCTCATCGATATCTTCTGTCATCGAAAGAATCTGTTTTACATCATTCTCAATAAATTCTTCGACCTTTTCTCTTTTTCTCTCGCGATCTTCAATTGCAATTGCCATAGCATTCTAACTGAACGAGTCAAAACTTTATAAACACTTCAACTATGTCAGGTCGCTCATCCTGAGGAGTCCAAACGTGGTAAGTATCACACCCAGCAGGGCTCCAAACAGCTCGTAAAGGTAGAATGTTGAGGGAGATTCCAGGGTATAAATTCCTACTCCCGCAGATGCAAGCAGCAGGGATTCCAGTGAAAGAGCCGCGAGAAGCAGTTTTCTAGTCTCCACGCCATGTTATTAAATCCGGCTTTTTGTAAAATTAGGCAAAGTCGTACTGGAAGTAGGTGAACCTGACATAGAGGTAGAAGAAGTAAAGTACTACCAGAAGAAGTGCCCCAGCGATCGAAATGACCCTGTTCTCCGTGGCTTCCAGTCTCTCCGCCACCGAACCTACTCCAGCATACCTGAAAGGTTTTGCAAGCGCATTGCCGATGTCTTCCTTCGAAAACATATAGAGCAGAAGTATGCCCGCAGTCACTGTCTCAACCGGCAGATCCCAGAGAACCAGCGGTCTCGGAACAGCATAGGTTGAAATTACAGCCCCGGATCCTATAGCCAGCAGAGGATTCGTTATATTGCTCCCGATCAAGGTTCCGAGAGAAACACCTTCGCTGCCATGCCTGAGGCCTGTTATAGCGGTTATCATCTCAGGGAACGCTGAAACTATTCCAACCGAGGCAACACCTATCATCGACTCCGATAGTCCTGTCTTCGCGACAGCGACCTCGACCACTCTCAGGAAAACCTCCGCAGATCCCAGGACCAGCGCCATCGCCCCCAGGCCAATCGCAAGATCGAACCACGGTCTACTCGAAGGCTCAACGTCTCCCTGTTCCGCCAGTTCCTCTCCTCTAGTCGTGTAAAGGTAATACATGTAGGCCGCGAAACTTCCGACAAGTACAATCCCATCCAGTCTCGTCAGGGTTCCCGAAACCGCCAGAGAACCGCCCGATAAAAAGTTCAGTACTCCTTTCCAGTTTAGAGCCAGAATCATGGTCATGAGTGTAGTTCCCATCATCGGAGCGTAATCCCTGATCAGGAACTTCCTTGAGAACCGGAAGCTGTGCCTGTCAGCCAGGAGAGCGGAGGAGAAAATGACCAATCCCAGAACGAGGGTCTGCTGTACGACATCGCTACCAATGTTGGCTCCGAGGACTGCACCTGACTTTCCTCTAAAAGTTTCAGTCGAAGCAGATGCTGTCTCCGCACCCATCCTCCCAGCCTCCACCAGAGAATTAAGCGCCGCGGAGTGGCTCTCAAGTAAAACCGTGGAAAGATCAAGCGAGAATAGTTCAAGAGGTAGTGTTGAGCTCATAAGTATCTTTACAGAGCCTATAAGATGGAGTGCAAGCTCAGGAAGTGAAGTGCCTACCGCCACAATAGTCATCGCTATAACCACCTCAGAAACACCGAAGTGCTTCGCCACTCCTTCCATCTTTGAAACCACAATTTCAGCGCCGAAGACAAGAGTGATAATCGAGAGAATACCGATGACGGCTGTTGCCGCTACACCGGTAAAGCCAAGGACCATATCCAAATTAAATAAAAAACGGCTTAAAACTCTTTAGCCAAACTTGTCAAGTCCGCTCTGCTTTCCCTCTCCTTTCAGCTGTCCCTCTGTGTAGTCGAATACTTTCAGCACTCTAAGTGTGGCGGGAAGAACCTGGTTCTCTATGTAGTAGTCAGAGTCGTAATCCTCCGCGTACTTCAGTATCTCGGCTCGTGAGGAAATGCTTCCCCCTCCCCGCGTAATCACGTAGGCAATTGTCTCACCAGGTGAAATTTCATCACCTCTATCGATAGCTTTCTTCGCCGCCTCGACATGCGGTGCTGTGGATTCATAGTTCTCCGGCTTCTTCTTCATCTGGGTGTAAATTCGCAGCTTCTCCACCGGTATCTCTCCCTGTCTCAGCTTCTCTACAGTCTGCTTAACTATCTCAGCCGCCTCTTCTACTTCATTTTCCAGTACCTTCCTCAGCACCTTCTTCTGCGTGTCCTTAGCCACAGGACTCCAGTCCCTCCTCACTTGCTCGAAGCCGGTTATCTTCATTTCTCCATCAGGTGAGATCAGCGCGTACTTCTTCTTCGCTCCCTCCCCGGAATCGGTCGAGGTGAAGAAACCTCTCCTGAAGAATCCCTCGAACTCAAGCTGCATGAACTCGGGTAGATCCGAATTCACTTTCTCCAGGAATTCATCGATCCTTTCCCGGATATTTTCTCCCTTCAGGAACACCGAATCAGTGTCGCCATAGCTCACCTCGAAGCCCATCTCCTCAGCTGTCTCGATCGAATCCTGTATATACTCTCTGCCGAGGTAGGTGGTGGCCTCCGCGCTCTCCCTGGAATACCATCGAGCACCGTTGTATCCGAGGTAGCCGTAGAAGCTATTTGCAAGTATTTTTTCAGCCTGTTGGCGGTTGTCGAGAGACTCGTATTTGGGGTCATCTTTATCCAGATTTTTCATCTCCTGCTTTATCTTTGAACGATCCTCGACAAGTGATTCCACCAGCTCCGGGAAGAAACCCTGCTGATCCTGGCAGAAGTCGTAGCCGAACTCTTCCACCTCAAATCTTTCATCACAGCCTTCGAGATTCAGTGTGTCGGGAGATATATTGTGTGCCACCATTACGGTAGGATACAGAGACTTGTAGTCGAAAAGGGCTACATTTTCGTGAAGTCCCGGCTCAGGAGTGTATACGAATCCGCCGGAATAGGCTCCCTTCCTCCTTCTTTTCTGCTGCTCCTGATGAGAAGGTCGATTCGGAGCCAGCATCTTCCTCTCGTGAGCCTCTCTCAGCAGGTAGTTTTCAGTAAGCTGTCCGTAGGTCAGGCGGCATGCATCGAAGGGAATAAGTCCGACTATCCTGGATAGCTCCATGACCTGTGGAACGATCTCCTCCCCTAGCCTGAATGCCAGTTCTGAGTCTCTAAGAGCGTAGTCTGCGAAGCTCTCAAGATCCTGCTTCTCCCTCCAGGATTCCTTCATATCCTCCCAGCTCATTTCGTCCTTGTTCTCTCCCAGTAGCTCCTCCGCCACTGAATCAAGGTCCAGGGTCTCGGATTCCAGTCCTGGAGACATGATGTGTGAGATGAAAGGATAGAGATCCAGGTGCATCCTGCCCTTCAGCCGCGCACCGGAGAACCTTCCCCTCCTGTTGAATTTCATCCTCTCACCGTTCCTTCCCAGCTTCAGCTCCAGGCCGTTTTCGTTGGCTCTCCTCCTGAGAACATCGAAATCGTACTCGTCGGTGTTGTAACCTGTCAGGATGTCGATATCTTTTTCCTTCACAATCTCGATCAGCCTTTCGATAATCTCCCTCTCCGATTCCACTTTTTCGGCAAAATCTCTATCAATTTTCTCAGTTGAGACCACTTTCTCAAACCCTTCCGAGTAAAAGGATGCCATTATTATCCTGTCCTGGTAAACTTCAAGGTCAAAAGCCAGTCTGTTCCACTCAGTTTCTCCAGGTTCTATTCCGGTTTCAACTTGCCTTAATTCGATCTCGACATCCAAGTCCCCGCTCTTCTTTTTCTCACCACTCGCCCTTATCCACTCACCCGGTTTGATACCCTTATCGATGAGATAGCGCTTGTAGAACGGAATATCGAACTCCCTGCATTCTTTAACTTCATCAAGCTCCTCCACCTCGCCCTTCAGCTTGGGGATTCTCGGAGGAATGTTGGTGTGAACTTTCAAAACTTCCTTTTCTTCGTTTTCATCGACCATCCTGATTCTCTGAATTTCCTCGACAGGAAGAGGCTCGCCTTCCTCCTCGAAATTGGAATCCTGCAGTTCTCCCTTGAGGTTTTCAATCTCTCCCTCCTCTGGAACCGCGTAGAAGTAGGGGAGGAAATTCCTCTCCTCGCTCAGAACGTTTTTCCCTTCCTTTGACTTGCCGAAAAGCCGGAGAACCACCTCTCCATCTTCAATACGGTAGTCAGCGTCCACCACCTTCAGTTCCTGCTTCATGTAGATGTATGGGTGCTGGAAAGTTAAGAATAGGTTGGGAAAGCCCCGATTCCCACAAAAAAAACTAAAGAAGATTATAGATGTTTAGTAACTGTGAAATACTTTCTGGATACTAACAACCCTGTTGGAGGGGCTCTATTCTACTTTGTAAGAATGGCGGAGATATCGGAAGAATATGTAATCAAGTTCGATACATCTGAACTGCGTTCAAGCTTTGGAGATGATTCAAATCTTTACGATATCGTAAATTCCAACCTAGATAGGAAGGCTGGAGGAAGAATTTTTGAAGGAAACAGTCATTTTTCAGGAGATATGCCTGAGAAAGTCACTAGGTGCCTCTCTGAAAACCAAGATGAAATCAGGTACCTGGATTTGATTGAGGTTATTGAGGGAGATGAGACAGTGTGCAGGATAGAGTTCGATGAATATAATGGAGTCTACACTGAATTCAAGATTAACGAAGAACTGGCGGATTTTCACTCGGATTTCCTGGAGGAATTCAATTCAGAACCCGAAAATGTGGCGCAAATACTTCCAAGGTGGAGGATGAAGTGGGAGTCTCGAGAAACGAAGTATGTGTTCGGGGGGGAGTACCTGAATCCAACCACAATCTGCACGAGGGAAGATCGCAAATACTTCGACTTAAGGGAAATTAAGGACTTTGAAGAAAATCCTGACGAGTTGATGATCAAGCTGAAGTATCCTATCCACATGAATATCCTAGGAAACATCTTGAAACCGATAGTATGGCTAATCATAAGGGAATCGGATCTGAGGTGGGACCACAGACCTCAGGAAATTTACTTTGATGAAAGAGAACGGATGGAGAAATTTTCCGAGATACTTGAGTTGATTAATAATAGGAGGGAAAGATTGGTACTTGAAGAAGAACTTGGCAGGAGTTAATCCAATTCAATTAAAATCTCCAGTTCAAATCTATTAACATGAGACTTCTACTCCTGACCGACATTCACGGGCACACCGAGAAGCTGGAGAAAATCGTTAAGAAAGAGGATTTCGATGCTATCCTCTGCGCGGGAGACCTATCGGATGCCACCGAATACGACGATTACTCCGGAAAGCTGGAGCAGGTTCTGGAGGCAATGCAGAAGCAGGGCAACATGGCGAAGGCAGTTCCCGGGAACATGGATCCGGAGGAGAAATGCCTGGAACAGCTGATCGAGAGAAGGATGAATATCCACAAGAAGATCGCCAGCTTTGAAGACTTTGAAGTAGTCGGCTTTGGAGGCGGAATCACACCGTTCGGAACTCCCTTCGAGCCATCTGGGGGAGAGATCAAGAGTGCTCTGGAACAACTCTACGGAAGGATGAACACGGAGAGAAAATTCGCGGTTATACACCAGCCACCACACGATACACAGCTCGATCTTGCCGAAGGCAATCACGTGGGAAGCCAGGAAGTGAGAGACCTGATAGAGAAGAAAGACTTCGAGCTGGTTCTGACTGGACACATCCACGAGGCAAGAGGAAAAGACACTGTAGGAGACACACTGATTGTTAACCCGGGGCCTGTACTTGAAGGCTACTATGCGATCCTTGACACATCAGGCAATCTGGAGATGAAGAGCCTGAACTAGCACACCACTCAAATCTCATCTTAACCCGGACTCAGCATGCAAAGACAGTCTGTTCGACAGAAACGAACGCAAATAGTTTGATGAAACAAAATAAAGCTGCAGAAGTCAACCTGTTTTTATAAGGCAGCTAATACAATTTTATTATAGAATAAAAGAACTTTCCATAAAAGGAGGTGAAACGAAATGGCAGAACTACCACTTGCACCGGTGAAGAGAATCATCAAACAGGCAGGAGCTCACAGAGTTTCCGAAGACGCAGTAGAGGAGCTGAGAGACGAGCTAGAGGACTACGCTGAAGAGAGAGCGAGGGATGCGAAGGAATTCGCCGAGCACGCTGGAAGGAAAACGGTGCAGGCAGACGACGTAAAAGCATCAAGCTAGATGCTTTCTTAACACTATTCCACTATCTTTCTTTTCTTATGAGGCTGGAAAATAGCTTTATACTGGTTCCCGGAGTAGGAGAGAAGACGGAGAGGAAACTCTGGAAAAACGGAGTAAGACACTGGGATCAAGTTTCCAGCGCTGAAAAAATAGGCGGACGAAAGAGGAAGAGGATTGAAAGTTTTCTGGAGAAAGCGAGGAAGAACCTTGAGGTTGGAAACAGCTACTTCTTCGGCGACAAGCTGCCGAACAGTGAGCTATGGAGGGCCTACAGGAATTTCGAGCAGGAAGCGTGTTTTTTCGACATTGAAACTACTGGACTCGACAGGGAGAAGAACAGGGTCACAACAGTGAGCTTTCACCGCAACGGAGATACTAGAACACTGGTGAGAGGTGAAGATCTCACTTTTGAAAATATCAGACAGGAGATAGAGAGCTCCAGCATACTGGTATCTTTCAACGGAAAGAGGTTCGACCAGCCATTCCTGGAGCACAACTTTGATCTGGAGATAGAAATTCCACATCTCGACCTGATGTATCCCTGCAAGAGGCTGGGATTGACAGGAGGTCTCAAGAAGGTCGAGAAAGAACTCGGTATTGGAAGAAATCTCGAGGATATAGATGGAAGAGAAGCAGTAAAGCTGTGGAAGAGATACGAGAAGGGAGATCAGGAAGCACTCGAAAAGCTGGTTAGGTACAACGGCTATGACGCGGAGAACTTGAGGCAGGTTCTGGAAAACGTCCACAGAAGGCTTGAGAGCAAGTTTTTCCGGCCTCACGTTGATTGACAGGAAATATTTATAAACTTCACTTCACAATAGTTAGGTGAAGATTCACATGGCCCTGAATAACCTGAACTGGAACACTAATGTGCATGTGTCTCCGGTGAGCTATAGCTTTGCCAGGGCCAAGGCCAAATACTTCTCCACCAACACCATTAACCTGGCAGAGTAGAGCGGGATGACGCCTTGGCACCTGACAGGTGCCGACTCGCGCCGACCGCGAAAAACTAAAACACAGGGAAAATCCACACCTGCCATCTCTACACCGTGGAAATTCTCAGGGCGACTGTCGCTTGCAAGGTGGCGGTCGTCCCCGGAACATTTTCAGCCATCCAACTCTGCCAACTGAAAAAGGTGTCTACAATCGACGCGAACACACGAAACTTCGAGACCGAGCTTCAGGCCCAGGAAGAAACAGGAGTGAGAATGGAAACTCAGCTCCACCAGGAAGCCACGGTCTTGACCGCGACAGCCCTTTAAAACAAACGGCCGGAGAACCATTTTTCCTCCTCTCAAGACGTAATGCTTTTACACACCTCCGGCCACAGGGAGAAATCCCTGTCATCCCTCTTTTTTTATTCGGATGCAGCCGACTCGAAAGCCGCCCAGCCGTTCGCTATTGAATCAAGAATTGAGGTGAAGGATCTGGCCGGTTTGATGATTTTTCTCCTGCCTTTCTCCCCCTCGTTCCTGCCCCGGTACTCAAGGTAGTCGTACTTTATCACGCCAAGCCTTCTGAGCTTGGGGAGTATATTGTTCTTCAGGTTGCTCTTGCCCTTCTCATGACCCCATTCATCGAAGGAATTCAGCTTCTCAGAGTCTATTTCTCCCTCATCCTTGAGTTCCCGGAGAAAAATCTTCGCGTACTTGTTCCTCTTCGGCGACTGCTCCTGGGGGAAGAAGAGATCAACGATCTTCTCCCAGTTCCACGCCCTCTCCGACTTCTTGTACTTCTGCCGGTCCTCCGGGATCGCGATCGAATGTTTTGTTACGATAGTGGAAGTCTTTCTCGCGGTTTCGTCCACGAAAGGATGATCGTCTTCGGTCATGTAACTCTCTTAACAAAGGAGGTATATCAATTTTTCACACCTTCCCAGCTAAACCAGAATCAGAAAAAATACTAGGCCGGATAACGTCAGAAAAAGCTCATAAGTTATTATAAAACGATTCTGGATGTAGAAAGAAACGTAATCCCCCAGTCTTTCCAGGTTGCTTATTGAGAAATCTCCTTTCGAGATTTTATTTGAAATAGACTGTATTCATTTTCCCTGAAAGGATAGAAAAAGAAAACACCTGTAGTCCTGGCGCACAAATAATCATTAAATAGGTGAAAAAATGTATGAAGCAGTAGTCTCACACCCAGAACTGAATTGAAAATTGAGACAATAGAGGAAATAACTATCCAGAACCCGGGAGCATGGAAAAGAGACCTGTGATGGTCCCTGACCGTTCTTGCAGTAAGTATATCAAGATCCGGTAGCATGGAGAAAAGAAATGCTGACGCCATTACTGGAACTGAAACCTCCAGAAAACCTGATTCAGAGAGAAGAAACGTAATCAAAAATCCGGAAGTGCCGTGGAAAAGCGTGAAAATGCTATATTTTAGGAATTCAAACAGTTATAATTCAGTGTTTTCTGTTCACATACTTTATCTTCCAGCCATCCCTGAATCTCTCCAGCCCGGTTACAGAGCAGTTGTCAAGCTCCAGCCTCCATACCTGCCTAGAATCACAGTTGAGTATGTAGGCGATCATCGCCCTTATAGTGCCTCCATGACAGACTACCAGAACTCTCTCGTAATCTTCTTCAGTCACTTCACCCAGTACCTCTGAAGCTCTATCCTTGTGCTCTTTCAGGCTCTCTCCCTCCTCAGGTTTCCATTCGTGGTGATCCTCTGTTTCAATCTCGTGCCACCTCTGGCTCGGCTCGTCGTGAAGCTCTCCGAGATGTCGCTCCCTGAGTTTTTCCGTCTCTTTGATTTCAATAGCTCTATCCTCAACAAGGATTTCCGCGGTTTCATATGCTCTGCTGAGGTCGCTTGAGTAAACCCCATCGAACTCAATATCCGAAAGCTTTTCTCTCAAGTTTTTCGCCTGCAGCCTTCCTCTCTGTGTAAGCTCCGAGTTGATCTGTCCCTGTATCAGATTCCTGCTATTATGCTCGGATTCTCCGTGCCTGACAAGGTAAACTTCCGTCATGTAAATAAGTTCTCGGCCAGCTTTTGATAGATTGGCTTAAAAATTTCAGATTCGATTCCTGAAAATATGGATAATCAATACGAGGAACTTTCCAGAGAACAGCTTGCGGAGGTTCTCAGTGAGCTGGAAGAGAAAATAATGGAACTGGAAGAGGAAAGAGATGAAATGGAAGAGAAAGCGAAGAAAGTGAAGGCCGACTTTGAAAATTACAGGAAAGAAGAGGATGAAAGGAAAGAAAAATGGAGGAAAGAGGCTGAGAGAGAACTTGCGGAGGGCATGATCGAAGTGATCGACAACCTGGAGAGGGCGATCGCATCAGCGGAAGAGGAGACCGGAGTTGTGCAGGGAGTGAAGATGGTGGCCGACCAGCTCTACGAGGAACTGAAGAAACGCGGGCTGAAAAAGATTGATGCGGAGGGAGAAGAGTTTGATCCGGAACTCCATAAAGCCGTGGAGACCAGGGAGCACGATGAACAAAACAGGGTTCTCGAGCAGAAGAGGAAGGGATACATGTTTGAGGACGAAGTGCTGAGAGAGGCAGAAGTCGTTGTGGGTGAAAGCGATGGGTGAAAATCCCCTGAAATTTCTGAGGGATATGGAAATAGAGGATTCAGATCCGTACGAGCAGATCACTAGCGAGCTTGAGAAAAGGGCTATCGGCTTCTTTGAAAGGGAATGGGAAGTTGAGGAAGATGCCGCAATGGGACCCTACCACGGCTACAGCCTGGATCTTGAGGATGGCAGAAAAATCGAGATCATACTGGAATCAGGTACAGAAGATGCGCCTACTTACAGATTGAGGGATTGAACCTTCGTGTTTAAAAATTTTTATTGTTGTGTATAAAAACAGGTGTATTGTAAAATGTCAAAGATAATCGGTATCGATCTCGGTACAACCAGAAGTGCAGTTGCAACAATCAAAAACGGAGAACCTCAGATTCTAGAAAACTCGGAAGGGGACAGAATCACGCCCTCAATAGTAGCTTTCGACGATGGAGAGAGACTGGTCGGGAAGCCAGCTAAAAATCAGATGCTCACAAACGAGGAAAACACTGTCAAGTCGATCAAGAGGCACATGGGAGAGGAATACGAGGTCGAGCTCGAGGGAGAGGAATACACGCCGCAGGAGATCTCCGCCATGATACTGCAGAAGCTGAAAAGCGATGCAGAAGATAAACTTGGAGAGGAAGTGGATAAAGCAGTCATCACAGTTCCAGCCCACTTCGACGACACGCAGAGACAGGCAACAAAGGATGCCGGAGAAATAGCAGGACTCGAGGTTGAAAGGATACTAAACGAGCCTACGGCTGCCTCGCTCGCCTACGGCCTCGACGATGAGAGGGAGCAGACAGTACTTGTGTATGACTTCGGTGGCGGAACTTTCGATGTAACGATTCTTGAGATGGGAGACGGAGTGTACGAAGTCCAGTCAACCGAGGGAGACAACGACCTTGGTGGAGACGACTTCGACCAGGAGATAGTCGACTGGATACTCGAAATCTTCGAGGAAGAGAACGGAATTGACCTTAGCTCGAACGATGAAGCGATGCAGAGACTTAGAGAGAACGCTGAAGAGGCGAAGAAAGAGCTATCCTCTAGAAAACAGACAAAGATCAACATTCCTTTCATCCACCAGGAGGATGGAGAGACTTACAATATAGACTACGAGCTTACAAGGTCAAAGTTCGAGAATCTTGTTGAGGACCTGATCCAGAGGACCACAGAACCCACAGAGACAGCGATAGAGGACGCTGGAATCGAGAAGAGCAGTATCGACGAGGTTATACTTGTTGGAGGAACCACCAGAGTTCCGGCTGTGAGGGAGCACGTCCAGGCCATCACCGGACAGGAGCCCAGCAAGGAAGTCTCACCTGATGAAGCAGTGGCGATAGGAGCAGCGATCCAGGCAGGATCGATCTCGGGAGAGATGGACGACATCCTGCTTCTGGACGTCGCGCCTCTCTCACTGGGGGTCGAGGTCAAAGGTGGCCTGACGGAGACGCTGATCGAGAAGAACACCACAATTCCCGCAGAAGAGTCAAAGACCTTCACTACAGCACAGGACAACCAGTCAATGGTTACCGTTCACGTTGTACAGGGGGAAAGAGAGATGGCGAAAGACAACAAGTCGCTCGGCCAGTTCAATCTTGAAGGATTACCTCCTGCACCAGCGGGAAGGCCAAAGATCGAAGTGACATTCGAGATAGACGCCGACGGCATCCTCAACGTCTCCGCGGAAGAGCAGGAGTCGGGAGAGGAAGCCTCCATAACTATAGATGATGCCTCGAGACTCGATGAGGATGAGATCGAGGAAATGAAAGAAGAGGCAGAGAAACACGAGGAAGAGGACCGGAAGAGAAGAGAGTTTATAGAGACGAAGAACAAGGCGGATCAGATAATCTCCCAGGCAGACACCCAGATCGAGAACTTCGAGGACCAGGTTGATGAAGAAATCATAGATTCAGTTGAAGAAGCGATTGATAAAGTCGAGGAGGCGAAGCAAGATTCAGAAGAGATGGAAGATCTTGAGGAGGCGAAGCAAACTATTGATGAAGCGGTGGAAAAGCTCGAGGAAGAACTCCAGCAGATCGGACAGGAAATGTATGGAGGAGAAGGAGCAAGACCTGGTTTCGATCCCTCGAACATGAGCGAGGAAGACCTGAAGCAAGCAGCACAGAATATAGGTGGAGATCAACAAGGCTCTGAGGAAGTGGTTGACGCCGACTACGAGGAAGTAGATGAGGAGGAAGAAGAAAGCCAGTCCTGATCTTTTACGATCCCGGAATAATAATATAAAGGAAGAGAGTAGTTGAGTTAATACAGGATGCTCCAGAGTATCAGGGATAAAATCGACAGGTATAACACGGACAGGGCCGGACAGGTATTCTGGGCAGTAGTCGCCACGATAATTCTAGGAATCCTTCTCCACATGTCCGATGTCAGCAAGATGGTGGATGCCTTCCGGAGGGCGAACAAGGATTACATGTCACTATCAATTATCTTCGGTGCAACCGCGTTTGGTATATGGTCGATGAACTGGCACAACTTTTTCGAGATAACCGGTATAAAGGCAGGATTCGCAAGGACATTCCAGATATTCACCGCCAGCAGATTCCTGAACCTTGTGACACCCCTAGGACAGTTCGGCGGACAGCCAATCATGTCGTACCTGGTCTGGAAGGAATCTAACGCCTCCTACGAGGAGGCTCTAGCGACGCTCTCATCCGCGGACCTGATAGTGATAATGCCTATAACCATCTACACGGGGATAGGATACCTTTACCTCAAGGCAAATGGCGTGGTACCGGCGGAGGTCCAGCAGGCCTCGACCCTGGCTTTGAGCCTGGCGACATTTGGTGTTTTCATGGGTTACATGGGATGGAGAAGACCCGCCATACTAAAGGATATACTATTCTTTATCGCAAGACAGGTGAGATTCTTCACAGGCAAGGACTCCAACCTGGTGGAAAAGATAGATCGCTTCTTAACCAACCTTGAGGACTCGTACAGGCATATTGGAAAGCATCCAAGAGGCATCTACACTTCATTCGCATTTGTCCATGCATCGTATCTCTGCAAGATAATCGCTTTCTTCATAATCACGGTATCGCTCGGGATGAACATGAGCTTCTTCGAGGCGCTGATACTGATTCCCCTGGTGAGCATTGCAAACTTCAGCCCGACTCCAGGCGGAACAGGGGCGGTGGAAGCAGCTCTATCCGGGCTCACGGTAGTGGTGGTCGGTGCATCGCTCTCCACAGCACTGCTGGCCACACTGATTTACAGGATAGCCACCTACTGGCTCGGCGTCGTTCTGGGTTACGTTTCAATGGCTACTTTGAGCTTCGATGCGGACGAGTACGCAGACTTCATGGCCCAGAGAAACTGAGAGCTGTAGAATCTTTTTATTCCTCAGGAATAATCATTAGTCATGGAACTTAAGCCACTGATACCAAGCAGGAGACATTTATTTGAGCTGGGTTTCCTCTTTCTGGTATCACTAGTACTTCTCAACCCTCTGGAAATATCATTTTCGCTCGCATCAATAGATCTATCTCCAGAGTCGATCAAGAATGCGGTGCTGGGACTTGGAATGCTGGCACCGGTAGGGATGATTTTCCTTGACTGGCTGCAGGTAGTTATCGCCCCGATGCCTCCCGTCACGATGGTGGCGAGCGGCTACACTTTCGGATTCCTGTTCGGAAGTCTCTACAGCTTTATAGGCATGTCTCTCGGGAGCCTGACTGCTATACTGCTTGGGAGAAAGTTTGGACAGAAAGTGGTGGAAAAAGTGGTCAGCGAGGAGCACATGGAAAAGTTCCACGACCTGACTCAAAGGCACGGTCTGATAGTCTTCACCGTTATATTCCTGTTTCCAGGCTTCCCGGACGATGTTGTGTGTTACCTCGCGGGTCTGACCGATCTTGACCTGAAAAAACTGTATCTTTCTGCATCACTTGGAAGGATACCCACTGTTTTGACCCTTACACTTACAGGAAACAGCATCGCCGTTGCAAACATAAAACTGATGGTTGGAGCGCTCGGGGTGTTCGGCGGCCTGAGTTACGTATCCGTCAGGAACGAGGAGAGAATTATACAGAGAGCTTCCAACCTTGAGAAGTCTCTAGAAGGTTTCATACCTGGATTCTGAACAGATTCTTGGAAGGAATAAAAGTTTTAATGACGACAATTAAAATAAAATGTCCAAGAAATACTACGAGCTCCTTGGTGTATCAGAGGACGCCTCACAGGAAGAGATAAAGAAAGCATACCGGGAAAAGGCTAAAAAGTACCACCCGGACTCCAATTCGGAGAAGGCGGACGAGGAAAAGTTCAAGAAGATCAACGAGGCCTACGATGTTCTTTCGGATGAAGATAAGAGGAAGAAGTACGACCAGTTTGGCGAGCAGGGAGTAGAAGGTCATGCTGGCAGAGGCCAGAGAAGAGCAGCATCCAACTTTCAGGATATCTTCGAACAGATCTTCGGCGGAGGAGGATTTGGTGGAAGGAGACAGAGACAGAAGAGCGGGGAAGACCTGAAGATGCATACAACCATCAGCCTAGAGGAAGCCTATCACGGGGTTGAGAAAACTTTCGAAGTGGAGAGGAAGGTAGAATGCTCCGAATGCAGTGGAACCGGTGCGGAAGGAGGAGAGACCCGTTCATGTGGAGAGTGCGGTGGAAGCGGAAGAGTCGAGAAGATGCAGAGGACACCTCTGGGTCGAGCGAGAACTGTAACCGAGTGCCCCAAATGCGGTGGAAGGGGTGAAATCCCTGAAGAGAAATGCAGTTCATGCGGAGGTGAAGGACTCGAAAGGAAGAAGGATAAGTTGAGCGTGGATATTCCAGCGGGCGCGAGAGATGGTCAGGGGATGAAGATGCGTGGAGAGGGTAATGAATCTAGGACGGGAAGATCTGGAGACCTCTACCTGTATGTCAATATTGAAGAACACAATATATACGAGAGGCGACAGGACGACCTATTCACGACAGTAAAGATCGGGGTTGGAGATGCAGCTCTTGGCACCTCCATCGAACTTGAACATCCTGACTCGGACATAGTCGGGGAGATTCCTGCTGGAACCCAGCCGGGACAGGTGCTGAAGTTTGAAGAAAAGGGAATGCCTCGACAGAGAGGCAGGGGAAATGGAGACATCTACATAAAGATAGATGTTGAAATCCCCGAAGAACTCTCGGAGCATCAGAGAGAAATTATGGAAGAAATGAGGATTCAAAAGCAGAAAGATAAGTCTTTCTTTGAAACTGTGAAAGACTTTATCTCCTAGATCGCCTGTTTGATATAAGGAATAATGTACATTCCAAATACTCCGACTGAAAACACGATCAGGTGTCTTATCCACTGATCGCTCTGCTTGAACTCGGGAAGTAGGTCGCTGCCGGCTATATAGACAAAGTTTCCAATCACCAGTGGGAGGAGTATAGGAACTGTGGAGGCGGATACCTCTGACAACACTATCACCATTCCAGCCCCCAGAAACATGAAAAGGCTAACTCCGACATTCACTGCGAGAGCCTTCAAGCGGGAGAAACCTCCATCAACCATCACACCAAAGTCCCCAAGTTCTTTAGGAATCTTGTGAGCGATCACTGCTACAGTGGCGGCAACTCCTGTAGACACAGAGGCAAGAAAGCTTGCAGCTATAAGAATCCCATCAAGAATATTGTGGAGAGAATCTCCGACAGCAAGCACATAGGGAATAGGTTCAGCATGGTTCTCCCGATGATGGCAGTGCCAGTGAATCAGTCTCTCGAGTACAAAAGAACCTCCCATTCCAACCAGTATAAGCAGACCTGTGAACCTGCCGTAGCTGAACTTATTCGCCAGCCTGAAAACAAGGTGGATGAAAACGCCTCCGAAGATTGTTCCTGCGGATAGTGAAATCAGGTATGGCATGAGAGAATCAAACTCTTCCCTGGAAACGAAAAGCAGGAAAGCTCCGATAGCCGATAACAGAGACGTCACAATAAGGCTCAAAAACACCTCTCTCATTACCATAAAATTCACTTTGCTCGCAATCTTTTAACATCTCAAAAAAACGAAAGTGGAATAAGGTTTCTCGCATAATTAACTAGATATTATGAAACTCGCACACACGATGCTCCGGACTGGTTCCCCACAGCAAATGATAGATTTCTACAGAGAGGCCTTTGGATTCGAGTTAAGAGAGAAGAAAGAGATGGACACATTCACGCTCTACTTCCTCAGGCATCCGGATCAGACAGCTGAACTTGAACTGACCTACAACCATGGAAAAGACGATAAGTACGAGAAGGGAGAGGGATTCGGACACATTGCGATCCGTTCAGACGAAGATCAATCACTCGAGGAGGCGTTCCAGAAAGCGGTGGAAGCGGGAGGAGAGGATTACCGACCCCCGGAAGAATGTCCCGGCAACTACGCCTTCGTCAAGGATCCGGAAGGCTACGAGGTGGAGATACTGGGGAGAAGCGCCTAAAGGCCAGGCGAATTTTAAAATTTGAGGGGTTTTTCACTTTATGGTAGCTAAAGCTGAATTTTCCAGTGATCTCGGAGGGGAGTCCGGAAGTAGTATTGAAGATATAGGGTTCACATCAGTGTCCGGAGCTGAATTCATAGTCGAGCTTGACCGGATTACCGATTTTGATACCCCTAGTCATGAAAGTTTGAGGGATATTGTAAAAGCAACTATCAATCTACAAAAGAACAAATCGGGTGATGAAGAAATATCTACCGGTATAGATGATAAAACGGAAGACTGGGAGGAATTTTTCGTAGATTATGAACAAGTTATAACGATATATGGAAATATAGTGGAGGAAGGAGGTCAAGAGTTTGATCGTAATGATATTGATCAGAAAATCCAAGATCATGTTTCTTCAAATAGAGAGTCACAAGAGAATTTGGATGGCGACTCACTTGCGATCCAAAAAGGTTCAGAAGAACTGAGCGATATCATTCCTGAAAATATCTCTGTAAATATTCTGGATGGAGGTCTAATTCTAACCTCTTTAGCGAATACTTTCAACTACGATGTATCTGAGGAAGTACTAAGAAGTGAACTAGAAGATTATAGTAGGGGAGATAAAATCTCTGGTGAAAAATTGCTTGAAATCCTTGATAATATAACTCAAACGGCTGAAGAGCGGATCGTATACGATCTTGAAAGCCTTAAAGGGGTTTCTCTCAAAACAGATGAAAAATGCAAAAGTACGGAGGAAGTCGAATCATGGCTGAAAGAAGAAGAGTTGGACTGGAAAAAGGTTGATGAGGATAATGTAATTGAAAGGGATGAATCAAAAAATAATGAATTCGTCTGGAAAGAACTGGAAAGGAATAATTCAGATAAATATTCTACCTTGATGCAAATAGAAGGGATCGATGAAGATGAAGCCGAGGAAATTATGGAACATGATGGGAACAGCAAGATGGCCAGAAAGATTCTGGAAACAGAATACAAGAAGGAGAATCTAGAAAAATTTATCGACTGGGATACTTTTGCCAAGGGATCCACATACAGTGAATCTGAATATCTGTTTGCCGAAATGGATGAAGATGAGAGACATGAAGTGATCGATAAAATGGTGGAGAATAGTAGCATAACCAAGACATGGACCCAAGGAGATACACTAATGGGATACGATGAGGATAAAGGGCATCCGGTTGCGCTGATATATTCTTACGAGCAGAAAATGGAAAATATGGCAAATAGCTCTAGTGGTATCTCAGAGATGCTGGAAGATGCGGGTCAATACGTCAATGACTACGGGAAGTCTGCTCTTAAATCACTGGAAGTTGAAGAAGCTACAGGAAGTATAGAGGAAGAAAAGCTTGTCGAATATATAAATTCTGAATGGCGGATGTATTAGTCAGAAACCTTACTAGTACTATAGATCAAAAAACTGTTTATGAGCAGTTTTTCAATCTAATACCGAGATAATTAAGTTAAATCAGTTTCTATTGCTCTCAATTCTTCCTTAATAGTATTTAACCTTTTTCTGGCAGCCTCACTCTTATTCTCAATTTCATTTATTGCAGATTTAAGTTCTTCCACAGTCTTAATCGCATCCTGTTCATCGGCTATCATGCTCTTAACTTCGTTTCTATTAATACTTCCGCTCCTCAGAACGTTTCTGTTATCAACTTCCTCTATGTGACTATCTAAAAATTCAACTACTTCCGTCACATCTCCCATCACTTCCTTTGCGTCTGATTTCCAGATATCTATGAAACTTTGTATTGCGCCAATATACTCATCATTCAATTTATCAAACTGACCATGAATCTTCCTGTTACCATTATAGACTTCCATCAACGGTTCTTTAGCCTGAGACATAAAACATATTACGCTGTTTATTTATAAAAAACGTTGACAAAGAATTTTAGCAGAACTTTTTTGGATGTAATTTAGATAATCTTAAGATATCCTGGCGGGTCATAAAACTTCCAGAAACCAAGTAGATCATCTCTAGGGAATTAAATATTTGAGCTTTATTATGTCGTGATAATTTTCATTCGAATAAAGTTTTTTAGCCTCTAATCCTAAATCCTCCATCCCTGATTTGAAGTTATAAATATATACATCAAAATAGCTAATCAAATTATAGTATGAAACGTAGAAGATTATTGGGTCTTGCGGCCTCTGCGTCTGTATTATCAGGATGTAATGAAGCGAGGGAGCAGGATCAAGAACTGGAAACCCAGAAAACTGCTTCAAGCAATTCCACATCAGCTTTGGATCTGTCTCCTCCGAAAGACAGAAGTTATGAAGTAGCTCATGTCTCATGGCCCGATCCGATAAAAGATGCCGTGAATCGATTGGAAAAAGAGATAGATATCCACATATTTGAAGATAGAGAAATACTGGCCAGGAAAAAAGGTTATACAGAGATCAGTAAAATGATCGGTCTGAAGCTGAGTGAAATCGATAAAGATATCTACGAAGTTGAGATATCCTTATCTGTGGATAAATCAGATTTTGATGACAACTTAGATTATAATCTAGGGCCTGTTTCGGCAAGAAACATTTTGCGACCGATTAACGTCATTTGTTATAATGAATTGAACGATATATGTTACGGAGACGAAGATGCAAAAAGTTTCGAACATGTCTTAGGTTCTCTCTCAATTCAGCTAAATGGATGGGAAAGAAGTTATGAAATCGAATATGCCATAGAAAGACTTGAAACAGACGAGTACTCACTCCAGGATTTTGTAAATTTCGATGACAGGAGAGAATTTGAAGAAATATTTCAGGCAAAGATGGATGAATGAATCAGCCGGGAAATATGAGCTTCACATTTAGGGAAGTTCGATTGAAACACACAAACTACTGTTTGAACTTTATGAACATCGTATACCTTTTAATCCATGATGTTTTGATCAAAATAAAACAAAAATTATTACCTGCCCATTGGGATATTGAGGTAAAAATGAGTGTGAATAATTAATGAACACTCATAAAATTTTCTGACTTACACCAAAGAATCCCACCACAAAGAAGGTATACAAGATACCTGCTGACCGACTCACTCGCCACCCGTGAAGAAAATATACCTTCTTTATTATTACCCTTTTCCACCTCGCCTACCCAAGCCAGTTTACTGAGAAAGTGGTGAAAACGAGAATAAGATTGATTCTGATATACCTTCTTTATTATTTGATATTGGCCAAGATTCTGAAGAATTGGCTAAAAAATAGTAAAAGAAATTATAATGTTTTCAGAGAGAATTGATATTATGTCTGCTCAAAGTCCGACCGAAGAACTTCTCGATGATATAAGAAATCTAGAAGATGATATCGAAGGGCTAGAGAACCAATATCGCAATCTGAACCACTCTATACCTTTATACCTGCAGAAACTCGCAAAAGGAATGAGAAAGCATGAAAGAACTTTAATTGACAAAAAAAATAGAAAAACTGTGATTGGCTATAGAAAAGGTATTATAGAAGTTTTAGAAATTGTAAAGGAACTTTATAGGAATAATAATTATCATATAATGCTTAGACAAGTCCAAGACTTGACATGTTCGATTCAAAAACATGAAAACTTTAGTTCGGATCTGCAAAAGTTGTTAGAACATTTTTCAGCCAAAGAGATAGACAAATTCATCAATACAAACAGAGCGAAACTGTTGGATATAGGCAGAGAAGAAGGCTATAATGTGGAAATTCCGCGACTTATTCTGAATAAATCTGAAACAATGCGAAATACAGCAGAAAAGCTGGGAGAAAAGGGAAAAAAATCCGAGGCAGAAGGTTTACTTATAATTGGAGCTCTACTTCTGAAGGCGCTAGAGAATTTATATGAGGATAAATGTGGCCAATATATTTTGAAAGAATTAGCCGCATAAAGCTTCTGAAGAGTAAAAATTGGAAAAGTGGGAAAAATAGATAAAGGTTGTTCGTTAAATTATAACACTCATTGATCGAATAAACTACTAACTAGTTAGAACGATATTTTTAAAATAACTTTGAATGTTCAATATAGTTAAACATAATATTGTTCAGATTCTATGCACACTCAAGTACGCTGTGAGTTTTCAGAGAGGATTTATCAGTATAATTTCTGAATAATCAGGTGTGAAGCGAGTAGATACCACCTTCCCGGAGGAGAACAGGGATGAAGTAGAGGAAGTGCTCGGGGATTAAGGTGAGAAGAAGGCTGTGTTCAGTGAGGTTGAGAGGAGGGGAAGGATTTCCTGAGATGCGAGATCGTATGGAAGTCGACGGAGATAGACGAGTTGATAGAGGAGATTGAAGGATTTATAGAGATAGAGTCAGGCGACCTGCTGGTCGAGGTTCTGGAGCAGACTACTTGAATCGAGAAGGGAAAGAGCCACAGGGTTTAAATATTAGAAAGCAAATAGATGAAATATGTCTAAAATCTTTGAGGAGATGACCGGGTACCAGCTGATGATAGTCTGGGGTGCCGCCGTTGTCGCGGGATGGCTGGGTTCCCAGATTCTGGCTTCCACGGGCTACTTTGGCGCGAACACCGTGCTTGCGATAACCACTCTGTGGCTGATCGGTGCGCTGATACCAGTGATAGCTTCATACCTGTGGACCCGGGAAAACGATTTCGAGTGGATCCTGGCTATCTGGCCGGCTGTAGGAGTTGCAGGGATACTGGCAACGTACGCAGTGGCGCTCAACTACCTGACAGTCAACCCGATGCACATGTACGGTACTTTCTGGTTCGTGGCTCCGGCTGTTGGATTTCTTGCTACGGTTTACTACGTAGATGACTGGAGCAGAAATCTCTATCTTGGCGCTGCTTTACTGAACCTTGGGGGGGCATACGCTCTGCTACAGGTTCCATCCTTCGCTACCTACTACTACACGTTCGCTGCGGTAGCACAGGGAGTGCCGATGCTGGTGCACGGTTACAGGGGCTAGAACCGCTGGAGAATTTTTACTTTTTCTTTTTTCTTGATAACCACTCTATTTAAATAGATAGGAGATTAGTGGTTTGACGTGGTAGAATGGAGTTTTCTGTATCAAAGATGAAGGAAATGATCAAAAATGAAGGCGACAAGAGGGTGTCAGAGGAGGCCGCAGAACACCTTGGAGATCTCCTGGAGATGTTCGCGGGCGATGTGGCAGAGGAGGCAATAGCGGTCGCCAGAGACGATAACAGGAAGACTGTGAGAGCCGATGACGTCAGGGAGGCATTAAACTGAGTTTTCGAATTTTCACGCATCGCCACGGATTTAAGTTTTCCATCTCAACTGTTTTCTATGGAGCAGGAACAAATAATCGAAAAGATAGTTGAAGAGACAGAGCTTGAAGAGGAAGAAGTAGAGGAAAAAGTGGAGGAAAAGATGGAAGAATTCGAGGGGCTGGTGTCAGAGGAAGGCGCCGTCCACCTTGTTGCGAAAGAAGCAGGAGTTCAACTCGCGGAGACCTCGAGCCAGGACCTGAAGGTGGATAACATCGTCCCGGAGATGAGAAAGGTTAACATCAAGGCAAGAATAGTCGACATATCCGATGTAAATACCTTCGAGAGGGACGATGGAGACGAGGGAAAGGTTCAGAACATAGTTCTGGGAGATGATACCGGAACGATTAGACTCACGCTATGGGACGAGCAGACAGAGATAGCGGAGAAAGTTGAAGAAGGGGATGCTATAAGCATATCAGGAGCCTACTCGGTGGAGGACAACCAGGGAAGAGCCGAATTGAGGCTGGGAGACTCGGCCCAGGTTAAGATGGCGGAGGAAGATGAAGTCCCAGAAGTAGAGAGTTCAGGAAGCATGGATACCACCGAGGCAGATATACGAGAAGTAAGATCTGAAAACGCCAGCTACGAGGTAGAAGGAATGATAGTGGATGTCTATACCAGCAACCCCTTCTACTCTACATGCCCGGAATGCGGATCGACCGTGAGGGAAAACGATGATGGAGAGTTTGTCTGCGAGGAAGACGGAGAGGTTGAGCCTGACAAGGCGCTGGCAGTGTCGGCTGTGATCGATGATGGAACTGATAATATCAGGACTGTATTCTTCAGGGATCGTGCCAGGGATCTACTTGGCGTTGAAGAGAAGCAGGAGAAGGAAGGAGACAAGGAAGCAGTCGAGAAAGGAGCCGAGGAGACTATTGGGAAAAAGCTGCGGCTGGAGGGAAGGACTCGCTACAACGATTACTTCGGCACTCTGGAGATACTGGCAAATGGATTCGAGGAAATTGATACGGTAGATCAGATCAAGGAAATGCTGGAGACACTCAAGGCATGACCCAAGCACTAAAAAGATTAAAAAGTATTTTACAGTTTAGAAGATCTTTAAACGAGGCAAAGATACTATGACAGAAGAAAAAGAGGTAGAACTCGAGGACTTGAAAGGAGTTGGAAGCAAAACAGCGGAAAAGCTGCGGGAAGCAGGATATGACGACCTGATGTCGATCGCAACAATGAGCTCCGGAGACCTTGGTGAAGTTGCGGATCTTGGCGATAAGAAGGCCCAGAAGATTATTACAGCGGCCAGACAGGAGCTCGACATAGGATTCCAGACCGGGAAGCAGAAGTACGAGACCAGGAAGGATATGGGAAGGATATCCACGGGATCGGATAACCTGAACGAGGTGCTCGGCGGAGGAGTTGAGACCCAGGCCATAACCGAATTCTACGGGGAGTACGGCTCCGCGAAGACCCAGATCTCTCACCAGCTATCCGTCAACGTCCAGATGCCGGAAGAGGAAGGCGGACTGGAGAAAGGCGTGGTTTACATCGATACCGAAGACACGTTTATTCCTGAAAGAGTGGAGCAGATGGCCGATGACACAGGGCTTGAGGCGGAAGAGGTTCTGGACAACATCCACGTCGCCAGAGCGTACAACTCCGACCACCAGGTGCTGCTTGCTGAGGAGGCACAGGATATCTGCCAGCAGCAGGACATCGGCCTGATAGTCGTTGATTCATTGACCTCACAGTTCCGGGCAGATTACGTGGGCAGGGGCGAACTCGCGCCGAGACAGCAGAAGCTTAACAGGCACATGAACACTCTTCTGAGGCTAGCTAACTCCCACAACGCCGCTGTAGTTGTAACCAACCAGGTTATGAGCAATCCCGACCAGATGTTCGGTGATCCGACAAAGGCGATAGGAGGACACATCGTGGCTCACAACTCGGCTATAAGAGTCTACCTCAGGAAGGGAAAAAAGGACAAGAGAGTCGCCCGACTGGTGGACTCGCCCTACATGCCGGAGGCAGAGGCCGTCTTCAAGGTGAAGGATGAAGGGATAATTGATGGGTAATTGAATCAATTATGAGGAAATGAGTTCTGCTAATTCTTCTGCGCTCATTCCCTTTATTTCCTCTTTAAACTCATCTCTAGACCAATCCTTGTCGGCCTTTGAAGGAAACTCTATATCAGATTCCTTGCGAGCTTGATTCAAAGATTCCCTTTTTTGACTAAGGGCCTGATGAACATCTTGAATCGTAGATGCCTCTTGCTCAAGTTTTTCAATTTTCTGGACTATATCATAAACCTCTTCAGCAACTACATGTAACAGAGCATTAAAAATGTCATATTGTTTGGCAATTTCCTTTCTTTCCTTGTTATTAACTCTTCTCTCAGTTCTTAATCTATTCTCAAGGCTTTCAACACGATGTAATTCGTCCTTTAGAATTTCTGCCTTCTTCAATGCATCTCCTTCTTCACGAGCTAGAGATTCATGCTTCTCTCTTAAATTTTCAAGGTGTCTCTCTAGTTCATTCACATTTCCCTCAAAAGCATCTTCAATATCATCTATTCCCATTTTTTCACCTCAGACTATATCGTCTTCGCTCACGATAACAAAATCTCCTATGCTTCTTACTGCGGAGAAAGGAATGATGTTTCTGCCCTTCCGGTCTTCCTGGAGTTTTACTTCATCGATATGCTCTGTAGTACCGGATATCAGTAGGTTCATGAGTTCTCCCGTGTCGGCCACAAAGGAAATATCGTTGACCTCTCCATACTTTTTGCCGTGTTCTTCGGAAACAATCGTCTTGCCGACCAGTTGAGAGCCTCGGGGTCTGTCCGCCATTTAATCTTACCTCGTGTAAAACTTTTAGCACCTGATCATTAAAAACTTAACATGGTGAGAGCCTTCACCGCCGTGGAAATCAGCGACCGGGATTTACTTGAAGAGCTTTCAAGGGTAAGGGACAGACTTGACCTAGGTTTTTCCCCAGTCGAGGCTGGAAAAATGCACATGACTCTGGAGTTCTTCAGTGATATAGATCAGGAAGAGCTGGAAAAAGTCAAAGAATCGATGGACCAGGTTTCGATAGGAGGTTTCAATGGCGAGGTAAGAGGGGTTGGATGTTTTCCCAACAGGGACTACATCAGGGTAGTCTGGGCAGGTGTAGAGTCGGAGAAGATTTACGATCTAGAACGCAAAGTATCTGATAACGGTGTTGTATCCGACAACGATCACGATTTTCATCCGCACGTCACTCTAATGAGAGTAAAAAATATAAGTCAGAAACAGAAAAACAAGTTACAGAGAAGTCTTAGAGAGTTTGAAGACCATTACATCGGCGAAATAGAGATAAAGCGTCTGAAACTTTTCAAGTCAGAGTTTAAAGGCGGTGAATCTGTATATACGGAATTGCACAGCTCCAGGATCTGAAGCACCGAGAGCTCTACTTTCTGTCCCTAATTTTCGCAGCAGTTGGAATAACGGTTCTGTATTTTACTACCGTGTGGATGGAACCGGAAAAAGTGAGAGTTGACGAGATCAAAACATCTATGGTGGGGGACGTCGTGGGGGTCAGTGGAGAGGTCGCCAACTACAGTTATTATGGCGGGAACAGTTTCTTTCAGCTGAAAGACGGGAATTCAAGCATCAAGGCTGTTCAATTCGATTCTGAGAAAAGGCTGGAGGAAGGTAAAGAAGTAAGAGTTAAGGGCGAACTGGCTATTTACAAGGGGAAGATGGAGATAATCGTGGATTCTGTAGAGAAGAAATAGTTTTAACGATCATACTCTCATCCGGAATTATGCTGCTCTACCTTGTTATAATCCTACTGGCGCTCCCATTCCTAGACCTCTATATCCTGATCCAGGCAGCGGACTTTATCGGAATTGTCCCGACACTGGGCCTGATACTTGCTACAGGTTTGATCGGTGCAGCGATCCTGAAGCGGGAGATGGAAAGGGTGGGCAGAAAACTTTTCACATCGGTAACTGCCAGGGAGATTTCAAGAAACATGCTGGAAGGTTTTCTTCTACTGGTGGGCGGAATAATGCTTCTGACTCCTGGCTTTTTAACAGATTTTACCGGTTTTTTGCTGCTTGTGAGGCCTCTCAGGGTTAAGCTGATGCTGAGGATCGAGGAAAAACTGGAGAACAGCTCTAACGTCAGTGTGCAGGTCGGAACTATTTAGCTCGATAAGAAATTATGAATGAAGCGGCGAAGACCGCCAGGCCAAGCTCTGAGGGAACGCTAAATCCGTATAGCGACATTGCTATCAGCAAGAGTACAATAGAGGAACCCTTTCTTATGTAATCGAGCTCCAGGCCTGAGATATTAATTCTGGCCGCGAGATACAGTGCAGCAAGCGAAATAATCGAAGTCAATAGCGCCGGCATTACGTATTCAAAACTGAACTGGAGAGAGCCCGGGTTCTTTACTGATAGCATCAGTCCGGTCACAAGTATGGCCGGAACGGAGAGTTTATCCGCCAGCCTGAGCTCTGACAATTTCATTGCTATCGAAATCAGCGCAAGCCCGGCCGCGTATCTAAATCTCTGGATGTGGAACAGCTGCTCGTAGATCGGCGCCACAAGAGACACTATCAGGGCTCCCAGTAGAAGGTATGGAGCTGCCTGCTTCACCATATATATTGCTTCTTCAGTGTCTCTTGAACAGGAGTAAAGAACTGCGAGCGTTCCAGCACCTGTGAAAACTGTAAGTGAAATCGCTACAACATCGGAGAAAGTCTCCATCGCTCCAGTGACGAGTAAAGTGGCGAAAACTCCATCGATAAGAGGGAGGCAGAGTATAAATATCAGTCTCCTCGTATCGTGATCCGGCAAGTGCCGTGAAGCGCCGTCCCTGTACTCCTCCAGAACCATGCAGAAAACCTCATACGAGAACGGCTCTGGAACCAAGCAACTCTATTTCCAGTTAAACTTGGTTCCTGTAAACTTCAGAAAGAACTTCTTGGATACTTCAGCAGCTGTCGGGATTGATACAGTAACCGAATTCAGGACAGCTGCTCGCATATTAATTTTCATTTAGCTAAAATCTATTTAAAGTCTTTCTCGAGAAAAATTGGATCGCCTTCATCAAGAACCTTCTCACCGTCAAACCATACAGTGGGATCTTTACAGATAGCATCCCAGTGTAGATCACACGGGTTTCTTTCCTTCCTACCTTCCTGAACGTAACTAGTGTTGTCCCCGAAGGCTATATGCACAGTGCCAAGCACCTTCTCATCCTGCAACACATTTCCTATCAAAGTTGCTTCAGGATTTGTTCCAAAACCAAATTCTGCAATCTTTTTTGAGCACGGCATTTGATTGAATTTCTGCTCCAGATTGGATTTCTTCTCATTTTCGTTCTCTATAGATACGACTACACCATCTTCTATCTCCACTTTCCTAGCTTCCGGAGAGAAAGGGAAATGATCTAAAAATAGAGTGCCACTTATTCCCTCAGGATAACCGTTTGGTTCCCCATCAGGCAGATTGGAGCATTTACCCGGCTTCTTTATCATACCCTCGCTTTGATGATATGTTTCAATATCCACCCTGAAGCTGAGATCTGTTCCCGAAGGAGTTTCTATCCTTACTTTTTCTGTAACCTCCAGCAGTTCATAGACTTTTCGAGTAATCCTTGAAATTTCCCCGTAATCAGCCTGGAGAGATGAATTCCATATTTTTTTGGATATTTTCGGCATTGATGCCATTCTGGCCCCAGCCTCACAGGCTTTACCTGTTGCATCTGTATGGGTTAAAGACTTCAGAGTTGGAGCTATAATTACGTCAACCTCTCTCATCCTTTCCGCAACTCTCTCCGGAGGTTCCTCGCCTTGATTTCCCAGCTCCTCGTACTCCAGCAGCTCGTACTCAGCACCGTTATCTTCCAGTACTTCAAGTAGCGCGTCTATCAAATCCTGGTCGTTCCCATCGTTCAGGACAAGAACTTCTTCTTCCGGCTGTATCTTCAGGCACTGGTCAACTACAGTTTCGGCTCCCTCTATGAGAGACATAAATACTGTTGAAGAAAACAGACTTTAATTCCTATCCCAGGGAAAAAGTTGCGCCTCGACCCTTCGTGTCGAAATCAAGCTTCCCCTCTCTGGCCAGCCATCCGATAGCCATGCAAACCTTGGAGCGAGGAGCATCAACATTTTTGTCAATCTGTCTCAGAGATGTCTCCCCCTCTTCATCCAGAAACCTCCAAACCTCTCCCGCGGTCTCGCCTATCTCATCGTACATAAACCTTCCTTGGGGAATAATAACGCAGAGCTGTTTAAAAAACTAGCTAAAGCCTAGAAAACTGATCAATTTGTACTAACTCTCTATTCGATAAAAATTCAAAATATATTAAAGTAAGATCGATCCTTGAATAATTGTACTTAAGCTGCAACTTTGAAGCCTCGGTGGCTCAGCTTGGCTAGAGCGGTCCCCTCGTAAGGTTACGCTCTTCGCGAAACTCCTTCTGGAGTTTCTGTGAACGCACAAAATCGCCTCCAGCGATTTTGGAGTACATCGCAACAAGCCATGCGCGTTGCGCATCGCTTCTGGATTCTTCAGGACTCGAGGCGGCAGCCGAGAGTGGAACCCGGTTGAACCAGAAGTGGAAGGGCTACCTCTTAGGTAGGGACAGATCCCGGGTTCAAATCCCGGCCGGGGCTTACCAAGGTTAATTTGGGAAGTCCCAAGCGTCCAAATAAGCACCGGTTACCGGCCGGGGGCTTAGCTTTGGCTTTTTCACCGCTTTTAGAGCCTGAAGTCTTAGAATTTTAATTTGAAACTCTGAGGATTTGAACCTGTCAACTACTTTTTATGCTGATTAAAATTGGAGAGCAATTCAAGGTATCTCTCAGATTTTCGATAGAATCCATAAACCTTGATTTTGGAATCTGTATCTCTCGTCCAGTCCAGGAATCATTCACAGTAAATTTGCCGTTTTGATAATCACTCAAAACCACCCAATGTGCAAAATGTGTATACATATCCAAATTCCATTTATCAAGTAAAACTATAGCGAAACCTGTTTCAACAGATTCTATGTAATTATCTGCTGATAATATTTCATGTTTAGGTTCAATGTTATTCTCCAGAGTTTCTGAAAGTTTTTGATATTTCCAGACAAGATAATCTGATTCTATGAAAACATTGACACTATGCTCCTTCATTAGTTCACTAATCAAGTAAGGCTCGTAGCACTCTCTGTCAAATCTAAATGACCTCTCCATCAACTCAAGTTCTTTGTCCTTGTCAAACTCAAAATCTTCATCGTAGTAAGATTTTATCATTCCGTAGCAATTCATGAAACAACCGAAAGGCGTAGCCTGTTCTAATGTATTTAATTCGTTTTCCATCTTTACAAGGAGCTTAAGTAACCTCAAATTTTTTCAATCTTACTAAAAATAAATTAAATCAATTAATTTATATTTTATAGCTAATTTCTAGCTTTACATATTTTAGCCGCAAGGTATGAACTCTTAGGTCTTGTAGCTGAGAAAATATCTTTAAGCCGGCTGTCCTGTAATGCCTCTCATAGGTAGGTTAAGAGATGTTTCTTTTTCATCCCTTCTTAACGTGATAGTCACCATCATAGATTCTTCATCGTCCTTGACGACTATCTCTATATCCTCTATATTAGAGAGTTCTTCCTTAGTGAGAGGCAGTCTTTCACTAGCACCTATAACTTCAAGACCAAGAAAGTCGCCCTCCGAGTTAACATCTACCACAAAGTTTGCGATATCAATACTTCTCTCGTAATCATCGTAGTCTCCATACTCGAATACTGCAATATCATCTTTTTCATGGTATTCAAATCTTGTCATAAAAGGCCTTCATTCTATTATTTGTTCCATACGCTTTTAACATATATTTCATTTCCGTCCATATTGAAGTAGATAGGCATCTCGTAGAAACTGCCTTTAGAAGTCTCGATGGTTACTTTGTATGTTTTGTTATACCTCGGGTCTTCCTGGTCATTCGGGCGGACACTGTGAATATCTAAATCCTTTAGTTTCTGCTTTATCTGTTTCAAGTTGACATTTCTCTGTTTAACTCTTCTATGAGAATATGGAGCAATACGGACTTCACTATCAACCGTCTTTAATTCAGAAATTACCTCTTCAACTGAAACCATAAAGTAAAACTCTATTCTTTTGCTTAAATTAACTGACTAATCCTACTATTAGCCTTAAGGTATGAACTAAGAGTTCACCGACCGGCCGGGGCTTCATTCCTTTATCTCCGGTTTCTCGAGGTCTTTCCTGGTCAGTATCTTGACTGAGCCGGAGGTAGCTCTTCCTGTTTTCTCCATTCCAATAATGTAGGAAGCACCGGATTCTTCAACAGTTTCAATCTCTTCCACGTCTATTTCGCCGTCGAAAACTATCGACTCGCATTCCCCTATATTCCGAACCTGCTCAAAGTCGCTTCCTGGCATTCTATCCACCTCCTCAAGATTCTCGTCCAGAACGCAGACTGCTCGAGTCCCGACCAGATCCTCCAGAATTTGGCTCATTCTTTCAAGTTTTTCATCCGCCATCTTTTCCTGCTCAACTTCCTTCTCCCTAACGAACTTCAAAGGCTGCTTGTCCCTGATGCATTCGAAGACCTTCTCCTTTCCAAGCTCCTCCACCTCTTTTTTATCAGGGGCTCTCGCGATGTATTCCACCGATGCTTTCTGCCTGAGCTCCTTAAGTATAAGTTCTCCCCCCCTGTCTCCGTCAAGGAATGCCGTTACAGTCTTCCCATCCGAAATCTCTTCTATATCCTCGGGTATCGAGGTGCCGCCTATAGCGACAGCATTCTTGATGCCGTAACTCATCAGGTTCAGCAGGTCGGCCTTGCCCTCCACCAGGACAACTTCGTCCGATACCTCTGCTTCCGGTCCGGCCTGGAAGCCACGATACTCTGTAATCTCTGAGGTTCTCACCTCTCTCTTGACCTCATCAGTTATCCTGTTCTTCTCCGGTTTTTCGTCCTTTATATCCTTGAGAAGCTGCTTCGCCCTCTTGACTATAAAGTCTCTCTTCGATGTTCTCTGATCCTGTATTTCTTTAACTTTAATATCCGCAGAGCTTGGTCCAACCCTCTCTATAGTCTCCAGGGATGCCGCTAGAAGAGCAGTCTCGGTAGAATCAAGTGAAGAAGGTATCTTTATCTCCGCACTCGAGCTTCCCTCATCAACCTCAACCTGGACATCAATCCTTCCAACCCTGCCTTTCTCCTGTAGTTCCCTTAGATCGAGCTCTTCACCCAGCAGTCCTTCAGTCTGGCCGAAAATGGCTCCAACAATATCCGGCTTTTCAACAAGGCCTCCCGCCCTCATTTCGACCTTTATCACGTATTTTGCAGAGTTCTGGGCGACCTTTCCCATCAGAAATCCCCCAGTGCTTCCATGAATTCTTTTTCGTCAAGAGATGTTTTCAGCTTTTTCCTCCCTGACCTATGGCCGGAAACGATAGCCGGTCTCTCATCCAGGATATTTTCTAGCCTGTTCAGGAGCTCTGAGTTTGCTCTACCGTTCTCTGGCTTATTTTCAAGGAAAATCTCCGGCATACTGTTTAACTCTACATCAAATTCATCGGACCCTGGAACCACCTTGATGTAGATTTCACTCATTTGATCACCAGGAAAATAGGTTAATCTGGCTGCCCTGTAACACAGCCGATCATGCCGCCTACCCTCTCGGGGGCGAACTCACGGCCGCTGACCGCGGGACAGCCACGCATACTAGTCCAACCCAAGGCTTAAAGTATTCAGAAAATACCGTCCCATCTTCCGCTCCTGTACGAAGCAGTTTCAAATAATTCTTCAAAACCTCTGTCAGAATAAAACTCGGATAATCCCGGATCAGTCACAATATATACTTCGTCCCTCCTTTCCAAAGCCTTTTCCAGTAGTCTGCGCATTATCTCTGTAGCAATTCCCCGCCCCCTGTACTCTTCAACGGTGGAAAGCGTATAGATGTAAGCGCCATCTGCCGAATCGTATTTCTCCAGCTGAAATAGACTGGCCGGAACTGTAACAGACAAGTCTCATGAAGTCCTCACCGAAAACTCTCTCCGGCGGATCATGCAAGTTTATGTAGGATTCAGGTGCGTTAAAGGCCTTCTTTTTTACGCTCAGATAATCACCGATTTCCTGCTTTTCGATCCAGCGGAATTCTGCATCGAACTCCTGCTTCTTCGGCTTTCCTGCTTCAAACTTCATCCATGCCTCTTTCCTGACCCTGCTGGTATCAGGAAACCTTCTGGACCTGAAATTATCTATAAAATTCTTTTCGCCATGCAGAGAGGGAATATGTTCGATAAAATCCATATCACGAAGTCTGGATAAATCCGCATCCATGGATTCAGGATAAACCTGGTTGTACTGTGCTCCAGAAAGATTGTCGCTCAAAAGCATCCTGAATTCTTCACCGACATAAACATGGTTAAGGGTGGTTTCCAGGTAACTCTCCCAGTGGTCAAGAATCAGTTTCCTCGAATCCATATCATCACTGGAAAAACACTCCTTCCTCGGGTACAGGTTTGAAGGCCGCCTCCCTTGTCTTGGTCTGGACAGGTTCCTCGCCGTGGTACTTCCTGAGGTACTGGAGGTACTCTGTAGTCCTCTCCCTGGCGTACTCTCCATCGTACTCAACCATCTCCTCCGCCACGTAAAGGTAGAAAGCCCACTTGAAAAGCAGGTTGAGAGGGTTGGCGATCAGGCGCGGAAGCCGCTCCACTCCCGATGGTATATCATACTTCAGCTCCGTCTTCACCAGGTATTCCACGAAACCAAAATTGTTCTCGCCGGAGGGAGGATTCTTGGTGGCTATCTCGCTTATAATCCTCATCTCTCCCCTTCCGCTCGGCAGTCCCTCACTTCTATGCAAAATCGACGCGAATTCGTTGCTGTCAATATCCTGCTCGTAGTACCTCTCGTCAGGTCTTCCCATCTTCATCTTCTTCTTGAAAATGTGGACTTGGTCCTCGTATATCTCCGGTATGTGCGGGCTCTCGTACCATTCAACCCTGTTCTGGATTTCAACCCAGTCTCCGTGGAATAGCTCGAACTTGCTCCAGGGATCGTCCAGCTTTCCGAACCTTTCATCCATATCATCCGTATAGTAGCTCTTGCTAGTTCCAGGAGTGTGGAACCAGGGAACGATCCTCCTCCTGAAAAAGCCGGGCTCCGAGCCTTCATCGGAGCCGGAGAAGATTTCCAGGGCATCCAGAAAATCCAGTAGAGCCACGGCTTCCATGAACTATCCCCATGGAGGCCGGTAGTGTGAGGAACCTGATCTGTGAACAGCCTCCTCCACACCGAATTTTTCTCTCATAAGGTTTGAAACATGGATCGCCATCTCTTCAGCCTCCTCCTCGTAGCGGTGGATCTCCTTCGAGTAGAACTTGTTGTACCAGATCCCAACCAGTATCTCGTACAGCTTCGACTTCTGGAACGCCGATCGATGTTCCTCCATCAATCCAGGTTTCTTCTCCCAGTTTTCCTCAGGCCTCTGCTTAAGGCCGTGCGGGAGCCAGGAAATAGGATCTCCCCCCGGAAATACAGTTATGACCTTTGCTCTGACCTTCAGCTTGGCCTTGAGCATGTCATCCGGCCTCTCGAATGATTCCACGAATTTTACAGGCTTCGCATCAAAAGAAATGTAGAGCCTGATCACCGTGTGAGGGCTCTTTTCCTTGAAAGCCAGGTATCTAAGCCTGTCCTTTGGCTTGGTTGAGTAGAACTCCATCCTGTCCTGGGTCTCAATCCGATCCATGTCGAACTCTTCCACAAGTAAATCCTTCAGTCCCCGGAAAACCCTGGCAACGTCTTCCTCAACGAATATCATGTCCTCCCTTTCAATCACAGGTTCCGTGAACTTAACCATTTTCTACGCCTCCAGGTTCTGCCTTATCCTGTGCAGGAACTCCTCGGTTTTCTCCTCCACCGCTTTCTCCCACTTGGACCTGACCTCCCCGTACAGGAACTTCTCGTAGAGAGACCTGTAGGCATAGTACCACAGGTTCGCCTTCCAGCCAACAACAGGGTAGGAAGTAACCAGCTTCCCTTTAACCTGGATGTCCAGCTCCCTCGATTTACGGCTTATTACTATAAAAATCTCCAGCACCTCTTTCGTGTGCTTGTCGAACTCCTCCTCAGTTTCAATCTCCGATCGAATGTTACCTTCCTCTACATCGTTGTAGTAATTATTCTCCTGGACGTGATCGAAAGACATCCTTCTCTCAAGCAGATCACGGATCTCTGGATAGGCTGAATCCGGGTCTTCAACCCTTATGGTCTGCCTCCTTCTAACCACTTCCTCATTGATGTTCATCTCAGACATGCAGAATAATTTGTGAGGGCGATAAAAAAGAGGTAGGTCACATCCTGCATTCCGAACAGACCAGGGAACCGCCATCCTCCCTCAGATCTTCAGAGTAGTTGCCGCATTCCTCGCAAACACCGGTTGAAGAGCGCTGCCTGGGAGCTGCCTCGGCATCAAGCTCTCTTTCCTCTCCGATTATCTCCGCGAAGCCAGGCCACGCACGTATAATGTCAGACTGTGTGAGAATTCCCACTAGCATGTCGTCCCGGACAACAGGTACTCTCGAAATGTTGTTTTTGACCATCGCCATGGCAATATCGTCAAGCACCTCGTTCTCCTCCGCAACTATCAAATCCGTGGACATCACATCTTCTACAGTCTTCCCGGAGGGGTTTTCGCCGTTCGCGACTACCTCGTAGACTATATCCCTGCAGACTATCACTCCGACAGCCTCACCGTTATCAACAACTACTAGCCCCCTTATTTCCTCCTCGCTCAACAGGTTGGCTGCCTCCACTATAGACTTGTCTTTTTCAATTGCGATGACGCCATCAGTCATGACCTCACTCACAGGTACTTCTTCTTTCATGGGACTAAAACCCGGATCAATTACTAAATAAGCTGGGGTTTTTCCCCATAATATAACGGCGTTATACATATCAGGCTGTGAACTGTTTCAGTCCGCTCTGCCTGTCCTGCTTTCCAAATAGACTTTTCAGCGTCTTGTTAAGAATTAAAATCTGTTGCCGGACATATGGCGATATCTCATAGCTTTCGATAATATCCTTACTGGGCTGCATGTACTTCTTTATGGTTCCCTCAGAGATGGTAAGCAAAACAGAGCCGCCGCACTCAGGGCACTCCGCTGTAGTCTTTCCTGTAGGTGCTATCGTCTGATTTGTCAAGGGAACTCTCCTGAACTTCTCGTTGCAATCAACACACCGCATCTCCTGGGAGGAAAAAGACCTCAAATTACCCTTGATATCGGGTATGAAGTGCTTGTTAAGCAGAAGTTCCGCGACCTTGTTCTCATCAACTGCCTTGAGTTTTTCGCCCAGGCCTAGCTGGGCTGAAGTTTTCTCACTCATTTCATCCAGGGTAACGTACTCGCTCTGCACTGGAGCATTTTCCACAGTCTCGGTATCGTGAGTGTAGGAGTGCCTGAAAGGATTATCCGAGTGGACTATATCTTCCCCGATCTCAATATCTGTATTGAGCTCCCAGGGTTTCCTGTATTCCTGCGTTTCCTCGTAGAATTCTACCGGATACTCCTCAACTGTCTCAATCATCCATGCCTCGTCATCGATTTCATCAGCGTTCAGAACAGTTGAGAGGATTAGCGGCGCATCCATGGTATTGTGCGCGAAGATTGGATGAGGTCCACAAAGGAAGTTCTGTTTCCCGGGGACTTCCAGGTCGTAAACGTAATCATCACCATAATCTACCTTCTCAATCTCCACCACTCTCTCCACAGAAATCTCCCCCTGTACCACATTTTCCAGCTCCTCAACCCCCTCTTCGTGGAGTCTCTTTACTCTTCCTTTCGAGGCTGTTTTCATCCTCTGGTTCTTCCTGTCGTTCGAGAGATAAGTTTTCCTTTCCTCGTAGGAATATCCTTGCTTCTTGAGAGAGGACCGGACCTCGTCTCTGAGTTCCCAGAGAGGCCAGTAAGGATCTTTATCATTCCATTCAGAATACAGTATCTCCCAGGTGTCTCCGGCTTTTCGGGTTGAGGACTTGTAACCCAGTTTCCTGAGCAGTAAGGATAGCTGTGAGGCCATTTCGCCGCTCTTCGTGTAAAGTTTGGAAAAACCTTTATCCTCGTAGACTGAACCATCTCCACTTCTGTAGGCTTCTATGAATGCTTCCAGTCTATCTGTGGCGGCACCAAACACAAATGAAGGGATCTTTTTGTCATCAAAGCTATTTCTTTCAAGCCCAAGCTCCTCAAGCGCTCTCATCAGAGTTGCAGGAGTATCAACCCAGTAACAAGTCTTTCTTTCTTCCCTCTCATCCTCGTGAGTCGGAGGTTCTACCCCGGTCAAATCTTCAATACAGTACTGGATCTCCTCAATTATCTCAGGATCAGAATTGTATATCCTGCCTCTCTGAAGATCTCCCTCCGAAAGCAGGTAGCCAAGCAGTCTGTAAAGTTCCCTGGAGTTATCGATAAATCTTTCAATCGGTTCAGTATTTGCCCTCAGTCTTACCTTGCAGGACGGCACCACCCCCACCTCCCTGTAAAACTCCAGTGGTGCATCTCTTTTTCCTTTCCTATACCGGTAGATATTATTCGTGCCGTAACATCTCCTCAACTCCTCAGTCTCCCTCTCTTTTATCTCAGGTCCAATTTCCTTAAGTTCTTCCTCTGGCACTTTGACGTAGCACTCACTGTCTGGCAGCAGTTCAAAAAGATCAACTTTTTCTTCCAGACCATCTGCTTCAATCTCTGTGTTGGATGGCACAATCACGCACTCTCCCTCCTTAAGCTGCCTTACAGGCTTTGCCTCAATTTCATCTCCGCGGGTTACGAATACGCTGTGATCCCCGGTGACAGAAATCTCTCCCCTGCTGGTCTTTACCGTGAAAACATTCCCATCATTCTCGTGCCTGATCAGGGCTGAAACATCCTGGAACTCTACTTCTCCACTTTCATCAAAAGTTACAGTCTCTATTTCATCCTCAAATTCTCTCGATACTTCAAAACCATCATCCCTGACCTCATAGCCTTCCTGCATTATCGAGTCCACAAGCTCGTCAGCTCTCGGAGCCTCCATTTCACCGTTCCTCCTGACCACTATCCTAGTATCTTTTGTAACTGACCTTGCACCTGTCATATCAGGCAGGAAATCGCGTGAAAAATTGAGTAAGCCATCCATGAGCAGAAGTATAGCGTCCTCGTCACCGTCACAGTTGTTTGTTATCAAACTGTTTCCTATAACAAAATTGTGGGTTTCTGTAACCTCTAGATCGTACATAAACCTCTCATCAGCTTCTTCAATTTCTTTACTCTCAACCGGATCATACAAAATTTCGTTTTCAGTCTCGATTCTCGGCTCCCCCACCATTTCATAATCCTGTTCCAGTACTTCCTGCTTTCTTTCAATTGCAAAACCTATCTTCTTACCGAATCTAACAGCGTGAGAAGATCTGATATGGAGTTTGTGACTTACAAAAGTCTCTCCTTCGTATCTTTCACCATATTTCTCAAGCAGTACGCCGCCTGGTTCTCTCTCATACTTTGAATACCTTGCAAATATACCAAACCTCTTCAAGAGGAAATCTATATCCCTGAGAAGAGCCCTCGATACAGAGGTGGCATTTACATGAAGCTTACCTTTCTCTACCGAACCATCACCTGCGAAGTAGGCTGAAACAAGATGCTTGACTTTCTCAGTTGGAAGAGACTTCACAAACTCCGGAACCTTTTTTGAATGAGCTCCATCTCCAGCATTAATTTCCTGGAAAAACTCGTAGACTATCCTTGAACTGACAGTCAGGACGTGATCGCCGTTTGAAGGCTCAACATCAAAAACTTGCCTGATCGCATTTTCAATCCTCTGCTTAAGCTCTTTCTCCCCGAACGCAAAGCATACCTGATAAAACTCTTCACCTTTCTTCTCAGACTTTCTTGTATAACCTTCTGCCAGGTAGAACCCTATAAGCTCCATCAGAGAATTATTTACTTTTACACAGTTCTTAAGTTCTACTGTATCTCTCTTGGCGGCGATCCTGGCCTCTTTACCGATATCGTAACCTTTTGCTGTCAGATCACTCAATTTATCAAATATATCTACCGGTAAACTATCCGTGTACCTGTAATTGCCCAGAGTTTTCTTGCTGATTCCAAGTTTATCGGAAGCCTGCTTCAGCCCTCCGAGTTCAGAAAGCATCATATCGAAATCCTCTACATTGCCTCGAACTACCAGATCAGGGATATCCAGGAATTCAGTAAGTTTCAACCCCTGCATATCCTCAACTTCAACAGACAATTCAACCGGCTGCAACAGCTTATCGCCTTCTTCAACAGATCTGGCTTTTTTTATACCTTCAGAAGTCCTCAGTCTGTGGTCGGGAAAAACCTCAATTCTACGCCCTGATTCTGTCGTAAAAATTAGCTTGAACTCTTGAGCGGGAGCTCTATAGACTTTAGCAAGATTCTTACCTTCAATTTCTCCTTCTTTTTCGGACAATACCTCAAGGTCTATCTCCCTCTCGACCGTGCCCATGAAATCGGCTTCCCTTCCCTCCTCCGCATCATCAAAAATTTTTCTCAGCTCCTTACTGGATCCATCAGCAAGCCTGACCTCCTCATCGCCTGGAAGACAGTTCCTCCTCTTTGCTGCGTGCCAGTATGGGTGAGAGTAGATGCCCTTGGCCTCTGTAAAGCCTATTATCCTTCCAACAGTACCTCCTGAAGTGTGAGGAGCCAGACCTATGACCAGCTTGCCTATCAGATCACGTTTTTCTTCCACACTGTAGTAGGGCTCAAGCCCGTAGAAATCCTCCAGAAGTTCATCTATGAAGTTGGCGACCCTGACAAGATACTCTGATGCTGGAAGTGTCTTCTGTGTGTCGGGGATCACAATGTCCTGAGGTTTCATTTGGAGGACCTGATCTTCCGATTCGAGAGGCTCACCCTCAACATCCTGCCTGTAGCCCAGCTCTTTCAGCTTTTCTACCGAAACTCCGATCTCCGCGGGCTTGAAATGTGTCATCGGTAAATCTGTTGCATCATACCTTACAGTACCATCCTTGTTGACGTATAGATCGTGCTTCTGTCTCAGTAAGCCTTTTTCGATGGGTTCTACATGCTTGTGCTTTCCGCTCATGGCCCTGACAGACTTGAGAAGTTCCGGCATCTCACCTATCGCCAGGTTTTCCATTGCAACATCGCAAAGCTCCTGAACATCTATATCCGTCCATCTGTACCTTTCAATTCTCTCCTCGCCGCAATTACCGCATTTTTCAGCTTCCTCGAGATACTCTTCACCGCAGTTCATGCAGAACCATAAAGGCTCGGCCGAAGAACCGCATTCCTGACAGTAGGAAAAGTAACTGTAGGATTCGCAGTCGGGGCATTTGTTATGTATTATGGCTTCGTTGATCTCCCCTCTCTGGTATGATGCTGAAAGATTTCTCATCCTTCCTCCCTCATCTTTTCCACAAGGAAACAGCAGCTGTGGCTTGCCCTTTATCGTTCTTCTCTCTGCCTTCTCAGGCCTTCCCATTCTCGCACCTATATAATGCGGTGCCTGCTCTCTGACTTCTATGCCTGAGACTTTGTCGATGAATCCGGGTATTTCAGAGGAATCATCTATCGAGTTGAGCTCCGAAGAATTATCTTCCTCCGGTTTCAAAAGTCTTTCAAGCACCTTTCTGTCCTGCTCACCGATCTTTAACTCACCTTGTTCCTGACAGTGCTCTATCAGAACATCTTCCAGTGCCTTCCTCGTCTTCTCACCTTCCAGAGAGCCTTCGTCCAGCGACTGGTAAAGTGCCCTGAATCTTTCTACAGTAGTTTCACGCCAATGGTATGTCCATTCAGGATGCAGGGGTATATCCAGGGTTTCCGATATCTTGAAGGCCTCCTCGGGCGTCGGTGAGCGATCTGAGAAATCCCTACCCAGCTTCACCTCATTTTTCTCAAGCGCTCTTTCAAGTTCTTTCTCCCACCATTCATCCACATAGGGTGAAGGCAGAAGCTTCTTGCCGTTCTCCACGAATTCCCCGTAAGTCACGAGCATATCTCCCAGGAAAAGTATTTCATCTACCCTATCCTCAACTTTCCTGGCTTCCTGCCTGCTCTCGATTCTCCTCACCTCTCCGTTTTCCAGTCTCACTACAGGTGGATGAATACTGTCACAACATGTCGCTACGGTAGCCTTGCCCGGGTACTCCAGTTTTAACTGGGTGCCGATCGCTATGAACCTCTCCGTGATCTCCATGGTCGCGGGATGGAAAGAAACAGCTGCCAGTCCGTTAGTCCTTGAATGGCCGTACCTCAACCTGAAACCTCCCTTCTTCCCGGGATGGGAGAAGACAGGTCTACCGGCCGTCAGCGAGTCAAGGTACTTGTCAGAAGCCTTGTACTCCGATGAGGAGTTATCCTCTTCTTCGCTTGAATGTATTTCTTCCTGTAATTCCAGATAATCCTCTATCCACATCCAGTGTTCCAGCCCAAAATCTTCTCCCCAGCTCTCTATTCTCTTCTTGATCTTTGAAGCCTTGAGCGGGAGACCATCAAGATAAACAAGGCACATCCCGCTCCTGATCCTGTTTGTCTCCACCCGATCCAGATCCTTGTGGTTTGATACGTCAAGCTGCTCGGTCGGCGACCCTGTGACTTCCACCGGAACGTTTTCTGCGATCATCTCTGTTTCCTCCCTCTCAGGGTTATACTGTTTGGCAGTCACCCTGTTATAGTAGTCCTCCACCTCTGTCGAATAACGCTTGATCACATTTTCAGAAGCTTTGAACCTTACCAGGCCGACTTTCTTCCTGACGTAATCCGCAAGAAGAACGCTCATAGCGGACGCTGTTCCCCCAGCCGATCTTATCGGGCCGGAGTAGTACACTGCAAGGTACTCCGAGCCGTCGGAGTTTTGCCTTATCCTGACATCTCCTATTCCCTCGAGAGGAGCTGTCGTGATCCCTCCTGTGAGGTATGAGACCCCGACTCTGACTCCGGCCTCACACGCCCTTTCTTTTTCGTCAAACTCGTGAAAATCCCCCTCTGCTATCTCCCCGGCTATCGAGAAGGCGACCCTCTCATCATTCTTGCCGTATTCATTCTCCAGACCTCTAATCCTCTTGGCAACCCCCTGATCTTCCAGCTCCGGAAATTTTGCCGCGATCACCAGAGATGAGGCCTTCTCAGCCAGATCAGTTGCGATAGGAATATCGACCCTCTCCTCCGGATCTTTTGACTGGGATCTCGCTTCCTCAGCTACTTCGTAAGCCCTACCTGTCTTCTGCTCCAGCCTCTCAAAGTATTCATCCATCCTACCACTAGAAGAACTTCTTTACACGGGTGTTCCGGTTTTTAAAGTTCACAAGAGTTACCTTCCCTGGATCCGGCTGATGCCCCATCCTTTTCTGGAATGAGGTCTGCTCCTGGAAACTTGATGAGTTTATAACAGTGACTCCCTTGTAACTCTCGCAGGCGTGAGAGTGGAAGTGGCCTGAAACAAAAACGTCTGGCTTTTCGGTGATCGCGAGGTGATCCTCTCCCTCGGGAGAAAGCTGGTTTGAACCATAGGTAGGTGCAAGATGCCTTCTCTTCAGCAGGTCGATCATTACATGGTGTGGTTCATTGTAAGATTTCTCCCTGAGATCCTGGATCATGTCGACGTGTTCATCGAAGCTGAACCCGTGGTACATCAGGTTCTTTACACCCTTGCTCCTAATGGCGTGAAGCCTTACCATCTGGGGGTTCTGGACAAGATGAACATTTCTGTATTCCGATACTTCCGGAAGTGCCTTGCCAGGTAATCTTGGCTGTGGCTCCGCAAGCCGGGTAATGTCGTGGTTGCCTGGACCAACAACTATCTGTATGTCTTCAGGCACTTCTTCCACCCATTCCTCGAACCTCTGGTACTGGCTGTATATGTCATTCACCTCCAGCTCCTCGTCCTGGTCAGGGTAAACTCCAACCCCTTCAACGAGATCCCCCGCTACAACCACGTAACCTACATCTGAGGCGTCGTCCGACTTCAGCCACTCCGCGAACTCCATGAACTTATCCCTCCTCGTATCCTTCGACCCTAGATGGAGGTCCGAAATATAGGCAGCCTCTACCTCCTCCGAGGTGGTCCTTACACCGTCAGGGATCGGGAGATCCGGCCTCACTACCGAATCCGCGTAAATGATATCCCCACCCATCCGACCAATAACTCCAATAACCTCGTCAGGCACTATTCTCTCTCCCTCCCTCTCATCAACAAGTGCCTTGAAAGTGGCTGTCCTATCCTCAAGCTCAACAATCCATTTTCCAGAGTTTGTAGAGTATTTATCATTTACAAAACCGAGTGCAGTGGCCTCATCCCCCTCACTTCTTTTCTCAAGACGTTTCAAGGTTGTGGCGGACTGCATCTCCTTTCTTCTCATCAGTAGCTTCTTCATCTTCTCGTAGCGATCATTATAATACTGCAGAAATTCCGGCACATCCTTCTCATCCCTGGAAATATCCTTATCATCAATAATCTCGACCTTGGTCTCAAGATCCCTCCGGTTCCTGTCGTCTAGTATCTCGACCTTTTCTGCCTCTTCTTCAACTCCAGGATCATTCTTTACACCTTTATTCTGTCCACATCTAGAATCTTCATCTATCTCACTTTTCCCATCAATAGAAGACCTTAACTCGGAAAGCATCTCTCCTGATATATACATAGGAACCGTATCAAGATTTCTTATCGCCTCTATATCGTCATCCGTAAGCCTCTCAGCAGCCTCTTTCTCCACTATACATCCTTCCTTCGTGAGTTTCCTCACCGCCTGTCTATTCATTCATCCCCCTCTTCCCCCTCAGATATAGAATTTTTCTTCCACGAGCTCACGTATCTGCTTCCGGATGTTTTCAGACAGATCCACGCTTATCTGCCTGGTTCTCCCGTACCTCCCCTTCGATATCACCTTTGCGTTTATAACACCCAGCATGTCAAGCTCCGATATCAACCCAGATACGCGCCTCTGGGTAAGCTCCGATACCTCCACCTCGGAACAGAGCTGCTTGTACTCTGAGTAAACGTCTCCAGTGGCGATCTCATCCTCGTCATCTGTCATTTCGAGAATGGTGTAGAGAACCAGCTTGGAATGCTTGGGCTGAGATCTTACAGTCTCCACGATCCTGTCGCGCTCAATCTTGTCCTGGGCCTGGTCCACATGCTTCTTCAGTACCTGCTCCGCTGATGATCGCTCCGCGAGCTCCCCAGCAACCCTGATAAGATCCAGTGCTCTCCTCGCGTCTCCGTGCTCCTGGGCGGCGAGCGCCGAACATTTGGATATCACCCCCTCTCTCAGAACTTGCTCCCTGAAGCCTTCATCCGCCCGATCTTCAAGTATTTCCTTTAGCTCAATTGCATTATAGGGCGGGAAGATAATCTCTTCCTCCGATAGAGAGGATTTTACCCTTGAATCCATGTATTCCGTGAAGTTCAGGTCGTTCGATATGCCGACTATCGAAACTTTGGTCTGACTCAGATCATCGTTTATCCTCGTAAGGTTGTAGAGAAACTCATCACCTACCTTCTTTACAAGCGCATCAATTTCATCCAGGGCTATTATTACAACACCTTTCTGCTCCTGGAGTGCCTCAAAGAATCGATTATAGACTTCATCGGTGGGAAGTCCGGTGCTCGGTACTTCATCTCCCAGCTGTTCCGCCAGCTTGGCCAGCAAACGGTACTCGGTGTCCGCGACCTTTTTCATCTTGCAGTTGATATAAACAATCTCGAGTTCCACGTCTTCATCCTCAGCCACTGTCTCTAGCTCTCCTGTCACATGCCTGGTGATCAGGCTCTTGCCTGTACCGACCGAACCGTAGATAAAAACGTTGCTCGGATCGTCACCCCTCAGAGAAGGAGCCAGTATAGACGCCAGATCGTTTATCTGTTCTTCCCTGTGAAGTATATTCTCTGGAACCCAGTTGGTGGTAAGCGCATCCTTGTTGGTGAAGAAAGTATCCTTGTCAATATAGCTGGTGAACATGGACTGTAAATTTGCCTGGCTCACCTGAAACCTCCTCCCCCCAATAAATATCTCGATCTCATTCGTATCGTTTCCATTCGAAATTAAGGTTTAAAATACTATTCCAAGTGAAGCCAGGGTGAACACTCCCCCCACCCCCTGATTTCGGGTGGAGTGATATCAACCATTCATCTACTGATATAACAGTGTTATATTATATGTCATCGTTATATCCGGAACTATGATTCAGATTCAATTAAGATTCCAGTTGAAACCAAGGGGTCTGTCTTATTGATGCTTTTTGGTTAACAGAACCTGAAAACAACTGTAGCAGATTATATTTATTTTAGCAGGTTCAAGTAAAAAATTATGGTTAAAAGCTTTTTAAAGATTTTAAAATTATTAAATAAAATAAAAAAGTTCTTAAAACATATTTCTTAGGTATTTAGATTCGTAGTGAATTTTTAATTATTTTTCAACATTAAAAAGATTCTCTAACACCCCCTTATTTCAAGTGGAGATGTCTTTGTTTTGTTTTTAGAAAGTGAAAACTGGCAGCTTAAAAGACATCTTGTGTATTGAACTTCAGTGGAATCAGAAGAAAGAGGTAGAACAGAAAAGTCAATCTCGAGGCTAATCACTATTATAGTTCTCAGCGTAGGCCAGTTGATTTACACTTTATTTAGAGCGGTATTCAGTTTTCTGGGGGCACTTGCAGGCGGATGATCTTCTCAAGTTTTTCTGTTTCTTTCTTGAGGTATTTCCTGTAATTCCTTACCGCTTCCTTTGTTTCTTGATCAAGATTTTTTAGATCCAAATTATTTCTCTTAATGGTGTAATGCTTGTCGTTTCTGTGAATCCTGAGGTGGTTCCTTGAAGCGCTTGAGATAGAAGATATTTTAAAATTATCTGTCTTTAGCATTCTTCTCTCTATTCGAGGAGTTTTGTAGATTGAAACACTGCCTCTCCTGGATTTCCAGTCTGCTTTAAGACTTGAACCGTTTTGAGATATTGAAATTCGTGTACGTGGAGAAGTAAAGTAGTTTAGAAAGTTTTCCGGTGAAAAAACCAGTCTACTATCTCTAGAGGAAGTAATTTTTATTTCTGCTATGTTATCTGCGACCGATATACTAGATTTCCCTTGTTTTAGAGCTGTAACCCTCCAGTTAACCATCTTTTCGTCAGCTGCTCCTATACTTATTTTACGGGAATCATCCTCCATTATACCTAGGACAGTTTTATTTCCTGTATCAACGCTAATACCATACTCAGCAGAGAAATTGTTGGGGTTCTCAACAATAGCGGTCACCTTCCTGGTGCTTCCAAGAGCAATATCTGGGGCGAAAACTATGATGCTAGGCTTTTTCTTGACCTTGAAAGATCTTCTGGATTCCAGCTTCAGGTTATCTGATAGAAGGTATGCCTCTACTTCATTTATTCCGTATGGAAGTTTTTCCAGTTCAAAACTGTTCAAACCTTTTTCCAGCGAAATATTTTTCGTACTGGTGTTATCTCCAAGCTTCCAGATCAATTTTGCTTTGAGAGGGCTTGAAGTGTATATTTCTGCCTTCAGGCTCTTGTTTTCCTTGAAAAGCTCCAGAGTGGCTGGAGAAGTGTATTCTATCGATATACGGGCTTCTTCAAGTACTGATGTCTTATTCTCAATTTTTTTGGCCCCTGCAATGGCGAGCCTTAAGTCTTCGGTGAAGGAATAGTTGATCATAACCTCCGGGAAAGAGGAATAATTTTCTGTGTAGTTCACTAACTTTCCTCCAGATGTTAAGGTGGAATGTTTCCGCAACCTGATGTTGCTTAAGTTTCTTGACTCAGTTGAAGTTTCAATACTCTCTGAATCTATTCCGGGTATCTCAAACCGGGCTGTGTAAAGAGGTATGACAGGCGCACCGGGTTCAAGGATGTAGTCAGTTGTATTTGAAACCAGGAATTTTGATCCCTCTAACTCTGCCACTTTCTGGGGCGGCACAAGAGTGATATTGATCCGGCAAAATCCTTCATAGCAGTTCTTTCTCTTTTTGAACATCTTGTTTTCGATCGGATCTTTCCTCATCTCCGGGTTTCCATAAAGACGGAGAGATCTGGAGATTTTCTTTTTTAGACCTGATTTGAAGACGGCTGCAGGGCTGTAAATGAGTGAAGAAGATTCAAGGCTGTTGACGGATTTCTTCATCGAGTTTCCCAGTCTTTCGTAGTACCTGAAGAAATTCTGCCCCATTATCGCAGTATAGGCTGCATAGTTTACGCTAGAAAAACCGAGATATGCTGAGGCATTTTGTTCCAGGAAGGATTTTCTCATCGGATTGTCTCCAGAACCCGCATTGTTCGAGTTATCCCATATAATTGCTCTTCCTGTTCCGGGAACTTCTTCAGGTTTCAAGCGGTTTACCCCCCTGTATCGATCCTGAATCAGGGAGGGGGCCTTGTTAGGAAGGGTCCACCCTGAGGTATTACCGATGCCCCTGTAGTAGACTATGTCCGCTGACTCGATTCCATCCTTAATGTTTGATTCGTTGAGTTTAGGATGTCTCTCAGGCATCAGAAAAGCGTAAAGCAGCTTCATCACGTTTTTACGTAACCCGGTTTTTGGATCGGGATCGGTAACTCCCTCGAGTTCTTTCAACTTCCGGATACCTCTTTGAAAGTGTATTTCGAAAGTGTTCCACCTGTACTCGTAGTACATCTCCATTAACTGTTCAGCGAAATACGTGGATCGCAGCGCTATCATTGAGTTGCCGACTATACCCGAGGAGATATCCGTGTACTTGGATAGAGTGCCTGAAGTTTCCTCAGAGGCTCTAAAGAAATCTATAAGATCGCTGGGAACAAGGCCTGTCAGGAAACTGATTGGATCCAGGCGGTACTCGACGTAGTGTGTGGTGTTAAATCCCTGTTCTTTCAGCACGCGATACGTGCTGGTTCCATGCCTCATTCCTCCTCCCGCGGTTGAAAGTATCACTGGCCAGTTGCTGTGAAGGTACTCGGAAGCCACCAAGGCTTTATTGCCTTTTTCTCTATCAAAAGATCTCTGGAATAGAACTGAGGCTTTCCCGGATTTGTTGGGGTATCTTCCCACTCCTGCCTCTATATAGTGGTCGTCATCAAGGTTCCCGTAATTCAGATCTGTCCTGAAGCGATCCCCGTCTTTCTTGTCCCCTTGGAGAATGCCCTTTTCCACAGGGTCTTCAATCAACTTTGCGGGTCCTTCAAGGATCGAGATGAATTTGCCCTGGATGACTGTTTTCCTGTTTTTTCCTATCTTTCTGAACTTCTTCCGGATTTTCTGCTCCAGTTGAATAACACCGTTATCGCTATTTATTTTCTCAGGTGTCAAGTTTTCAGGATATGAGGTTTTCCTTTCCCAGTTCAGTGGCAGGATTCCCCGCTTTGCAGCCATGTAGGATGCAATAAGACCTTTACTTGATTCCAGGTCCCCGACAGCGACGTGATGAGGTTCGAATTTTTTGATGAAGATGTTCTCCAGCCGACTATAGGAGTAATTGCTGAAGTCTCTATCCGCTTTATCTCTATCAAATGTCAGCGTGGCGTTCTGATTAGCGGCTATGGGAGCAAGAAGTACCGCTTTTTTTCTGCTGTCTGTATAGTATCTCTGACGCGAGACGTTAAAGGCAGAATTTATGTTTTTAATGCTGTTAGGCCCTTCTATACCGATGCTGATCGGTTCTCTTCCAGAATCCTTAACCTGTTCTTCTACCCTTGAGTAATTCTCTGTAACTAGTACGGAACTATTGAGCGTGATGGCTTTCAGCATCTCCCTTCCTTTACCTACAAATACAGTGTTCTCAAGAGACTGGTTTACTCCGGAGGTTTCTTCAATAGTTTTCACTGAATCAAACCATGCCTTTCCGATGTTTACGTGGAAGATTATCTTGTTTAGGTTCGAGAAGGAGTCGAAGAAACTTCCAGAACCTTTCAGGCTTCCGTTCATATAAACTCTGTAGCTGTTCTGCCTCCAGTCAAGGGACAGAGTCACCCTGTGCCACGCCGAGTCCTGCGGAATGTAGTGATCCAGGTCAGCCCTAAGTATTCTATCATCGTTCTTGGCGAGCTTCAGTATGTGGTTTTCCAGGCCGCCGGTCCGGGTATAGAAGCTTATGTTTTCCGGACTCTGTTCTCTAACCGGAAGTCCGATCACTTCATCTCCTCCTTCACCACCGGAATCATCAATAATTAGCGAATATGTACCTTTTCTAGATGAATTGCTTACCGCATAATCTGAATTCCCGTAAAGTTTGTGCCATTCTTCTATATCTCCTTCTTCTTCATGAAAATCCAGGTATTTAGCGTTGACGCTAAAGGTGAGGAAAAATACCAGGATACAAAGCTTTAGAGCTTTCTTCATCCTTCTTTATCTGTTGTTTTTCAGCGCGGGTTCCAGGTTTTGGGTCTTTGGAAATGCTTTCAGGAACTGAACATAGTTGAAGGGAAAAGGTCCAAGCTCGTGTTTTTCCACTTCATAAAACTGTTGGACCAGATGCTGTAGCTGCGTCTTCTTAAGTTCGAATATGTGGCCGTCCGCGGGTTCCGCTCCCTTTATCCTGTAGACCAGGTTGTCGATATTGGGAGTGGTTATAAGGATTCTGCCTTCCGGCTTTAGCACCCTCCTTGATTCTTTCAAAAGGTTGTAGGGATCCGTGACGTGTTCAAGAACCTCCCTGCATATTATTGAATCAAACTTATCTTCTTCATATGGAAATTTTTCAGTTGCATCCGCCTCTTCGAAGTAAATATTGTCGTCGTCCGGTTCAGTACAGTCAAAGTCGAACCCGTAGGCTTCGTCGATCTCGTCCGACAGCTTCCTTATCACCCTGCCGTTGTCACATCCTATATCAAGAACCTTCTCTGCGTGGAAGTCATGAGACAGTATAAACCTGTCTCTCAGGTCCGAATAGTGGCCTCCAAGCCTGTTAGAGATTTTCCGTCTTAGTTTCATCATATCATTTTAGATATTTGAAGATGAATTTACTTGTTTTAGATAATTTTAATTTGTCTTACAATTTTTCTACAGTTCAATATCTTTTATATAGTTTTTCTATTGATATCAGATGTTAATTTCTGCTTTTCAACTTTCTTAATTGTAAAAGTATTTTAGGACGGAAAAATTTTGTGCTCGCTATAGGATTTCCAAGCTAAAAAGTATCCGGAATCAATTTTTAAGATGATGAAAAAGGCAACGCTGATCTGCACTGTCTACAATGAGGGCGGATCGATCCGGGATCTGCTTGACTCGATAGTGGATCAGACTGTTTCCCTGGAAGAGGCTATATTCGTGGATGGTGGCTCTGATGACCGCACTACTGATATTATCAGAGAGTACGAGGAAGAGCACGAGTGGCTTGAACTTATAGTTGAGAACGGGTGCAATATCGCCGAAGGTAGAAATATAGCGGTCGAGAGCGCTTCCTGCGACTATATCGTTTCCACTGATGGCGGCTGCGTGCTCGATGAGAAATGGTACGAGGAAATGTGCGGGGCTTTCGAGAGATCGGATTATGTTATAGGCATGTTCCATTATGTTGCCGATAACCTGTTCGAAGAGGTCCAGGGCAAGATTATCTGTTCCTCTCACACTGTCGAAGAGCTGAGGAAGGGCAACAGAGGCCCGAGCTCTCGTTCCGTTGGATTTTCAATTGAGGCCTGGGAGGATGCCGGGGGCTACCCTGAAGATCTCTATACCGGTGAAGACTCAAAGTTCAACGCCAAGATTATGTCCTCGGGCTATGAGTCTGTAATTGCGGAAGACGCCATGGTATACTGGAAGATGCGATCCTCATGGAAAGATTTGTACCGTCAATTCTATAGATACGGAGAAGGAGATGCAATAGGCGGAAATCTCTTCACTCATCCGTCCCAGAAACTTGGAATTTCGAAAAATGTCTGGCTTTTCGGCTCCGCCAAAACAACATTGATTCTGTTTTTCTCTCTATTTTACCTCATTTTGACTGGTTCAGAACTCGCCTTGTATAACGGCGTTATACTCATCCCTTTTCTTCTGATACCTTTCGGCTACTATTATTCTAATCTGCTCGAAATTCTGGAGAAGGACGGTTTCAAGGCTTTTCTAATTGGACTCGGTATCTGCCAGGTGAAGTACTGGGCCTGGATGGACGGCTTCACTCTCACACTGCTGAAGAAACCTTCACTAATTCCTTACCAGTACAGGGAGTGGTGGAAGCTGAGATGAAGATAGCGCATGTATTAACACGGTTCTCGCCGGAGAGAAATCCTGGAGGAGTCGAGAGAGTGGTGGAGGAGCTGGCGAAGAGGCAAGCTGAGGATCATGAAGTTGAGGTTGTATGCAGGAACGAGTTTGACGACCCTGGAGAAGAGGACTATGAAGGTTTCATTGTAAAGAGAGCCGGAGTTGCCGATAGATCTGGACTGAGGACACTCTCGTCTCTCCAGAGCATGAGAAAGCTGATCCGGGACTCAGAAGCTGACATCTACCACATCCACGATTGGTCTCCATACCTGAATTACTACTTTTCCTCCGAGCCGGGAAAATCGGTTCTCACCCTGCACAACCGAGCCTTCAACTTTTTCACTCGAAGACTGCAGGACTCCTGTATCTCCAGAGCTGACCGGGTCACAGCTGTCAGCGGGAGCATAGAGTCAAGGCTGGACATCGATGTGAAAGTCGTACCGGATGGTGTCGATACCGGTAGCTTTGTTCCGCTTGAATCCGGAGATTATTACCTTTACGCGGGAAACCTGATCGAGAACAAGGGGATCAGGGAGCTGGTTTCGGTCTGGAGGGAGGAGTGGCCTCTGATGAAGGTTGCGGGTTCTGGCCCTCTCAGAGATAAGCTTGAGGATAAGGAGAACATCGAGTACCTGGGAGAGATTCCCCACCAGAATATGCCGGAGCTGATCGGAAGGTCGAAAGGTGTGATCCTCCCGAGCAGGAGCGAGGGTTTCGG
>JBDGRK010000006.1:0-3172 GCA_042218075.1 Candidatus Nanohaloarchaea archaeon
GTTAGACAGCTCGGGCTGACTTCCCTTGTCTATCCCTCTGCGACACATTCAAGATTCGAGCACTCCCTGGGAGTGATGCATCTGGCCGGTGAACTTGCTGAAAGTACAGGTATGGATGAAAGAAAGAGGAAAGAACTCAGGATTGCAGGACTGCTCCATGACTCGGGTCACGGTCCGTTCTCACACGCCAGCGAAGTACTGGCAGAGAAACAGGGAGCCAGCCATGAAGATTTCTCATGCATGATAGTAGACGAGCTGGAGGATATGATTCCAGTAGACACGGAAAATGTCAAGAAGATGATAAGAGGAGAGACTGATGAGGCCAAAATTATCGCGGGAGAAATAGACGCGGACAGGATGGACTACCTTGTCAGAGATTCCCATTCATCGGGCCTGGAGCACGGCAATATCGACGTCGCAACAATCGTGAGGCTTGCAGAGATGGAGGAAGGGAAAATGGTGTTCGATGAGAAAGCAATACAGGCACTGGAATCACTCTTCACCGCCAGATTCCACATGATAAGGTCACTGTACCGCCACCATACCTGTGAGATAGCGGAAAAAATGCTGCAGAGAGCCCTGGAAAATCTTCTTGAGAGAATTTCGCTCCAGGAACTCATGGAGATGGACGATTACGAGGCGCATTCAGAGCTGTTGAGAAAAGGCGGTAGCAGCACCAAAATTTACTCGAGAATCAAGAACAGGGAGCTTTACAAGAGAGCCCTTGTATGGGGAGAGGAGGAAATTGGCCGGGAAGGACTGAAAGCTGTTGAAAGACGTATAGGGAATGAAAGAAAGATTGAGAGAAAGATAGCAGAGAAGGCAGGGGTCAAACAGGAAGATATCATACTTGATGCCCCTAAGACGCCGGATATCGAAAGTATCGATGTCAGTATTAGGAAAGAATTAGGCAGGGAAAAACTTTCCGAGAACTCTCCCATCATAGGCTCGCTGAGGGAAGCCGAATGGAGGATGGTGGCTCTGAAGGTTTACTGCCCACAGGATGAGAGGGAAAAAGTGGAAGAGGCCGCTGAAGAAATAATGAAGGATTACTCCAGCGTGCTTTCAGGATACCTCTAGCCGAAGAACTTCAGGAAAAGTCTCTTTTTCTTGATGGAAAGAAAGTAACCGATTCTCACCAGATCCTTCAGGTACCTCAGCATAAAATTTCTATAGGTGAATCCTCCACCTGTTATCAGGGCTGTGTCCCCAATGCTCACTATCAACGGATCAAAACCTGTCTCATAGTCCTCAAGTGGTTGTTTATCCGGTTTCTCCAGGTTTCTGGCCACTACCTCCCCCATCCTCATCGCGTGGTGGGCGGTCTTCTCCACTCCGTGGTCCGCACAGTCTCCAAGTGCAAAAACATTTTCAAAATTCTCGCAGCTGAGACCCGAGTTTACCTCCAGTCCTTCCGCATCACATCCAAATGATTCCTGGACTACCTCAGGACACTTGATACCGGTTGACCAGACTATTAGGTCTGAAGAGATCTCTTCCCCGCTCTCACACTCAAGTGTCTCTCCATTAACTTCCACTACCTGTCTTCCTCCCCTGAAATCTATCCCTTTTTTGTTCATGTATTCAAGAGCGATCTCAGAGGCCTTTTCAGGACAGTTGGGAAGTGGCCTTGTAACCATATCGACAATCCTCACATCCAGGCCCTTTTCAGCCAGCTCTCCCGCTATCTCAATACCTACATACCCCGCCCCCACAACTAGGGCTTCACCTGCATCATCTGATTTCCGGGCGAGACTCTCAGCCTGGAAGTAAGTGTAGCATTTTTCCAGCCCCGACACATTATTTCCAAAATCCCTGAGCTTAGATCCCAGTGCAACTACCAGGTTTTCATAATCGTAAACGGATTTTTCCGTCAAAACCCTGTTTTCCTCCGGCTCGAAACTCGTAATCTCCTCTTCATAGAATTCTACATCTGTTCCCTCAAGGAAATTCTCCAGATCCAGTTTAAGTTTCTCTTCTCCAACTCTATTCCTGATCAGGTCAATCAGTCCAGGAGTATACGAATGAAACTTCTTTTTGTCTATAAGCTTGACAGAGTATCCTTTTCCTGCCATAGAAAGCGCTGCACTCAATCCACCGAATCCGGCTCCAGCCACTACCACTTCATCCGGCATAAGAAGAAATTCCAGGTATTCAATAAAAAACCTCTACAGCCTATTTAACCTTAAAAGGAACCGGTTTAAAAGAATTCTCTGATAACGATATTGATACATAATAGCTGGCGGGGTGGTGTAGCGGACTATCATCGGTGCTTTGGGAACCTCAAGGTCCTGCACAGCAGGACGGGGACCGAGAAAATCTCTGATTTTCGACTCAAAATAGCACCGGACCCCGGTTCAAATCCGGGCCCTGCCAATTGCATATGCCTTGATTTTATAGAAATGCCGAAACTGCCAGAACTCTGAGTTACTTATTATTTAAACAAGAATGTTATGTTGATGGTTGACGACGAAACAATTCTTGGGGCATTTGGTTTGGATGATTCATCTGAAAGAGAAGATATCGAGAAAAAAGTGGAGAAAAGATTCGAACAACTTCATGATGAGCCTTACAGATTAACTATTGAAGAATTCCATGATGGTCATAATTACTCAAGAAGATATGGTCCAAATCGTTCCAACGATTATTTTGGAGTAGAATTTGAAGTAGACGCACCCGAAAATGCACCTGAAATCAGAAAAATAGGTATTGAAGTGTTAACAGAACAGAACACATCTTATCCAAATAACGTCAGAGAAATGGCTTTTAGCTTCCCAAAAGGAGAGTTCGAAGATGAGTTGGAAGATACATACGGAGGAATCACCGGTAATATAATTTGGTATGACCCACAAAGCAATTCACAATGGGATGCAGTAGTTGGGATATAGATTCTTCCAATTGCATATCTCTTGATTTCGGTTCAAATCCGGGTCCTGCCATTTTACCCAGGGTTCAATGGCTCCTGAAAACAGAGATTTCAATCGATCGGAGAAAACGCAGAGCGTTTTCGAGCTACCCATTCGAACCAGGGTATCAGGGATCAACTGAAGCTGTGTGTACCCCGGTTTTCCTTCTCCCACGAATCGTGAAAATTACTCTGTGTCCACCACCCAATATGTAGACGTAAACCGCACACTCCAAAATCTCGAAGACCAGCTAGATCCTGAAAATG
>JBDGRK010000006.1:3272-4425 GCA_042218075.1 Candidatus Nanohaloarchaea archaeon
GTAGACGTAAACCGCACACTCCAAAATCTCGAAGACCAGCTAGATCCTGAAAATGTGGAGGCTATCAACGAGTTCGTGGATCACTGCGCTGCGGAAGGAATCAGCGAAGTACAGCAAGACCGCTTAGTGTGGTCCTGGAAAACGCCCTGATCAAGTTCGCTCCCGACGGCTTCGAGATGAAAGGCGCGAGTAAGAGTGAGCTCAAATCATTGATGGCCAACGTCAACAGAAGTGACTACGCAGACTCTACCAAGGTCAAGTTCAAGACAGCGGTCAAGAAGTTCTACCGGATACAGAACGGAGGCCACGAACAACCCGAGAAAACACGGTTCTTCAAAGTCGGCAAAGAAAGCAGCTCAGTAGAACAAGAAGACCTATTCACCGAGGAAGAACTCAAACGATTGTTCGGCAACTTCTCCAACGTCCGGGACAGAGCCTTCACCAAGGTACTCTACGAATCTGCTGCACGTCCCGGCGAACTACTCTCCCGCAACATAGCAGACTTCACCTCCAACGGAAAAGGCGACTTCATCTACCTCCAAGGACTCAAAGGAACACCCGACCGCACCAACCAACTCATCCGATCCGGGGGGACACTGAGAGAGTGGCTGGAACAACATTCGCTCGGAGGAGAGCTCGGAAGTATCGATGACAGGAGTGCGCCTCTCTGGGTGAAGACCGAACAACAGGAATGCAAAGAATGTGGAGAGATACCGCAGAAACACGAAGCACAGCATGACTACCAGCCCGATATGTGGGATAGAATGAACTACAGCAGTTACTATCGTCGTTTCAAAGCCTCTTGTGACAAAGCCGATATCCCCGATAACAAGACCAAGCCCTACAACCTCCGCCACACCCGACTCACCGAAGTAGCCACATTCATAGGTTACGAACAACTCAACAAATTCGCAGGATGGGTACCAGGATCCGACCGGGCCAAAGTCTATGTCCATCTGAACAATGATGATGTGAACCGCGCGATCAGAGAGGAATACGGTCTCTCCGGCGGAGAAGACGAAGAACAGGACTTCGAGTGTCATTTTTGTGATGTCTCAAACCAGTCCGGTCATAGTGAATGTCGGAACTGTGGACGGCCTCTCAACCTGGAAAACAAGGTGGAAACCAGAGAAAGAAAACAGGTTTTGGAAAA
>JBDGRK010000007.1:0-1797 GCA_042218075.1 Candidatus Nanohaloarchaea archaeon
GGCTGAGCTACAGGCTCTGATAGTGAGCTATATCAGGATTAGAGTTAAACAATTTATAATCTGATTCTTCTGCATGGGCGAGAGGATCCAGATACTGGGTGGAGGAATAAACGGGATAACAACAGGTGTGTTGCTTCAGCTGCTGGGTTATGACACGAGGATAGTCTCTAAGGATATCCCGCACATGAGAGAGAAAGATAATTCTAAACTGGAGGTTGCCTCTGAGTGGGCGGCTGGAGTGATTGCCTGGCCTGTAATGGTTGATGGAGATAACCTTGGAGAGATGTTCGGTATCTCCCAGAAGTTTTTCGGACTCCTAAATAACATTTCAAGGTACGGAGTGATGAGACAGGACCTGTTCAGGCTTGGTGAGGGAGAGGTTCAGCCACCTCCAATGGAGCAACACTTGATTGAGACTGAAGAGCTCTCAGATGAAGATTTCAGGCCTTCTGCACCTGGAAAGGATTTCAATGGATACAGGTCAGGCATTTACCTGGCTGATCTACCCTTTTACATGCCTCAACTTTACCGTATGTACCGTAAAGCAGGAGGCAGGGTCGTAAATGAATCTTTGACTCGCTCCGAGTTTCTTTCAGAGTCCGCCCCAGGAATAAACTGCACCGGTTACTGGTCCAGGGAGCTTTTCGATGACAGTTCAATGAAGGCGCTGAAAGGCCATATACTTCATGTTAAACATGCCCCCTTGCCTGAAGACGGTTCGAGTGTTTACTCCTATGTCCTGGATTCCGGGGAGCACACTACTTACTGTTTTCCGAGAAATGGCGAGATAGTTCTCGGAGGCACACACCTTGAGGGAGAACCTGATCCTGGAGGTGAATGGCAGGGAGAAGAGCTTGATGAGGAAACTGTCAGAATTAATGGTGAGGAGATACCAGAGAGAATTAAACAAGTTAACTCCTCCATACTTGGGAACTCTGCTGGTATCAATATTGAAGATTATGACCTTGAAGTTTATGAGGGTTACCGGCCCTACAGGGAGAAAGGATTGAGAATAGAGAGACAGTGTTTTCAAGATGCTGAAATAATACACAATTACGGTCATGGAGGTTCGGGTGTAACGCTTTCATGGGGTAGTGCGTTAGAGGTAGAAAACTTGGTTTCAGGATTTGTTGAAAGAGAAGAAAGAAAGTTCAGCTCTAGTTCGCTCGAAAGATTAAGTAGACTTGCTCTGAATCTTGTTCAGGATTCGTAGAATCTCTCTGGCATTTTTTACTGTTTCGCCCTCGCGATCCAGGGGTGGCGCCACCTCGACTATATCAGCGAAGTCCGGATCTACAGCCTCTATAATCTCTTTCACTTCTGAAAGTTCTAGTTCTCCATCAGGGTAACCGGTGCCAGGCGCAAATTCTTCTTTCAGCACGTCTATATCGATGCTGAGATACACAGGCTGTTCACCTGAATTGAACACTCGGAGAAACTCCTGAATCTCCCTAAACCGGAAAATATTCAGGTCTTTTCCCTCCAGAAACTCTCTCTCATCCTCATCAATCTCCGCCACTCCCACAAAAAATATCTCTTCCTCCGAAAAACCATGCTCCAGCAGTTCCCTGGCAACAACATCGTGTGAGACGTGATCATCCACTTTCTGCTTCAGGTCCAGGTGGGAGTCGAGCCAGACCAGCTTCATCTCCGGGTATTTTTTCTTCAGAGCGATTATGACCGGAAAGCTGACAGAGTGATCACCGCCTATCGAAACCATCGGCTTCCCATAATCCAGCAGATCCCCGGTATTCTCCTCTATCCTTCTCTGCGTTTCCTCAAGGTCGAACTCGTCGG
>JBDGRK010000008.1:0-19689 GCA_042218075.1 Candidatus Nanohaloarchaea archaeon
GCGATGTAATCAAAGCCATCAACGGAAGAAGCATAGATTCAAGCCAGGAACTATCTAGCTATCTCGCCACCCAAACCAGTCCAGGAGAAAAAATCACAATCACCATTCTCAGAAACCAGAAAAGAAAACAAGTACAGATAACACTCGGAAAAAGACCTGAACCACGAACATAATCCTGTAAACCAAGAGGCATAAGTCTGGTCAAATTGAACCAAAGTATCAGCGTCGGGGGCGGGATTTGAACCCGCGTGGGAGCCGTAAAGACCCCCAATGGCTTAGCAAGCCACCGCAATGAACCAGACTATGCGACCCCGACACATACAGACTTCTAGTGTATAAATGTTTAATACTGCTGCATCGCGTATTCGTCCAGCCAGCTCCTCAATTCTTCCGTATCCTCGACATCTCCTGCGGCGAGAGTCAGGAAAACCCCGGAATCTTCACACCTGTCAGGCTTTACACTGTACCTGTAGCTGTCCCGGAACAGCCTCTCCTCCACAACTACCTCACATCCTTCTCCATTCTCTATACCCTCCGGACTCTCCCCAGAAATCTCTACCAGCTCGCGGGCCGCGGAGCCGCTGACAAAAGCCCTGTATGTTTTCCTGTCTGGAAAAAGGTCTCCAGTCTCTTCATCCAGATACCCGAGAATATTCATCTTTAACATTCAGAGACTGGTTGGAAAGCTTATATAAAATTCTGAAGCGAACTTTCGAGTGTAAAGTGGTAAACTGATGGCTGAAAACATCCTCGACTACTCCGATATAACCAACAAGGACGTGTTCACAAGGAAAGGATCGTACTGCGGCAAACTCAAGGACGTTGAGATCAACCTCAGCAAGTTTGGCGTCAGGGCGGTAGTTGTCGGAGCTGAGAAAGGTTCCTACCTGGCTCAGAAGGTCGGGGGAACAAGGAACGTAGTGATCCCGTACAGGATGGTGGAGTCGGTTGACGACATCATAATCATCAAGGACTTCAAGACCGACGACATGGAAGAATGACACTCGAAGTTCTCATATCGTTTATCTACGGCGTAATCCAGCACTCCTGGGAGTTCTCAACCGTTTTCGTAAAATACTTTCTCGTGATAGGATTCGCCTACTCCATCAAAGACACGGAGAACGTTCTGCAGGACTTCATGCAGTTCCTGGACCGTTACTCGAGGGAGAGCGTGGTTGCGATTGTCTCTGTTGGTACGATAGCCTACCTGGTAAGCTACAGTTTCACACCCTTCCTAACAACTTTCAGCAGCATACTCGCGGTCAGTTACTTCGGCTACCTGTTCTGGAAGTTCTAGGAAAGCCTGTTCTTAACCTTCTCGTGCCAGCTGTCCAGTGTAGTCATCGTAACCTCCCTCAGCTCCTCCATAGGGAGCGTAGTGTAGACGTAGTAGACGGTTCTGTCAGTCTTGCCCTCCCTCATGACTATATCCTTCTCCAGCATGTCCTGCAACGCTCTCTGCACAGTGGAGCGGTTCCTGTCCACCCTGGAAGCGAGCTCCTTCACAGTCAGCTTCGCCTCCTTCATCTCCTCAAAAAGCGACCTCTGGAGCTGGTTGAGATCGAAAACCTCGAAGATAATCTCTCGATCCTCCTTGCCGTCGAGGTCTAGAAAATCCATTGAGAGAACATTATAGTCTAACACTAAAAAATTACCCGTTGCAACTGTTGCTGAGAAAGAGGAACTTCTGTTCACAAAATGCTTATAAAAACGCCAGAAACATACTCCTGAGTAATGGAAAAGCCTGATAAAACCTATAGAGCCATAAATCTTATTGAAAAGTATGGAGAAGATAGTATAGAGTGGAAAAGCGATAGAAAAAAGGAGCTGGTAAGAGAAAAACACGGGATCGATCCCGAAAGAATTATGGAAATAATAGAGGCGAAAGACTTCGACAGGTGCATCTCCAACCCGAATCCCAGGACAGGATTCAACTATACGGAAAGCTTCATAGTCGAATCCGAGAAAAGTGAAGATTTCAGGCCGAAGAAATATACCTTTAGAATACCAATATATTTTACAGAAACTGGTGAAATCAAGATCGCAACAGCATGGAAGATAGAAAGATGAAATACCAAATCGAGGATATAAACTACGACCCCGAACTCGACATACTCGAGCTTTACACAGATAAAAGCGACTATCATGCCAGCTCGGAGAGCGGAGACTTCGTGTATCACCTGACATCTGAAGGGAAACTGGTAGGGGTAGAAATACTAAACGCCTCAGTGAATCTTGAGGGAACGGTAGAAAACCTGAAGAGGATTGAGGAAGCCGAGATAGAGAGTTCGGAAAATGAAGGGAAGGTAAAGCTAAATATCAAGCTTGGTTCAGGCCAGAAAGCCCTGAGAATCCAGGATAGCCAGAAAAGAGAGACTATAAAGGTCTGATAAAATCAACCGCCGGCTATCACGTCCATTACCCTGATCTCATCTCCCTCCTCCAATTGATGGTTGGAGCTGATTATACTACCGTTCCTCGCCACCAGCACCTCTTCAGATTCAACTTCAAGCTCATCCAGAAGATCTTCGACATTCAAGCCTTCGTCAACCTCAAGCTCTCTTTCCTCCTCAGACTCCAGATCATCCCTGACAATATCTATCCTGATCCCGGATCACCCGAATCCTGGATCCTTCTACCGTATTTTTCAATCGACTCCTCCAGCGCCTCTTCCGCATCAATACCCAGATCCGAAGCCACTGCCAGAAGTGAGAAAAGTGCATCGCCTATCTCATCTTTACTTACCTCCAGCTCGTCCTCAATGTCCCCATAATCCGCGGACTTGGCCGCATCGGATGCAATCTCTCCGACTTCTGCGAAAAGATCAATTATGCGAAATGCCGTAGTTCCCTCAAGATCATTCCTTTCTATGAACTCTTCAACTTTTCGCTGAGATTGTTTCATACCGACGCTATTCCTTCCTTCTCTCTTAGATATTCTTCGAAACCTCTCGCGCTAATATAAGGTCCTTCTACGAATTCCTCGACTTCAGGTCTCAGGCTTAGACCTTCCTCATCAATACTCATCACCATAGTTAGACTATTTCTAACTTCATCCCAACCCATCTCCAGATCTTCAGGCAGATCCTCAGGTCCTCGATAAACATCTGTTTCATCACTGTAAAGTTTTTCTAGAGTATCCTGGTTTTCATATATTGTATCAGCAAGCTGTCTCAAACGGCGGTCTTCGGAAGCCAGCCCCATGTGAAACAATTGAGTCGTACCGCTTATCAATCTACCTCAAGGACCCCCTGCCTCGCCGCGTGGAAAAGGTACTCGACCGCGTAACCCGAGTGATCCCCGAACCTGGAGTGGATGTTCTCCACCGCTTCATCGTAATCTTCAGAGTGGAGCTCAGGGTAGTGCTGCTGCAAAGCTTTCCTGGCCCAGGTGTCCAGAGGCGGGGCTTCATGAAAGCCCTTCGAGAACAGGAGAACGCAGTCAGCCACCTTGTCTCCCACGCCGTAGAGCTTCTTCAGGTGCTCCCGCGCCTCGAAGTAATCCATCTCCTCCAGATCAGTTTCATCAAAACCGTTCCCGAGAATATCCAGCGTCTCCACCACGTACTTCGCCCTGTAACCTACGCCGATATCTCTAAGCTCTTGCTCTGAAACCCCTGAAAGTTCATCCCTGCCGGGAAACCTCAGCAGCTTCTCTCCCTCTACCTCAACTTCCTCACCGAACCTCCTGGCGATCTCATTGTGCATCTTTTTAATCCGAGGAATCCTCATCTGCGGCGACAGCAGATACGATATCAGGCAGGGAAAGAACTCGTCCTGCACAACCCTCAGGCCCCAGAACTCTTCCATTGCCTTCCACAGCTTTTCATCCTCGGGGAATTGCGAAAAAATCTCTTCCAGATCTCTGTGGAGACCGAGCGCCTTCCTCACCTTCAAGGGTGAGAGTTCAGTCTGGACGAACAGCGAGTCACCCTGGTCTTCAACGATAACCGGTTCACCTCTCCTGAAGGTGTAGAACCTAGAGCCTCCTTCACCGTAAAGCTCTCCATCAATCCTGTTCCAGCAGAAGGTCTGCCCGCAGGTGAGAGTAAGTTCGAGGTCGAAATTATCCGGTTCAAGCTCAAACGAATTCACGTCAAACTCTGCGTCCTTAAGCTATAATAAAAGAGCGAAAAATCGCCCTTCTTCACCTAAATCGGACATAAACCTGGTGTATAGCTATCACCAGGGCAGATACCAGTATGCCGAGAAGCCCTGAGGCCTGGAAGTTCCCCATTAAAACTGCGATCAGGTTTGCGGAGACAAAGCCCGCAAGCAGGGAATAGAAGATGGGCTCATCTATCTCCCAGTAAAGACTGGCGAAAACGTTCACGCCCAGGATTCCGAACCATGAACCTATGGAGTTGAAGAGCTCCGCTATATCAGGTATGATCACAGCCATACCGAGACCCAGGACACCCACAAGCACGACAAGAATCCTGTTGGTCAGTAGTTCCTGGCCTGGTTCAAGATCCTTCTTCTTGGCTATGAAATCCTCTATTATGCTGGACGACATCGTCAGGAGTGTCCCGTCGGCGGTAGAGTTGGCCATCGAAACGAAAGCTGCAAGCACCAGGCCGGTAAGACCTGCGGGCACTATATTCGCGGCGAGGAACGGAAGAGCCTGGTCAGCTACAACCCCGGGGTTTATGGCTCTAGCAGCCATTCCGAGAAAGATTGAAACACCCGTGATTGTCAGGACGAAAACCGCGAAGTAAACAATGCCTCTCCTTGCGTGTTGCTCAGACCTGGAGGCGTAGATTCTCTGGAAGAGATCCTGCCCGCCGTAGTAGGCGAACATTCCGATCAGCAGATAGCCGAAGAAAAGAGAGATCGGCATGCTGATCTGCGAGGTATGAGACGGAGGCAGAGACATTATAGCCTCCCAGTGGCGGATCAGAGCCAGAGGTGCAAGAACCAGCAACATCCCCGCGAATATAATCAGCATCTGTAGGAGATCGGAGACAGTAACGCTCTTGAACCCTCCCATTAGAGTGTATAGAATCACCAGAATTCCGAAGCCCACAGAAGCCGGTTTCACCGCAAAACCGAACAGCTGATTTGCTATGTTGCCCGCAACCAGAAGCTGCATCGTCAGGGATCCGGTGAAAAGGCCGAGAGTTATGAGCGCTGCAAGAACCTTGGTCTTCTCATCCCATCTATCATCAAGTAGCTGGGGCAGAGTAATCGAAGTATTCCTCTGGCTGTGCCTCCATATGCCGGGAGTGAACCTGATGAAAACAATCGCCCCGATCAATGCAGCTATAAGTAGTATGAAAGCAGAGATCCCATACTGGTAGCCGAAGGAAGCAGCCGCAAACGCCAGTCCCGCTCCCGTGAAAGTAGCGAAGCTGGATCCAGCGACGTGAAAACTGCCGAGATCACGATTTGCGAGTAGAAAGGATTCCGAATCAGAGTGCCTGCGGGAGTAGTAGAGACCTATCGCCAGCATCAACAAAAAGTACGATATTAGAACAATCTGATCCAGGTTCATTCAATCAATCCTCCTTCGAGTACTTGAAGAATCCTGTCTTTTCCTCCTCCACCTGGTCCTTCTTGTCCTCGAACTTTCTCGCTTTGCGCTTAAGGTAACTCCTGTCGCATCGGTGGCACTGCACTCGTTTCTCCGCCTTGCTTCTCTGCCTGTAGCCACAGTCAGGACACTGGTAGTAGACCATAAGAAGGCTATAAATTTAAGTCTCAAAAGCCTTCCGGATGCTTCATAATCAAAGATTTTGAATGAAAAGATGGGAACTGCAGTCGCAGTCAGAGCATCCGAATCCATCGACAGATCCACAGAAACCCGAGAGAATCCCAGCCATCACACACTCGAAATCCGATTTCTCCGGAAGGATAAAACAGTCGAAAACTTCAGCCTCCTCACTAAGATAATCTATGTGCCAGAACTTGTTCTCCGCCGTATTGAAGTGTCTCTCAAGCCTTGACTCAAGGGAGTTTCTCGCAGATCCCGTGTAGACGTATATTCCGCTATCAAATTTTATCGTTCCCAGAGCCCCCACCTCAATCTTTCTCTCCTTTTCCAGCCGAAGCAACAGAATGTAGACTCCCTTCACGGTATTAAGTTATCCAAATCCTTTTTTAACCGGGAAAGCCAGTAAAAATACATGTTCTCAAGACTGAAAATGCCCTTGATAATTGGAACAGCATTCTCAGGAATAGCCTTCGGGGTAGTAAAGCTTATAGGTTACAGCTCAAACTCTTTCATGATTCTGTCCTACCTCTACGTCATCCTTGCGTTCATAATCAGTCTCAAGTACGAGATCAAGAAGATCAACACTTCCGACAGTATTCTCTCACTGCTGGGCAATATAGTATTAGTTGTGGAGGGAGAGGATATGGAGCTCAGGAAGATTTTTACAGGAGAAAAATATAGGGTGAAGGGGGAGGTGGAAAAGCTTCAGTAGCTCTTCCTTGCGATCCTCCCGCCCGATGAGTCGTAGAGCGTCGCAGTGTCGCCGGTGTCGTCCCAGCTGAGGCCGGAACCGTAGACGTAGATTCCATCTCCCTCTGTGACGTTCTCAACTTCCTCGCTTGATTCTTCTTCGGTGTAGAGATGAAGTGACTCTCCAGCACCTATACTTGTGTTAAGCTCGAAGGAGTCAGGGTTGTCGTTGGTAACCTTCCAGCCCGAGAGATCGACCTTCCTTGACATCGAGTTGGTGATCACAACCTTCTCCGGGTTGTCGTTCCCACCCGACACTACTTCCAGGCTGAAACCGTCCCGGTAGTACTTGAGCCGGGATTTCTTGGCCTTTTTCCTGTACTTCTGCTGCCTTTGCTCCAGTTTCTTCAAAAGGTCTTCCATGATCTTCTCTACCTTCTCTCTGTTCGATCCCTCGAAGCTCCTGCTTATGCCGCCGTCCTTACTCTTCCTGACCAGCGTACCATAGGGCGTGGTCACCTTCCTGGTCGTGGAATCCGCGGTGTCGGAAACCTCGAGTCTTCCCTCAGGAGATTCCAGTATCCACCTGGTCTCTCCCGGTTCACTTTCAACCCTGAGGCTGGTATGCGGGTTCTCCAATCTTCCACTTACCTCTCCAGAAGTTACCTTGGTACGGAAAGAGGAGAACGCAGACTCAGTCTTCCGGATGAAAGAATCCGAATCAATACTCGTCGACTCCTCTCTCGGGATCTCTTTGCTCGACGATATATTGTCCAGAGCCGGTTGAATGCTATTTGAAGACCCAATTGACTGTGAAGCCGCTGGAATAGACACCATGCTCACAAGTAGCGACGCAGCGATAGCTGCATTAGCTAGATTTGTCATTGTAAGGGCTGATTTTAAACCTGTATTTATAAATCTTTGTAAGTGTTTTTCGTCGTCACAAGAATTGATTTAAATATTCCAAGTATTATTGGCCCAATAAAAAGACCTACAGCCCCGAAAAGATAAACGCCGCCTATTACTCCAATTAAGATTGCTGCAGGATGTATATCTGCCTTCCTGTCAACGGCAAAGGGTCTTAACACATTATCCGTCAGGCTGACGACAACTACCCCGTAAAGTGCCAGGAACAACGCAGAAAATGCTTCACCTGTAAGGAAGAGGTATACTGAGGCTGGACCCCATACCACGAATGAACCAATGATCGGTATGAAACCCAGGAGCACCATTACAAACGTCCAGAAGATGTAGTTGGGAACTCCTGTCAGGAAAAGCCCCAGGCCCGCGATAAGACCCTGCACAATCGCCACAAAAACATGGCCTTTCATGACCGCCCAGGTAGTCCTCTCAATATCGTTGAAAAGCTTCTCCTCGATCTCCGGTTCCATCGGAAGCGCCTCCTTGATCCATTCGACCAGTTTGCCTCCATCCATGACAAGGTAGTACATGAAAAACAGCATCAGTGTAAGGCCGATCGTCAATCCGGTAACAAAACTCAGAACGCGTGAGAAACCTCCCAGAGCCCCGTCCAAAAAGTTTTCGACCCCTCGATCGATAGATTCCCTGAGCTCCACATCCCTGCCGGTCAGTTCCTCGAACCTCTGCTCTATTTCCGTCATGTTGACCGCAGTCGTGTTTTCAATATCTCCTCCAAGATCCCTAGCGTCTTCAATTATAGCGCTGGCCGCGACCAGGAAAGGCACTATAGCCAGGAAAACACTCAGGAATACCAGCAAAAATGCAGATATCCTTTCAGGAATGTATCTCGAGGTTCTGGCGTGTAGAGGCCTGAGAACAAACGCTATAAGTGCTGCACCCACAAGATACGCGAGAAAGGGCTCAACCATGTGGTAGGAGATCCATGCCAGCACGCCCAGCATAACCAGGAGAAAAGCTTTTCTAGCCTCCATATTAACAATTTGTACTCAAATCAAATAAAACCCTGAGGAGAAAAGAAGAGGATCGCGGGCACCAAGAGTACTGACATGCAGGAGTGCCTGTTCCCGGTGAAGGCCGCGAAGAAACCTACTGCGGAAGCCACCGCAAATATGAGGAGGCCAGCAAAGCCTGTGAGGTAGAAGCTGAAAACCACAACAGTCAGGAGAGCAACAAGCGCAAGCAGCTCCTGATACGAATGAAAGCCCGAACCCAGGAAAGCCCTTAAAGTCAAAATTGAAACAGGCGCGGACAAACCAACGGCAAAAATCGAGGCTCCTACCACCATGAGAGCAGCATCAGTTTTTCCGAGAGTCTGAACCGCCACAGATGCCCCGGACCTTGCTCTCCCCAGCAGCATAAGGGTCAAGAAGGAGAGAAATATGTCCGAGGTGTTGGCGCCTCCAACCGCGGAGAGAAACTTCTTCCTTGAATCCACCAGAGGCCAAAGAAAAGCTGTTGAGACAGAGTTGCTGGTGCCGGGAAGCAGAGCCACCGGAACCGATGCCAGAAACCCGAGAAAGCCTCCTCTCCTGTACCCATCCCCTCCGAAAATAAAATTCTGCTCCGGAACTTTCCTGCCTTGCTTCAATGCATTCCATACAGAAGGAAAGGCGAACATACCCCCGAAGATCGGGATAAGAACGTACTGCTGGTTCACAGGAGCCTGAAAAGCTATAAGGCCTAGAGAAGCCGATAGAGAAGCGGTCAGAACCGAATCAAAGATGCTTTCAGAGTTGAAAACTATCACGGCAAGAAAAAACAGCAACAGGAGATGCATCTGTGACTCCAGAAGTTTGTAAAAATCTTCCAGGAAAAAGTAGAAAAGTACTGAAGCAGGAAACGCGGTTAACATCGCGTACAGCCCTCCGTAAACCGTGAAGACGAATCCCTCCCTGCCTCTGCCTCTCATCGCCATCTTCTGCCCGGGTAAAGCTGCCAGGGCCGAGTCAGGTTCTGGAACCCCCAGGAATATTGAAGGTATGAAGTCGTGGAAAGTGTGGGAAACAGATATGCCGGAGATAAATGAAGCATAGATAGAAAAACTGAGCTTACTGTTAAAGTAAAAAGGTATTGAGCTAAAAATTACAGTGTTAGGATGCAATCCAGGCGTCAATCCTGTTATTATGCCTGTAAAAACTCCAAGCATAATTGTAATTACTATTTCCAGCATACAGCAATACCCGGATCAGGGATATAAAAAATGGGTGCCGACCTATTAGCATGTTCGGCGGCAACATGCAGCAGATGATGAAGCAGATGGGGATGGACATGGAGGAGATAGATGCGGACTCCGTGGAAGTCCACATAGGAGATAAAAAACTGGTTTTCAGCTCTCCGCAGCTTTCAAAGATAGAGGCACAGGGACAGGAAATCTTCCAGCTACAGGGAGACTATACCGAAGAGGAAAAAGACTCGGGACCCGATCAGGAAGACATAGAGCTAGTGGTGGATAAGACAGGATGTTCGGAAGATGAGGCGAAAGAAGCGCTCCGGAATAATGACGATGTTGCAGGGGCGGTAATGGAGCTTCAATAGTTCAGGTCGCTTCAATTTTCATGGATTATCCTGGAGAGCGCCCCAACTGTTTCAGAGCTTTCATCCAGCTCCCAGTATTTTTCGCCCGAACCCACATCTGATTCTTTGACTATGTTCTGAGAGACTAGAGAATCCCATCTCCTGTAAAGCGCGTCCCTCGAAACACCTGACGCCTCCGCCATCTGGTTCTTGTTGTAGGGTATGGCAGGATTGTCCAACAGAGTGTCGACTACCTTCAGCGTAACTTTGTCCAGTATATACTCCAGATCCTTGTTCTTTTCCTTTAGCCTTGGCATTTTAATCCCCAGGTCCCGGGTTCGAATCCCGGGCGGACCATGGTCCGTATTTTGGAGACAAACTTTTAATTTTTGCCATACAATACTGTATGCGAAAACATACATGAAAGATCGAAATCGGTACGAAATATCGGTTTTGGCAAAGCTCTGGAGAAGAAACCTGTTTGGAGGCAAGTATGAGCCGCTGGAGAAACTAATGAGCGATATACCGAAAGAGAATCGGAATAAAGCCGGAAAAGCCTTCGATAATTTGCACAAGGACGGCCTGATTCTTCTTCACAAAGGAGGTAAATGCGCTTCTATCAATACCAAATACAAGAAAAAAGTTAGAAAAATACTCAAAGGAGAAATCCCTGACTATATTCTTGATCTCAGATAATCAGTTCTCCAGGTATTCCAGGAATTTTGCGTAGGCCGGCCTGGTGATGGTTATTCCTACCAGTACTCCCAGGATCGTTGTTATGGCGAATCCCTGAATTGACTGGAGGGCGAAGCCTGAAGGGTTCAGGGTGAATGCGAAAGCGGATACAGCGATTGCCAGGCCTCCAATAGCAACGTAGTGGGGTCTCATCCTGTTGGAGTAGAGAGTGTAGCCAATAATTCCTATTCCCGCAGCACCTATCGCCAGATTCGATATAGAGGGAGAAATTACGGGCATCATCGCTCCTATGGTGGAAGCTGCTGAGGTGAAAATAACGAAGAAGGCTCTCTTCAGCCTCTTCTTCCAGTCCCTGATTATCTCCCTCCCGGACTCATCCGTGATGATAATCTGGTCGTCGACCCCTGTCCCGACAGCGGCAATAATGCCTGCGATAGACGCAAGGTCAAGAGTGATGATTGTCGAGAAGAAAGCACCAAGCAGGATATAGACCTCGGAGGCGCCCGTGATCACGATCGGGAGAACCAGTCTGGGATCCCTGTACCTCAGGAAGACAAGAGCTCCTACCGCCACGAGAGAGAACAGTATAGAGACTATCGCGGCCGACATGAACTGTGATCCTAGGGAAGAGGAGATCGTCGAGATGCTCTGGATTTCCACCGGGGAAGGAAGGCTTCCCGACTGCAGTATAGCCTGTAGCTCTTTCATGTCAGCTCTTACGGCAGCCTCCGTCTCTCCACCCCCGTTGATCGAGGGCTGGGAAACCACTCTAGTCCTGAAAACCGCTCCCATCCTGAGAGAGCTCTGCCTCTCCCCGTCGACGTAGAGTCTGAGCATCGCAGGACCTGAACCTCCTATCATTCCGAGGTAGGGTTCGCTTGTCCTGGGATCCGTGTATGTATCCTCGTAGTTCCTGGCGATAGTTCTCACCCGCTCCGCGGCCGACTGCTCCAGAACGATCGGGAACGTGAAAGAGTAGGCGCTTCCCGACCTGCTCACCCTCGACCTGGATGTCAGAACACCCTCTATATCCGAGCCATTATAGGCGACCACCTGCATGTTCGCCCCTGACTCCGTATTATTTACGTAACGGAACTGCACTTCCTCAAGCTTGAACCTGTCGCCAGGCGAGTAGGTTTCGCCGTTCACCGTTACGGAGCCCCCGGTGTAGTTGAAGCTGTAGCTCTTCTCTTTCAGCTCAAAGTCAAGCGAATCCCTGACCCTGAAAGGAAGCCTTGCCTCGAACTTGCCCTCCTGCGAGATCAGATTTTCTAACTGTGTTTGGTTTGTGGTCGCGACCTCCACCTGTATTCTCAGGCCTTCATCTCCAAGGTCCACGGTCCTGACGCTGGCCTGAGTAAGACCGAATGCGCTTACCCTCTGCTGTAGTATATTGCCTATCTGCTCCACTTCAGACCTGGAAGTATTTCCCTGAACGCCCAGGAGCACTCTCGTTCCCCCCTTGAGGTCCAGTCCCTGGTTTATGTTGGTGACGAGGCGGTAATCGCCATTTCCAGTCTGCTCGTAGGGAAGCGGATTGAAGGGGAAAAGCATTACAGTAGAGATAAGTAGAGCTGATATCAGAACCCAGATTCTCCACTCCCTGATCAGTTCTCCTAGCTCCATGGAAGCACCTCTCCCAGAGAGCTAAAGTCTCCCTCAACATACTTTTTGAGTATCACAGCGTTTCCAAAGTAGGTCAGCGGAATGTCCGCGAGAAGCCCCATCACCATTACGGAGGCGATCTGGGAAAGTTCCGAAGGGCCAACCATCGATTTAGAAACGAAGTAAAGTATCGTGAAGCCCGCTATACCGCCCGAACTCATCGTAATACCTGTCTTGACCGAGCTCCAGATTCTGTGTTCCAGGGAGTTCCTGTCCTGCCTCAGAACTCGAGTAGAGAGAACGATATCGGTGTCGACCGAGTAACCGATAAGCATCAGCAGGGCCGCAAGAGAGCCCAGTGTGAGATCGATGCCGAAAAACGCCATTCCCGCAAGCGCAAATAAAATGTCGCCCGCAGCCGCAAATATAACAGCAAGAGAAGGCGTCAGGTCTTTGAATGCGTAGAAGATCACCAGGCTCATTATCGTGAAAGCCATCAGGAACGCAAGCTGGGCCTGGATAAAGAACTCGTCCGAGACAGCCGCTGACAAGCCTCTCAGGCTTTGAACCGACGCCTCGTAGCCAGCTTCTCTCAGAATCTGTTCAGCCTCCGACTCGTTTATCTGTGGAGGTGGAAGCCTCACGATCAGCGAGGTCGTGTTTCCGGTTGTCTGCTTCGCAGCTCTGACCTCTTCCCTTCCCTGGCTTGCGAAGGTTCTCTCAATTTCCGCAGGTTCGAAGCTCTGGTTGATCGAGAACTGGATCTCAGTTCCACCGGTAAAATCGAGGCCCTTGGAAACGAACTCGCCACTATCCAGGTAGTTGAAACCCAGATAGCCTACCGAGACTATCACTATAAGGACAGGGATCACAAGGTAGCGATCGAATTCCGAGTAGATTTTCCCAAAGTAGCGGTCCCAGTCCATGTCCAAACCTCCGCGACCAGGCTTTTAAACTCAATGAAGATGGAAGAGCATTAAAAAAACTCTCACAATATTGGTTTTGTATAAAAATGGAATTCGGGTTCTCGGAGAGGAAGAAACGGCTGGAAGAGAAACTCGAGGAATTTAGAGAGCAGCCGGTTGAATCAGCGAAGAACAGCTGGGCTTTCTTTTCAGTCACGTTCATTTTCCTCATGGCACTCCACCTTAGACTGATGCCGGAGCAGGGTATGAAGTACCTCCAGGCCCTTGACCCCTACTGGATTTTCAGGCAGAGCCAGCACCTTGCCTACTCGGGAAAAGTTCCGGCCGTGGACTTCATGAGGTACTTCCCGTACAACGCTCCCTTCTACAACTTCAACCAGGGAGAGATAATCATTCCTGCGCTGATCTTCAGGACGGGAGGATTCCTATTCTTCAGTAGCTACCTCCAGTACGCTCAATTCTTCCCTGCGATGATGGGGGCGCTCGGTGTAGCGGGGACTTACTTCCTTGGAAAGGAACTCTACGATAAGTACGCAGGCGTCGCATCGGCGTTCTTCCTCGCAACGATCCCTGGAGTCCTCCACAGAACCTCGGCAGGCTTCTTCGAGAAAGAACCTGTCGGAAGCTTCTTCATGATAATGTCGCTCTACTTCTTTACGAGAGCCTGGAGGAGAAACCAGAACTGGTCAGGGGTTCTATCCGGGCTATCACTCGGACTTTTCACCATCAGCTGGGGCGGATCACAGATGCTCTGGCTTCTCTACCCGGCAGTCACAGGTATCATGCTATGGCTGAATGAAGATATCGAGAAACTAGTTGCCGCCTACACTCCGACAGTGCTACTGGCGGGAGCCTTCGGCGCGATATTCAACCCCAGCAGGTTCTGGATCACAAGATCCTATTTCTTGATAAACGTCGCGATGCTGGGATTCCTGTGGAGTCGCTACCTGGTCGAGGAACTTGAAATAATCTCCGAGCGAAAGCTTACATACTACACCCCGGGAATGTCTCTTCTCGGGCTCTTGATGCTGGTTCTGTCTCCGCTCTACTCCAGCTTCGTGGCTTCAAAATTCATGGGATTTCTTGGCAAGATACAGCAGGGCAACGGAAGCGGCACGATAGGTGGAACAGTTGCGGAAAACCAGGCCGCGGGACTCAGCCAGCTTGTCGGTCAGCTAGGAGCATCCAGCTCAGTCAACATAGTCAACCAGCTCTCATCGGTTCCAGACCTCTTATTGAACACGATCGCGGTCTCGTTCTCCGGAGTATCTAAGCTGGTCGGCTCCTGGACACTGGGATACATCGGGATAGTTTTCGGCGGCACTTACGTATCTGCGATGGTGCTCAGGAAAACAGGCTTTATCGAGACAGAGGTGGATAGAAGGACATACCACAGTATCATGGTCGGGGTGCTATTCCTCTGGTCCCTGGGGTTTGCCGCTTTCTTCCAGTCAGACGTTGTAAGAGCTATTGGACCTGCAGTACTTGCGATAATAGGAGGACTGGGAGCCCTCAACGCTATAGGCTACGAGAAAAAGGTGGAGATAGATTTCAGGTGGTACCAGATACTTCCGCTGTTCTGGGCCGTGAGCAATATAATAGGTGCGGTTTCAAGGTCGAGGCTGATCTTTCTGGCAGCCTTCCCGATATCATTCATGGCAGGTTACGCCTTCTCAAGGGTCTTCAGGACACTCAAAAGCCTTGATAGGGAAAAACTGGAGTACATAGGAGCAGGGTCTGGGCTGGTTGTGATCGACCTGCTGCTGGTATTCCTGGGCGTGTCAGTGACAGGAGACCTTTTGGTTTCGGCGGCTGTTGTGCTAGTAATAAATGGAGTTGGCGTCTACCTTCTAGAAGAGGAGGGTCCCGGTATAGATGAACTGCTGGGAACGAATAAGGAGTTCCGGCTGATTATACTTGTTTTCCTGATCCTGGTGACCGGGAGCGTCAACTTCTCAGCCGCGTACGTGAATGCCAACAGTCTTGGAGGTTCTCCCAACCAGCTCTGGATGGAGAACCTTGACTACATGGAAGAAAACACTGAACCAGGAGATGTGATCCTTTCATGGTGGGACTACGGTTACTGGTTTGAATCTATAGGTAGAAGGGCGGCGATCGCCGACGGAGGAAACAACCAATACTACACCGGTAAGAAAAAGATAAACTTTCCTCTTGCGAAGTTCCTGACCTCCAACAGCACTGAAAAATGGGAGCCCTGGCTTGACAAACATTCAGTTGATTACGTGGTTCTAGATGAGACAATGATCGGAAAGTACTCAGCGGTGAGCCAGATAGCACACAGGTCGAACTCGGACTTCCGGTCGATGAGGCAGCTCTCCACGTCCCGCGATATTCGCAAATCTCTCAGCAGGGATAGCAACAATCAGACGGTTGTGAGGTTTTCAAGCAGAGGATTGAGGCTCTACGTACCCATGAACCTTTCGATGAGAGATCCGGAGATAACTTCGGCACCGACACTTGGAGCAGGAAGACGAGGGCCAATCGACTGCGTGCTGACCTCAGAAGGCGTGAAGGAGTTCGACACTGAGAGGATGGAAGTGACCGGCAGGTTATTCGGCTACGATGACAGGAGTGTGAGAGTCTGTGCGGCTATAAATCCCTTCCAGAACGTTAGAAGAAGTCTGGCCGGACTGAACAGCGGTCGACCAAGGGCAGCGAAGGCTGTACTGGTACCGAGAAAGATGGCTGACCAGACCCTCGTGAGACTTTACCTCATGGACGGTCACGGCCTGGAGAACTTTGAAAAAGTGCCGGAAGGTTCACCGTTCGACTTCGTGAAGATGTGGGAGTACACAGGGTGAGAAAATGAGCGAGATAATCGCACTGGTAACTTTCCTCGTCGGTTTTGTCTCAGTTTTCATGGGGGTTCCGTACGCGAGGAAGTACCTTCTTTCATCAGGAATATACGGCAAGGATCAGCAGAAGCCTGGTAAACCCAAACTTCCGACCTCAGGGGGTCTCGTAGTTCTCTTCGGTTTCATGTTCGCAGTTACGGCCTTCCTGGGACTGAACAACATACTGGATCTTGTGGCGATCCAAACAGAGATGGTGCTCGCAGCTCTCTCCTCAGCCATAATGATAGCTCTTATAGGTCTGGTGGACGACATACACGTGGGGGAAAAAGAATTCGAGATCGAAACTCCTACAGACAGGATACTGGGGGCGATCGATGTCTTCGATGGCGATGTAAGACTGAGAGAGGATGAGATGGACAGGATCGGACTGAGCCAGTTCAACAAGATGCTGTTCGTCCTTCCAGCAGTGTTCCCCCTGATGGCGGTAGGTGCCGGATCTTACACTATGAAGTTACCGTTCTTAGGCATGATAGACTGGGGGCTCGTCTACCCTCTCGTGCTTCTGCCACTGGGTCTGCTTTTCGTGGCCAACGTGGTAAACTTTCTTGCTGGTTTGAACGGTCTTTCGCCAGGCACGAGTCTGGCGGCCTCTCTGGGACTTGGTATATTTGCATTCCTTAACTCGAAGCCGGAAGCGATGATAGTTGCATTTAGCCTCTCAGGAGCACTCGCAGCTTTCCTGTACTACAACTGGTATCCTGCATCTATTCTTCCCGGCGACTCCCTGACCTATCTCTCAGGTGCTGCAATGTTTTCAGCGATAGTTCTGGGGGATATGGAAAAGTTTGGTGTATTCATCTTCATTCCCTGGATTATCGAATTCTTCCTCAAGACGAGAAGCGGCTTCAAGGCACATTCATGGGGTGTTGTGGCCGAGCAGGGACTTCTACCCCAGCACGAAAGAACTTACTCTCTGACACATCCTCTCATGAGGAAAGGTTTTAACGAGAAAGAGATAACCTCGATCCTGGTACTCTTCGAAGTTTTCGTGGTGGCGGCGGGCCTTTTCCTTTTCCAGACGGGTTATCTCTGATCGCTGTAGGGATCCTCAACCCTTACCACGTCTTCCGGCGAGTAAGGGAAAGAAATCTCGAGAACCTCGGCCACATCCCCGCCTATATTCTGTATCTGGTGCCTAACACCCTTCCTCACTATCTTTGCATTACCCTCCTCCAGTTTCTCTAGCTCTTCGTCCTTTCTCAGAGTTATATTGCCCTTCTCCGGATATATTATGTCTGACTGTTCCTCGTGGTAGGAATAGGAAGTCATCTCCTCCGAATTAATCACCAGTTTCCTGATTCCCAGCATTCCGGTCCTGTCGCCTATATCAACCTGGGTGATCAGTATCTGTTTCTCGTATCCCCACGGTTTGTCTATACGTCCCATCTATAGTTATCTAGTGGGTGAGAAGTTTTATCTCTTTCCACTGTAGAAATCATGGGTCTTCTCCAGGCCTTCCTCAAGCGAGACCTCTGGCTCCCAGCCCAGCTTCTTCCTCGCTCTGGAATTGTCAGCCCTGGTGGTCATGACAGGGTTGTCTCTCGGGTGCTCAATATGCTCCGGCTCTATATCAGTCCCCAGAGTATTGTTGAGCTTCTCCACTAGAGTGTTGAAATCAACATCCCCCCCGGTACCGATATTGAAGTAATCGCCATCTATCTCATCATTCCTTTCCGCCGCAAGCAAATTCGCACGCGCCACATCCTTAACAAAAGTAAAATCCCTGCTCTGGGCTCCGTCACCCCATATTACCGGTTTCTCGCCATTCATCATCTTCCACATGAACTGGGTCAGGACGTTGGCATACTCGCCCTTGGCCATCTCATGCGGCCCGTAGACCGAGAAGTACCTGAGGCCGGTAAAATGGATATCCGTCTGCTGGGAATATACCTCGGCGTAAAGCTCCCTGGACATCTTCGAGGCAGTATACAGGTTGGTTGGATACTCTCCCATGTCCTCCCGGTGGGGCGGTTCAACACTTCCATACATCGAGCTCGTGGATGCGTACACCACCTTCTCTATTCCCTCTTCCTTCCCTGCCTCTATCACATTTATAAATCCCTCTATATTTACTCTCGCTCCCTCTGCCGGGTTCTCGTTGTGCATCGGAGAACTCGATCTCGCGGCCTGGTGGAAGACAGTGTCACATCCATCAATAGCCTGCTCCACTTTTTGCTCGTCAAGCACAGATCCCCTGACAAAATCTACCTTATCTGCTATATCCTCTAAATTATCTTCCGAACCCAGATACAGGTCGTCGAGAACCACTACCTCCACATCACGGTCCAGAAGTTCACGGACGATATTTGATCCTATAAACCCTGCACCACCTGTCACCAGTGCCTTTTCCATACTGAATAGAAGTATGTGGCCAATTGTTAAAAATCAACAGAAGGTTTTTACGACGCCGCAGGATAGTTAATTACATGGTGAAGAGCTTCCTCAGGCAGGCACTGCTTGAAGAATCACGGGCCTACGGATTCACCATAGCCTTCTGGGGTTCTGGGGCACTTCTGGTCAAGTACAGCGGTCTGCCCGACATCCAGCAGGCGATATTTTACGGTCTGGGAGCAGTCGCCGGATTCGGAATCCTGACACTCTACTCGTACAGGAACGCCTTCAGCAAGGCCGACTTCAGGAATGACCGTGTAATGATACTGGGAATGATCCATTATCTCGGGGCTCTGGTACCCATCATGTCAGCGTACTACACCTCCAGGCTGGCATCCCCCCTGAACTTCTTTTTAACAGGTCTCCTGGTTTCGATTCTCTACAATATGGGAATGGTGGTAGAGCAGGTTCTTAACGAGAAAGGCAGAAAGCTTGAGGGATACCTGGAAACCAGGTTCTAAGACTCGCCAACATCCTTCCAGTCCCCGCCATAGATGTAACCTGTCAGATCGGAACGATCCGCAAGCTTCTCGAAAACATACTCCAGGAAACTTTCGTCAAGCTCCTCGAATATTTCCTGTGAAAAAATATATGTTCCGGCGTTGATCAGCCTCGAAGATTCCTCGCCAGTTTCTGGTTTCTCCACGAACCCGAGAATCTCCCTACCTTTCAGTCTTGCAACCCCGTAGTCGGAAGGGTTCTCCACCGCAGTCAGCGCCATGGTCGCGGTTCTCCCCTCCTCACGATGCACCCTGAACATATCGTCTACATCTACATCGGTGATCACGTGGCCGTTCATCACCGCGAACTCCCTACTTAACTTATTTTCAAGCTTGTCCAGAGCCTCAGCGTTCCCGCTCGGCTCATCCTCGTAGACGTATTCCAGAGCCAGATCCCTGTACTCCGATCCGTAGTTTTCCTCAATCTCTTTATTCTGACCTGCAAGCAGGAAAACCCTGCTGAAGCCTTCCTCGGAAAGATGATCCAGGATATGGCTGAGTACCGGCTTCCCATTCTGGATCTCCAGAGTTTTCGCCTCGCTGTCACCGCACAGGACAACCGCAGTATCCAGGCCTTCCTGACTGAAGTGCTGATCCACTATCTTCTCCAGCATCCTGGATCTGTTCAGCTTCCGCCTTTCCGCCTCCGAATCAATCTTATCCACGAGGTTCTCTTCCAGTGTCACAGAGACACGCTTCTTTGCCATGTAGAAAATTAGAAGCTGTAAGTTTAAAATCCTGACCAAACAAGAGTTAAGGTCTTCTCTTCTCGTAGACTGGATCAACATTCATGAAGAACTTTTCTCTACTGGAAACAGGAATATAGACATTATTAGAG
>JBDGRK010000009.1:0-82135 GCA_042218075.1 Candidatus Nanohaloarchaea archaeon
TGTGCTTTCATGTTGCTTACCCATCTTTCTACGGATGAAGGCTGAATTCCTGCTGCAATAAACTCGCCAGTAGACATCTCCTACTCCTGTCGAATCTCACCGTATTTCTGAAGGCTGATACGAACATTCGCCAACATCCAGCAATTATACAGTAACTCCGAGAACAGGAATAGGAACAGTCGGACATTATAGTTCTTTCTTAGGGTTTTCGCCAGGCATTTGTTCTTCTGGACGCGATAGCCTGTTTCTATGTCCCAGAGTCTGCCGTAAAGGTCAAAGAGGTTATTTGTCAGTATTTCGAGTTTTCCGCAATTGGTGGCGAAGGCTTTGAGTTGCGAATAATAACAGGTTTAGGACCATGGTTGAAGAAGGTCGGCTTGAGAGCGAGAAAGTTTACGTGCCTGCCCGTAAACAGTGCGAAGATGGATATAATGGGAAGTGTGATGTGGAAATCGAGGCCAGACTTGATAAGGACTGGGAAACTATCAAGAAAAACTATGCCTCTGCCATGAGTTGAAAATTATACCTCCAACGCAATTTTAAACTCAGAGCCACAATTTCTGGACATGGAGAAGGTGAAAGTCTACCAGATAGGTGTCTCCGGAATAGGAAGGTTCGGCTTCGAGAAGCTGGTTGATATCTCAAAGGAGTTTGAAGAGGTCGAGATCTGTGGTTTATGCGGAAGAGACTTTGATGCTGTCGAAAGAGCGGAAAGGTTCGCGGAGGCAAACGGCATAGAGATGGAAACCTTTGAACATGTCGAAAAGATGTACGAGGAAGCTAGAAGCGGTAAAGATATGGATGAGAACGTGATGGTTTACGATGCGGGACCGATGGAGAAGAGATCGGACAACATATACAGGTCGATGCAAAACGACTTCTTTCACCTCAGCGAGAGACCTCCTTCAATGAACAGGGATGAACACCTTAGAGAGAAAAGGCTCTCTGAGGAGGGAAGAGCTATGTGGAAGTGCGATTTTGTGGAAAGAGAACACCCTGTGTTGAAGAAGGCTGTTAAACTGCTTGAGGGAAAGGAGGTAGGTGAGATCGAGGTATTCAGGGAGAGCTCTGTGGGGGTTGAAAAGGCGCTGAACAATTTTTCCAGGCTTGATGTGAAGGGAGGAGATATACTAGACAGGATGGTCAACGAGGTATTCGTGCTGGATCTGCTGGAAGCCGCGGCAAGCGAAGCTGAGCTGGAATTAGAAGAAGCTAGAGCGAGAAACTTCCAGCCACGCTCAGTCGACTCGGAGAACTTCATGGATATCTACGGCGGGAAAAGCGAATCTTTAAGCTACGAGACGGCGACATCGATGACAAAGGCGGAGTTCAGCTCCGGGAATGCGGAGATCAAGCTCCATTCCAGCTGGATGGGGCTCAGCGAGGAGGCGATGCTGATTTCACAGCAGGTCGAGCAGGAGCTTTCGCATCGCTTATTCGAGAGGGATACCGCGATGCTCCGGGATTCAGCCTATGTAAGAGAGGAGGCAAGATTTTTCGTAGTAAGAGGTGAGAAGGAACTTGTGGGTGATCTGCTACACGGAAGACTTTTTGATCTCGAAAAGGGTGAGGAAATAGAACCCCCGGAATACCTGCACGATCCGCTCCACAGGGTTATTGAGAAGGCGGTTTTTTCCGCGATGGGAAGAGAAGCCGGAATGATAACAGGGAAAGAGATAGACGTATTTATGGGCGGAATATTCGACGTGAAAGAGTCTATCGATACAGGCAAAGACTACTTCGGCGAGCTTGAGAACGCCCAGCAGAAACTTGAAGGTCTTGTTGTCGAGGATAGCAAACCTTTCGAGTTTGAAAACTACGAGGTGGCTGGATGAAGGCCGTAATTCCATGCGCAAAGAAGGAGAAATCACTTTTCCCATTCACTGAATCAATGCCCACAGGAATGATTCCTGTCATGGGTAAACCGATTGTAAAGCACCTGATACATGATCTCCAGGAGAACGGCGTCGACGACATTTACCTCGTAACTAACTACAGAGAGGATACGTTCAGGCAAGAGTTCGAAGAGTTCACCAACGTCAACACTATAACTCAGGAGCAGATGAACGGGACAGGTGGAGCGGTGGAGAGATGCAGCTTCATCGAAGAGGATTTTATAGTCGTGAACGGCGACGTTGTGACCTCGAGCAGGGATATAGAAAGGCTTATCCAGAAACACGAAAATTCTGACTCTTCAGCCACCGTGCTTGCCGCGACGGAGGACAACCCTGAAAAGTTCGGTGTTCTCAGCATAAACGATGACAGGGTTGAAAGGCTTGTAGAAAAGCCGGAGGAGCCGGAGAACAGTCTTGTCAATACAGGAGTCTACGTTTTCTCGCCCGAGATCTTCGATGTTCTTTCAGATATGGAAGGGGAGAAAGAGCTCACAGGTGCGGTCCAGAAGTTTGTTGAGAGAGAGGAGTCAAGGTTCCGGATGGTGGAGAACTACTGGATAGACATCGGGAGGCTGAAAAAGCTCTGGAAAGCCGATAGAGTCAAAAGAGAACACATGATAGAAGGGACTCGAATTCATGAGAAAGCTGAAGTTGCGGAAACAGCTGAGATAGATGGAGAAGCGGTTGTAGGAAAGGGTGCAGAGATCGGTCCGGGAGCGGTGCTTGAAGGCAAGGTTTTCATCGGGGAGAACGCTAGAATCGGACCTGAAACGGTTGTTTCCAACTCTTCGGTCTCGGATAGTTGCAAGCTTCGGAACTGCGGCATCAACGGTTCTCTCCTGTTCGAGAACTGTATAATCGACGATAATGTATCGGTTGAAGACTCGGTACTCGGAGAGGATGTTGACGTCAAATCCAACACAGCGATCAGGGAATCCTTTATCGGTCCGAGAAGCTTCGTGGAGCTGAACAATTCGATCTACGGGGTAAAGTTTGTTCCGGATGCCAGGACCGACCTTGGAGAGATAAGCAAGTAGAGTAATCATAAAGAGTCTTGCCCTCCAATACTTCTCTATGAAAGCTGTCTTGCTGGCTGCGGGCAGAGGAACACGCATGGAGCCACTGACGGATGATACCCCCAAGCCGCTTCTCCCGGTGGCTGGAAAGCCGATTCTAGAGCATTCGATGGAGATTCTGCGGGATGAAGTAGAAGAGATTATTATTGTTGGAGGTTACATGATCGAGAAGCTGGAGCAAAGATACGCAGGAGAGGAAGGTGTACGGATTCTAAATCAGGAGGAAGCACTTGGTACAGCCGACGCAGCCCTCCAGGCCCGCGAGTTTATCGATGAGGGAGCGATAATACTCAACGGCGACGATATATACGGTGAGAGGATACTGGAACTTCTGGATGCTCCCAAGGTACTTGCCTCGAGAGCGGAGAAACCGGCGAATTATGGGGTATATGAAAAACAGGATGGAAAGGTAGAGAATATAGTGGAAAAACCCGACGATCCACCATCGGACCTTGTAAACACCGGATGTTTTTCCGTTGAACCGGAGTTCTTCGAAATGCTAGAAGAGGTTGAGAGGTCGGATAGAGGAGAGTATGAGATTACTGATGCGCTGGAGATATACATGGATGGGAAAGAGATTGAACTGGTCGAGGCAGAGCGATGGATTCCCTGCAGCTATCCCTGGCAGCTTGTAGAGGCTAACCAGAGGATGATCGCTGGTGAAGTAGGGGAAGGAAGTGTCGAAGGAATGGTTGATGAGAGAGCGGAGCTTAAGGGAAATATAATAGTGGAGGAGGGTGCGGAGGTCCGGGAGTTTTCAACCGTGGAAGGACCGGCGATAATAAAGTCAGGGTGCTTCGTTGGCCCTCAAGCCTACATCCGATCCGGAACTGTACTGGAGCAGGGGGCAGAGGTAGGAAACTCTGAGGTAAAGAACTCTGTAGTAGGGGAAGGATCGAAGGTTCCACATTTCAGCTACATCGGGGACTCCTATCTCGGGAGAAACGTGAATGTGGGAGCGGGTACGAAGACCGCCAACCTGAGGAACGATGAAGGAGGTGTAAGGATGATTGTTAAGGGAGAGATTATGCAGACAGGTAGGGAAAAACTCGGCGCGATTATAGGTTCGGATGTCAAGCTGGGGGTCAACAACTCGATCAAGCCTGGAAGGAAGATAGGTTCAGGGGCAGTAACGGACAGCGGTGAAAAGATCAGTCAAAACGTTCCATCAGGCATGACTCTGAAGGATGGAGAGCTGAAATGAGGATAGGCGTAGACTTTGACAGGGTTTTATTTGATACCGATGAATTCTCGGAGCACCTGGAGCAGGAGTTTCCCGGCTTCTCGGAGAGCTACGATGAAGCCTACGAGAACGGCTACTACAACCTGGAAAGACACGCAGAATTGCTAGGACTGAATGAAGAGGAGATACTTGATGCTCTGGAAGACTGCGACAGGTTTGTGTTCGACAGGGTTGAGGATTTCGAAAAACTTGGTCAGAACCATGAACTGGTAATAGTCACCAGGGGCGACCCGGTGTTCCAGAAAGAGAAGCTCCAGAAATCTGGCGTATTAAATCTATTCGATAATTATGTTATAGTACAGGAAGAAAGCAAGAATGTGGAAGGTATAGAATTTCTGGTTGATGACCGGGAGGAGGAGATTGAGAGGATAGATATTCCCGGGCTCGCGATCGAGAAGGGCGACCTGGAGACAGTCTTCGAACACCTGCTGGAACCTGATTTTGAACAGGTTTTCAGGCGCTACGATATCAGGGGAAGGTACCCTTCCGAGCTGAACGAATACTTCGCCTACAGGCTTGGAAGAAGCGTGGCTGCATTCGCAGAGGAAGAAGGAGTGGAAAAGGTGGTAGTTGGCCGGGATACCAAGGAATCCTCCAGAAATCTGAAGAAGTGCCTGGAATACGGTCTGAAGAATTCGGGAATCTCGGTACTTGACATTGGAACAGGCCCCACAGATTACGTTGCATACTCTGCCAAAAAGAAGGATGCGATCGGTGTACAGGTCACGTCCTCTCATCTTCCTCTTGAATTTAACGGATTCAAGCTTCTCTACCCGGAGGGAAACGGCTTCCTCAACAGCGACCTTGATCGTGTAAAGGATATCTTCGGGCAGGAAGATTTTTCGGATGGAAAAGCTGAGATAAAAAATATCTCAGGCAACCTGGAGGAAAAGTACAGGTCCAAAGTTAAGGGGTTCGTTGAAGGCTTCAATACAGATTTCGATAAGAAAATCGCTGTAGATACTCTGGGAGGAGCAGCATACAGCTTTCTAGAGCAGCTACTGCATGAACTCGGGGCCGAAGTGGTACAGGTAAGTGGAAGCAGCGGGCCAAGGATTGATCCTCCTGATCCGAAGCCTGACAATCTTGAAGAACTGGTGGAAAAAGTTGAAGAGCGAGAAGCGGATCTGGGTATAGCAACTGACATGGACGGGGATAGACTCAGCGTTTTTGACGGGGAGGAGTTTGTACCGGGAGACGATCTGCTGTCAGTTTTTGCACAGCTGTTTGATGGAGATGTCGTGGCCTCGGTAGATACCTCGGAGGCTCTAGAAAATACCATCGGTGGCGGCAGAAAGGTTTTTTACACCAGGGTGGGCGATCCCTTTGTGATGGATATGGCACTGGAAAAAGAGGTCGAGTTTGCGGGAGAACCGAACGGACACTATGCATTCCCTGAATTTGTGCCCTACCATTCAGGCACTTTGGCAGGATTGATTGCCGCGGGTGTCGATCTTGATGAAATGAGGGAAAATGTACCTGAATACTACACTCTGAACGAAAGCGTAGAGGTTGAGGATAAAGAAGGCAAAATGTCGAGGTTCAAGCAGGAGGTAGAGAGCCAGTTCGAGTTTGTTTCAGAGGTAGACGGAATCAAGTTCAGAAGTTTGGGCTCAACAGCTCTTGTCCGTCCGTCAGGCTCTTCTCCCAAGCTGAGGCTTAAAGTCGAGTCAGAGCACGAGAAGAAGGCGGAAGAAGTGATGTCAGGGATAAGAGATATCGTCCGGAACGCATAAAATAGAGCAGAGGAATCAGTTTATATGGCAGAAGTTTTGCATGAATTCAGGCAGGGACCCTACGACGTTCTCGAGTTTTCAGTCAAAACTAAGGATGGAAAGGCGATAGTCGAGATAAACGATGGCGATCTCGGAAGGCTGCCGATAGAGAACCTTGAAACTGTAGAAGAGATAAGAGAGGCTCTGGACCGGATTGAAGCCCACCTCAAAGAACAGGCGAGGAGAAAGGAAGAGCTTTAATACAGGCAAGATAACCAGGTGTGAGGGCCAATACTAATGGAAGATGAACCGGAGATCGAAACTGACCTTGAAGAGATCGAGTATCCAATTATAAGGTTGCTTAAAGAGTACGGAACTCCAAGGAAGTGGCTATTGACGGTTGGCTTAATTGGCGGAGTGTTCGGATATCTTGTGAACCTGCTACCGCCGACATTATTCGGTCGAGCGATAGATACGGTCTTCGGATCGAAGACTTTAACCCTGCCATTCGTTCCGCAAAACATCATTCCCGAGGCAACCCTTGGACAGTTCCACCTGATCGTTGCACTGATAGTCGCATCCTTCCTGATCGAGGGGGTTCTCAACTGGGTTAGAGGATACGGACTCAACGCTTTCGCACAGAAGATCCAGCACGACATCAGGGTAGATACCTACAATTCCATGCAGAAGCTGGACATGGACTTTTTCCACAACAATTCCTCCGGAGAATTGATGAGTATCCTGAACAACGATGTCAACAACCTCGAAGAGTTCCTCAGCGGAGGTGCCACTGTCTTCGTCAGAATCGTGTTCACGATGCTTGGAATCTCGATCATCCTGTTCTCCATCAACTGGCAGATGGCGATCGTCTCTCTGATTGCTGCGCCGATGATAGCTTTCTTCACCTACTGGTTTGTGAGGACTGTCCAGCCAATCTACTCAAGAGTCAGGGATTCGGTGGCGAGGATGAACTCCCTGCTGGAGAACAATCTGGATGGAATAAAAGTGATCAAGGCCTCTACGATGGAAAGCTTTGAGAGGAAAGAGGTGGAAAAGGTTTCACGTGACTACTTCGACACAAACTGGAAGGCGATAAAGACACGGATAATCTTCTACCCTGGAATGCGGATTCTGGCGGGAACAGGCTTCATACTCACTTTCTTAATTGGCGGCTACTGGGTGATAAACGATACCGCACCTTTCTTCTTCTCCGGCAATCTAACGGTGGGAGAGTTCGTGACTTTCATGCTGCTGACACAGGAGTTCATCTGGCCTATGGCAAACTTTGGAGACTTCGTGAACATGTACCAGGAGGCCTACTCTTCTGCGGAGAGGATTTTCGGCCTGATGGACCAGTCGCAGAGGGAGGAAGAGGATGAGGACAAGCCTAACCTAAAGTTAAGGGAGGCGAGGGTTGAATACGATTCAGTAAGCTTCGGCTACGATGAAGAACGAGTGGTCGAAGACCTGAACTTCAAGATCGATCCCGGAGAGACCCTGGCTCTTGCTGGCCCTACAGGAGCGGGGAAATCAACGGTTGTAAAACTTCTACTCAGGTTCTACGAGATCGATGAAGGAGAAATCAGGATCGACAGCCAGAATATTTCAGACGTGAATCTTGAGAGCCTGAGGGAATCGATCGGATACGTCAGCCAGAACACTGTTCTCTTCCCTGAGACTGTGGAGGAAAACATAGCCTACGCGAGGGAGGATGTATCTAGGGAGGAAGTGATCGATGCCGCCAGGAAGGCGAGAGCCCACGAGTTCATTCAGGATCTTCCAGAGGGATATGACTCAGAAGTGGGAGAGGATGGCGTGAAGCTGTCAGGAGGCCAGAGGCAGAGGATGGGCATAGCGAGAGCAATCCTGCAGGACCCTGAGATACTTATACTGGACGAGGCCACCAGCGACGTTGATACTGAAACAGAGATAAAAATCCAGAGAGGTATTGAAGAGCTGGTGGAGGACAGGACGGTACTGGCGATCGCACACCGCCTGTCGACTATCAAAGACGCGGACAAGATCATAGTTCTTGAAGACGGCGAAATTGTCGAAAGAGGCGATCACGAACAGCTTCTCGAAGAAGATGGAATATACGCCAAACTGTGGAAGGTCCAGGCCGGCGAGATGGAGGAGGTCTCGGACTTCTTCCTAAAGGAATGAAAGGAGGCTGATGCCCTTCTTTCTCTGGAAATCCTGATCTTTACCTCCCACTGACTCAAAATCGATTTCCATACTTTTCTATTGTTCTGATCTGCTTAAATCTTTTTTCCAGTCAATCGAATAGAAAGTCGCATTCTTCTCTCCACCTGTTGTATCTTCGAAGAAGCCCTTCTCTCATCTCTTCTTTAATTTCCTCTTCCCAGTCCGAAGACCAGTTGGGGAATCCCCCCATCAAGACCAGAGTCGTCAGATAGTTGTAAATCCTTATCCTGTCTTCGAACTCTTTTCTTTCAAGATCGGAAACTTCTCTGTAGCCTTCACAGATCGAATCCTTCAGACTCTTTTCATCCAGATCATCTCTATCCGTCAATCTCCAGTCCACCAGCATATACTCTGCCCTCGCAAGATCAAGCTCTCTCGGTCCAACTTTTGGATGGCTCCAGTCAAGAAATCCTGTGATTTCATTTTCATCCACCAGAATATTGTTGAATCTGTTGTCGTAGTGAACAAGAACCGCTTCAGGATTTTTCGGAACTTCTTCTGCCAGTTTTTTTCTATCCGGAACGTGTATTTCAGGCGGATTCTCCCAGAGCCTTCCGATCTTATCTCTCAGTCCGGACATCATTCCGTGCAGTGCCCGATCCCACCTTTCCGCTCCTTCAAAAACCTTTAATTCTCCATTTTCTGCACCCAGAACTCCGTGTTTATCGAAACTCCTTATATTGTGGATCCTGGCCAGTATCTCACCGTACTGGCGGAGTATCTCTTCAAGCTGCTTCTGGCTGATTTCTTCTTTAAAATTCTCTGCATTTACGCCATCAATCTTCTCCATTATGTAGAAAATATTCTCCCGGTTCTCTCCTTCTAAATCGGTGTGGATTACTTCCGGTGAAGGTACATCCGTTTTATTCGATATCAAGCTGTAGATAATCGGTTCTGACCTGAACCATTCGATCTCGTTCATTTCATTGGTGCGCTCCTTGAGGATCAACTTTTTCTCATCCGATTCAAGGAGATAAATAGTGTTAAGCCCCTCATCCAGCTCCCTCCAGTCGAAAACTTCATCCAGTCTTTCTTCCACCTTTTGCTTAAGTTTCGGTTTCATAACCGCTTCTCCATCCTGTTAACGGATATTTCCTTTCCTTCAATTTCAGATTTATCTTTTTCCACTAGATCAAATCCAAGTTTCCGGTAGAAATCTCCTGCAGAAATCGAAGCTGTAGCCTCAAGCTTCTCCAAGTCTTTCTCCCTGGCCTTTCCCTCCAACTTTTTCATAAGTCGACTGCCTACTCCCACACCCTGATTCGCGGGATTCACAAAAATTCCAGCGACTCTACCATTTTCAATATTCAATCCTGCGCATCCGAGAAGATTATTTTCATCCTCGACCACGAAGAATCGAAACTTTTCCTCCTCTGCAAACCCGGCAACCATCTCCGTTATCACACTTTCAAGATGCCTGAGTTCTTCCTCATTGTACTTCTCTTCAATACCTGATAAAGAATCCCTGATCAATTTCTCCACATGCTCTTGGTCTTCCGAATTGTATCCTCTAATTATCATGAATTACCATAAATCAAAACTCCCTCCACTTCATTACATCGAGATCTTCAACCGGTTGGAAGTGATCCGGGTTTCCTGTCAGTAGTTCGAGATCGTTAGCTACTCCTGTAGCGGCTATGTATGTATCGTGAAGATCATCAACTTTCCTTCCTTTGTCTTTCAAATCTGGTACTATTTTTGCAGCTTTAAGACATACATTCCGATCGATTGGGAGAACTTTGAAACGAGAAATCAATTTCTCAATTTCATCTTTAGCATCGCTATATTCATCATTTCCCGAATCGTAACGGTACTCAACTCCCATAAACAGTTCAGTTACCGTAACCTGGCTTATAGCATGAGTTCCCAGCGTGTCCAGCCTCTTGATTTTTTCCGGCGAGTTACCCCTGTCAATCTCTACAACAGCGGAAGTATCAAGCAACTTCATCTTCGATCCTCTCAATGCTTCCACTGCTACTCTTTCTCAAATCTTCCTTGACTTCATCTAAAGTTCCCCTAGTCAGGACGTTTGAACCTGATACATCCTTGAGTTTTCCACCTGTATCAATTTTCTCCTCTATAACCTCACTGAAACTCTTCTCACCCTTCTCCCTCTTCAACTTCTCGTAAACCTCATCTGAAATAGCAATATTCTTGCTCATATCCTATGTATGTGTACTCATACATAAAAAATTTATCTTGGATTATAGAACTACAATCTGAAAAGAAATCAAGGCATATGCAATCGGAGGTTTCTTAGGTTTTTAATCGGTTAATAGTTGCTTCACTATATTTCGTTATCCAAAAGTAAAAAAATTCTGGTAAACTAAATTGACATGGTTGAAAAGGTAAGGGTTTCTCAATATGAGGAGAAAAAGCCAAACGGAAATCCTTCTGAAGAAGATTATCGGTGGCTTGAAGAAAACGATTTAATCAGGGATGGAAACACTTTAGAAACAGTTCTTGCGGCCGAAGGAGTGAAGAACGGAACCTTTATTGAGGTATTTCTTCATGATATCGATCAAGAAGATTTTCAGCAAGAATACAATGAATTTATTGAAGGACTCACTAAATTAGGCCTGAATGTGTATGTTCCAAGAGAAAATAAATCGGAAATAGCCGATTCAGAAGAATCTATGGCCATGGTAACAGCTTATGTCACCACATGCGACTTCTATTCTGTGCGTGATTTCGAAGAAATGCCAGGAAGAGGCACGTATGAAACACCTGATTCAAGCCTCCAAAAGGCCATGTTTCTCGGCTATCCCCTAAAATCAGCTGTAGGGTACAAGAAAAGAAATATGCCAGATCAAGAGTTCGAAGATACTGTAAGGATTTCAGATAATGAGTTAGAAGAAGAACCTGAAGCAATGGAATTATTTCCGAGTAAGATCCAAAAAAGGATTCCAAGTTCTGAAGAAAGAAAAATAAATCTTATTTCATACGGCGTCTTTGGAGACGATGATAGTATTGAAAAAGCTCTCAAATATGCCGAAGAATACTTTCAAACTATTCAGGAAGTTGATGAAAAATACAATACTTCATTCCTGAATCTAATCTAAATGACATACAAATATTAATAGAGTGGCAGGACCCGGATTTGAACCGGAATCTGCACCGCCCGAGGGTGCAATGATAGTCCGCTACACCATCCCGCCCAAAAAAGAGTGAAAGGATAGATTCAAGTCAGTTCTTCCACCACCTCCTCTGAATCGAATCTCTCTTTCTCTCCATCTCTAGTTTCTATCTCCACGGTGTCCTCCTCGATGAAGTTCTTCCCGACAATCAATTTCCTCCTGATTCCAAGAAGATCTGAATCCCTGAACTTTTCTCCAGCCGATCTTTCTTCATCGTAGAGGATGACCTCTATCCCGGAGTCTCTGAGCTCTTGATAGATGTCTTCCGCCTTCTCCATGACTTCTTCCTCGTGTCTCGCAACTATGATAGAGGTGTCGAAAGCCGAGACTTCTCTGTTCCATGCTATTCCTCTCTCATCGTGGTTCTGCTCGATAATGGTGGAGATCAGCCGGGAGACTCCTATGCCGTAGCAGCCCATCAGGACCTCTTGCTCAACTCCTTCCCCTGTCGTGAAGGTGAGATCCATCGAATCCTCAGCTGTGTATCGGTCTCCCAACTTGAAGCAGTGGCCTACCTCGATTCCATTGACTTCCCGGAGATCGGAACCACATTCCCGGCACTTTCCAACTTCAAGATCTTTAGTTCCGAAACTGCATTCCCGGCTTTCACATTTGAGATAGGTGTCACTCCCGACTTCAGATTCAGCTATGAACTCGTGGCTACCGCTTCCTCCCATGTCGCCGTTGTCAGCCGAAACTTCGGAGTACTCAAGCCCAAGCCGGTCGAAGATATTCCTGTAGACCTCCACCACTTTCTGATACTTCCTGTCGAGACCTTCTCTATCCTCATGGAAGCTGTAGGCATCCTTCATCACGAACTCTTTTCCCCGGATCAGGCCTTTCCTTGCGTGGTCGTCCCTGAACTTCCTTCCGATCTGGTAGATAGTTAGATCAAGGTCGCGGTAGCTCCGAATGTACTTTCGCACTAGTTCAACAGCTGTCTCTTCATGCGTCGCTGCGATGGTGAACTTCTTTCCTTCGCGGTTCTCAAGGCTGAAGAACTCCTCTCCCTCGAAGTTCTCCCATCTTCCTGACTTCTTCCAGATATCGCTCTTCTGGAGGATGTTCATCTTAACCTCCTGCCCGATCCGATCCATTTCATTCCTGATCACTTCCTCGATGTTTTCAACCACTCTCAATCCAAGGTTGGTGAACCCAAACGTTCCAGAGCCGTAACTGTGGATCAATCCTGCCCTGATCGCAAGTTCTTCACTGGCGCAATCAGTATCTGCCTCAGCCTCCTTGGAAGTCGTCGCAAACAGATTACTTCTCCTCATTCCAGATCACCCTCCAGGTATCGATCCACTATCTGCTTCAATTCCGAGAGTTCCTCCAGATCAACCTCATTTCCTTCTTCATCCAGCACAATTCCTTCATCGTATCTATCCACAATTTTGTAGAGATTGATCAGCTGGGATAGCTCCTGTCTCTGGTTAGACTCGTGGATTAACGAGTCATACCGGGAGTAAACTTCATCCAGCAGTTCCTGCATCCTGCTACCGGAAAGAAGGTAGAGGGAATCAACGTTTTGAGTTAGATTTTGAGATTTCTGACCTGAATTGCGTGAGTGGAACGCGTCCACCCTGATTGTCGTGTGTCATGGTGTGATACACCTGAGAAAAAGAACAATCCTCCAGTCTATCAAAGAAGCTCAGGAGGAAGGTATCCACCCTTTATTGACAGGATGGAGAAGAGTGTGAAGCAGTGGATAAAGTGGCGACTACTTGAATCGAGAAAGTCATTCAAGATACCGAAATGGAACGCAGCCACCAGACATTGTAGTGATCAATAAATAACTAAAACTTTATATAATTTTCGCCAGATAATTGTTTTGCCGGATGTAACCAATTAGGAAGCAGAGATACCTCAAATGAATACCGAAGAAAGAGTGGCAGCTTATGTAGATGAACACAGAGAAGTTCCAGATTACTTAGATGATGCCATACTCGAACATATGCAGCAAGATTATGAGAGACGAGAACCTGCTGAACTCCCCACAGACTTGGAAGAAGAAGCTTTCGTGTATACTATCGGCAGGGATTCCAATACTGTAGAGGCCCTCAAGTTTGTTGACTCTATGATGGAGCACAGCGAGTATGTGCAGGAATCGATTATAGTGCCGAAAGGGGTTTTCGCACCAGTATTCGACAGATTCCTCGGAGCAGCTATGGAAACCGTAGAAGACGAGAAAGTAATCGTCTACGATGAAGATAACGACAAAGTTCTCGGTGTCACCGATGACCAAATCGAGATAATAGGTTACACAGTCAATTACCTTGAAGAACAGGGTCTAGTCTCTGAAGGACTGATAGAAGGGTTCGATAGCAACTTCGAGGCACTGGATATGGTAGGCCGATGGATAGAAGACGTCAGATGATTTGAAGAAATCCGATTTTCTACCTTCGGGCCTCCACCACAATGTAGTTATCTTCCTCTTCCAGAACATTTACTTCTTCAAATATTTCTCTCAGTTGATTCTCAAAGCTCATATTTTGGTTGTAGACCAGATACAGCCTTCCGCCCTCTTTCAGCCGATTATATGATTCTTGGAATATTTCATCTGTCACTGCTTTTCCCTGGTGTGTAGGCGGGTTCGTGACAATGACATCAAACCGTTTATCTTTGTAGCAGTCGAGACAGTCGGCATTTTCTAAATTATAGAAATCAATATCGTTTCTCCGGAGATTCTTCTCTGCTAATTCTACGGATAGAGCGTCATCATCGCTGAGATAAATATTGCAGTCGTAGAGTTTCTTCAGGAAGATACCTATAGTTCCATATCCGCAGCCTACATCCCATATCCTTTCTCCCTTCTCTATCTCTACATTTTCAATCAGTAATCTGCTTCCTTCATCCAGTTTATCAGGCGAGAAAACACCCTCTACCGCCTCAAAACTGGCTTTAACTCCTTTGACTTCTACTTCAAACTTTTTTCCGATAGCTTTCTTCTCTGGTTCTACATCTCCTTCTTTCTTGTACCTGTAGACCTGATATGAATCTCTATGATTAACCCTGCCTAACTTGCCTTCAAATTCTTGAAGCCAGTCCCTGTAGCGGTTTAAACCTTCTTTTTTACCTGAGCAGATGAAAAGTTCACCTTCATCCTTCAGTAGACCTACCGCTTCAGAAATTCTGTTCTTCACTAAATCTATAGGGGAATAGGGTTGCGGTGCATAGATTATCTTGTCGAAATCTCCATCCAGTTCTCCAGGTGAGCTCACCTTCCTACATTTGACATCGTCGATTTCATTTAACTCTATATTGTGCTTAGATATTTGGTAGGCGCTATCACTGGATTCCATTAGAACCGTATTTCCTTCAGGAGCGCAGTCCCCAAGTATTCCCAGGAAACCATAGCCTGAATACAGGATTAATATATCATCATCTATTTCTGGTTCCACTGTATCTGCCAACAATAGTTCAGATTCTCGAAAACTATTCTTAGATGAAACACCATCTGAGGTCTCGAACAAATACTCCTTGCCGGTTTTCTCTGACCTTAACTTGTTCTCATACAGATACTCTTTCATCGATATCTTAACTCCTTCGAGTATTTTTTAACTGCTTTTCAAGCCCTTCTTTGTTCATTCTCATAAGCTCTTCTGACCCAATCCTGATGCCGTCAATCAATCCTATCGTGGCGTGGAGTATTTCCTAGTAATCTTCTCTTGTTCTCCAGTCTTCCTTCAGTTTGTCTTTTCCATAGGCTTTGATGAACTCTTCAGATATCGAGTGCTCTTCCGTCCAGTGACCCATCGCCCTCGTGATCTCGTATTCCCGGCAACCGACAAAACTTGCTTCACAGTCCAAAACTCCTAATCTATCATTTTCGTTGATTACAGTGTTCCAAGCATGGTAATCGCCGTGGATAAGAACAGGCTGGTAATCTCCTTCTATCTCATCCAAGTTATCTTCCAGGTACTTGATGCCTTTGTCCGCTATTTCAGGGGTGTCGAAACCTTTCAGAAATTCAATGAGATTTTCGACAAAGTTTTTCCATTTATTGTAGGAATCCTCTACTCCATTCTGGTTCAGTTCTCCGAATTTTTGATATTGGACAGAGTGAATCTCTGCGAGAGCTTTTCCAAGTATTTCAGCCATTTCCTGTTTTCTATCGCCCTCTTCTATCTTGAACCCGGTGTTTTCTCCTTCCAACCAGTCGCAGATTACATAGTCTTTTTCGTTGGTGGCTATAATTTCAGGAGCTCTCAGACTGGTTTCCGTCCTGATCCTGTTGAATGTGTATATCTCCGCTGACAATCTTTGTTTAATACTCCTGCCTCTTTCCCCACCTCAGGCTGCTTGTACATGTATACTCCTATCTCTCCCCTGTCTTCAGTCTGGACCCGGAAAATATTCTTCATCCGTCCTGCATCTTCTGAAATCTTTTCTATAATAGTGGGCTTAATTGATTCCTGTTCCAGAATACCTCTGGCTTTTTCTTTCATTTGAGAACCTCTTTACCTAAAGTTTGAAACTCTCTATCACTTCAAAGTTCTTGCCTTCTTTTAGATCATCTCTTACCAGAGAAATTTCCTCAACCTCGAATCCACCAAATTCCTGTTTCCTGATCTCCTCCAGCCTATCCACAAGTTCTCCAAACTCTTCTTCACTACCGAAGTGGCAGAGTGTTACATTGGGAAGAAAATCGTATGGTTCATTCATCAATTTCTCTATCTGGCACATTTCGTTATGTAGAGATTCCAGTTCTCCTTCAATATCGTAGGTCTCAGCAAAAACCACATTTGAAAACAGATTCAGGTTTCTCACTTCCAGCCTGAAACTTTCATGCTTTTCAACTATTTGTCTGATCTCTTCTACAATTTCATCCAGGTGATCCTCTCCAAGCTCGTCTTCTTCACCCGGATCTTCAACAAGAAATCCTCCAAGCTTGACAGTAATGTGGAAATAATCTTCCGGTACCGGATCCACGCATTCAAACTCCTCAATCTCTTCCTGCGCTTTTCTCAATTCCTGCCTCAATTCTTCCTCTTTAACCTCTACCAAGATAGTGATAAACTCCGTTCTTTCCGGTATTTCCTCCACCTGAGGTTCTAATTCATTTCTGTTCCGCCAGTTTCCCAAGAATTTCTTTTGCCAGTCATTCAAAGTACTCATCCTCGGTTATGCTCAGGTAGATTAGATCTACCCATTCTCCATCCACATACTTGTAATCCCGCTTTCTTCCCTCCTCTCTCATACCAGCTTTCTCCATTATCCTCCTCGAAGGCTCATTTATCTCAAGGTATCCTCCTCTTATGCAGTGGAGATTCAGAGTCTCGAAGCCGTACTCCAGAAGCATCTTTAAAGCTCTTGAGCCAATTCCCTGGTCCTGGAAGTCAGGGTATATTGAAATACCAATCTCGGCTCTGCCGTACTCATTATCAAAGTCATTAAGTGAGCACTCCCCAGCCTTTTCACCATTAAATTCGATTATAAAACTAACCTTCTCATCTTTATCGACACCTTCAATCCATTCTCTAACTTCTTTCAGATTCGCAGGCTTGGGAGCCATTCCAATTGTGTACCTTACTCCCTCGTGAACTAAAAGATCTCTCAGGAACTCCGCATCTTCTTTCTCTACAGGTCTCAGGACAACATCTCCTTCCTGTTTGAAAACGCTCCTCGTGTCAGCCATGCCATTCACCCTCCAGAACTCCATAATAGACCACGTTTTTGTATTCTCCCATAGTGTAAGTGTGATCCTTGAAAACACCTTCTTTCTCGAATCCAAGCTTCTCCCAGATCCTCTGGGATGCCTCATTGCCCTGGAAAGCCCTGGCGTAAATCTTGTGATAGTTCAAATGATTGAATCCATGATCCGTTATTAACTCTACTGCTTCAGTACCGTACCCGTTTCCATGATGATCCGGGTGAATCCAGATTCCTATCTCTCCTAATTTCTCCGCATCATCGCCTTTACTTCCAAGTTTTACGATTCCAACTCTCTCCTCGCCCCTGCAGATCAATAATTGTAGAGAATCTTCGCTACAAATTACTTCCTCGAAAAACTCTCTTTCATCTTCAAGGTTCTGGGGTTTCCTGTTTCCCATGTATACTCTGACTTCAGGATGGTTCACACCATTCCGCAGGAATTCAAGATCCTCTTCTTCTACCGTTCTCAGGTTAACTTTATCGCCTTCTAGAAAGACTGCTCCCGGCATAAGACGAAATTGTGGAGAATCTAAATAAATTTACCCCAGGTGAGCGGTATCGTTAAGCCGAGTGATCTTCCAGCCGTATATTTCATCATATTCCAGCTCTGTTATTGATGCGTTGTCCGTTTCCAGTTTTCTGTAAATCTCGATCCCCCCATCCAGTATAACCATCAATGCAGCCTTAGTTGCCACGCTGTGAGCTCCAATAAGAATGCTGGAACTTCTGTCATGCTGATTTCTCAGCCTGTCTAGAAATCCAACTATTCTTTCTCCGGTTTCCATCAGACTTTCCCCGTTTTCCGGCCTCAAAAGATGCTTTTCGCCATCAAATTCACCTTCCATTCTCCTGTAATCTTCGATTGGCTTTCCCTCCAGAATGCCAAAATCCCTCTCACGCAAATCCTCTTTTTTTTCTTTCTCGATTCGATTCTCATCTGATATAATCTCGATTGTTTCAGATGTTCTTCTCAGGTCACTGGAGTAAGCTTTCTCAAAATCCCGATCCGCAAATCTTTCCGAAACTTTTCTAGCCTGCTCCCGGCCATTCTCAGTTATCTCTACATCCATCTGACCTGTAATCGAATCCTTCCTGTTATGTTCTTTCTCACCGTGCCTCACAAGTACTGCTCGCATAAAACCAATAATTTCTATCCTTTATTCTGTTTTCTATTTTTTCCCAGTGCCGGTCTCCCGAATGTGTGAATTTTGAGCCGAAGATGGCAATAACCACGATCTCACCATCTTTAACATCGATGTAAACTCGGTGTCCGGTTTCATCAATATTAAGCTGCCATACCGGATGTTCCAGAAGAGGATTCGACACCAGCTTCAGATCTTCATGACTTAAAGAATTTGAAACTTCCTTTATCTTTGATTTGACTTTCTCCCAATCTTCCCCCTCTATAGATTCTTTATACCTGAGAGCAGATTCAGAGAGCTTGGTTTTCATGGTCAGGCCTCGTCTATATCCACGAGTTCATCCTCATCGTATTCCATCCTCTTGTTCAGCTCTGCAATCGCTCTCGGGCTCAGGGTCTCTGTGTCATCCAGCATCCTCCTGACCGCGTAGCGGATAAAATCAGAGTTCGAAGTGTACTCTCCGCTCTCTACCTTCTCCTCAATCCTCTTCTTCAAAACCTCGGGAATCTCCACACTTGTCGTTGGCATAGTAACAGTATAGGATTGAAAGTTTAAAAATTTCCATACGGAGTAGCTAAATTTTCACCAGTTCCTCTCTTCTATCCTGTGAAGCTCAAGTCCTGGAAATTCTTTCTGCAGATGCTCTCCAAGTGCGTAGACACCCCATTTCTCGCTGGAAGTTTCCTCCATTTCGATGGTGTCCAGGCCTTTTTCATGGATGTAGATATTGGTCGGAAAACCTACATTACCTGTAACAAAGAAATCGGATCCTTCATCAATGGTTTCCTGAATTATACTGTGGACAGTCCTCCTCCACCCGTTACAATTCCTATCTTTGAGTCCTCAATACCTTCCAGACTGCCGATCAGGTTGTAATCAGGTTCTATTTCCTTTACTCTTCTCTCAAACTCATCCTTTGATACCTCCAGCCTTCCGTATCTTCCATGGTAGCCACCTTGGATGTCCAGGTACTTGCCCTCAACTTTTATTCCAAGCTTTTCAGCGCACCTGACGACCACTCCATAATCATCCGCACAGTCAAGCGGCTGATGTGCGATATACCACGTGATTCCAGCTTCCTCTATCGCCTCTTTCTTCTGCTCCAGCAGATCCTTATCGAACCGTTCCCATCCTCCATGATGAACAATCACGAGATCGCAGTTTTTATCTTCCGCTGCTTCAATATTCTCGAAGGTGGTATTCGTGCAGAGACCTATCTTCTCAACTTCTCCAGAACCTTCCGTCCATGCACCGTTGAAGTCCGTGTCCTCTTGTTGGTTGAAATGCTCAGTATTCAACTCCCGATCAAGAAAATCCAGTATCTTATCTCTCCCGACCATAAAACTAGCATAGTGGCTCACAATAAAAACAGTTATTGCCTTTATTGGTCATAAACAGATAGAAAAGAAAATGGAAAAGTTGGATCGCAAGAGACTTTACACGTCTCTTGCCTTGACTGTCCTGCGTCCGTTTTCTTCCGCTCTCTCTACTGCCCTGTCGATCATGTCCTGTACTCTGTCGTCTAGAGCATCGTAGAAGTCGGAGCCCACGTTGACTCCGGAAGCGGCGTCACGGACGCCTGATTTTTTAAGTACATCTACCATGGTAATCAACCATTACCGTATTGGCTGTCGGCTTTTTTATACATGTGGGCTTTAACCCTTCAAAAAGACTTAAATAGGAGCCAGTGAAGCAGTATTTTACTACAGATGTGTGAAAAAGGGGTTAAGGCGGTTTTTAAAGCCTGCGCTTGAGCCTCAACACCAATCTATAGAGCAGGTAAATAGCCGCGAAAGGAACTATGTAGGCTCCTCCAACTATCATGAGTCTTATGCCCTTGAATAAACCCCTGTAGGCATCCGAAAAAGTTTCCCTGAGGTCGAACCTTGACTGGAAGCCCTGGGGTCCTTCCAAATCTATATAAAATCTCGAGTACTGGACATCCTCTTTTAGCTCTTCGAACCTCTGCGTCTTGTAGTCAAGCCGGCTTCTTATCTCTGACATCCTCTCCTGAAGCTTTATCAGCGTTTTAACCTTTTTAGTTCGGTTCATTAGTTCTTCCAGCCTTCTCTGCTCCTTCCTTAAACTCTCTATCTCCGCCTCCAGCTCGCTGTAGGAATCAGAAACATCTCTTCTATCCACATTTTTCGAACGGATTTTCCATCTCTCCAGATTCTTCTCGAATTCGGAAAGATTGCTGTCAGGTACTTTGACTGTCATGCTTCCACGGTTCTCCCGATCCCTTTCAATCGAGCTTGACTCCACGAAGCCTCCGTAATCCTCAACAGCTGAACTTATTTTTTCCATAGAAGACTCAACATCACCCACCTTCAGAGTCGCACGCACGGTCGTAACAATCTTTTCTCCGGATGGAGATGCTGAATCACTCTGCTTTTCCCGACCTCCAGAGCCTGATAGAGCCACAGCATCCCTATCGGAGCTGTACTCCCTTGCATCTCCTGAAGCTGCCTGGGACATTCCTGAAAAAGAGGATGCAATTAATCCAGCTGCCAGGACTACAGCAAGTAATCCAAAAATTCTGAATCTTCTGTCCATCTCCTGAAATTTCTTTTTTACTTTCATACCCATCATATGCAGTTGCTCCGCTTTAAAAACATGAGGAGACGTTCGATCCAAGTCGAACATGTCTGGAAAGTTTAAAAATAGATTACCAAGAAAAAACATTCCATGGAACTTGACTTCAAATCGGTTAGGGCACTTTCATCCCCAACCAGGGTGAAGATTCTTAACCAGGTAATGGATAAAGAAGCGACGCCAACAAGACTGAGTGAAGAGCTGGGGAAAAGCAAGTCCACGATTTCCTCGCACCTGGATAAGCTGGTTGAAGCGGGTTTGATCGATAAAGATGAGGAAGAAGGCAGGAAGAGAGTGGTTTACAACCCGACCAGGAAGGCGGATGCTATAGTAAAGGGAAAGGAGAGGAAGGTCAAGTTCACTCTTGCATCTTCGGTGGTCTCAATGTTGGCAGGCCTGGCGCTTGTAGGAGGTTGGACTAGGGAGAAACTTGGTGGATCTGGCGCGGCAGATCCCAATGCTGCGATGACAGCGACAGAGTTCGCAGCTGGATCAGCGAAAAACACCGGGCAGTCATCCGAGCTGGTAAACTTTTCACCCGAGATTTTTCTTATCGCGGGAATCTTATTCCTTGGGATATCTGTTATCAGCTTTCTCTACGGTATCACCGTGAGAAAAATTTCAAGGTAAAAAAAATCGGTAGATATTGGAGTTTTCAAGGCTGAATAAGAAGAGGGGTGCAGTCGTTAAAGTATCTTCAAATTACGATAACATACTTGAGGAACTTGATCCGGATTATGAAGTAGAAAAAATAGATGAGAAAGGAGGAACAGGCGCAAGATTACTGAGGTTAAGGGATGCACTGGATCAAGAAAAAAATATAGCATCGATAGAGCGTTTAGATAGGTTTGAAACCGTGTTACCTTACAGGGTTGCCTCGAGGCAACTGAGAAATTCAAGAAAAGTTGCGGATTCGGGAATATTTTAGAACACTCACAAGTTATTAAACGTTCAACAAATATAATTAAGTAGAAAACAATCTTTCACAATCTGGATCAAGTGCAAAAAAGATGTCATCATGCGAATTATGCGGTAGAGACGTAGATTCTTTAAAAAAAGTTAAAATCGAAGGAGCGACTCTCAGCGTATGTGACAACTGCTCGGATATGGGAGAGCAAGTCAGCAAGACCAGCAGGAAGAGGTCACAGAGTACTTCTAGGTCGAAGAAAAGAAGCAGTGAAGAGATACTTATAAACAACTACGGCGAGAAACTGAAGAAGGCCAGGGAGTCGAAGCAGCTTTCGATAAAAGAGGTTGCCGAGGACCTGAACGAGAAGGAGTCACTGATCTCCAAGATTGAGAAGGAACAGCTGAAGCCCGACAAGCCGCTGGCAAGGAAGCTGGGAAAGAAGTTCGAACTTACACTTTACACAAATCCCGAGGTTAACGACTATTCGAGCCAGTCGGAAACAAGTAACAGGAAGGCTACAGTCGGAGATGTCGCGGAGATAAACGATTAGGAAATCTTGAACTCGCCGTCAAGCACTAGATGCGACACCGTTCCAAGGAAGATTGCGATACCGGGCATAGATGACCCCAAGAATAGAACCGAGGCTATTGCGGTGATTGAAGCTGAGATAGCTGCAAACGAGAACGAGTGGGCGAAACCCCTGTGCCTGAAATTTATCGATCTGAATGTAATATAGACAGTGAGGAATCCCAAAACGCCCAACAGAAATTTTTTCTCGAGCGAAACCTGAACTGTTGTAAAGAGAAAAGCTCCAAGAGATATTGCTGCAAGAGCTCTAACAGACCTGTGGATGTAAGAATTTTCGTGATCAATATCCGGCAGTATCGATCCCGCCGCCAGCGCTATAGAACCCGCGAAAGATTCGAGAAAGCCTAAAGAAAGAAAATCCTGCGCCAGATAGATCAGGATAATTCCGGACATGAAACCAAAGAGAACGTGTTCGGAGAAATCACCCATCAGATCACTCTTCCATCTCGCCGTTACAGACCGCTCTCAGACCGTGCAAAACAGCTTCTTCCTCTAGAGAACATTTTTCTATAGATGGAATCCTGTTGACCACTTTATCCTCCAAATCGGTCTCAAGCGGATCAACTACTTTCCCGGGATGGTTCAGGGCGACAGCTCCACCCAAAACTATCTTACCGGGGTTGTATAGATCCACAAGATTAGCAAAAGCCCTCGCATTCATCTCCCTCATCTGCTCCAGGGTTTCCATGGCAGCTTTATCCTCTTCATCTGCCATATCGAAAAGCTCCCTCGCATCATGAAAGCTTTCACCTGTTAGATGCTTGGCCAGTCTCGGGAGATTGTTCCCGGAGCAGTATGCCTCCCAGTGACCGTAGCATCCGCAGCCACACTCCAGACCGTTCTCCGCAACCTGCATGTGACCAACCTCGCCAAAGTTGCCGTTCCAGCCCTCTATAACATTTCCATCCACTACAACACCGGCACCTATTCCGGTTGAAATGGTCACGTAAACCAGGTTCTCACAATCATGGTCGCCGTAAAAGTATTCGCCTATTACTGCTGATGTGCAGTCATTCACAATACTGACATCACCGAACTCCTCCAGGGGATCACCGATCTGGACCTCATCAATCGGAATGTTGGGAGGATAGAAAACTCCTTCATCCCTGTCAATCGGTCCCGCTGCTGCAACTGCCACACGGTCGATAGATTCAATTTTTTCAGCTGAAAGATTTCCTTCGAGGCAGGAACCTATATCCTCCAGAAAATCCTTCGACTTGACCATCTGTACAATTTCAAAGTCGCCGTTCCCCACCCCTATCAACGTATTTGTCGCACCCACGTCAACGCAGAGGAACGCCATACGATAGATCAGAATGGAGAGTTTTAATAAATTTCTCTGGATGCCAGGCCAATCTTTAGACAAGAGATAATCAAAACCGGAATATTCCAGAAAGGCCTGGTCTCAGCGAGATCATATACTGATAACGAGGATGATACAGCTACGGAAGCTATGCTAACAATACTGGAAGGTCAGAGAAAAATTCAGGAGATGGAAGATTTACTATAGCGGTAGGTAAATTAATTCTCCCACGGCAGTCCCACAGCGATTTAAAAGTTTTCGCTCCAGAGTAGTGAACACACGCCACGTGATTCACAATGAAAGGTGACTGCGTTCACAACGGAAAAAGATTCAAATGATCAAAATCTTCTAGACAGCTCCAGCTTTACCGATTCAGGACTTCCGGGAAAGGAAGTCCAGTGCGTTCACGTTTTCCGCAAAGGTTGACTCAAAGAGAAGGATAACTGTACCCGCGAGAATCAGGGACAGGCTCGGACTTGAGAAAGGAGACAAAGTCTGCCTCTCGATTGATTCCCGGAAAGTGATCAGGAAAGAAGTAGAAGATAGAGAGGAAGCTATCGAATTCATCCAGCAGCAGGATTCAGTCAGGAGTTTCAGCTTCAGAGATGGAGTGGTCGAGGTGGTGCTGGATGGGTGAAAAGGACTACCTAGTTACTGATGATGTAGTTGAGACACTAACCAATAGATACGGTTTTGATCTCAGCTACCAGCAGAGAGATGAAATCCAGGAAGCAACTGAGTTTGCGCTGGAAGAAGGAATGCCTGAAGTCATCCCGGATAACATGGATTTGACAGTCCTCGACGCAGAGGAGCTGATTCAGTGGGCGGAATCCGAACTTGAAGATAAATACCTTCTGATCAGTATTGACGGCACCTATTATCCTGGAGGAAACTATGAGGGACTGGAAGTTGTGGAGCTTGGGCTGACGAGAGAGACAGAACCCGATACCGGAGAATACTGGGTTAGATCAAGGGATCCAACTACCAGTTTCAAAGACGCGGTAGAGAGCATAGCAACAGATTATGAGTTTGTCCAGGTTTTCGATGGAGGGGCATTCACTGGCGGGACAATCAACCGAGTTACAGGAGAATTGAAGAACAGCGGAGTTGAAATTGAGAAAGCGGTCGTTCCAGTGGCTAACACAGATGCCGATATAGAGACGGATCGAGTTAGCATCTACAGGCGCTTTGACTTCGGGGACTGGCTGGAAGCGAGAGACATAGCTGCGATTGATGGAAGAAAAGTCCCCAGACAAGACAGGAAAGATCAGCCGAGAACTTTCATACCCTACTGGGAGGACCCGCAGGAAATGGCCTCTATCGGGGAAAAAGATCCTTCAAAGGCTGAAGATTTCGAGGAGCTGAGCCGTAGCCTGAATTCCGAAATTCAGGAGATAATCGGAGAGGAGGTGGGAAACCGTGTCGAGGCAGAATGGGATTGACCTCTCCGATTACCGTCTCCTTATCTTCGATATGGATGGTACACTTTACAGTCGGGAGGCCGAAAGCTTCGAAGAATCTTCTCTGGGGAAGAAAGTAAGATCCAGTAAGAGAAAGTTTCTGGAAGAAAGAGGTATGGAACCTGGTAAAGTTCTGCCCGAACTCAGGAAAAAGTATGGAAGAGAAACAAGTATCGGTCTGGAAGAGCAGTACGGGATTCCAAGAGATCTATACTTCAGGAAAGTGTGGGGAAGGCTGAAAGCTTCAGAGCATGTTGGAAATTATCCTGAAAACCTTGAAAGGAGAATGGAATCACTCGATCCCGAGGTTGCTCTGCTGACCAATGCACCGCGACAGTGGGCTACGAAGGTCATGGAATACCTGGAAATTACAGAACAGGTGGACGCAGCTTTCTACGGTAATAGAAAACCCAAACCCCAGATTGAAGCATTTCAAGAGGTCCTGGATAGTTTCGAGACCTTTCCGGAGAACGCGATGATGATAGGTGATGAAGAGATCGATATCCAGCCTGCAGAGAAGATCGGGATGGAAACCGTTTTGATAGCTTCAAGTAGAAAAGGCGGGAGTTCTTTCACAGGTTTAGAAGAATTCTTCGAGGCGGTCAAAGGATGAAAAAACTTGTTATCGACACGGATCCGGGCGTGGATGATGCTCTTGCAATAATCTACGCGAGCCAGAAAACTGAAATAGAAGCCATCACTACAGTTTGCGGTAACGTTGGACAGTCTCAGGCTCTGAGAAACGCCAATTTTCTGAGAGAACTGCTTGATCTCGAGACTGAAGTTTGCAGGGGATCTGAAAAACCTATAGAAAGAGACCTCGACAAACCTTCCTCCCATGGAAAAGCCGGGCTGGGAAACAGTACGCCTAGAAAGGATTACGAGCGAAGCAGCGGTGAAGCTGTCGAAAGGATTGTTTCCATGGCAGATCCAGACAGAGAACTTGTTGCTCTGGGGCCTTTAACCAACATCTGCAAAGCTGTGAAGAGAGAACCCGGAATACTTACTGAATACGGCTCTTTCACACTTATGGGTGGCGCCATCAGGACGGCCGGCAACATAAACAGGGTGGCGGAATACAACTTCTGGGCTGATCCGGAAGCAGCTGATAAAACCCTTAGAGACTCCGGATATTCACGGATAGTTCCGGTCAACCTCTGCAGAAAGACTTGCCTCGACCTGGAGTTTATGTCTGAATTGCCCCAGGAATTGAGAGAGATTTCCGAACCCTACATTCGCTATTACAGGCAGAAGAAAAATAAGAAGGGTGGAGTGATGTATGACCCGCTCACAGTTGGCCTGGCTTTAAACCCGGAACTGGGCGCCAGGGAGAGGTTAGATATCAGGGTTGAAACCAGGGGTAAATACACGAGAGGTATGGCAGTTACCGAGCAAAGAGATAGTGAGAAGGAGGAAAACTGTGAAGTATTCACTGGTGCGGAAACCGATAAGATACAGGGAGATTTCCAAGATTGTTTAAAATCAGCATCCGAAGATTTCAATAAGAGCATAAAATGACAGAGATAAACCTCGACTCACTCAAAGGAATGTACGACCGCTATCCTGAAGAGTGGAAGACCTGGAAGTATATTATGGAAGTGGTTGAGGAGACTGCGGAAGAGTTCGGCTTCCGGGAGATCGATTTTCCGAACGTCGAGAGACAGGAGCTCTGGACTTCCAAGGAGAGCAACGAGATTCTGGATCAGATGTACGCCTTCGAGGATAGGGGTGGAGAGAAAGTTACGCTTGTGCCTGAGCAGACACCCAGCAAGGCGAGGCTGATCCAGAAGAGAAAGAACCTGAAGAAGCCGGTGAAGTGGATGTGCACCTCTAGAGCCTATAGATACGAGGAGGTGAAGAGAGGTCGCGACAGGGAGTTCAGGCAGTCCGACTTCGATATCTTTGGAGTGGAGTCAGTGGAGGCAGACGCAGAGATAATAGCGGTCGCAGCCACGGTATTCAAAAAACTGGGCCTGGAGGACAGAGTGGACTTCAGGATGAATGATCGCCAGCTCCTGGAATCGCTGCTTGAATCCCAGGGTATAGAGAAGACCGAGGAAGCGATGAAAGTAATAGATGACAGGGAGAAGATGAATAGGCAAGAATTCCTTGAAGACCTGATGGATAGAGGATTATCGAAGGAGGAAGCTGAAAAAGTGGAGGAAGTCACGGATATCTCCGGTCCGATAAACGAGAAGATTGAGGAACTCAGGCAAAAGGCGCCTGAAGAGGTTGAGGAATCCGTTGAAAGGATGGAGAGTCTTGCAGAGGCGCTGGAATCCTACGGAGTCGCTGAGATGTGCAGGATTGATTTATCGATCGTCAGAGGTCTGGCATACTACACAGGACTTGTATTCGAGGCTTTCGATTCAGAAGGAGAGCTGCGAGCACTCTTCGGAGGAGGCCGCTACGACAACCTTGTCGGAGAGTTTGGGGAACAGGATATTCCTGCAATAGGTTTTGGTTTCGGTTACTCTCCGACAATCGAGCTGCTGAAGAGAGAGGATCGATACCCTCTGAAAGAGATACAGACGGATGTATACGTTCTGTCGGTCAGCGAATCGGTGAGAGACACTGCCCTCGACTTCGCAACCAGGTTGAGGCGGAAAGGGCTAACAGTGGAGACCGATCTATCCGGAAGAAGTTTCGGTGAACAGCTGGAGTACGCTGATGCGATGAATGCGGAAAAAGTTCTGATCGTGGGTGAGAGAGACCTGGAGAATGATGAAGTAACTCTTAAAGACATGGAGACCGGCGAGGAAGAAAAAGTGGATAGAGAGAAAGCAATCAAGAGGCTGGAATAGATTTCGGCCCTAAGTTGCCTCCAGAAATTTATCTCCCAACTCAATATTCATGGCATTCGCAAGGCTCTGGTAGTCCTCGGCAATTGAATCTGCATTATCCTGACTGTAAAACATATAGGCCACAACTATATCTTCCAGATTTACTTTCTCCCTAGTCGCGTAATCTATCGCAGCTGAAAGATCTCCTTTGCCCGAGTTGTAGGCCTCATCGAGTTCCCTGAAAACAAATTCCAGGCCACTATACTCTAGGGAGGTTTTTTGATCCACAAATACAATTATCTGCAAAAATTTAAATTAGGCAAACTCTCCCAGGTTCTGCTGTCTCTCCCTCTTCTCCTCCATGAAGAAGTTGTACTCCCTGACGATCCATCTCATCAGCATGTCAACCACTGACTCCAACTGTGAATCAGTCAGCTCACTGTCAGGTCTTATCCTGTGTGCCATAAAGAGCTGCTCACGAGAGGCTGCGTTGCACGCATGCATAGCCTTGTAGACAGGATTTCCTGCCTTCGGAACTTTTTCCTGATCATCTTCCTGAGAGTCACGTAAATTCTCCTTAACTATCATTTCAGCATGCTCTCTGATCTGATCAATCCCCAGTTTTCTTATTAACTCTATGTCCTGCTGCTCCAGTCTCTCACGTTCAATATCTCTTCCTGGGAGTTTCAGTTTTCTCATAAAACATATTTGATTTGAAATGATAAAAGACTCGTCAATTTAATGGAATCTCTTATCAATAGAGATGAATTCTTCCTTTACAGAGCTGTTGAAGATATAGTGCAGACTTCCGTAGAAAATAGTGACTCCTGCCGCGATCTTCACTAGAAGACTTCCCGCCATAAAAAGTGGGATAAACAGAAGGAGTGATAGTAGGAGATCAAGCCTTCCGCCCACCCTAACTAAATCCCTGGCCTCGATCCAGCTGCCGGAAGGATGATTGAAAACAGCTTTTTCATTCTTTCCACCAGAACCAAGATTTCTGCCCTGGCTAAATATTTCAGAGATAGAATGTAGAGTGATTGAACCAATACCGGCTGTGAGCAGGGTCAGAACTAGACTCTGGTAGAAAAAGAGCGAAAACAATAGAAGCAGAAATAAAAGGGAATACTGGAAAGGTCTGTGGAAAGTTTTCCTGTGTTCGAATAAAACGTCCAGATCTGGAAACGTCGAGAAAATCATACCCATCATTACCAGAAGGGAGGCGGAGTAAGGAGTAAAAACCGAGAAGACCAGCCCGAGCACTCCTCCAGCCAGAACGTGAGTTGAAAGCATCAATTTTCATCACCTGGATCAATCTTCTCCGGTTGCCTGTTGAAAATTCTGTTCTTCAGAAACCATACAGGAAAATCCGTCAGTATATGAAGAACCGGATGGTGCTCCGGGTTGAACTTTTCCAGCTCTGCTATATAGTCTCCCTCCATATCCAGATGACTGCAGTCCTTCAGTTCAAGACTGACCTCAAACCTGTCATCCCGGAATGTCTTTTCGTCCTTACCTTCGATCCCTGCAAGCGAAAGCCTTGTCTCGTGCATCCGTTCTCTTTCCTCCAGCCATTCATCATGGTCAATGACAACATCCCTGTTGAAACCTATATCCTCCAGTCTTTCAATCAATTCATCCATACTGGGAGGTGAGATTTCCATCTTAAAAAGAATTCAAGGCTTAGCTTCTCCATGCCATACAAAATCGGACTGGTCGGCAAACCATCAGTCGGGAAGTCCACGTTCTTCAACGCCGCGACCATGAACTCGATAGAGGAAGGTAGCTATCCCTTCACAACAATAGATCCATCGGTTGGAGAAGCCTACGTGAGAGTGGAATGTGCGGCGCCCGATTTTGGTGAGGAATGCGACCCTAGAGTAGGTTTCTGTCGTGAAGGTACAAGATACGTTCCTGTCAAACTCGTGGACGTCGCTGGGCTTATACCAGGAGCTCACGAGGGAAAAGGCCTGGGGAACAAGTTTCTCACGGATCTGAACGAAGCAGATGTCCTGATCCACATAGTGGATTTTTCCGGGGAGACAGATACTGAGGGAGAACCGACCGAGGATCACGATCCAAGGGAAGATATCGATTTCCTGGAGCAGGAATTAGACATGTGGTACCTTGATATACTGGAGAAGGGCATCCAGAGGTATGAGAACAAGAAGGATCAGCAGGATGTAAATCTGGAGGAAGAGCTTGCGGAACAGATGTCGGCTTTTAGAACAGACAAGAACGAGATAAAGCAGATCATTTTATCACTGGGAATGGAGCTTGAACCGGAAGAATGGGATAAAGGAGAAAGGAAGCAGCTTGCGAGAGAGATCAGGAAGCAGACCAAGCCGATGATTGTAGCTGCGAACAAGATGGATACCGAAAAAGCGCAGCAGAATTTTGATGAAATTACATCCGATCCTGAATACGAGGACCTAACTATAGTCCCCTGCTCCGCACATGCAGAGAAGGCGCTGAAGAAAGCCGAGGAGGAAGAAGCTGTAAGATACCATCCGGGAGATAAAGACTTTGAGATCAAGGAAAATCTTCCTGAGAAAAAGAAAGAGGGGCTAGAGAAGATAAGAGAGTTTATATCAGATTACGGCAGTACAGGAGTTCAGGAAGCGATGGAGACAGCGCTTTTCGAGGAACTGGGTGTGATAGCTGTATTTCCGGGTGGAGCCGACGGTCTGGGTGATGAACACGGCAACATTCTTCCTGACTGCTTCCTTGTTCCAGAGGGATCGACTGCAGAAGATTTTGCGTTTTCCATACACTCTGATCTGGGCGATGGATTCCTCCACGCGATCGACTGCAGAGATGACAGGCAGATAGGAGCAGACCACGAACTTGAACACCTGGATGTGGTAGAGATAGTCTCCGCTAACCAGTGAGATCAGAGATTCTCCGAGAAAAACTCAACCGATTTCCGGGCTACTTCCTGCACACTGTTTTCGAAGTAGTGATCATCATCTATAACGTACAAATCCCCATTTTCAAGCCTCTTTGACGCCAGCTTCGAATCTTCAAACCTGATTGTTTCATCCTCCCTTCCCTGTATAACCAGCACCGGTAGATCGATATTCTCGAGTAGTTCTTCCTGATCAAGGTTTTCCTTCAATTCTATCGTTTTTTCCGGAACGACAAACCTTCCATGCTCCTTTTCTATCAAGTAGATTCCTGACTCCTCAAGGTCCTTCAACTGATCTTCCTCAAGTTTTCTTTCTCGATAGTCGGGTATTCCCCTGGTAAGCGGATTCAGAAGCAAGAGTGCCTGAATATGATGGTCACGGCAGAATTCTAAAGCTGTAAGACCTCCAAAACTTAAGCCAAAAATCCCGATTTCATCAACGTCTTCATTTTGAATAAAATTAAAAGCCGCTTCCAGATCTTCAAGCTGGTTTCCAACAGTTATACTCCTCCTTTCGCTTTCACCATGACCGGAGTAGTCGAAACTTAATACATTGAAACCTTCCGAGTTCAGTTCTTCCGCGATCTCCGTAAACTTCCCGAACTGCTCTTTATTTCCCGTGAAGCCGTGTGAGAGAATTACACCTTTATCCGATTTGGATTCCCAGTAATTTCCCGCCAGTTTCAGCCCACTCCTATTCTCGAAGGAGACTTTTTTCACGGGAAAAATCTAGGACTAATTTCTATAAGAATTGGTACTGGCATAATAAACATGGAACTAGAAGGTAAAAAAGCACTGGTAACAGGAGGATCAAGCGGAATAGGTGAAGCTGTAGGTAGAAAATTGAGAGAAGCAGGGGCGGAAGTAATAGTATTTGATCTGGAAGAACCGGATTACGATGCAGAATATCATGAAGTGGATGTGAGAAAAGAGAAGGAAGTAAAGTAAGCGATCAACCAGCTTGAAAAACTCAATATTCTCGTAAATAATGCTGGAGTTTATCGACATACTCCGATAGAGGAATTTGAAGATAGAGAGTTCGAGGATACAGTAAATACGAATGTTAAAGGATACAGGATGATGTTTACTTATTCGCTTCCTCTTCTTAGGGAGAGCGATGACGGATGTGTTGTGAACATAAGCTCTGGGCTAGCTGACAATCCTGAACCTTACTCGGACATCTATTCCGGAACAAAGGCATTCATCAATGCAATGTCAATTGCCTGGGCAAACAGTTTCTCTGAAACAGAAGTAAGAGTCAATACAGTGGCTCCAGGGCCTGTGGAGACAGAGATGCTTACGGAAAACTTCAGTGAAGAGGAGCTGGAGGAGTACAGAGATCTCCAGTCAGACGGAAAATTCAGCCAGCCGGAAGATATTGCAGAAGAAGTTCTTCGCCTGATTACAGATGGGAAGGCTAACGGAAGAATGATCAAGCACGGTGAAGCATTCTTCAATCAGTATGGGCTGTGATTCTGAAGCGCATCATCAATGATCCTGTGGTGTAGAAAGGCCATCCTCGGTAGACCTCTTACCGGGACCCAGAAAGCTCTTTCCGCATCATCTGAGCCTTCAACTTCAAAGTTCTCTGCTTTGGATACTTTCATGATAGATGTGAAGTAAGCAAAACGGTCGCCTCTCGACTCTATTTCCGGTTTCAGGTATAATTCTTCAGGTTCATCATCGGGGAGTTTTTCATCAGGATCGTAGCGGGGATCAAAAGTCATATCCGTGTTTTCATAGGTTTTAAGCACTTTTACAGCGGTAAAACTTGTCTCCTCTTCAAGCTCCCTCAAGGCGGCTGCTTCGGGCTCCTCTCCTTCATCAATATGGCCGCCCGGAATTGCAAGCATTCCCCCGTAGATGTAATCGGATGATCTCTCCACCAAGGGCATGTAAACTCCTGGATTTCCATATCTTTCCATATCCACACCCAGATCTCTCAATCTCTTCTTATCCTGTTTTTCAAGGCTTCTGAAAAACTCATCATCAGCTTCATCCGCCCTGAAGAAAACGACTGCGTCCACAGTCCCAGTGCTCATATTAACCCGTTCTCAACAAGCTCTAAAACTCCTGTGGAGAAATAGTATTCATGGAGATCAAGAGTTCAAAGTATTCCAAAGAACTTGAAGTCGCTCTTAAAGCAGCGGAGAAAGCAGGAGAAGTGATGGATCGCTATGCTGAGAAGAAGGGTTTTGAAGACTGGGATAAAGAAGACGGAAGCGTGGTGACGGAGGCTGATATAGAGTCTCAGGAGAAAATCGTAGAAACTATACGTGAGGAGTTTCCAGAGGATGGATTTCTGGGTGAGGAGGAAAATCTTGAACCGGATGGAGAGGATAGAGTATGGATTATCGATCCTATCGATGGCACGTTCAACTTTGACAGTGGCTTCGGCTTCTACTGTGTCTCGATAGCACTTGAAATAGACGGGGAAATAGTTCTTGGAGTAGTTCATCTGCCGGAAAGCTCTATGGATAGAACCTACTTGGGGGTAGAGAATGAAGGAGCTTATGTATTTGAGAGAGGAAAAAAAGAAGCTGAAAATTTAGAGGTAAGCGATCACTCGGAAATTGAGGAGTCTTTATTCTTCATGACGGATTTTGACATATACGAGGAAGAACTCGATTGGGAGTTAGAGCTACTTGAAAAACTGGCGAGAAAGGATGCGACCCACAGACAGGTTGGTTCTGCTGCTATAGAACACTGTTTTTTGGCTGAAGGTAGAGTAGATTTTCTGGTTAACCCTATTCTCAAGCCCTGGGACTACTCCGCAGCCAAGTTGATAATCGAAGAGGCGGGAGGCAAGGTAGATGTAATGGAATCGCCTTTCCCTGATTCAGAGCTGGTTGTGGCTTCGAATGGGAAAATCCATGAAAAAATAACTGAAATTGTCGAGGGAATAGAGGCAAAATGAAACTGGAAATTCTGGAAAAAGAAAATTATGAAATTGACAAAGTCAGGAAAAGCATCAAGGATATCATCTCATCCAATAAACTGCTTTCGATGTCAACTGTCGCCGATGATATTCCACACATAAACACTTGTTTCTACGCCTTTGACGAGGAGATGAACCTGTACATACTGACACCGCCAGAGACCGAACACGGCAAGAAACTTGAACAGAATGATTCTGTGGCGGTTGACATCCACGATTCAAACCAGGAATGGACAGATGAGAAGCAAGGTCTGCAGATTTTTGGAAGATGCCGAAAGGCAGATGACAGAGAGAAAGGGCTGGAAATCTACTCTGGAAGGTTCCCGACACTGGAAGAGTTTGCCTCTGGCGTTGAAGAACTTGAGGATCTCAATTCAGATTTCTACATTATAGACCCGGAAAGGATCAAGGTTTTCGACGAGCCGAGGTTTGGGAAGGAAACCTGGATCGAGGTAGAGTTAAGTTGACAGTGAAGATAACCTACTTCGTTCACGCCACTACCGAGGATAACCAGAGAAATCTGGCGACCGGCCAGGAACCTGGAGAGCTTTCAGAAATCGGTGTCAGACAGGCAGAGCAACTGGGAGAAAAAGTCGATGAAGATTTTGAGGCATTCTACTGTTCCGATCTTAGAAGAGCGGTTAAATCTGCCAGGATAGCATTTGGTGACGAGTACAGTATAATCAAGGATGAAAGATTGAGGGAATGCGATTACGGAAGTAAAACTCGTGAACCCCATGACTGGGACCTGAAAAAATACATAGAGAAGCCGTATCCTGGCGGGGAAAGTTACAGGCAAGTGGAGGAGAGGATCGAGGATCTGCTTGATTTCATCTCGGAAAAGCATGAAGCAGAAAAAATAGCCTTGATGGCCCATCAGGCCCCCCAACTGGCTCTAGAGGTAGTGGCTAATGGAAAAACGTGGGAGGAAGCGATCGAAGAAGACTGGAGGAAAAACGGGGAATGGCAGCCCGGATGGAAATACGAACTTTGAACGATCGTAATTCCTCTGAAAATTCAGTAGGCTGTTTCTCCCGTTTTCTTTTGTTCAAGTTTCTCGTTAAGTCCTATCTCATTTTTTAGACGTCGAGTATGCTCTTCAAGTGTCTTTCTACTACTCCTGTATGGTTGATGATCCACTATATCCCTGTAGAAAATCTGTTTTCCTGTGAGATGGACACCAATCTTTAATGCTGCTCCTAATTCAATCGGCTTTGGATCTTCTTTTTCAGATGCCCAGAGAATAAGCTGTTCAAGTTGATCCCCGTATCGATCTACATAGCAATGGTTCCAGGCGGTTTCTACTATCTCATCAAGATCTCGGTATGGAAAATTATCCCAGGGACCCCCCTCTCCAATCTTATCATAGTTTGGGGTTACATTCTTGAAGTATCCCTCTATTTCTCTCTGCTCTCCCATATCTCCATCTCTTAACTTCTTCCTAACACCGCTCCAATCTATACCCTCTTGAGCATTTTCAGATGTATCTTCCTCACTCATAATGTACCAGATTTCTAGATTTTGAAGTGAAATTTTAAATCCCTAGTTACACTGGACTAAAAGGAAAATGGAAAACATTTCACTTACGTTTGGGAAGATGGACTGAGCGGTAGATTTCTATAAAAAAAAGCCTGGAAAAAAGTTAGCAGATTTTCATACTTCCACCTGGAAAGTGCGAAACAGGGGCTTTAAAACCAGGTAGAAGATGGAGTGGAGGTAGAGCGGATTCAGTATAGTGTAAGCTACAGAATCTTCCATTTCTGGAACACTTGGGGAAAACATGATGGAGATCTACGAGGGCAGAAATGAATAAAGTGAACAAATATATTATAGCTGGACTTTTGGATCCTCTCTGCGATTAAGGCGACTTAAACCGCCCGATTCGGAGGCATAGCATGCCTCTGGAGAGCTTATGAAGGTCAAGTCGCGAACTGTTAGAACATTATCAGCCAGGCTCTCAAGATCAGCCATATGTTTTCTGGACTTGAATGGTGCGATAACATTTATCTGGCCGGCTCCAGCCTTCAGCAGGCTTCCGGCCACAGCAGCCTCCCTGAATCCGCTGCTTATACCCTCGCTCACTACTGCGACTTTTTGACCCTTCAAATCATCTTTCTTTCCCAAATCATGACTTGCTGATTCTTTCAGAAGCGCCGGTGATATTTCATTGGCCTGATCTTCTATATGACTCGAGGAAACACCAAGTTCCTCTCTCAGCTCCTCTTCTATCCATAAGGTGCCATCCTGGGCTACCGCACCTATATTAGCGCTGAGCTGATTCTCTACCCTTATGAAGTCAGCAAGTCTCAGGGAAAGTCCGGTGTTATGTCTTTTGCCAACCTCCAGTGCTACCGGTAAGGCGCCCTGATAAGGAATAACCACGCTATCGATCTCAATTTTATCCTGAATAAATTTTGAAAGTTCTCTTCCACCCTCCCTCCTGTCAGTATAAAGTGACATAGGATAAGTTACTCTCACATGTAAAAGTCAATTAATGCACATTAACGAAGGTGATACACCGCCCACTTTTTGAATAAGATATTCTTCGAAGTGCTCTACTACACGCTGAGGCATGACTAAACAACCTAAACATCTTAAATTATAGTTAAAATAAAAAAATATCAAAGCTTTTTTCGTCTTTTAGCGCATTCTCAGAAACTTATAACTTCAAAAACACAACCTGTGACCTTAAAAAATTGTGAGAACAATATATTTTTATGCTTAAGAAAAAACAAGGAGGAGGAGCACTTTATCGCCAGACAGATGTGAATGAATACGATCAGCCCGCACACATATTCGCACTTGACTACTACAGGCCTGGATCAGGGGGCGATCACGAGTTTTCCAGGAAGGAAACCTGGTTTTACTACTTTGGGGACGATGAAATCCAGGAGGAATTCACAGAAAGGGTCGATGATATGGTGAACGAGCTTTTTGTAGAGAACTCGGTTGACTGGGACTATTTCACGCTTGCACCATCCAGCAGAAAAGCCAGTCTGAACGAACACATGGAAAAACTCTGCAGTGCGATCTCCGAGAAAAAAGTTATGGAGTACCGTCAGGTACTGGAGAGATCACGCGGTATAGAGGAGTCAAGAGAGTTTGAATCAGTTAAGCAGAAGCTTGCGAACCAGAAAAACTCGATAGATATTAAGGAAGATGTGGATGGCAAAAACATAATTATAGTTGATAATGTTTCCGTTTCAGGGATATCACTGGCATTTCTCACAGAATTACTTCTGAATGCGGGAGCAGAAAGAGTCTCCTGCCTGGTCCTTGGAGTTACAAACCATGAAAGATTTGTGCGAGACCTGGAAGAGGGCATTAGAGCCAGCACTGCCATGGCAGAGATTCAGGGTGAAAACAATGGATAACTCAAGCGATATCTACCTGAAGGAGAAGCCCGTTATGACCCTTATAACGATACATCAATCCGATGAAGATATTTTCTGCGGTAAAGTATCGGGAGAGATTGATTCCGCCTATGCTCATAAAGTAAAAATAGTTTCAAGGCTAAAAGAGATGGAAATAATCGAAACAAAGCAGGTTGGAAGAAAGAAACTGCTCAGTCTTACAGATCAGGGAAGCGAGCAGGCTGAACATCTGATAAACCTGATTAAAGTTTCAGAAAAAAATGAAATGGACATGAGTGACAGAATAGGTGAAAAAGAAGCATTTAATTAGAAGAAAATAACCTTTAGGATATCCATCTATTCCAGGAGATTAGGGATTTCAATCTTTCCATAATTCCCTTTCCTTTATCCCTGTTCTCCATTCCCGGGTGCTCAAGCTCTCTCACAGTTTCATTATTATGCCTGACCTCGAGGCTGAAGTCTTCACCGGTGGAGAAGCTCGCATCGTAGTTGATCATGCCGATCTGCTGTATGCACGCTGAGCCGTTTCCAAGATCGGCTTCATTCACAGTCTTGATATTCAGCACGTATCCCTCCCCGGTTTCGTTCACCTCTGACTCGATAACATGGCATGGCGTCGGAGCCTCTATATTCCCGGAGAACTCCACCTCATGAGAATCATTTCTGAAAGAGACATTTTCCAGAGTCTCGTTGACAGTACGAGGCGACCTTCCCCGCATCTTGACACTTGACTTCCACTCAGTTCCGTTCGGACCTACAGCGGTAGTTGCTGATGCGGAGCTTCCCGACCCTGTTATAGCCATCTCTCCATCCTCCGGCTCGGGGCCTCCCACCACTGCCGAAACCGAAGTCACCATAAACGCAAGAGCGATGCCGAATATTAGTGATCTTCTCATACCTAAGAAAGGAATCCGGTTTCTTTAAAAACAAGATCAAGTTGTTCGGCCTGAGTCTAACCAATCTGAGAGCTGTTTTTAATTATGGTCCCGAAAGCTCCAGTATGGAGCATAAACACACTATAAGGATCCTCTTCCTGACGATACTCGCGGAGGTCATAGGCCTCGGCATACTGATACCCATAGTTCCACTCCTCTTCACAGAACCCTCCTCCCAGTTCTTCATGCTGGGATCAGGTTCGATCACACTCGGCTACATCCTGCTGGGTCTTACAGTGGGTCTCTATCCCCTGGCTCAGTTTTTCTCGACGCCGATACTTGGAGAGCTGAGCGATATCTACGGAAGGAAGAGGGTTATACAGCTGTCGGTGATAGGAACTATCGCCGCAACTCTGATATTTGCCTTTGGGATCTTGAAAGGCAGCGTGGCTGTGCTGCTCGCCTCTAGAGCTCTTAACGGCGCTACAGGAGGCCTTATTTCGGTGGCCCAGGCGACTATAGCCGATGTATCAGAGCAGAATTCAAAATCGAAGAACTTTGGAATAATCGGTGCAGCTTTCGGGACAGGCTTCATAATAGGACCTTTCCTCGGAGGAGTCCTGAGCTCGGATCTCTATCCCTTCCTCAATCCCGCCACACCGTTCTTCTTTGCGGCTTCGCTATCCGCTCTAAGCCTTCTATACGTCAGCCTTAAGCTGAGGGAAACCAGCCCGATGGAAAAATCGTCGATCAACTGGAAGAAACCGTTCAGCCAGGTGGTAAAAGGATTGAAACTCCCGGGACTCAAGAAACTGTTCGGCACCAGCTTCTTCTACTTCGCGGGCTTCGCCTTCTACACCACCTTTCTCCCGGTCTACCTGATCAAGAGGTTCGGGTTCTCGCAGTTCCAGGTCGGCAATACATACCTCTACCTCGGAGTATTCATACTGCTGACTCAGCTGGTGATTGTTCCGAGGCTGTTCAAAAGATGCAGGGAAACCAGAGTTATGCCTCTCACACTTTTTCTGACAGGCTTTTTCATACTCTCGCTGATCCTTGCACCCGAAAAAGTTATTTTCTTCGGTTTGCTGGCGTTCTTCGCCGTGAATAACTCGATAAGCATGGTCTCGATCCAGACCCTGATATCGAATAAAGCTCCAGAAAAAGACCAGGGACTCGCCCTCGGCACAAATAGATCGGTCCGGGCGATGGCAACTGCCTTTCCTGCCATGCTCTCGGGCTTTGCCGCAGCTCTCTCAAATCCCGGAATACCGCTCGTGATCGCTGGAAGTATAATAATGGCCACAGCTCTCATCTACAGTTCAATTCGATGAAACTGGAAGAACTGGAAGAAGGAGACAGGATACTGTTTGAGGGGAGAAAAAAACCGCTGGAGATCAAAGAAGAGATAGAGGATGGTGTGATAGTCGAAGGTCCTTCAGGAGGAGATTACGAGATATACTCTGAGAACGATGCGATTCTTTACTGCAGGAAGGGAAACAGGCGCTACTCCTCCTACTGCGAAAATCTGAGGAAGGTCGGGGAGTGGGAGAGAAACGAAAACTCGTGGAGACATTCAGATTCAGGGAGAGAACTGAGCCTGGAAAAGAACGAGATAGAGAAGTGGATTATAGCATCCGGCGAGATCGATGTAGAGAAAGAAATGGATGTTCCAAAGTACGGTTTTTCTGATAGAGAGGTTGCGGAAAAAGAGGTAAGTAAATTTATCGAGAAGAATCCCGAGGGATAAAAAAGAGGAGAAAGGGTTGGACCTTTCCTATTACTCTGGTAAATACTCGCCCGTGAATCCCACGTAGAGCAGTACCAGCGCCAGAACGCCGAGTACCGGTGAGAGAATCATGGGCAGAGAGGTCACTGGTCCTATAGACGCAAGTTGAGCCAGCGAAACCAGCCCGGAGACTGCACCTAGAAGTAACAGTACGAGCTGGATGGCTCCTGTGTCGTCTGCCATGATTGTTTATAAGATTAAAACAAACATAAAGCTAACGGCAAGCTAAGTAATTTCAATCTTAGAGAATACTGTCAAAACATGAAAATGTACAGTCCAGAATTCGATGACGGCGATCATATGCCTGAAAAGGTCGGATACACGAGAAAGAATCTAAACCCAGAGCTCTTTATAGAGAATGTTCCAGGAGAGGCGGAATCCCTAGTTCTTGTAATGGATGATCCCGATGCGGTAGAGCCCGCGGGAAAAGTCTGGGATCACTGGACCGTCTGGAATATTGATCCAGAAAAGCAGAGGATCCAGCGAGGAGAATCGCCCGGATTTGAGGGGAAGAATGATTTCGGCGAGAGAGGATACGGTGGTCCGAACCCGCCCGATGCAACACATATCTACAGTTTCAGGCTTTACGCGGTCGATACACAACTTGAGCTAGGGGGAGACTCAACCAAGCAGCAAGTGCTCCAGGAGATAGAGGGAAATGTGATAGATAAGGCTGAACTGGAGGGAAAGTACGATCCGGTGTAGCTACCTGCTAAAAAACCTCTGCATAAACTCCTCATAATTACTATTTAGATATTCCCTGGCTTGTTCGAAATCGAGATAATTTAAATTTTCCTCAGGACTGCCTTTTTCAAAGAATCTGTGTATGTGAACCGGTTTATCTTTGTGATAATTATCTATTCTTGCTATTTCGAACGTCTTTACAGAGTTATCTTCAATATCGTAATCTCTTGATTCCAACATTACCGCCCATTTTTCGGGATCATCCAGATCTGGTATTCCCTTAATTCTTATTATTGCAGTTCTCTCGATACTATCTACGAAACCGGCGATAAATCTGTGCTCTCTCCCTTTTCTGTTTCTAGACATAAGCTTGGTCTCGTTCACCAACAATAAAAAGATTTGGAACTAATCCTATTCTATGGAAAACAAGAAAAATAAATACTCAATAAATAGAGAAAAAGAAAAATTGACTATCAAGGATCTTGAAGCCAAGCTAAAAAAACTTGAACAGGCTATGTCTCAGAAATCAGAAAAATTAGATATAGGATCCGGGGTTCAGGACAAAAATTTTGAATCAGTTGAAAATGATATTATAAGTGTAGATTTTGATACAGCCGCGAAATTATTTAGCGGAAAGAGAATAGAGCTTCTTGATAAACTATCTGAGAAAAAATTTAATTCGATTAGCCAGCTTGCAAGAGAGCTTGATAGAGACAAGAAAAACGTCTCGGAAGATATTAAATTACTATTTGAACACGGCATAGTCGATCTAGAGGAAAAAGGGCGTTCTAAAAGGCCTATATTTAATTTCTCAAGAATTGAGATTAATCCACTTGAGTTTGAAGAAAACAGCTAAATTATTAGAGAACGATAATGGCAGGTAATAGATAGTCAAGATTATCAAGCTATACTATTTTAAAAAGTATTACGTTATATTACGACAGGATGTCTCTCAGAAAGGTAAGCCCCAGAGAATACATAAGAGAAGAGTACGGTTTCGATCCTCGTGAAGTCAGTCAGGGATTAATTACGCGGGTTCTAGGGCCCGATTTCTATGAAAGCTACGATAGTTTGACAGAATATGTTAGGGAAGAGGCAGATCACGAGGCAGAAATGGAACATATCGCAATGAAACAATCTCTAGAGAAGTGTGGACAGACAAATCAAAAACTAACTGGAATAGATGAAATCTTGGAAACCGAAACTTGGATGAAGCCAGGAGAAGAGATTGAAAGCGATTAGTCAACCGGAGGATGTTTCACGGAAACTCCGATACTGGCTGGCTCAATAAGTCACCATCTTCCTTGCCATCCCCTATGATGACATCGTAACCTCCATCGATCAACTGCCTTTCAATCCTTGCAGTCATTCTATCCATCTCAAACACTCCACTAAAGTCTCCTCTATCAAATAAATCTCTCGCGTAACCACTTGTCATCTCCTCAGGCTCGGTCTGGACCAATTCTTCAATTCCATCCATGTCCTCTTCTATCACACTTCTAGGTCCTATAGCTTCATTTACATTGAAAGAATCTGTTAAAACATGATACTTTACAATACAACTTGCATCGGGGTGCTGGACTCCATCAGGATAGACATCAAAGGCAACAGTCAATTGATTCAAATTTGTCTCCTCAATAATAGCTTCTTCAGGATTATCACCTTCAGAGAAATCCCTATCTGTAGGCGGGGAAAATGCTAAATAACCTTCAACCCTATTTCCATTATTCTCAAGATATTCAGCAGCCTCCGAAACCTTGTCTCCAATATCTCCAGTATATTCGTCTAGAGTCAAAAAGTGTTGTTACTCCCAAATTTTAAATATTCCGGGATGGATTTGGAATCCTCCTTCGAGCTGCTAATTAACGCCCTCAACTTCCAGCCAGGGCACTTCTACCAGCGGAGGAATATGTTTCTCAATATGGTGCCCCCACACTCCCTGCTCACCAAAAGCATCTCCGTGATCAGATGTTATGATAACATCTCCTTCAAGATCTTCAACTAACTTTTTTGCCTCTTCCATTACCTTCCTCTGATTTTCCCGGTGGAATTCCATCAGTTTCTCCGTGCTCTCCCCTGATACTACTTGGAGTAGAGATCTCTTGTCAAGACTCGAGTAGAGACCCAGCTTCATGAATAACTCCATATCCTCCATCCTGCTGATTATGTCGGGCATAACTTCTGCTATTTGGTCGCTTATCACTCCATTGGTTCCACCATTTGTTTTCAGCTTCGAGAAACTCTTCTTCAGATGAGCGTTCAGTCTTCCCTTTCCCCTCCCCAGGAAAGGTACATGAGGCTGCATGTAGTGTATGACCGTTCTAGCTCCATCCAGATCATCCCTTCTCTTCCTGAACTGCCTGTTAACGTCCTCAGGCCTCACAGTACCTATCTCGTCGTCCCAGGCTACGTCCCATAGATCGATTATGTTGGTTATGTGATCCGCAGGAACAACATCGTAATTCACATCTCCAACCTGTCTCAGCGACATTCCAATACTGTTGATAAAAGGGTTGGTGGAGAAGTAATTCATCCTGTGCCTGCCTTCAAAAACTTTCGCAGCCCATTCTGGCGTTGCTGATGCCCTGCTCTTTCTCTTCTCTAGCTCTCCTTCGAAATAATCATCGTAGAGCTGGCTGAAAACATCGTAACGTGCAGCGTCAAAAATTATTGCGTAGTCCCAGTCTTCTTCAAGGAAGTTCTGGCCCTTCATTACACTGAATCAGTAATACTTCACTTTAATATTTTGCGAGATCGAACCGGAATCAGAAACCAATTTATAGCCTTCCCTTGAACACCTATGCATGAACCTTGAGAAGCTTATACCGGAGGATTACGGACAGCTTGAAAATTCCGACCTGGCATTGAGCGAGGGCAGGATAGCCAGGATACTGAGGGAAAGGATGGATGAAGACCAGACCCTAGATGGAGACGTTCCCCACGTGATCAACTGCGTGCTTTCAGAACTTCTTGACGAGATAGTGGACGAAACTGTAGACGAGGCAGAGATGCTTGCCAAGGTAAAGGAATCGCACCTTAGAGTAGCACTCAGGAACGTTGAGGTGAAAGAGAGTCAGAGGGCCAGAACAGAGGCTTTTATTGAACAACTGAGATCTATTTCGGAGGAAATGGAGAAAACAGCAAAGAGGCTTGAAGGAAGGTCATAGTACGGAAGAATTTAAAAAGTGGTTCTAAAAACTGTTCACGGTGTTTAACTATGAATGAAGTAAACTCTCTTGACTGGATTTCCCTTGTCCTAGTGATTTTAGGCGCAGTAAACTGGGGTCTCGAAGGCCTTGGACAGTTCGCTGGAAGCAACCTCAACGTGGTAAACCTCCTCCTCGGAGGAGTAGCCGGCGGACAGCTTGAATCACTGGTCTACGTGCTTGTAGGTCTTGCGGGACTCTACCAGGTCTACTTCGGCTACGAGCTCCACGACCAGCAGTGATGAATCAACCCTCTCTTTCTTCTTTCCCGGCTTCTTCTACTTCCAGTTTATCCTCCATTCCCTCGAACGCCTCGTCCATCTCCGCTGTCATATCCATCATCTGCTCCATGTTCTGCTGGAAATCTCCCAGCTGGCGGTTAATCCTCCACCTCACGATGAAGAAAGCTGCTACGATGCCAAACACAGAGCCGGCGACGAAACCTATAGACAAGAAGGTTAGTGACATAGAATTAAACGTTTTGCACAGCTTTATACTATTTAGTACACAATGGAGAATACCGAAAATCTGTCCAGAAAATATCTGGCAAGTGCCATAACAATAAATCTCGTGGCCGCCATTCTGGGGTTATTTGTGCTCTACATACTAGGCCCTATTCCAGGTGCTGCAACATTCCTGGTTTTGATAATCCTTCTACCTCTTTTATTCCACTATTTATACCTAAAAAGAAGGTCTTAAGCCTAGTTTCTTCTTCTCAACCCTTTCAATTTCAGTAACTCTCACCGTTTTAAAATAGCATGAACGGCTGAACCTTTGAAAAATTAAAAGGTAAAAAAATTAAGTAGTGAAATGTCATCAAATAATATGTCATACCTGCGCAGAGGTATATTGCTACTATTTGCCACTTTTTTCTTCTCTACAGTAGTATTTGCCAGTCATCCTCCTGGTTCATGTGGCTACGGCAATCATGACTGTAGCGGTGAAGATACAGAGCCAGATTTTGTCACCTCGAACCCTGCAGGAGAACTGCTGTTGACAGGTTTCAACAATAAAACCTCAAGATTCAAGGGAGGATTCGACCATGAAGGTATAAGGGCCACAGGGCAGTGGGATAGCGACTCGAATTTAGAGTTTTTCGCTTCCAAGAGATTAAGTAAAAAAGAGGTACCGAGGCTGATTTACTTCGATTTGAAAGAATGGAAGAAAGGAAATTATCACAATCTGGGGATCAAAGCCAAACCTGGAGACATCGGGAGTGTTGCAGATATAGATCAGGACCATAAGCTGGAATTAACATACTTGAGACCGACACCCGGTGACAAGGCAGAGGGCAACTGGTCCTACCTCAACGTGGATGGAGGCAAATTTGTTTCATCGATACCTGGGAAGCAGTTTGATACCATACTGCCAACTGTAGACTGGGATAATGATGGCAAACTGGAGTCCGGAGCAGTAGAAATTGACAGCCAGAAGATATATATCCTGAATCAAGAGGGCTCCATCGATAAATCGATAGGAAGAACAGTAAGCGTGGACCAGGATATAGGAGGTGCTGGAGATATTGATGAAGATGGATTTCCTGAACTTCTTGTAGACTTTAAGGGCGGTACTGGAACTATAGATTACAGGGGCAGGAAAAATCTACTGTTTGAAAAAGCTACTATTGCAAAGGTAGGAACTGTAGCAGACTTTGATGTAGACGGAGAAGAAGAACTGAGCATGAGCCCCACTACATCCTGTGGAAGACAGAATATATGCGGTCAAGACAAGCTTTGGATCACAGATAAAGAAGGCAAGATAGTAAAAGTCCTGAGCTCATCGAGAGAAGGCGAGATAATAACGAGCCAGGCCTTCGCTAACGTCTATAGACAGGAACCGAATATCAGTTCTGCAAGGGTAAAACCTGAAAAACTTGAACCCGGTGAACGTATAGACTATTCAATATCCACAGAAGATCTATACGGTATAAAAAAAGCTTACCTCACGATTTTAGACGACGGAGAAAGAGTCAAAGATATAAGAAAGGAAGATGTTTCCGGGAAAAAGATTGAATTCAGGAATACCTATAACGCGACTGGAGGAGAAATTTCAGCCAGAATAACAGTAAAAAACAAGGACTACAGAAACATTTCAGTTCGCCTGAACAGTAGTGTTGAAAAACAATCCGGTTCATTAATAACAGGAAAAGCAATATCAGAACCAGGTTGGATTCTCAAATTAATCAAATTCCTTGCCAATTAGACCCGAGAATCAATAATTCAAACCTTGCGTGCCACTCCAAAATCGCAGAAGTGATTTTGTGCGTTGGCAGAAACTCTTGGATAGAGTTTCGCGAAGAGCGTAACGAGTTGGACCGGCTGGGATTTGAGACCCCGAACTTCAGAAAGTTCGATCATAAGAATGCATGGGTCCGGGAGACCCATGCCTTGCGTACCAACTCAGCGTAACGAGTTGGACCGGCTGGGATTTGAACCCAGGGCCTCTTCCAAGTTGGCGTCGAAGATCGGAGATCTTCTCGAACTCCCTTCACGGAGGAAGGAAGTGATGCCAAGGAAGCGTTCTGCCAGCTGAACTACCGGCCCGCAACTGCTGATGCAGTTGGCAGATCTAGACGGTCGCAGGGCGACCGTCTTCGGTATAGTTTTTCATCTGTCGGAAAAGCCTATATAAGCTTCAATCGCTGTACTCCTGCTTCAGGGTTTCCACTTCTCTGTCCGCGAGCCTTGTCGGTTCGGGAAGTTTGTAGTCTCCATCAAACCTTTCCACTAGATCGACCGCAGTTTCCTCACTCACTTTATGGCCTGAAGAAACGTATAGAGGATTGATCTTGCTGTTCGGGGAATCATACTGCCTGGACTGGTAGGCGTAACCTATAATTTTACCATTCGGTATATTCTCTACTGAACCATCCGATACCACTTTTCTGCTCGATTCCTCGCTCATCTTTTCCGGTAAATTTACCTTCCCGCACAGAAGATTCTTCGCGATTCCTATGCTGGCTTTATCAAATAATACTCCGATATGAACCGCGATACCTGCCTGTCGAAAGTGAATCCTGCCGGAACCGTCCAGCATCAGTAGATCAGGCTCAGCGGAAAGATTATCCAGAGCATCGATTATTGCCTCGCCTTCCCTGAACGCAAGGAGTCCCGGAATGTAGGGAATTTTAAGATCTGCCTCACCGGAAGCTTTCTCCACTACTTCTCCATCCTGCATCACAACCGCAGAACTCACAGCTTTTCCATTCGTGAAAGCCTGGTCGATACCACAGACCTTCAAATCTTCATCCAGAGAAAAAATTAAATCATCCTCAAACACGGCCTCTTCAGCTATATCAAGCTGTAGCTGTTTCATCTGGTTATTTTCCATTTCCGGATAAGGCACATATCTCTGTTTAAATACTTCCATACCATGTCATTAAGGGTTAAAAATCCTGTATCAAGTTTTTGATTTCATAAAATCCTCTACTGCAACTGCTAATACATCTGCAGCTACCTTCACCTTTTCTTTTTCCACATACTCCCTCCTGGAATGTGCAACACCTCCCTCTTCGTCTTCTAATTTACCTGGACCGAAAACTACCGTCGGGATTTCTGGCGCAAAGTAAGAGGCCTCACAAACTGCGTCAAAGTTCCTGAGCTCGCCTGCCGAATTTTCTAGAAGTATATTGACCAATTCGGTATCTGGATCAGTCCTGAATGCACCTAGGAGCGGTGAATTGGTCGCGGCTCTACTCACCTTAACCTCTGCCTCAAAGTCAAGATTATCAATAAAACTTTCAAACCTCTCCATGAACTCTTCCATGTTCTCACCAGGAACACTTCTCCTATCTATCCAGACCCTGCACTTATCAGGCACAACGTTTGAAGCATCTCCTCCTTCCATTACTGTTGGAGTTAGAGTTGGTTCTCCAAGTTCTTCATCTTCCTGACCAGTATCGAAATCATCAAGTACGGAAATAAGTTTAGAAGCAGCTCTTATTGAATTAACCCCCTTTTCAGGTCTAGCAGCATGTGAGCTCTTACCTCTTACTTCTAGCTCTATCTCAAACCTTCCTCTTGAGGCATTGCAAACATCGCAGTCCGTTGGCTCTCCTACTATAACAGCATCCGGTTCATCAGAAAAATCTAACTCTCCGACAGCCCTCGAATCGGTCTCTTCGTCAGGTGTAAGAGCCAGGGAAAGTTTTCCACCCTCATCATCGAAATTTATTAGCGTGTCTAAGAAAGCCGCTATAGAGGCTTTTGCATCGCTAGATCCTCTTCCTCTGATGGTTTTTTCATCCTCACTAAAATCTATATGCGGTTCTACAGTATCCATGTGTGACTGGAGCAGTAAATGCGGTTTTCCCGATCCCTTCCGAGCTATCAAATTACCTGCTTCATCGACCTCAAAATCTATCTTAAATTCTTTCAGAACTTTAACCATCATTTTTCTGAAATTTTCAACAGATTCATGTGATTCGGTCTTGACTGCCTTTCTCAAAAATTCAATAACGTTGAACTCTTCACCTTTCATCTGTAATTTATCTGAGAATCCAATTTTTATAATCAGACTGGCATTTAGATAACTAGCCTTTTACAGTATTCATGATATATTCTACGAATATCGAAGTATTTATAAGGTTAAATTTCTATATCCGTAACATGGTGAAGAAAATGACCGAAAACTTTACTGCTGATCGAGATCATATCGATCAAAACCACAGAACACTGTACGAAGGGGAGATCTGATGGACGAGATTAGAGGAGTATATCCGGCGATGCCCACGGCGATGGATGAAGATTTCCGTATCAACTACGAGGCGATGGAGCAGCTAATAGACTACCTGGAGGCCGGAGGAGTCGAAGGATTGGTACCCGCGGGCTGCACAGGTCATGCGCCAACTCTAGGGGACATGAGCGAGGAGGAGCTCTACGATGAACACGTCAGGTATGTCTCCGAGATTTCGGAAATGACTGATCTACCTGTGATAGCCGGAGACGGGATGAACAGCACCACCCAGACTATTGAACTTGCGGGAGCGGTAGAGGACGAGGCAGATATAGATGCCCACTTAGTTATCACGCCGTACCAGAATAAACCTCCGCAGGACAGGCTGATCAGTCACTACGAGGATGTGGCGGCAAGCCTTGAAGAACCTCTAACTGCCTACAACGTTCCCAGCAGAACCGGAGTCAATATCGAGCCCCGGACTCTCGAGTCTATCGCTGATATACCCGGAGTTATCGGCATAAAGGAGGCATCAAACGATCCAGACCAGATCAGGGAGATTGGGTCCAGGCTAGGTGAACAGGAAGACTTCGCCATAGGCTCGGGCGATGATCCAAGGAATCCACTGATCTTCGAGCAGGGCGGAGAGTTCGCCATCAGTGTCTCCGCCAATATCTATCCCGAAGCAATAGTGGAAGTATTCGAGGAAGGAGTTGAGAACAGGGATCACGATGCTGCCAGAGAGAGAAACAGGGATCTTGAACCTCTCCATGAAGCGATGTTCCAGGAGGGCGAAACTAACCCGATCTCTGTTCAGTATGCGCTGGATGAACTGATAGGTGGCTTCGGAACACAGAGAGCACCACTCGACAGGCGGCCGCTGGAGGGATATGATGAGGCCCATAACCAGATCTTCACGAACAGGACGGAGATCCAGCACGTCATCGACCACTATGATCTTGATCAAAACCTCCAGGAAAATCTGCAGCAGGGAGCGGTATCGGCCCAAAACTTTTAAAAATCGATTCCTCAATAATTGCTATGGCTGAATCCTTAACAATAGGTAATGCGGAACTCAGTATAGAAGGATTCAGCACCAGCTTTACCTTTACCTATTTCTTCTGAGAGAGCCGTTAGATTACGGCTCCTGTACTAAAAGAGGTGTCCAAAATCAAGACTAAAATGCCAAAACTCCACGGAGGTGCTTAAAATGGAAAGATCGAAGGGAATTTGCTGGAACCGGAACTACAGAAGAAGATTCGTCCAGACATCAGAAGGTGTTCTCTTGCAGCAGGAAAGCGATGGTTATGAAAAAGTCCATTACATACCTGAGGGTGACAGGAACTCGAATATTGAAAGCGAAGGCCTGGAAACAGTAGACAACATTCTTGATCCCGGGACAGATATAGATAGAGTGATAAGGATGGCAAAGAACCAGAAGGCTGCAGAGAACCTCGGAAACTGGATAGATGGAACAAGAGGATACCCGCAAGATGTGTACAGTCAATCCTCGACAGTGGCTTCAGACTAGAGCTTCCGTTGCTTCAGAACAGTGTAGGTCATTGTATCCCTGACACCTGACACTGCCCTTATCTGATCAAGCAGACTGTTAAGCTCTTCAGGAGATTGTTCTGAAAGTTCAAGCACCAGATCGTATTCTCCCGTAACCTCTTTCATCACCAGATCGGCTGGAAGTTTATCTACAACCTCGTCGATATCTATACCAGTCTCCAGTTTCACCATCACCAGCGCCGAGTTCTCAGCTTCCGAAGTTTCCACCGTAAACTTTTCGATAATGCCACTATCCTGCATCTCCCTCACCCTGTTCCTGACTGTGGCTTCTGAGACGTCTACCTCCTCCGCTATCTCGGTGAAAGATGCTCTGCCGTTTTCCTTCAAAATCTGAATAATTTTTCGATCCTTCGAATCCATAAACTATAATTTTAAGCTTTTCTTAAAATACCTACGGTTTTTGTAAGTTTTTCTGCTCCACCAGAACAACTTCCTCCACATCCTCTACTCCTCCTTCATCTCCGATCTCGACCGAGAAAGCCTTCCCGGTCTCGTCAGCCGCGGCGTTCAGGACTGTTGTTCCTAGCAGAGAATATTCACCAAAATCCTCATGGACGTGGCCCGATGCCCAGAGAGCCGGTTTTTCCTTGATTATCAGTTCCCGGAACTGCTCGAAGCCTATTCTCTTCCCTGATCTCACCCTGTCGCCCATCTTGTGTGGAGGATAATGCGAACCTATAATTGTTTTTGAAGCATCGCCGTGCTCATCTATTATTCTTTCGACCTCTTCCTTAACGTTATCAGGGAAGTTTCCTCCAATCAGGATTATCATGTACTCATCGTCTATCTCCGCCTCAAGGAAGTTGAAAACAGGCACCGGGCCATCGAGAAACTCGTTTGAAAACATCATGTCTCGATTCCCGGTGCATCCCAGAGCGACTATATCGATCCTCTCCATCATATCCTCTGCGTAATCCTGGTCCATGTAGTCGCCGAGGTTAAGATAGATATCGTAGTCTCCCGAGTTCGCTTCCTCGATCGCGGCTTCCTTGAGTTCCTCGGATGCGTGAAAGTCGCTGGTCACCAGTATTTTAAGGCCCATGGATTCTAGATGAGATGAAGTCTTAAAAGTGTATATAAAGGAAGTAGAAAAAGTTTGAAGATTCTTTTACTGGAATGCTTGTCCTGTATTCATATCATCGCCCATTGGCATAGCTCCCATAAAATCTTCTACATCCATGCCAATAGATGGCACCTCAAGATCCTGTCTGTATTCCAATTCAAATTGATCTAGATCCTCATGTTCGCCTTCAATTTTTTGGACAGCTTCATTCTTGGCTTTCCTAAAGTAGTGATAATTCAAAACATCACGAGTTGTGCCCTTAATTTCTTCTTATCCGGCAAGTATAGCAACTCCCGCAGCTGTCAACCAATTTGGATTTCCAGTTTCCAGAAGCTTAAATACCGAGCCTGCTGTAGTGCCCATGGATCCAAGAGCCCAACCAGCACGGGTTTTCGAAGGCTTGTAAAATTCTTCCTGTTCATTAAGTGCTTGACCAACCATCTCAAAGTCTGCATCCCCAAGATAGATTTTCGATTCATCTTCTTTCACTACTGAGGTAGGGCCCTGAGTCAATCCAGCAGCCCTAAAACCGTCGTATTTATCCTTGAATTCTCTATAAGTTGGATTCTCTTCTCTAACATAATCTCTTATTTCTTTGGAATTTTCAGCCATATCAACATTTCCATTCTGATCAACAGCAATTGACATACCCACACCCTTATGATTAACTTTTAAGTAACAAATTACTGGTTGAAGCAAAATAACGGAATTCCGGAACGGCTCATCAATTCTTTATAAACTGAGTTTCTGCAATCCTTTAATCCAATGATATGCTGCGAGCCAAACTGCCTTGAATACGCCGAGTCGAACTCTGTCTACTGCAGAGAACACATGGAGAACTCTGAAGAAAAGCAGGAAAAACTTCCTGTTGAGGTGTTCTGATGGCAGAAGGAAAGATGCGAGAGGTGGTGTACTCTATTGGAGAGAATAACGCTGATTCAGACCTTTTCTATTTTTCGAAAAATACTGCTCCGCAGTCTTTATTTGCACATGAATAAACCTGGAGCGGTTCTCTACCGTAACCTTTCGACCTCATGTTGGATAAGTCTACCAGAGCAGTCCATCTCTCCGGTCCATAGCTGTCGCAAGACGGGCAAGAAATTTCCTCTTCCCTAGCCTGAGGCTCCTGCTGCAGAATTTTGCGTACCACTTCTTCACCTAGAGAACTCTCAGAACCTCCTGTAAATCCATAAATTTCAAAATCTTCAACTTCGTTGGTTTCAGCCATGATTGGTCCACCCGGGATTCGAACCCGGGACCGCCGCCTAGCCTAAAACCGCGAGCAGAGCTCGCTACCGGTGAAACCGGTAATTGCGCTGGCTTAGCGTAACAAGCCTAGGCAACACGCAGGCCTCTCGGCAAGAATTTCTGCGTGAGGTCCGTATAAGGACGGTGCTCTAACCCCTGAGCTAGTGGACCTTTACAACGAAAAGTTTCACTGGTAATCTAAAAAAGGCTTCCGGAATCCTGGGATTGGGCAAGACCACCTTAATAAATCTTCCAAATGATTATTACGCATAGAGATAGGTGAAATTCTACAAATGCAGATGACCAACCAGCAACAGCAGCAGTACGACAGGGGTATAACAATTTTCTCTCCGGACGGAAGGCTTTTCCAGGTGGAGTACGCAAAAGAGGCGGTAAAGAAGGGAGCTACAGCACTTGGATTGACCTACGAGGAAGGAGTGGTTCTCGCCGCGACAAGGACTAATTCACACCTGAAGGTCAGGAACCCGGAGAAAGTTTTCAAGGTCGACGATCACCTCGGTATAGTGACTTCGGGTCTTGTGGCAGATGGAAGAACCCTGGTCGATGAGACAAGAAATGAGGCGCAGAAGTACCTGATGACCTACGACGAAGAGATCCCTACTCCTGTGCTTGCGAAGTTTGTCGCGGATCGATGCCAGCAGTTCACCCAGTACGGCGGAGTAAGACCGTACGGAGTATCGACGATCACAGGAGGCATGAAGGACGGCAATCCCAAGGTATACCAGACAGATCCCTCGGGAACACTCAACCAGTGGAACGCGATAGCGATCGGAAAAGGCGGTGAAGACACCAAGGAGAACCTGGAAGAAGAGTGGGAGGAAGGAATGGATGAAGACAGCGCGATCGAGCTTGCTGTAGACTCCCTGAAGAAGGGAGAGGAAGATATTGAGACAGAGAACATTGAGCTGGCGATAGTTAATGGAGAGAAGGACTACCAGAGAGTCGAGCCGGAAGAACTGGAAGACAGAGGTTTAGGAGTCTAGGATTTAATCCCTGTAACTCCTAATACCTTCGACAATTCGACCGTAAGAATCCTGACTACCTGCCATCGATCTCTGGAAGATATCATCAACACATTCATACCCGGGTTCTTCAGGATTGGGAACCGCCCAAGCGATGTAGCAATCCTCCCGGCAACACCCTTTATCTTCGAGACTTTCCAAAAGTCTTCGTCCTTCTCCATTCAAGAGGCGGACTATAATTCCATCAAAAAACCCCTTATCTCTTTCATCCAATTTATCTCCAGCTTCACTCGATGTCTCAGCATGGTAAACCCTGAGATCATCCATACCTCTGTTTCTCAATCTCAAGGCCAGTACATCTGGTGCGTCATCATCCTCGTCCGCGACAAGAAGCTCCAAACTCATAGTTATTCTCGAGTCATAAATATTAATAGAATCACGACCGGATCGAAAATATTCGAACAAATTAAAACAGTTGAAATTAGTAGAAAATTATGGACACTTCTGACGCGATAACCGTTCAGTACCGGGGAGACAAGCAGTTCGAGATTCTGGTTGAACCTGAACTTGCGAAAGAGTCAAAGCTTGAGGGAGAGGACCACGATATACAGAGGCTTATGTTCGTGCAGGAAGTCTTTGTCGACGCTGGAGAAGGTGAAAGAGCATCAGCAGACGAGCTGGAAGACGAGTTCGGGACAAGACAGGTGATGAAGGCCGCAGAAGAGATATTCCAGAAGGGAGACATGCAGCTGACAACAGAGCAGAAGGCGGAGATGAGACAGGAAAAGTGGAAGCAGCTGGTTAACATGATATCCAGGAGAGTCCAGAACCCCAAGACAGGCAATCCTCACCCGCCTGATCGAGTCGAAAATGCACTGGAGGAGACAGGATTCAACCTGAACTGGGACTCAGATCTTGAGGAGGAGTTCGAGGAGGCGATAGACGATATAAGGCCGATCATTCCTGTATCCCTTGATGAGAAAACTGTCGCAGTCAGGATTCCAAACGACCAGGCGGGAAAGGCCTACGACAGGCTGCAGCAGGTAGCCGATCTGAAAGAGGAGCAGTGGGGCAACGACTACTTTATGGCGAAGATCACTCTCCCGGCCGGAGTCCTGAAAGAACTCAGGGAAGAACTCCAGGAAATGACCTCGGGGCAGACAGAGATGAAGGAGGTTTAGAATCTACCATTTTTCAGCAACTATCCGATCAGTAGTTATATTTCCATCATGTAGGAACATTAGGTTATCTTTCTCACTGTAAGGTAGTTCTCCCGCCTGAAGCTTGCGATAATCTAATCCTCTTTCAAGAAACCGATCCATTCCCATATTTTCGACAGCAGTGTCGCCGTATCTCGCGACATGCACATCGGATTTTAAAACTTCAACCTCCACCCAGTTATCTCCAAATCTCTCTTTTATGTATCCATCGAGTCCTTCCGGATCGTAGAGATAAACGCACCGGTACTTTACCATATTGCTGTAATGAAGATCTGGCACTTCGCCTCTTTCTGACCTCGTCAGTAGACCATCTTGATCTATTGAATCCAGTTTATCATCAGAAGTACCGTGGAAAAGATTGACCACTTCTTTCTTTACCATTAACTAGACCAGGCACAAAAACTTTATATTCACGATATTTGGGCGACCAGGTTACTGGTTTAACTGCTCTAGAACCCTGTATTCCTGCCATTCCTCCATTTCCGTACCCCTCGCAGATTGCTGGTACATTATATTTTCCTTGGTTTCAAGCCTGTCCAGGCCGAGGGCGTGGTAAACCTCATGCATCATTAAATAATCGGAAGGCGTGCGGACAACTTCTTCATCCAACTCTCGCATGTTTTCTGCTAAAAGCACGCACCTATCCCTCTCTGATTGACCATCATAATTTGTGGAAAGCGCATCAAATCTATCAGGCAACACTATCACCTGGATCGCAGCATCCCTGATTATAGAATCCAGCTCGTAGTAGAAGGATTCACGGGATGTTACTTCACTATCAGTATTTGCTCCAAGTATTTTCCTGACATTATTCCCATACTGTTCCTCAAAATCTCCGAAGCTAGGATTTTCTTCTCTTTCCTGGGCCACGGTGTTGATAGTTGGATCTCTGAATTCTTCGGGAACCCCCAGGGGAGAATGCCAGGCACCGGTTTCGCCCGTAAGATAAACGAATTGACTGTCTACACTGATGGCCTCAATATGCTGTTCCATATCTTCCAGCATTTCATCAGGCACATCGGCTTTACCTACAGTAATAATGTCCAGGAACACATTAAACTCATCTGCTTCAAACTCGTCGATCCGGCTTTTACCATATAGTTCTCTAGAAAGCTGCTCCAGTTCATCCCTCTCATCAACGTCAAGCCTGTGTTCTGGAACTCCTGTATATCTTCCTTCGTTCTCTACAAGCTCCGGTTCATAATTAAATTTACTTAACCCCAATACTGATCCAGCTGACAGAATCCCCGCAAGAGACCCTATAGACCCAAGAAGTTCTCTTCGTGATAAATTCATAACAACATATTAATACTGCTTGCCATCCCTATTTAAGATTTTCTGCCCTCATTCTATATATAACACAGATTTTCTCTGAGGAGAGAAGAAGATAGCTTTCAAAGGTGCAAATGAGAATGTCACGTGTAAAAGAGGACAAGGATATGGTTACGCCGGGAGAAACGGTTTTCAAGGGCGATGAGCTCTACGCAAACTCCGGTGTCTTCGAAGAAGATGATAAAATCGTTTCAAAATATGTGGGGATAGTCGAGTACGGAAAGAACTCTGTAAGAGTCGTTCCGATGTCCGGAAGATACATTCCGGAAGAAGGTGACATAGTGATCGCGGAAATAACATCGGTAGGTTACAACAACTGGAGAGCTGATCTGAACTCGCCCTATGACGGTATGCTGAAGATTGATGTCGCGGTCGACGAGTACATTGATCTGGATGAAGACGATCTTACAGACTACTACGATGTCGGAGACGCGATTGTAGTAGAGGTGACGAAAGTGACTGAAGGTTACGACGTCAACCTCTCGATGGAGGACAAAAGATGCAGGAAGCTGAGAGGCGGCAGAATAATCGAGATCTATCCTTCCAAGGTTCCCAGGGTTATCGGCAAGAAGGGAACTATGGTAAAGCAGATCAAGGAGAAAACAGGATGCAAGATCATAGTCGGGCAGAACGGCCTGGTATGGATAACCGGAGAGAATCCCAATCTTGCAGCGAGAGCAGTAAAGAAGGTAGAGGAAGAAGCCCACGTTTCCGGACTGACTGATAAAATCGGAGAATGGCTTGAAGAACAGCTGGAGGGTGAGAAATGATGGAAGAGGATGTTGAATTTCTTGATGAAGACAGGAAGCGAGTTGACGGAAGAAATCTGGATGAGGTAAGAGAAACTTCCATGGAAGTCGGAGTCCTTGAAGAAGCGGATGGATCCGCGATGGTGGAGACAGGTAACACCAGAGTTGTTGCATCAGTCTTTGGTCCACAGGAACTGCACCCGCAGCACCTACAGGAGTCGGACAGAGCTGTGATCAAGATGAGGTACAACATGGCTCCGTTCTCCGTTGACGATAGAATGAGCCCCGGCCCGAACAGAAGAGCGAAAGAAATTGGACTAGTTGCGAGAAGGGCTCTTGAGCCGGCAGTAGAGCTTGAAGAGTTTCCAAAGGCTGGAATCGACATCTCAATGGAAATAGTTGAATCCGATGGAGGAACCAGGGTAACAGGAATAAACGCAGCTGCTCTGGCGCTTGCTGATGCAGGAATACCGATGAAGGGTCTTGTTTCAGCTTGTGCCGCGGGAGTGGTTGAGGAAACCGCTGTGCTCGATGTCAACGGGGTAGAGGACAAGAAAGGAAACGCCGACATCCCGATCGCTCTAGTGAACGGAGAGGACAAGATTTCACTGCTCCAGATGGACGGCGACATCGATAGAGAAATGCTGGACGAATGTATTTCACTCGCCAAGAAGGGATGCAGGGAACTCCACGAGCAGCAGATAGAAACCCTGAAACAGAGATACGAAACGATCAGGGAGGACTACAGGTGATGTTGAATCATGAAACTAAACATTGATACAATCAGAAAGATGGCCCAGGAAGGAGAAAGACTTGATGGAAGAGACCTGGACGAATTCAGGCAAATCGAGATAGAACCCGGTTACATCCACGAGACAGCGGCTGGAAGCGCCAAAGTCACGATAGGAGACACGCAAGTAGTGGTAGGCCTGAGCGTGGACGTAGAGGAACCTTACCCTGACAGACCCAACACAGGCACAATAGTTACCAACGCGGAGCTAGCTCCTATGGCGTCGAGAGAGTACGAGTCCGGCCCTCCACAGGAGGACGGTGTAGAACTTGCGAGAGTTGTTGACAGGGGAATCAGGGAATCAGAGGCGATTGATCTGGAATCCCTCTGCATCGAGCCAGGAGAGAAAGTGATGACAGTTTTCATCGACGCTCACATCCTGAACGATGATGGAAGCCTTATAGATGCGTGTTCGCTCGCGGCAATGACAGCACTGATGACTGGAACTCTTCCAGAGTACGATGAAGAGACGGACACCCTCAACAGGGATAATAGGGAAAGAGACATTCCCCTTCAGGAAGAACCTTTCACCGTTACCGCCCACAGGATTAATAGAGAGATAGTCTGGGACACGACAGGCGAGGAAGAAGAGGCACAGGGCGCAAGACTAACGGTGTCGATCAACGAGCATGGAAACGTTGTGGCTATGCAGAAAGGAGGCACTGCTCCACTGACACAGGAAGAAGTAATGCAGATTGTAGAGGAAGCGGAGGAGAAGACCGGGAAACTGAGACAAAAAGTGGAGGAGGCGACCTCCGAATAAAAAACTTTCCAACAATTAATTCTACAAGGTGAGAAAATGGCAACCAGAAACCCTTCGAAAAGATTCGGCTCAAGGTACGGAAGCAGGATAAGGAAGAACGTCGATGCGGCTGAGAAAGTTGAGGGATCATGTCCCGAATGCGGGTCTGAGGTTGACAGACAGGCCGCAGGTATCTGGAAATGCAGGAGCTGCGATAAAAAGTTTTCAGGAGGAGCCTACGAGCCGGATACTGGAGCCGGAGAAATGCTTGACAAGGCACTACAGGTCGGCACTGAAGAACTTGAAGAGGCAAAAGAAATAGTGGAGGATGAAGCAGAATGACAGGTTTTGTATGCGTGGAGTGCGAGGAACAAGTTGAACTCGATCCAGTCGATGATAAAATAATATGTCCTTCATGTTCGCATCGCGTACTGCTGAAGAAAAGGCCCGAAGACACTGACCACGTTGAAGCGGTCTGATGAGATCGGAAGTCGAGTTAGATTCAGGTAGAGCAGAAGACCTCCAGGAAATACTTAAACCGAGTCTTGAAAACTCAGGGAAAATCGGGCATGAACTCAGGAGCGAGAATGAAACCCTGAGTGTGGGTGTTGAGACAGAGACCTTCGGACAGTTAAGGGGGTGCACTGACACGGTTTTCAGGCTGGGATCGCTCGCGAAAAAAATACTAGAGAGGTGAAACAAAATGGAACAGAACAACGACGCTCAGAAGATGATAATGGAGATGCAGAAAAACCAGCAGCAGATGCAGCAAGTAGTGCAGCAGAAAGAGGAGGCGGATTCAGAGATCCAGGAATCCAGAAAGGCGCTTGAAGAACTGGAGAAAGAAGAAGGCGAAGATGTCTACAGGCAGGTTGGAAATATTCTAATCGCGAAGGATAGAGATAAACTCCAGGAAGAACTTGAAGACAGGATTGAAGATCTTGAAGTGAGGAAGAAAAGCCTGGAGAAGAAGGAGAAACAGCTGCAGCAGAAACTGGAGGACTCGCAGCAGAAGATGATGCAACAGCAGCAGGGGTGAGAACATGGCAAATCTTAAAGCCCTGACAACCAGAATGAGAGACCTCGCGGAGAACGGCAGTATTCCTTCTAATGTATCCGATATGCTGGAAGAAGCTGCTGACAAGCTTGAGGACGAGGAGGAACAACTTTCCGTCAGGGTTAACTCCGCAGCTTCACTGCTTGACGAGATAAGTAACGACCCCAACATCAAGCAGCACACCAGGACAGAGATTTGGAACCTGGCCTCAAAAATAGAAAATCTCAGCGACTGACACAAGTTATAAAAACATCTGTAGGATTATTCATAACCAAGAGGTAACCAATAATATGGCTCTAGGATTTCTAAACTCCGAAGACTCCGGAACTGAACAGATAGTTGAAGACGATTTTGTTGAACTTGACGCGGAAATGGCTGAAACCGATGAAAAAGTAGTTATCAGGGCTGAAACACTGAGCGAGTTTGAAGACGTGGAAGCCGTGCAGGAACACCTGAGAAACAACCATATTGTATGGGTGAACATAAAGCCACTGAAGGGCAGGGACATGCCTGACCTGAAGAGAGCTGTGAAGCGACTCAAGAAGACTGTGAAGTCGATCGATGGTGACATGGCGGGAGTCGACGAGGATTGGATTGTCGCTTGTCCCGGCTACGCGGAAATCGCGAGATCAAGCGATAAGATAGAGGAATAAAGGTTCTACTGGCAGTCAGTGCTTCTCAAGTCCAAGCTCATCCTTGATCCTGTCCATCTCTTCCTCCAGCTGCTCCACTCTATCACTCAAAGCTCCGGTTCCGAACTCGACAAAATTCTTAACACATTCCTTGCAGTAGATTTCCCCATCGAACTCTATAGCTTTCTCGGGCAGCCTTCCGTCATCCTCTCCACCGAAGTCGATCAGTTGGCCGCACTCCGCACACTTCTTCTCGTATACCATGTTGGAAATTGATAGATATCGATTAAATAGAATTGGGTATAAATTTCGAGAAATATCAGTTAAGACGATCAATCTCAAGGTTCTGTGGTGCGCTCGTGTCGATGTGGAGTGCCTTGTGGAGGGTCGAGGCGAGCTGGAAGCATTTCTTTTCCTCGCCATGGTTGGTGAGCACCTTGTTGGGCGAGGAGCGCAGGTTCCTGCAGAAGTTGATTATCTGCTGTCTGTCGCTGTGGGCCGAGAAACCCGAGACAGTTGATACATTCATATTCATTTCTACCTGCTCTCCATTCACAGAAATCCTGTCCGCCCCGTTCTGTATCTTCCTTCCCAGCGTTCCCTCGGCCTGGTACCCTACGAAAATCATCGAGTTTTTGTCGTAAGGAGCTAGATGTTTCAGGTAGCTCATAACCGGGCCTCCCGTCACCATGCCTGAAGTTGTGAGTATAACGGAAGCTCCACCCTCGTAGACATCCTCTCTTTCATTGTGAGAGGCAATCTCCCTTAAGTTTTGCTTCAGGAATGGAGAATCCTCCTCTTTCATAATCTTTGTCTGCACCTTCTCCGAAAGAAATTCCGGATAGGCCGTGTGGAGGGCGTTTGCATCGTTGATCATCCCGTCCATGTACACCGGGAAGTCGAAGTACGAGCGGTCCATCTCATCCGCCAGCATTCCGATTATCTCCTGGCTTCTCCCGATCGCGAATACAGGCACCAGTACTTTTCCTCCCTTGTTCAGGGTCTGCTTCATCCTGGAAAGGAATTTCTTCTGCGCCTTCTCAGTCGGCTGCTGCTCGTCGCCCTTACCTCCGTAGGTGGATTCAGTTATCATGGTCTCCACACGCTGGAAGTTGGTGTCCGCCGGCCTGAGCATCTCCGACTGGTCATAGTTGTAGTCGCCCGTGTAAAGCACGTTGTGTAGACCCTCCCCTACGTGTATGTGGACCAGTGAGCTTCCCAGGATGTGGCCCGCGTTCTTTAGCGTCAGCCTCATGTCCGGCGTGATATCAGTCACTTCTCCATACTCGGGAGTTATAGTTCTCTTCACCGCCTTCTTGATCGCCGAGGAATCGTAAGGTGCGTTGTTACCCTCGGAATGGGCTATGCCGATGTAGTCCAGGGTGTTCATTATCATCAGGTCTCTCGTCGGTTTCGTGCAGTAAAGCGGACCATCGTAACCCATCTTGTAAAGGTACGGGACCATCCCCCCGTGGTCCATGTGGGCGTGCGACAGAACTACAGCGTCAAGAGCCTGGAGGTCAAGCTCCGGTGCATCAAGGTAAGGAAAGTTCTCCTGGGAACCTGACTCGGCGGAAGGATCTATACCCGCGTCCATCAGAATCTTCGACTCCTCTGTCTGCATCAGGAAGCATGATCTGCCTACCTGCCTGCATCCACCGAGACCTCCGATCCTTATCCATTCATCACCCGCTGATTTATCAAGCCGGATCTTCTTGCCGACCTCGTGGAGAAAGTCTTTCCTGAATTTAGGATCTTCCACCGTTAGCTCTCTAGCACGATCCACGATCTTTGAGCTGATGGATGGAACCCGCTCGACCTGCGGATCCCAGAGAGAGGCCTCTTTTATCTCCTGAAGACCTTTTCCTCTCTGACCTATGACAGAGCCAGGATTTTCCGCCCTGATGATCACCTTTCCGAGAGAGGGCTGGAATATCATCTCCTCTATATTATCTTCATCAGTGACACCCTCTATCCTTTCCTTCGCGACCTCGGGATCCCGGAAAAGCTTCGAGGAAGGTCGGACCTCCACCCTTTTCTTCAGTTCGGAGACTATCTCCTGCACAGTATCCGAGTTATCAAGCAAAAATTCTTCACTATCGGTGTATATAACTATATCTGATGCCTCGAAACGTATTTCCGAAACTTCCGCTCCTGAGGGCAGGAATTGTTCTACCTCTTCAAGTTCTTCAGTCGGCATTAGGATTCAGCTCCGATCATAATTTTATCTCAAGAGAAGAAATTCACTCAAGTCTGGACTCGACTTCTTTCTCCTCCATTACTTCATATCCTTCATCTGTGATCTCGACAACCATTATACCATTCCCTGAGCCTGTATCTCGCTCCATCGCCGCTTCAACTGCTCTTACCGCCAGCTCTTTTCCATCCTCGTGGCCCATTCCTTCCTCGTAGTCGTCTTCCAGTACACCGTAGACCATAGGGCTTCCCGAGCCAGTGGTGGCAAAGTTATCATGCCTGACCAGGCTTCCCGTAGGGCCGAGCGTAAATATAACCCCTCCATCATCATCTGTCCCTCCAAGCAGGAACTGGTTCATGAATGGCATCATCTTGTTTCCATGTAGAATATTGGCCAGTAGCGTTCCGGCTCCTTTAACAGTCAATTCCTTCGTCTCGAGCTTGTGGAGTTTCAGTTGAGACCTCATTAGCCTGATAATCTTCTGAGCGTCACCGACACCTCCAGCTATAGTGATACCTATAGAATCATCCAGCTTGTGGATCTTCTGGACGTTCTTGGCGGAGGTCATGGTTCCAAGGGATGCCCTGGTGTCGGCAGCCATTATTACCCCCTCATCCGTCACCAGACTCAGAGTAGTGGTTCCCGTTTTGAATTCTTCCATCTTTTCATCATTCTTGTTTACCTGTTCATTCTGCATCATTATACACCTAGAAGCTAAAGTTAGGTGAAAAACCTATTTTTAGATTCGGCGCTGAGCTTTAAATAGGTGTCGAGATAGACAGCACTTTAATAATTCACGCCGGAACCTAAACTAGTAAGATGGATTTCAGAGATCTGAAGCTGAAGAAGAATATTGTGGAGAACCTGAAAGAGGATGGAATCGAAGAGCCGACAGAGGTGCAGAAGAAGGCTATACCGGAAGTTTTCGAGGGAAAAGACCTGATGGTTGAATCAGAGACAGGGTCAGGCAAGACTTTTGCGTTCTCTCTCCCGATAATAAATGATGTTTCAGGCTATGAAACACAGGCACTGATACTGACGCCGACGAGAGAGCTGGCTAAGCAGGTCAATGCGGAGATAAACAGGGCATCGGATAAAATTGAAACCGTCACCATATACGGTGGAGTAGACTACGAGCCCCAGATTCAGGGGGCGAAAAAAGCCCAGATGGTGGTGGGTACCCCCGGAAGGACGCTCGATCTCCTGAAGCAGGGAAAGCTGGAAATAGGAAATGTGGACTACCTTGTTCTCGACGAGGCGGACAGAATGCTTGACATGGGATTCCAGGACGAGCTCGAGGCAATAATCGAATTTCTCCCGGATGAGAGGCAGAACCTGCTTTTCGGCGCAACAATCCCGCCGGAACTCAGGAAGATGTGCGACCGCTACTCGATCGATCCAGAAACGATAAGGATCAAGGCCTCGAGACACACAAGAAATCTTGACGAGAAGTATATCGACGTGGATTCGAACAGGAAGATTTCCGCACTCTACACACTGCTCAAGGAGAGGGACACTGATCTATCAATAGTCTTTTGCCGTACAAAAGCGACGACAAGGTGGCTTACCGACAAGCTGAAGAAGAATGGTATAGACGCACAGACTCTCAACGGAGACATGAGCCAGAACAAGCGCGAGAGAACGATCAAGGAGTTCAAGGAGGGAAAGTTTAATGTGGTGGTGGCTACTGACGTGGCAGCGAGAGGCCTCGACGTGGACAACGTAACCCACGTCTTCAACTACAACGTCCCGGACAAGCCCGACACTTACACCCACAGGGTGGGGAGAGCTGGAAGACAGGGAAGGAGAGGTGAGGCGATCACCCTGCTCGAGAGCGACGAGCACTCCAAGTTCCGCAGGATCAAGAGAAAGAAGGATGGAATCAAGAGGATGGATAGAGATAAGTTAAACCTGAGAAAGGTCAGGACGTGAACCCGTAAAAGTTTAAAACTCTTCAGGGAATACACGGTTCTATGGGAATTTTTTACCTGATAGTAAAAAATAAAATATCGACCAGGGAGAGGGCAGGGAACTGATGAGCGCTGAAGCTGAAAGCCGGATAGAAGCTATTCTTGATCCGGGGAGAGAGGAAGAAATGAACCGCGCCCTTGACAGACAGAAGGATAGAGTCAAGCAGCATGAACACGCGGAACCTGATGGTATCAATGTAGGACTTGAGGAAGAACTTTTTGTGCTGGATGGAAACGAGCCTGTGAATGAATCTACGAGAGATGAGCTTATAGGAAAGCTGGGAAAATGGCAGAAGATAGAAAATGTTGAACATGAACTGGGAGCAGCCATGGCTGAGATAGCTACTGAACCTGTCAGAGGTCTAAGCGCTCTGGACCAGCTCTATGAAGCTGCGATGATTCCCCAGGAAGAACTGATAAAGAGGGCGCAAAAAATGGGGCTGGAGATAGTCAGGCATGGAACAAACCCTGCACTTGACCTGCAGGATGTCGAGAGAACTACCGAGGATAAGTACAGGAAGGCTCCCAACACCTATGGCGAAATGCGCGTGGATGAATCCGTGGAATCAGAATTCGGTGAGGTAGATACACTTGATCCAAGGAACGAGGAGATGCCTGCGACTATCTGCTCTTCACAGCTCAACATGCAGGCAGACAGTCTTGAGGATGCGGTGGAAAAGGCCAATATTGGATACGCTATATCACCTTACATTACCGCGATAAGCGGTAATTCAAGGCTACACGAACCAGGTGATCTCGGTCATCAGGACTCAAGGATTCCGCTCTGGGAGAGAGCTTTCGATATTGGAGAGTACGATAAAGATGAACTCGATATAGGCAGGATTGACAGATTCTTCCAGGACATAGATGATGTCTTCGAGAGGATGAGAGAGCAGCCCCGGATAATGAATAGCGCGGAAAACGAGGAATATGCACTGGATATCGCACAGGGAATGTTCTGGAAGGATGTCAGGATAAAGACTGTAGGCTCTGACGAGTCGGGATTGATCCTTGAGGACGATGTCGTTGTTGAATTCAGGCAGAACTCCACACAGCCAAGCCTGCTGGAGGACGTGGCCGTCCAGGCCTTCTACATGGGTAGAATAATATACGAGCAGGAGGAGGAACTGGGAGGAGCTTTCAGTCTTGATGATCTTCCCGATATCGACAAGGTCAACCATAACAGGCGTGAAGCCATGGCAAACGGTATGGAGACCCAGCTTTACGACTGGCAGGGGAACAGGAGGGATGCCGGTGAAGTGATAGGGGAAGAACTGGATAAAGCCCGCGAAGGGCTTGAATACGCAGGTGTAGATTACAGCTCGGATTATATGGATATGGGGTATATTGAACTCCTGGAGCAAAGGCTTGAAACAGGTGTTTCACCATCAGATGAAGTTGTCGAAGAGTTCTACCGTAATCTCCTGGATGAGGGATACCGGGCAGATATGATGGAGGATCAGTATGAACTCCCTGAAAATTACGATAGTATAGACAAGGAGAAGAAGAAACAGGCAGCGGTGGAAGCAGTTAAATCTATAAGCATGAGACCTCCTGAAAATATTAGAGGAATAGAAGCTGCATGAAAGTCGAGAAGCTTGGTGAAGGTGAACCCGAGATAGCTATAAGCTATTTAATCCATGGCAATGAACCGTGTGGTTACCATGCCCTCCAGAGAATCAAGAGAGAATACAGTAACTTCAATAAGCCGGTCAAGCTTGTGCTCGCCAATGAGAAAGCCTTCAGGAAAGGCGAAAAATGTATAGATGAAGATCTCAACAGGTGCCTGAGAAACCCGGAAGGCGAGACTCACGAGCAGAAGGTGGCGAAAGATCTGAAGAGAGAGCTCGAGGGCCTTAAGGTTCTGGACTTGCATTCTTCCTATTCTTATCCTGAGCCATTCTCAATCATGACTGAGAATGACAGAGAATCAAGAAAGCTAGCCACGAAAGTCGATGCAGGTAAATGCGTAGACCTTAGCCAGGTCTACAGTTCACAGATGGAAAACTGTACAAGAGTCGCAGCTGAATGCGGTCATCTGGGATCGGAAAAAGCCATAAGAAACGCCTACAGGATAACAGTGAACTTCCTTAAAGCAGAGGGAGCTTTAGAAGGAGGTTTCGAATCAGGGGAGCCTGAGGTCTTCAGGGCAACCGACAGCGTTGAAGGTTCAGGATACCAGTTCCAGGCCCAGAACTTCAGAAGAGTTGAGAAAGGAGAAATCTATGCATTTAAAGAAGGAGAAGATCGTAGGGCGGAGGAGGATTTCTATCCTGTACTGATGTCAACCAACGGTTACGAAGACATGATAGGTTTCAAAGCAGAGAAGCTTGATCCCTACTAGATTCCTGTATCTGTGAGAAATTAAATAAAAAAACCGAGATGCTTCATAGCCTAACTTCAGTAGTTCTTTGCGAAACATCTCTGCGAGATGGTTTCTCAGAAAAATTACACGTCAGTAATTTTTCGCGAAATAGGCCCATCTCTTTGCTTCTTCCCCGCAGACTGCGCATTCTCCTTCAATCTTTTCTTCTTCATCCTGGATGGTTTCCGGCTTCGAGTTTTCGCGGAACGGGAGGATCACGATCTCGGCAGCGACCTCATCCTTGATCTCAGATTCACATTCCTCGTCCCCACACCACCTGCACCTGACGTAGCCTCGATTCTTTCCTATGGTGGCGAGTATCTCCTCCTTTGATTCCGCCTCCCGGATATTTGCTTCAAGGTAATCCGCAAGTGTGTTGTAGAGCGAATCCTGGATTGAACCAAGCAGGGAATCGACCTTCGGCCTCAGAGCCTCGTCGCTGAAGCTTTTCTTCTCGCCGTTGTCTCTCCTGACAGATGTAACTTCGCCATCTTCAACTTCATCAGGACCGATCTCCAGTCTCAGGGGAACGCCCTTGAGCTCCCACTCGTTGAACTTGTAGCCAGGAGTTCTATGATCTCTGTCATCCAGCTCAACTCTGAAGTCTTCCTCCAGATCTTCTCTAACCCGCTCCGCGTACTCGATCACTTCTGACCGGTTCTCCTCCTGGTAGATCGGCACGATCACCACCTGCACCGGTGCGATCGAGGGAGGAAGTCTCAAGCCATGATCGTCGCCATGGGCCATTATCAGTGCTCCAATAGTTCTCCACGAAAGCCCCCAGCTGGTTGTCCACGCTGTTTTCTTTTCACCTTCTTCGTCCTCGAATTCTATACCGAACGCGCTGGAGAAGTGCTGGCCCAGGTTGTGGGAGGTGGCAGACTGTATGGATTTGCCGTCCGGCATCAGCGTTTCAATCGTGGTCGTGTATTTTGCTCCCGGGAACTTGTCGTGTTCAGGCTTGTATCCCAGGATAGAAGGTATTGCAAGATGATCCTCAACAATCTCCTGGTACTGCTCCAGTCTGAGCATTACCTCCCCATCAGCTGACTCCTCAGTGGCGTGAGCTGTGTGTCCCTCCTGCCACAGAAACTCTCTGGTGCGGAGGAAAGGCCTCGTCTGCGTTGCCTCCCATCTCACCACGTTTGCCCACTGGTTCAGTCTTAATGGGAGATCCCTGTGGGACCTGATCCAGTCACTCATCTTGTCCGCGATCACAAGCTCCGAGGTGGGCCTGACCGCCACCCTCTCATCCAGCTCATCACTACCTCCATGGGTCACCCACGCCACCTCTGGATCGAATCCCTCTACAATCTCGTTCTCCTTCTCGAAGAAGGATTCAGGTATGAAAAGAGGAAAATAGGCGTTTTCAACACCTGTCTCCTTTATCTTTTCGTCAAACTCATCCTTTATCGACTCCCAGAGCTTCATGCCGTAGGGCTTGAGTATCACGCTTCCCTTTACCGATGAGTGTTCCGCGAGTCCAGCCTTCCTTACAACTTCGGAGTACCATTCCCCGGGTTTCCTCTGCTTGTCAACTGTCACTCCCAGCTGCTGGGTCATGTAGAAAACTCAACCCACAATTCTTAACTTTCTTTTTCGGTGATTCGCAAAACTGTTTAAACAAGCCCCTACAATTCCAGATTATGGCCGAAAAAAATCCGGAGTGTCCCGAGTGCGGCAAGAGCTTTACCTCGCAGAAATACCTTAAGAAGCATATAGACGCGGAGCATGGAGGTGAAGCGCTGGAAGTTCCGGATGAGAATGGTATTGGAATGGAGTTTCCTGACGGTGAATTCGCGCTTGGAGTAATGACAGGGGTAGTGGTCGCGGTTCTGCTGCTGGGAGTTTACTCGGTGGGAGGAGATTACCTTAGATCACAGCCATTTGAGGTTACGGTCGTGACGTGTGACTCCTGCAACTATTCAGACTTCAGGAAAACGACAAACGAGCTATTCAACGTGAAGTACAGGCAGGTGGATTACAGGTCGGAAAAGGGTCAGAGGCTGATAGAAAAGTACAACCTCTACTACGTGCCCGGTTTTATCTTTGACAAGGAAGTCAGGAACAGGGAGAACTTCACCATGGTTAAATCAGTTCTTGTCGAGTTTGAGGACGCGTACGTTCTGCCGGATAAAGGCAATAGAGCGGCTCAGAGAATGAGCCGGGGAAAGAGCCTTCAACCTCAGGGATAAAAGCTTCAGTTTTCCATACCAACCGTAGATGAAGATTTCTGTAATAAGCGACACCCACTTCGGCTACAAGTGGAACGAGGAAAGAGGAAGAGACGCGTTCAGGAATGCCAGGGAGGCGTTTGAAAGAAGCCAGGATTCCGATCTCATAATAATGCCCGGCGACGTCTTCGATCGTAAGATACCCAAGCAGGAGGTTCTCGATGAAGCCACCGATGTGTTTTCACTAGCGATGGAGGGAGAGAGGAGAGTGGAAACGGAAGACTCTCTGGACATACATGGCGACGGCACCCCTGTTCTAGCGATACATGGAACCCATGAGAGAAGGCCACGGGAGTACACCAACCCAATCGAGCTGATGGACAGGGCTGGTCTGCTCGAACATTTAGACAACCAGAGAAAAGTTTTCAAGAAAAACGGTGAAAAAGTCGCAGTTTTCGGTCTGAGCGGAGTACCGGAGCGTTACGCGAAGAAGGCGCTGGAGAAACTTGATCCGGAACCCGTTGAAGATGCGTTCAATATACTGGTGCTGCACCAGTCGGTAGAAGGATTCGTCTATACCCCCGAAGAAGACTATCTCAGTCTGGAAGACTTTCCGGAGGGTTTCGACCTGATAGTTAACGGCCACATCCACTGGTACAACCTTGAAAGATTCGGGGACTCTATCCCATTCATTCTGCCAGGCTCCACCATAACGACACAGATGAACAAGGTCGAGGCGGAAAAGCAGAAGGGATTCCTGAAGCTGGACACGCAGGAAGAGCAGCTTGAATTCTGCGAGCTTGAAAGCGCGAGAGAGGTTCACTACGTGGAAATAGAAGTAGATGGGGAACCCTGGTCCGAGGTGAAGAAAAAAGCGGTAGACAGACTTGAGGAAATCAACCCGGACAGAAAGCCGCTGGTGAACCTGAAGATAGATGGCGAGACCGAAGGACGTGTAAACCCGAGGGAACTCAGGAAAAGGTTCAGGGACCGGATCTTCCTGAACATCAACACCTCAATAGACTCGATATCGCCCGAAAATACCCAAAAATCGTTTGAAGAGGAAAGCGATCCCTGGCAGGAGGGGAAGAAGATACTGGCGGAGAAAGTTAATTCAGATCTTGAAGTCGAGGATGAGCTGCTTGAAATACTGGAGAAAGGAAAGCCTGAAGAGGCTGTTGAGCTTCTGAAGAAAGAGGTGAAAGATCAGGAGTGATTGAAAGGATAGAACTGGAGAACTGGAAATCACACCACCAGACAGAGTTCGAATTCAGCGGAGGGGTTAACGTCCTGGTGGGAACCATGGGATCGGGAAAATCATCGGTTCTGGAGGCCATTACATTCGCGTTCTACGGAACAACACCCGCCCATAACTCCAGGGATGTAAAGCTTGACGACCTGGTAAGGAGAAGTCCTTCGAGCGCGGAGATGGCAAGGGTGAAGCTGGATTTCAGTGTTGAAGGAGAGAAATACTCGGTGGAGAGGAAAATAGAGAGAGGCAAGGGAACGAAGAAAAGCGAGTTGAGAAGGGATGGAGAACTTATTGAGGCTCCCTCGACAACCGAAGTCACGGAACAGGTTGAGAAAATCCTCGGTCTGGATTTCAAGGCATTCTCGAGAGCTATCTACTCCGAGCAGAACAATCTCGACCTTTTCCTGAACATGAGACCGGGGGAGAGAAAGAAGAGGATAGACGAACTGCTGGATATAGACAGGTTCGAGGAGGCCAGGAAGAACGTAGTTAAGGCAGAGAACGACCTGAAAAAGGAAATGGACAGGAAACAGGAGCAGCTCGGCGAGCTAGAAGAGGAGATCGAGGAAGAGGATATCGAAGAGCTGAGTAAGGAAGTCGGTGAAGGAGAAGAAAGGATCGAGCGACTGGAAGAAGAACTGGAGGAGGGCAGACAAAGCCTCGAAGAGAAAAAAGAGGTGATGCAGGAATTACAGGAAAAGAAACAGAAGGCAGAAAAGCTGGAGGAAAAAAAGACAAAAATCGGCGCCAGGATCGAGTCCATCGAAGAAAGGATAGAGAAATCCGAGCAGAAGCTTGAAGACTATGATGAACCGGGAGAAAGACTTGAGGAGGTCAGGAAAGAAAAACAGGAGCTAGAGCAAAAAAAGGAGAGGCTCCGTGAGCTTTCGGAAAAGAAAAAGCATCTTGATGGACAGTTGGAAAAGCTTGAGTCGGAAATTGAAGAATTTGAGCAGCAGAAACAGAAATACGAGAGGATAGACGAAGTGGAGCAGAAGCTTGAGGACCTGGAAAAAGAAATTGAGGAAATCAAGCAGAAAGGTAACTACAGGCACACGGAAAGGAAGAACCTTGAGGAGAGCCTTGAGACACTGGAGGATTCAGAGGGGGAGTGCCCGACCTGCGGCAAAGAGATGGACAGAGAACACCGCGAGGAGCTTATTGAGGAGAGAAGAAAGAGGATTGAGAAGCTGAAGCAAGAGGAGAACAGTCTCAGGCAGAAGCTGGAGCACAAACAGGAGAAGAAAGAGAGTTTAGAGCAGAAGAGGGACGAATTGATGGAATACAGGTCTTCAGCGGAGAAGCTTGAGCAGAGCAGAGAAAAACTTCAGCAGAAGAAAGAGGATCTGGAAAGGACGAACGAGAGAATAGAGCAACTGGAAGAAGAAGTTTCCGGCGAAGAATTTGAAAGTCTGGAAGCCGAGATAGAAGATCTGGAGTACTGGGAGCAGAAGAAAGAGCTTGAACAGAAGAGACAAGAACTCGGGGAAACCATGGAAGTGACTGAGAAGAAGCTTGAAGCAATTGATTTCGATCCAGAAAAGCTGGAAACATTGAGGGATGAGATATCAGATGTTGAGAAAAAGTTGGCGGAGAGTGAGCAGAAGCTGGAGTCGCAAAAGGAAATAATAGGGGAGAAAAAGAAGAGGCTAGAACAGTACAGGAAACAGCTTGATAAAAGGAGAGAGCTGGAAGAAGATGTAGAGAAGCTGGACCTCGTACTGGATTACATCGAAAGCTACAGTTCCGCCCTGATCGAGACACAGGTGGAGCTAAGGCAGAAGTTCGTTGAGAGACTTAACAGCCTGATGGACAGCATTTGGGGACAGCTGTATCCCTACGACGATTATTACTCGATAAGAATTAATGCCGGCGAAGACTATCTTGTAGAAGTGCTCGATTCGGAGAACAACTGGATATCCGCGGAGGCAGAGGTTTCAGGAGGCGAGAGACACTCCGCTGCACTTGTGCTGAGGCTCGGTCTGAGCTTCATTCTTTCCCCAAGTCTTGAAATCCTGATGCTGGACGAGCCAACCCACAACATGGACTCTTCAGCGGTTGAAGAACTGGCGGAGACATTGCGGGAGAACTCCTCCAATCTTGTTGAACAGCTTTTCCTTGTAACACATGATCCATCGCTAGAATCAGCTGCTACAGCTAAGCTTTACCGTTTCGAAAAGAAAAACACTGAGACAGGTCTTACAAAAGTCGATGAAGTTACCTGATCAGTTATAGCAATCTTAAGACTCAAGTTATGCGTTACAGGTAGTGGAATCACATGAACGCCTCCACGTCCTCCTCCATCTGCTCTTCCTGATTCCTCCACTCCTCCAGAGCTTCCTCCAGTGATTTGCCAGACTCTGATTCTCGCGACTTTCTCTGCCTGACATCGATGAAGGTCGGATGGTTTACAGCCTCCCCCATCACTATTGCCTCTCCAGTCTTGAGGCCGGGTATCTGGTCCTTCACGTCGGAGGTAATCCCCTCTGAAGACTGGGCGATATGCTCCAGGTCGTTCGGATTTGTCACCCTCATTATCAGCTTGGTGTTGCACTGTGAGAGAGCGGTTGTGGAAAGCCTTACCGGCCTCTGTGAGATCAATCCTATCGAGGCGTGGAACTTCCTTCCCTCCCTCGCCATCTTCTCGATCACGTTTTTCGAAACTGCGGTCGAACCATCCGACTCCGGTGCAAAGTTGTGGGCTTCCTCCAAGAGATAGAGGAAAGGAGGGATAGAACCGTTTCTCCTCTGCCTAAAAAAATGTCTCCCGAAGAAAGCGGTGATCAGCTGCTTCTTCTTCCTGTTTATCATGCCGCTGAGATCAAGTATGTTAAGTTTGCCAGGCTCTATATCTTTCCCGGACGGAGAGTTCGTCTTACCGAAAAGTTTCATGGCTTTCATCTCCCTTATCTTGTCCAAGAGAACGTACCGTGTCTTGGCGTCCATCTCCTGCTCTTCTATCCTTTTCTCCAGCTCTTTCAGACCGTAGTCCGAGTTTTCGCCGCTCTCAAGCTCAGAGAACGCCTTCGCGACCTCTCTTCTCTGGGGTTCGGTCAGATCGAAGTATGCCTGGAGTTTCTCAGCGGACAGAGAGTTGACAGCAACCTGAATCTCGCTGTCCCTGAATACCCTGACATCTTTCATGTAGCCTTCGTCCCCGGCGAAACATGTGTAATCACCGTGTGGATCCACCACCAGTATCGATGGCGAGTGATCCGCGTCCAGTAGCTCTTCAAGCAGCACGGAGGCGGTGTACGACTTTCCTGCTCCCGACTGAGCCAGTATTGCGAAATGTTTCTGGAGCGTATCAGTCATGTTCAACGAGGCCCCGACATCCTGCTGCTGTACCGATCCCAGCTCGATACCTCCCTCTTCCAGCCCTAGAAATTTTCTGACTCTATCGGTTTCTGCCTTCCTGAGTTGATCACCTGGCGAGGGGGATGAATCCACCCTCTCAATCTTGTCATTCCTGAACTTGCCCATTATCACGGCCCTGCCCATCGAAACCTCCCAGTCCTCGACCGGGAACCTTTCACTCATCTGCTCTCTTGAGACTTCGGAAACGCTTTCAGGATCATCGAAGTACTGGTTCGAGCGATGTACCTCAGATATTCTGGATATAACGGTTCCATTGTTCTCAAACTCCAGAAAGGCCCCCCTGCTGAGTTCCCCGCTGTGAACGAAGTAGAATTCCTCGGAGCTAGGAGTATCCTCTCTCTGGATTACAGTGGCTTCCATGGATTCCTCTTGGGATGAAACTGATTTAACCCTTTCACATCCTGAAGAATAATACCAGGCCTGAAGCCATAAGCAGGAACAGAATCTGGATCATCTGGATACCGGGAACATCTCTCGCGACTTTCCTGCCCGGTTTCTGGGTCCTGTTCACTACCTCAATTTTCAGTGAGTCAGTTCCGAACTGGTCCGAATTCACTCCATCCGCTACCACAGTCAGCTCGTTGTCGTCCAGCTTCTTCTTGGCCCCTCTTATGTTTATGTGGAAAGTCTTGGAGGAGTCCGCCGGGATTGAAACCTGGAAGCTCTTGCCACCTGTCTCTACGAACTCCGAGAAGCTTGAAGCAGGTGTATCGCCGTCTCCATCCTTTATGCTTACGCTGAAGCTTGTCTCTGCGTTCCTCACGTTTATTATTTCGACAGCCGCTCTTCTCGAGTCTCCCAGCGTCACAGTGATGTTATCCCTCTTGAAATTCACAGGCCAGTCGGAGAACCAGACTCCGTTAAAGCACTCTATCTTCGGATTTCCTGAGACCGAGGTTATAGTTATCTGTTCGCCGGGCTCGAAGAGCTGCCTGTGATCTTTCTCGATCGGGTCTGGCAGATTGGTATCGTACTTTGAAGCCTGCTCGTCGAATATACAGCTTCCAGGCACCTCAGCAACACCCTGCACGGTTCTATCAGTATTACAGTACCGGGTGTCGCACTCCATCGTAACCAGATGTTCACCTCCATCGTCTCCGCCGCAAAATCCTACAGTTGCGATACTCTTGTTCGGGCTCCCGGTCTGCACCTCTGAATCTCCCGCTACATCTTTATGCCCGTTATCTTCCAGGTACTGGTTCCAGTCGTCATCGATTCCTCCCGCTACCGATTCAGGGTGCTGGTCGATGTAGCTTGTGGGGAACCACCTTATTCCTTTTTTTCCGTATATGTTGTTGACTTTACATGTATCCTGGAAGCCATCTCCGTTCACATCCCCGTAGTCCTGGTCCCACCATGCCCCGAAGTCGTCCTCCGTCCTCTTGAAACAGAATTCCTGGTCGTTTTTGAGCCTTCCAGCCTCCTCGTCTATCTCTTTCGCATTCCTGTACTCTCCCTGCTCATGGAATTCATCTCCATCATCACCCCGGTAAAGACATTGAGTCCTCGAATAAGTGCATCCATAGTCTCCATTAAACATAGCGCTCTCCCTGACCTCTCCAATCTCCTCCACCAGGAACTCGCTGGTATCATCCCCACATACGGGACCCTCAAGGAAAGGGCTCTGGGCTGAGACCTGTAAGCTGAAACCCGATAGTACCAGCACTGAAAGTATAGCAATCTTCAGCCTCAACTTGTCTCACCTCTAAAGTAGATGTCGCCCTTGCGAACCCGTTCATCGTTCAAAGCAACAGTATCACCGTTAATACTGCCATCATCAACGCCGAAACCGGAATCTCTGCCGGTCAAATCCATGTTCAAACCCACCAGTCTCTGTCCCTGCCCTGTCGCCTGCGTCTCCCCGAAGAGTCCTAGGCCCTCCGGATGTTCATATCTGCTCTCATACCAGTCATACTTCACCCATTCATCAGGGTCAACCCAGACACCAGACTCCTTACGAGCCACCAACTCCTTGCTTCCATCTCCATCAACATCATCCCTGACATCCCTACTCGCTACTACAGCAAGGGAGTTCCCGAACACTTTCGATTCCTTCCTGACCGAACCTGAATCAGGTCCAGGTCTTTCAGCATCTGCATCCCTGTAATAACTCCCCCAGGGAGGATAAGGAGTACCGGTGTTTGAAATCGCCCATTTCCTATTCGGAGTTATAGCCCATTGATCAGCTCTTTTTTCAGAACCACGTGAATCCCTCCACTTTGTTATATTTCTACTGTCGAGCCTGTTTTCGGCACCTGGTTGGAGTTGATCCGATTGTTCCTCAAGCTTGTTGTGGTATCCTTTTGATTTTGGCTCCTTGCTCAAAGCATTTTTAGCTCCCGTAGGACTGGCATCGTCGTCCCTTATATTTTTTGACATGCCTCTCGTGACATCCACTACATCTTTCTGAGTGAAGTTTGGTATATTTATGTCCGCTGGCTTCTTTCCCACGCGGAAACTGTAGACTGGTGTCCTGTGGCATGCATTCTCCGAGACATCACATGCCTCCGCATACCAGCGGTATTCCCTTCCCAGTGAGAGGGAAAGCAGGTCGCTCCTCGCGATATCTCCGTTATTCATGCCTGTCTCCTTACCTATCAATGTATCCGTATTCGCGTTATAAAACCTTACCTCGAGATTTCTGTCACAGTTTAGCTCAACACTCAGCCTTGTCTCTAACTTAGCCAAATACCCTTCGCTGGGACTTGGATTCTTCAGAGGATTATGACACTCCTGCCAGGAAATTCCATATTCCAGAACATTGGATCTAGCCGTGAAAAACTCCAGTTTGTTATCACCACTTTCAAGATCCATATTGAAGATTTTGGTTTCATTCCAGCCTATATCTTCATCAAATTCAATCCTGAAATCCCTCACACCAAGCAAGACGCTTGAAGAATCGGGATCCGCTCTCATCTGTAGCTCATAAACACCTCCAGGTGGTTGAACTTCAGGAACCTTAATTATCTTCGATTTCTCTACATAACCCGATCCTTCCTCATTCAAGTCCGTGTATCGCAAAATTTCCTCACCTGAAGAGCGATGAACCAGTCTATAGTTTTCCAAACTTCTTGTGCTTGGAAGACCCTGATAGTACTCTCCAGAGATCTTCATTCTTTCCCTTCTCCTGAAGTCCAAGTTGAAACTGTCTAAAGTTATCCAACCCTGATCACCGTTCATACGGTCTTCTGCATTAACGGTAGATTCAATTATATTGTTCTTTCCGCCGAAAAACTCACCATTATTCCTTAACCAGGTGTTCCCGGTGGGCCAGATTTTCATGACCTCGAATGATTCAATATGGCTTCTACCGCCTTTCATCCAAGTATTGGAAGTCCTATTGTAGTAACGATCTTTAAAGAATTCAGAATCTTTAGAGGTATCTACTATAATTGATTCATCAACAAACGCAGGCCATGGAGAAAACTTCCAGGAGCGATTCCTCTTCGACTGGTATCTTACCGAATCTTCCTCTACGAAATGCTCATGAAGTGTAAAGGTATCCTCGAAATACGCTGAAGTATTGTCATTTAGTTCTGCTATCTGTCTTTTTCTTTCTATATCTACTTCCTTCAGCTGTCTATGAGGTTCACTGGAACCGTTCTTATCCTCCTCCAGAACCGTCTGGGCTTTACCGTTAGACCAGTCTTCGAGACAATAGCTGGGATGTCCGCCTGTATTATTCGCATCCTTTAACATGTAGGTGATTGCATTATATCCGCGCCACCTACGCATTGTCCAATTATCTACATCCCCCCTTGGATGATCTATCTTGTACCTGCAGTGGGAAACTTCATCCTTGTATATCTTTACCGGACCGGTCGAAACATCAATCCTGTAATTGTATGTTCCTCTTCCCAGGTCTTTGGCCATCCAGTCATCATCGTAGCTGTAATTTCCTTCCAGCCTTTCCAAGTTGTGGAAATAACCATTATCCTTCACTGGTGTAATATCCATTATACCTGCCCAACCTGAAGACCTACATCCGCCCCCAATATGTCCAATCAGGGTAATGTTCTGTATATTAGCTGGATTCTGAAAATTTACAGTAATCTCCTTCCTTTCCTCATCGCTCATAAATCCGTAAGGCATATCTGATCTTATATCCACATCTTTAGTGTAAAATTGATCTCTTGTGGTAACGTTCACTGAATGGATTTCAGCAGCAGAAACACAGTTATAATTATCCCCCTCGTCATCACTGTAAGAACGGCCTCCTGCCGAGGCCCTGATATTTATCCTTAGCTCATCCACCTTGTACCTTTCAAAATCTGGATGATGAAATGATTCGTTAAAATCGCCTGAATCTGACACTCCTCCTCCGGTGTCTTCTTTATCTCCATCCCACCACTTTACAAATTCGCCTTCAGGTGGGCTGTTCATCGTCTCATCTAGAATTCCTACTGATCTTATTTCGACTTCTTCGTTAATTGGTGGTAAGTCTCCTCCTACATTGAAGTTCCTTTCGCCGGCCTTGATTGGAAACGGATCTCCCTTCGCCTGCTGTGGGAATTTGTTATTGATTGATTTACCGGTACTTTCCGAATGAACATTCGTGACTAGAAAAAGGCAAAGAAAAACCGAATAAGTTAACTTTATAGCCAGATTTTTTCCAATGCAAAAGTTGCCGGAAATACCAAAATGCATGAAAACTAATTATACTTTAGCCTATAAAAGAATTCTCTACCCAGGTTTTTGGATAGAATAATCTGGTTGAGGACATCTTCAGGTATTCCAGTTGAGTTTCTCTCCTTATTTACAAGTTTGCTTATCCCTTCTCTACAACTCCATGCATGTATAAGTCTGATTTTACGCGATCTATCTTTTTCGTTATCTAATGTTGCCATCGTAACCCTTTCTTTCACGTAGTAAGTGCTAATGAATTCCATTTCATCGTTTCTACTGCATAGGAATTCTAGATATTCTGAAGATATACTTTGATTTAGCATATTGTTCTTGTTGTAGAAGAATCTATACCTATAAGTCGGGAAACCTTCGGTTATATCCGGAGGCCGTTCCATTGTAAAGTTTCTGCCGTAACTGAGATCTATCGTGGAGTTATCCGAGGTCGTTCCTACAATAACCAGGTAGTCATCTATGGTCTTGTTTTGCTTTTCCAGGAATATTCTCCAAGTAGGCTGTTCCAGACCGAATATTGCCATTCCCTCGTTGAAATCATCCATGATCTCAATTTCGTTCCTTTCCGCCGGTAAGATAGTGCCTAGGTTGTAAAAGACCAGATTTACCGACAATAAAATCAGCACTGCCACTACAACTATGCTGAAAACTGAATTCTGACTTATAGTCTGTTTGAGCTTTTCATATTTTTCTATTTGAGGAAAAAAGCCAGCTATTTTACTCAGTCCGGATTCAAATTTTCTTGAACTCAAGAAACTCTCAATGCGGTTCCAAAAACCGACTGGTAAAAATACAAGCAAACCTGCCATGGTAACCCAAGGAAAAGCCCCTATTCTCACTGTAAAGGCCAGAAAAAGCTCATTAAAAACCATTACAAGGATGAAGAACATCTTTAACCGGTTTTTGAGAACTAAAAGAAGTGGTGAGGTTAAAACCATAGACATCCATAGAAAGCCCCCAACAGTCAGAATTTCAGGATAGCTCGTGAGAAAGTCGCCTAGAAGGAAAGTCATGCTATCTTTACCTAGAATTAGAGGTGCAGCATCCCCGGAAACCCATTTATCTGAGTAAAGCTTGCCGATACCATTTACAAAGAACATCGCGATTAGCTGGAGCTGGATCATCAGTGCGGCGATACCTGAAACAGTATCTGATCCATTATTATCTGAGTGGACAGAATCTATGGACCATCTACGTCCGATGGGAAGGAAAACAGCCCAGAAAAGCATTAACCTGAATATAACGTCGGCATAGCTGGTAACGAGCGGGTTCCTGAGATCAAGAGAAAAAACAAAGATAAGGGACATCAAAATTGAGAATCGTGACTTATACCCTATAATCAAGGACAAGGCAATCAGACCATTTAGTAGGAATAGAAAAGCCGTAAACTCAGGAGAACCCGATAAGAAAAATAAGGAAAAAGTACCCTCCCTAGTAATCTCCTGAGCCACAGAAATAGGAACTGCACCCTCATTCGTATAGAAAAGATGAAAATTCCTTGACCTCAAAAAGAGGTCCGCAATAATCAAAAAACCTGCGGAAATCCGGAAGGCTGCCAGAGCTCTCGAGTCTATCTCAGTTATTTCACTTAACCATTTCCGAAATGAACTAGATTTAATATCATTTATAAACAAATTGATGACATTCATACGATTCTATAATAATTTGATGAAAATTGATTTTTATTCGATTTGAAAAATCGGAATTTGGCATAGGCGTCCCAAGGAAATCATAAATGAAGTCTTAAGGTAATAAAAAGCGGCCAAATTCAGGTTCAGCCTGGTTAAAGAAATTGCCGATCACTGCATTTTTGTTCATCATTTTATTTCCTCTCATTTGAAATAAGTTATATCGCTTGGTACAGGGTTGAAGAAGAAACCATAGTAGAAATCGTCATTCCCGGTTGAATCATCGCACTCTAACTTTCCACCGAACCTTTTGTTGCCACAGTCGTCCTCTAATGCAATGCTTTTGTTCGAGCCTCCGGGATTGTACTCCGGATGATAGGGGTTTCTATTTTTCCTTTCGAAGAATTTGAGCGGAGCATCTTTATTCAGGCTTCCGATCTTCCGGTTGACCCTCCTATCATCAAGATCCCACCATTCCCCTCCTAAATCCTTGCTGGATGTCGATTCTCCTCTATTATCGGTAGGTAGGTCGTCCCCCTCACCTTTTATATTGAGACAGATTTCAAGATCGGGGCTGTAGCCGCTTTGTTCTGGTGATTTGCCACTGCCTTTAGGTGGCGCACCAATATTGATGGTTGCACCCTCTGCAAACACCTGCCCCTTGAAGATACACGCATTCTTTGTAATCTGCTTACCTATCTGCTGGTTTCCAGTGAAGCCTCCTTTCTTGGAGTAATCAACACATCGCTGGTTGAATGCCAGAAACTCCCTCATTGAGCCTTCCTCATATTCTGTTCCCTCGGCAGCTATCAATGCCTCCTTCTCCTGATCTCCGCACGCAACTGGCAGGGGGCTCACATCTTTTCGATTCCTCTCATAGTCGCACTCCAATAGCTCTGATCCTCCCTGATCCTCAGCAATCTGGTTTATTTTCTTACAGACTGAGTAGCTTTCCTTCGGTACCAGAACCCTCCTCCCCAGTCTTTGATCTTTGGCCACTTCCGCCACCACAGCTTCACTGATCGTATCAGAATTGAATCCAGGATTCTTTCCTCCCCAGTCAGATCTCTTACGTTCTACCTTGTAATCAATGTATTTCAGACAGTACCTGCTTTCCTCTCCCTGACTGTTTATCGGGCAGCTCTTTGAGAAATCGAACTTTTCTATATCGGCTCTCTGATAGCTTTTGACGTTATTATTTCCTGGCCTGGAAATCCTGAAGTGGATGTTTTGACCAACCAGATCCTTTCCGTTCGGCGATTCGGTAGCTATCACCCGGGAGTTCCTTGCGTCAATCACCACCCAGCCGTCACCATTACCCTTGGGGCCGTCAGCGTCTATAGTGAGAGTCTTCTCGAACTGGCACCATACTTTGCCTCTGAGACCCTGATCCTCCGTCGCGTATGCCTTGTAGTCGGTTAAAGTTGCGGCAGGATCATTGTCTGGCTTTTCCTCATAATTTTTGCTCCCTTCTTCCCCCCTGAGACCGCTTTCCCTGTCTCCACCACCAGTTACACGATTGAAATCATTACAGGGCTGAGTGCTTTTATCCCAATCCCTCCCGGTACAGGCCAGTACCTGGTAGTTATCACAGGTTCTTTCACCTTCCACATAACCCAAACTTCCATCTGTCACCTTTTCTGAATAACCGTCTCCAGTACATTTCCATTCTCGGACTGTCTCTTCTCCGTCAATTGTCTCATAGTAAGTATTTCCAATTTTCTGACCCGGATTACTACAATCCCAGTTGACATTACAGCTACCTGAGGTAGAAACCTTGTCATCTACACACTTCAGACCTTTTTCATTATCTTGATTCCAGTGATATCTCTCATGCTTTTCCATCCTTAGAACTCCGTAATCCTGTGGACATTTAGTGCCGCCGTCTTGATCCCTCAGAATTATTCCTCCCCCATAATCGGAAGGATGCATGCCCCCATCGTTCAGTTTTCCATCACCGCAGGTCTTGCTTTCACCAACAAGCGACCCAGATGCATCGGTGGGAGGATCAATCACTCTGTCGCCGATTATCACGCTTCCATCCGGAAGCTTTTCGTATGTATTGTTTCTCTGAATTCCAAGACCCCATCTCTCACTCTCGTCATTTGCATCCTTAAGGTAGCTTTCTCTCAGCCTTCCAGATCCAACTGATTCATCCTCAATGCCTTCATCCACCATATCAGCACCGTATTTCACCTCTCCAGAAAAGAATACGGTCGGATCCCTGTCAAGTGCGGGAGTGGAAATCTCCTCATTTATATCCAGATAGGAGCTTGTGAGATCTGTGTCCCAGGCATCTCCCTCTACAAGATCCAGATTCGAGGGCTTGACACAACCCCAGTCTCTGCTGCCCTCCACATAATCGGTTCTTCCATCGCTATCGCCATCCTTGCCATCGTCACACTTGAACATCTGTTCCCTGGGATCACCCGGTAGTCCACTGTAGGGATCATTAGATGATAACTCATCAGTCTGGCCAAGAAACCCGGTTTCGCCCGTAGCCGTGTAGCCAAGCGCCAGGAAAGAAAAGATTACAAGATTGAATATCAAGACCCCTGACTTGCTACCAGAAACCATAGACAATTCTTTTTCAACCTTATTAAATAAGCTTCTGAAGTCTTTTGTAAAAAGTCTGCGCTATTCTATCGCAATGATCCTTAACAGTTCAAACTCTGAAATCAGATCCTTTGATATTTAACGTGTCTCACCTCTAAAGTAGATGTCGCCCTTGCGAACCCGTTCATCGTTCAAAGCAACAGTATCACCGTTAATACTGCCATCATCAACACCGAAACCGGAATCTCTGCCGGTTATATCCAGGTTTAATCCGACCAGTTTCTCACCACTTCCCGTTTCCTGTTCAGTTCCGAACAGTTCGAACATCCCGCCCTTCGTGTATTCGTATCTTCCACCGGGTTCGCCCCAGCCTTTACCTACCCATTCATCAGGGTCAACCCAGACACCAGACTCCTTACGAGCCACCAACTCCT